>CAZJWJ010000007.1:0-85667 GCA_964549495.1 uncultured Anaerolineales bacterium | reverse complement strand
TGGCCGACGACTTCTTGGCCGGGCGCGCGCAGGACGCGCTGGCGCCCGAGATCGCCTGGCAGCGCGCTCGGGCGCTGGACCGCGCCGGGCGCGACCGCGAGGCGATCGACGCCTACGGCGCGCTGGCCGAGTCCTGGCCGGCCGGCGACCGCGTCGCCGACGCGCTCTGGCAGCGCGCCTGGCTGCTGGAGGCCTTGGACGGGGCCAGCGCATCGGCCGCGGCCTTCGACTCGATGGCCAGCCGCAGGCCGGCCGACGCCCGCGCGGCGGAGGCACGCTTCCAGGCCGGCCTGGGGCTCTGGCGCGATGGCCAGACCGCCGAGGCCGAGGCGCGCTGGACCGGCCTGGCCCGTTCGGAGGCACCCGACGACGAGCGGGCCCGCGCGGCTTACTGGTTGGGCCGCGCACGCTGGGACGCCGGCGATCCGGCCGCAGCGCGCGAGGCCTGGCAGCTGGCCATCGTCAGCAACCCGGATGGCTTCTATGGCATGCGCGCCCGGGCCCGCAACCAGCGCTCCGGCGAGATGCTCCTGGCCGAGCCGGAGGGTCGGGCCGGCAACCCGGACCCGGCCGCCGCGCTGGCCACCTGGCTGGCCGACCTGGGCATGACCGGCGACCTGGCGGCGGCCCGTCAGACGGTCGCCAGCCGCCGTGAGCTGCTGCGCGCCGCCGCCTGGCTGGCCATCGGCGAGCCCCGCGCGGCGCGGCGCGACGGCCGGCGCGCGCTCTCGGCCTTCTCGGGAGACCCGGCCGGCCTGGCCGCACTCGCCGAGGCGGCATCCGAGCTGGACCTGCACGACCTGTCGATCTCGGCGGCCACCTCGGCCCTCCGGCGAGCGCCGGCCGCCCGCCGCGCGGCGGCACCGGCCTGGCTCTGGCGCCTGGCCTACCCGGCGGCTCATCGCGAGGACCTGATCGCCGCGGCCGACGCGCACGACATCCCGCCGACCCTGCTCATGGCCCTGGTGCGACAGGAGAGCCTCTTCGACGCCGGCGCGCGATCCTCGGCCGGCGCCCTGGGCCTGACCCAGGTGATGCCCGACACCGGCCGCCAGGTGGCCGGCTGGCTGGGCGAGACCGGCTTCGCGCCCTCGGACTTGCACGAGCCGCGCCTGGCCCTGCGCTTTGGCGCGGCCTACCTGGATGCCCAGCTCGATCGCTTCGACGGCCGCGAGTGGCCAGCCCTGGCCGCCTACAACGGTGGCCCTGGCAACGCCCAGCGCTGGTGGCAGGCCTCCGGTGGCGACATCGACCGCTTCGCCGAGATCATCGACTTTTCCGAGACCCGTCGCTATGTTCGCCTGGTGGCCGAGCACCGCGCCCATTACCAGCGACTCTACCCGGGCCTGGACTGAGGCGTGGACCAGCCTCCGGGCGCCACCGACCCCACGCCCGACGTCCGGCCGGGCCGCCCCGATCCCTTCGGTCCAGAGCCGCCCTCGGTCGAGCCGGATGAGCTGGCCGGTTGGATCGTCCACGAGGACCAGCATCTCCTGGTGATCGACAAACCTGGCTGGCTGGTCTGCCATCCCAGCAAGCGCGGGCCGCGCTCCAGCCTGGTCGGCGCTTGCCGCGAGCACACCGGACTCGACCGGCTCCACCTGGTCAGCCGGCTCGATCGCGAGACCAGCGGCCTGGTGGTCCTGGCCAAGGATGCCGAGCTGGCTAGCCGGCTACAGAAGGCGGTGCAGGAGCGTCGCGTCGCGCGCCAATACCTGGCCATCCTGGACGGCCGGCTGGACGAGCCGGTCGAGGTCGACGCGCCCTTGGGCCCCGATCCCGAGAGCGCGGTGCGCATTCGCGTCACGGTGGGAACCGAGCCCGTCGCAAGTCCGGACGGGCAACCAGATCGGCATCTCGACGCGAAACCCGCCTTCACGCGCTTCGAGCCGATCCGGACCGGTCAGGTCCCGGGCGGTCGAGACCCTGCGCGGGCCGGCCGGCCTCTGACCCTCGCGCGGGTTCTCCCGCGCAGCGGCCGCAAGCACCAGATCCGCGCCCACGCCTACCACATCGGCCATCCGGTGACCGGCGACAAGATCTACGGACCCGACGAGACCCTCTTCCTCGAGTTCATCGAGCAGGGCTGGACCGAGCGCTTGGCCCGCCAGCTGCCCATCCGCCGGCAGGCCTTGCACCTGGCGCGACTCGACTTCGCGTTGGATGACGATCCCGTCCAGCCGTGGCCTGGTCCCGATCCGGACCGTCTCACCTTCGAAGCACCCTTGCCCGCGGACATGGCGCGCTTGATCGGCCTCCGCGCCGGCGACCGCTGACCGGGCGGCCGCCGGCCCGTGAGGGCTCGTTCAGCGGCGGCCCCACAAGCTCTCCAGCGAGCACTCGAGGTCGCGGCCCAGCCGATCGAGCGCCCGGCGCGCCTCGCCGGCCTCCTCGACCCGCCGATAGTCCTCCTCGCTCCCCGCGATGGCCCGCAGAGTGGGCTCATCCACCTCGCGGCCCAGGCCGACGGCGCGGATCTTCAGCTTGTAACCCCGCGCTCGGTCGGCGGCGGCGACGGCCGCCTCCGGATCCGACTCCAGCGCCCGTCCGTTGCTGATCAGGACGATCACCCCCTCGGCCATGGCCTCCCGCGGGCTGGCCAAGAGCAGCTCGGTGGCCCGATCGATGCCGGCATCGATGGCCGTGCCCCGGGCCAACTCGATCTCCGCCAGGGCAGCACGCAGCGAGTCGGCGTCACGGGTGAAGTCCTGGAGCGTCCGCGCTTCGGCATCGAAGGCGACCAGTGCGATGCGGTCCTCCGCTCCCAAGCGCGCGACGAGCGCAGCCGCGCCCTCCCTGGCGGCGTCGAGCTTGCTGCCATGCGACCCGAAGCGCTCGGCCATGCTCAGCGAACTGTCGAAGACCAACACCAGGTCGCTCGACGATCCGCCGGGGCAGGCCTCGTGCAAGAGAAGCGGCAGGTAGATCGTCCCGCCATCCGGCGTCTCGTAGGTCGGCCGGTCCTCCTCGGTGGGCGTGGGCGTCTCGCCCGGATCGGGCGGGGTGGGCGTGGCCTGCGTGGGCGTGCCGGGCACTTCGACCGGCTCGGAAACCCGCTCATCGCGCAGCGGCTGCTCGTCCAGGCGGTGGATGGTGGCACCCATCTCGACGATCGCGTCGCCCGGGCCAAGGGCCTCGACCTCGAACTGCAGCGCCAGCCCGCCGGCCGGCATGCGCGGTAGCGACCAGCTCGCCATCCGCTCGCCTTGCTCGTCCGGCTCGATCGAAAAGCCCTCCGGCACCAGCGCCAGGTGCTCGGGCACGGAGAGTTCGAGGTCGACGGTTTCCACGCCGCGCCGCGCCAGGAGGTCCTCGGCGATGCCACCGAATGTGGCAGGCAGATTCCCGGCATCGTCGACCTTGAAGTAATGCCGCGGGCTCGATGCCGCGCTGCGCATGCAGGCCTCGTCGCAGGCATCTCCCAGGCAGACACCGTGGACCACCACGCCCTCGGACTTGGCCCGGTCCGCGGCTGCCTGGACCGCGTCGCAACCTCGATTGTTGGCACCATCGGAGAAGATCACCAGATCTTCGCCGCCATCCCAAGGACGGCCCGCGCGCAGACTATCCAGTCCGGCGTCGATGCCGATGTCGATGGCCGTGCCACCAGCGGCATTCAGTACGCCCACGCAGCCACGCAGCTGGCCGAAGTCATCGGTCAGGCTGCAGAGCAGTTTGGTGACATTGGAGAAGGCCACCACCGAGGCAGCGAAGCGTTCGGGGGTCACGACGGGCTCGAGTCGGTCGAACATCATCCGGACCCCTTGCTGGAGCAAGTTCATGGACTGACCAGCCATCGAGCCCGACTGGTCGAGCACCAGAGCCAGGTGCGTGTCGCCGGCCGGCTCGGGTAGCTCGAAGTCCAAGGTGTACTCGCCCATCGCCCGCTCACCGAGCGCCAGGTGGTGGCTGTCGAGACCGAGCCGGCCCACCAGTTCCGGGACCGGATCCGGGGTCGGCGTCGGAGCCCCCCTCGATACGACCACATCCTCGATCGGGAAGGTCGTGCTACCGATGCCGTTCTGACCATCACGGAAGTCCGCGCGTGCCTCGAGGCTGGTCGGATGAGTCCCGATCTCCAAGGGCTCGATCTGGAAGCTGTAGGTGATGCCATCGGCCGGTATGAAGTTCTGCCGCCAAGACAGCTCGTTCGTGGACGCTTCGAAACTGGCCGGCGGATTCGCACTATCGGCAAGGTAGCGCATGTTCGGAGGCAGCCGATCGGTCACCGCCAGCTGTCGAATGCCCGTCACCTGCCCGCGGATCTCCAGGAGCTTGCTCGCGATGGCATCGTCGTCGAGCTCGGGATAGAAGTAGCGGGCGCTGCTCGCGACCTCGCGAAGGCAGGCGGCATCGCAGCTATCGCCGATGCATGCGGAGATCAAGAGGATGCCTTGACTCTTGACCTGTTGAGCTGCCTGCAATACCGCCTGACAGCCCGAACTGTTGGCTCCGTCCGATAGCACGATCATGATCTCGTTGATGATCTGACTCTGGGCGAGTTGCCGGCCGGCTCGCAATACCATCAGTCCTTCCAGCACTCCCAGATCGATGGCACTGCCACCGCTGGCCTCGAGCGCGTCGAGACATGCATTCACTCGAGCCCGATCGTTCGTGAGTTCGCAAAGCGTTCGAGACCCATCGTCGAAGGCGACAACGCCAACTCGGGTCTCTGGATGGTCGGGGAGGTCAAGGCGCGCGACCGCGTCCTCGAGCGCGGCGCGCGTCTCGTCGAGACGATGACCTGCCATGGACCCCGAAGCGTCGACCACGAACACGACGTGGAAGGGAGTGGCGCTGTCCGGGCAGCTTGCCTGTAGGCGCAGCGTGATGGTCAGCGCCTCGCCCAGCGCGATGTGGCTGGGCTGAAGCGAGCGCTGGCTACTCGTCACACAGCTGCTCTCATGGCCCTGGGCCTTGGTAGGCGACGTGCTTGGAGTCCAGAGGCCCGCCAGCACGGAAGCTAGCATGAGGCCGGTCAGTATCAGCACGCGAGCGACGAGCGGGGATCGACCCATCGCCCTTCGCTCAACTCCGAAATGGGTTTCCCGTTGCATCGTCGCTCGCATCCTCATGCCTCCATCCCTGTTCGAAGGGTCCGGGTCGATCGCCAGGTCTCCGGCGCATCGCCCCTCGAGTCCTCTGTCTCAGGTGGGTAGCCCAAGAGTGGAGATTGGTTCCATGTACATCGCGAAGCCGCGATCAGGGCCGGTCGAGCTGCCAGACGATCTCCGGTACCCGGTCGGCCGACAGCCCCATCTGGTCCGCCTCTTCCAAGCTCCCGTCACCGCCCCACCAGCTCGGCTCGGCTGCGCGCCAGTCGGGCATGGCGGCCAGGTACCAGGCGCCCGGTGGCAGGGCCAAGGCAAATCGGCCGTCGTCGTGGGTGAAGCTCGACCATACGGGTCGCGGCGAAGCGTCGGGCACGGTGGGGTCGTGGGGGTACGCGGCCATCACCAGCGCGCGCGGGATCGGATCCCCGCGCTCGTCGAGCAGCTGGCCTTCGATGCGCGCGGCGGGATGCGGCTCGAGGAAGAAGTCGGCCTGCTGCTCGTCGCCGGCCAGCAGTTCGATGGGGTCGGCGCTCAGAGGGTTTGGCCGGCCGGCATGCCACATCAGCTGGTAGGCCGGGGCCTCGGCATGCAGGATCCAGCTCCCGGGCGGCAATTCGAAGGCATAGCGGCCCTCGATGTCGGTGGCGAGCTCGTAGCGCTCGCCCGCGGAATCGATGCGCTCGACGAGGATCGGGATCTCGGCCCGCGGGTAGCCGTCCGGGCCATGGACCCGGCCATGGAGGATGGCGGTGGTGACCCGGGTCGGGCTGGCGGTGGCCGATGGCAGAACGATGCTCGTGGCGGTCGGCGGCGTCGTCGCGGTGGCCGGTGGCGGTTCGCTGGGCTCGGGCGACGATCGGCCCAAGCCGCTGCGCCCGTCGTCCGGAGCGGGAGTCGGGTTGGCGGTTGCGGCGGGTGCTGTGGAGGTGGAGACCGAAGGTGAGCGACTTACCGCATCCCCCGCGATCGACGCCGGCCCAGCCTCCGCCGTGGCGCCCCGGCTCGCGGTGGCGCCACTGTCGGCCGCTCGGGCGAGGGCGAGCAGGTTGGCGTCGTGGCTGCCATCCAGGCCAAGGCCGTCGATCGGATCCCCCGCACGAGTGATGGGGGTCGGCAGCCGGTCGATGCGGAGCGCTTCCTCGGTGTCGGCTTCGGAGGAGCCCCCCGCCCCGTCGAGAGCCCCTGGCCCGGAAGCGTCGAAACCGCCGAGAATCTGCCCGCTCACGTCACCCTCCACGCCATGCTGGACCCAGCGGTCGGTCGGATCCTCGAATCGTCCGAGACCCGCGATGAGCAAGATCCCAATGCCCAAGCCGAGGACCAGGAGGGCCGGCCATGGGCGTCCGGCCAGCTGGGCTGTCGAAGGCTCCCGGGACACCGATGCGGTGGGTGAAAGCTCCGGATCGATCCAGGCCGGCGCGGCCTCGGCACGACCGGCCACCTCGGTGGTCAGCACACCGGCCAGCGCCTGCCATTCGGCCAGCTCGGCGCGGCAATTCGGGCAGCCGGCCAGATGGGTTTCGACCTCCGCCCGCCGTTCGGCATCCAGTCCGCCCGCGGCATGCTCGGCCAGGAGGCCGCGGATTCGCTCATGCATGGTCGCCATCCTCCCGGAGCGCCAGGTGCTCGCGCAGGCTGGCCTTGGCGCGGAACAAGCGGCTCTTGACGGTACCGGGCGCCACCGACAGGACGTCGGCGACCTCGGCCACCGACAGGCCGTGGTAGAAGACGAGCTCCAGCGCGGCGCGCTGGCTCTCGGGCAGGGCGCGTAAGGCGCGTTCCAGATCGATGCGGTGGTCGGCCCGGGCGTAGGCTCGACCCGCGGCTGACTCTTGATGGCCTCCTGGCTGCGCCGCAGGCTCGCTGGCTGGATCCTCGCGCAGCAGCTCGCGCTTGCGCTTGCGGACCAGGTTGGCCGCACGGTGATGGGCGATGCCGAAGAGCCAGGTGCGCACGCGGCTCTGGCCGCGGAAGCCGGCCGCGCCCTGCCAGGCGGCGATCATCACCTCCTGCAGGGTCTCCTCGGCCAGGCCGCGGTTGCCGCCGAGCCGGCCGATCAGGTAGCGCAAGAGGCCGGTCGCGTGCCGTTCGTAGAGCAGGCGGTGCGCCTCGCGGTCGCCGGCGGCCATGCGCGTCACCAGGTCCGCATCGGACGAGCCATCGACCGACGCGCCCGAGGCGACACCGGCGGAGCCGCGCTCGATCCCGGTCGCATCGGTTTCCGACTCGGAGGCAGGCTCAGCCACCGGCGCTTGCCGGCCGGCCCCTCGACCCTTTCGCAGCGAGCCCGAGCCCGCGATCACATCGACTGCCATTTGTGCTGGGTACCCTAGCGCAGGACCAGGGTTCCCTCCGATTCAATCATCCAGGTGGTGGCCTGACAAGAGATAGGGGAGATGAATCGGCAAGCTGGCGGGCAGCACCTCGATCTGCGCGATCGGGAGGGAGACCTCTCCTTGCCGGTTCTGAGTGTCCGTGAAGACGACGCGTGAGTCCAGACTGCTTGGATATCGGCCGACGCTGAGCGGCAGGACGTCGAAGCTGAACGTGATTCCTGTCCTGGGCACGAAAAGCTGCTCCCAGCTCAGCCTGCGCGTCGTCGGATCCCAATTCGGCGGCATGTCCTGCCCCGTCGGGAATCGAAGGTTCTCCGGCAGCTGCTCGGTGAAGCTCAGATGGCGGAGCCAGAGTTGGATGCGCGAATCAGCCACAAGTTGTGCCAGCACGTCGCCAAGACCGGATGGATCGTCGTCTCCGAAGGCGTATCGCGCTGCGCTGGCCAATTCGATCATACAGGCACGATCGCAGTCGACCCCAGCACAGAGGCTGGTCAAAAGGACACCCTCACGACGGGCGGCACGGGTCTCGTCGATGGCCGGCCCGCAATCGGGTTCGAACCGACCCGTCGAGACGATCACCAGGGTCTCGGCCACCACCTCGCCGCGCGTCGATGGCCGACCGCGACGCAGCAGTTCCAGTGACTCGCGGATCCCTTCGTCCAGGCGGCTCGGACCGGAGGCTTCGAGGCCATCCAGGCAAGCGACCAGTTCTGTCGATGTCGCCCCGAGCTCGCAGCGGACCTCCGTGTCCCCGCTCAGGGCCACGATGCCAAGCCGGGTCACCCGCTGGAGGTCCATCATCGTGATGAGCGTCCGGATGAAGAGGCGGCTTGCGTCGAAGGCCTCGTCCGTCATGCTCTCGGACATGTCGAGCGCGAACACGATGTGCACCGGGGAGTAATGAATCGGACAGTCCTGCTGAAGGCTGATGGTCACCCGGGCCGTCGAGCCCTGCGGGACCGGATTCGGCACGAGATCGCGCTGAGCACGAAGCAGGCAGTCGCTCTGCCGAGGCTGGGCGCTTGCGTCGGGCAACCGGCTCACCGTCAGCAACGATCCGAGCAGAAACAACCCAGCGAGCCAGACAGCAAGGAATCGGCTGACAAGCACTCCTCGGCGCCTCGTGGCGATTCTGGCCAGTCGGCCCTTGGCTTCGATGTTCATCGCCGACGATCCCTTCTCTGATCATGCTCCGCGGCTCGTCCCGGTGGTTATGGAAATGCTCTACGACGCTCGACAGACGTTTCTGCCACCCTCTAGTACACCGCACAAATGTTCGCTTTCCTGCCAGGACCTGTGGCATACTAGCCTTAACCCGCAAGTGCCCCCTTCGGAGACAGTCCATGGCCCAATCCAGCGATCCGGCCGCGCGCGCCGTGGCGCTGCGCCGGCAGATCCGGCACCATGCCTACCGCTACTATGTGCTGGACGATCCGGAGATCCGCGACGCCGAGTACGACGCCCTGGTGCAGGCACTCCAGGAGATCGAGGCCGAGCATCCCGAGCTGGTGACGGCCGACTCGCCGACGCAGCGCGTGGGGGCCGAGCCGGCCGAGCGCTTCGAGAAGGTCCGCCACGACGAACCCATGCTCTCCTTGGACAATGCCATGGACGCCGATGGCGTGCGGGCCTGGGGCGAGCGGGTGGCGCGGCGCCTGCCCGAGGAGATCGCCTTCGAGGACCTGTCCTTCGTCGTCGAACCCAAGATCGACGGCATCGCGGTGGCCATCCGCTACGTCGACGGGGTCCTGACCCGGGCCGCCACGCGCGGGGATGGTACGGTGGGCGAAGACATCACCGCCAATATCCGGACCATGCGCAGCATCCCCTTGCGCATCCCGGCCACCGACGCGCCCTTGCCCGCGGGTCTCGATCTGCCGGGGGAGCTGGAGCTGCGCGGCGAGGTCTTCATGCGCCTCTCCGACTTCCACGCGCTCAACGCCAGACGCGCGGAAGAGGATCTCGAAGCCTACATCCACGCCCGCAACACCGCCGCCGGCAGCCTGCGCCAGCTCGACCCCTCGATCACCGCCGAACGCGAGCTGCGCTTTTGGGCCTACGGCCTGCCCGCCGGACAGACCCTGGGCGCCACCGGTCAGTACCAGATGCTGTCCTTCCTGCGCGCCTTGGGCCTGCCGACCAATCCCGACTGCAAGCGCTTCGACCGGCTGGAGGCGGCCATCGACTACGCCCGGGACTGGATGGAGCTGCGCCCCGAGCTGGACTACCTGGCCGACGGCGCGGTGATCAAGGTCGACGACTTCGAAATGCAGTCGGTCCTGGGCGCCGTCTCGCACCACCCGCGCTGGGCCATCGCTTTCAAAGCCCCCAGCGAGGAGGCCACCACGCGCCTCCTGGCCATCGAGGTGCGGGTGGGGCGCACCGGCCGGCTGGTGCCCCACGCCACGCTGGAACCGGTCCAGATCGGCGGCGTCACCGTCAGCCAGGCCACCTTGCACAACGCCGACTACGTCACCGAGCGCGACATCCGGGAAGGCGACACGGTGCTGGTCAAACGGGCCGGCGACGTGATCCCCCAGGTCCTCAGCGTGGTCGAGGCCCTGCGCCCGGACGGCACCGAGCCCTGGTCGATGCCCCGGCATTGCCCATCCTGCGGCGACCCGGTCGTGCAGCCGGAGGGCGCGGTCGACATCTTCTGCGAGAATGCGGCCTGCCCGGCCCAGCTGGTCCGGCGGGTCGAGCATTTCGTCAGCCGCGGGGCGATGGACATCGAGGGACTGGGCGTCAAGCTGGCCCGGCTCTTCGTCGAGGAGGGCCTGATCGAGGACGTGGCCGGCCTCTACACGCTCGCGGCCGAGGACCTGGGCGGGCGCGAGGGCTTTGCCGAGAAGCGCATCGAGAACCTGCTCGCTGCCATCGAGGCCAGCAAGGACCGGCCCCTGCGCCGGCTGCTGGTAGCCCTGGGCATCCGCCACGTCGGCGGCACGGTGGCGCGCGACCTGGCGTCGGCCTTTCGCGACATCGACGCGCTGGCTTCGGCCAGCCAGGGGGATCTCGAGGCCGTCGATGGCGTCGGCCCCGAGATCGCCAGCTCGGTCGAGGCCTGGTTCGGTCTGGAGCACAACCGGCAGCTGGTCGAGAAGCTGCGCGCGGAGGGTCTGCGGACGGCCGATCCGCAGCCGGAGGGTGGCGAGGAGGATGCCGGGGATCGTCCGCTCGAGGGCCTGCGCTTCGTGCTCACCGGCACCTTGCCCAACCTGACCCGCGACGAGGCCCGCGCGCGCATCGAGGCCGCAGGCGGCAGCGTCATCGGCAGCGTCAGCGGCAAGACCGACTACGTGGTGGCTGGCGAGAAGGCCGGCAGCAAGCTGGACAAGGCCGAGAAGCTGGGAATCGAGGTGCTCGACGAGGAAGGCCTGTTGGCCTTGATCGAGGGATGATCGAGTAGGGCTGAGTCCCCGACGTCTGGTCAAGCGTCGGGCGAGCGTCGGCCAGTCGGCGACCGCTCGGGCGTGCATCGAGGCCGGCCGGCGCCTATCATGAGCCGGCCCCGATCCCCTGCTCCCAGGTTGCCATGAGCCAGCTCCGCCGCTTCGCGCATTCCGGCGCGATCCTCCTGTTCAACCTCTACGCCATCGGCGCCATCGGCCTGGAACTGGCCTGGCGCGTCACCGGCGATCGCCATTGGCCGCTGGCCATCCTGGCCCTCTTCGCCCAGTGGTGGATGGCCCCAGCCTTGTTTCTGGCGCCCGGGGCCCTCCTGCTCGGCTGGCGAAAGACCGCGGCCGCGCTAGCCCTGGTGGCGCTGCTCTTTCTGGGCATCTACGGCCGGCCCTTCCTGCCCGCCCCCGAAGCGCCAGCCGACCGACCCAACCGATTGACAGTGGCCACACTCAACGTCGGCGGCTTCCGCCTCGACCCGCCGCGCATCGCCGCAGCCATCCGAGACACCGGGGCCGAGCTGGTCGTCATCCAGGAGATCGTCGATCCCTTCGTACCCGAGCTGCGCGAGACCCTGGCGGCCGACTACCCGCATCAGATCTACCGCGGCGGCAAGGGCGTGCTCAGCCATCATCCCCTGGGCGAGCCGCGGCTCTTCGGCACCGAGCGCAGCCCGGGCCGGCCGCAGCTGGAGACCACGCTGATGCTCGACGGCCGCTCGGTGGTCCTGATGGCGCCCCACGCCCATCCGCCCACCGACGTGCCGTTGGTCTACGGCGACGGCAGCTACCGTCCCCACCCCAACACCCTGGCCGACGCCACCGAGCTGGCCGCCCGCGCCGCCTCGACCGGCCTGCCGACCCTGATGGTCGGCGACCTGAACCTGCCCACGCGCTCGCCGGCCTACCGCGCCATGCGCGCCAGCGGACTGCGCGACGCCTACCAGCAGGCCGGCGACGGCTTCGGCGCCACCTGGCCGGCCAACGTCGAGCGCTTCGGCCTGCGCCTGCCGCCCCTGGTGCGCCTGGACTACGTCTGGCACAGCCCCGACTTCACCGCCCTCTCGGCCCGCACCGGATCGGCCTACGGATCGGACCACTTGCCGGTCGTCGTCACCTTGGCTTGGTAGCCTGTCGTCTGGGCCGCGGCTCGGCACCCGAGCGCTCCCCCGACACCAGAGCATATCTTCCAGCACAGTGTGTATGCTAGGATTCAGCACACACCAACCGAGTCCATGGAGACGAGCATGCGAACCACGATCAACATCGAAGATGTCATCTTCGAGGAGCTGCTGAGCCTGACGCAGGCGCGCACCAAGACCGAAGCGGTGCGTTTGGCGCTACGCGAGTACGTTCGTCTGAAACGCAAGGAGGAACTGCTCGGTCTCCGAGACCGCTTCGATATCGATGACACTTGGGCCAGTTTGCGCGCAGCCGAGATCGAAGAAGTCCGGGCGATCGATGACTGATACCATCATCGACAGTTCGGCCTGGATCGCCTACTTCCGCCCGGGCCAGAATTCGATCAGCGATCGCGTCGAAGCGCTGATCGAGCACGACGCCTCGATCCTCGTCGGGCCGGTGCTCGCCGAGCTGCTTCAAGGTGTAAAGGGGCGACGCGAATCGATGCAATTGGAACGCGTAATGGCCGCGGTCCCCTATCGCGATACCAACCGCCAGGACTGGCAATCCGCCGGACACAGCCTCCAGGCCTTGCGCCGACGCGGGATCACCGTACCCCTAACCGACGCGCTCATCGCGTCCATGGCACGGCGCCTCGACGTCCCCGTGCTGACCCTCGATCAGCACTTCGATCACCTCGACGTCGCTCGAGCCCGCATCGAATAGGCCCTTTGCCGTCTCCAAGAGCTGCAGATCAGCGTCCTCCTTCCCACCACGCCCAGTCAGAATCGACGTGATCGAGGAGCAATTCGTCGCTGCCGTCGGCGAGCATCCATACGCGCACCTGGTACCGAGTCGACAAGCTCGAATCACCTTCTGACGGGTCGAACCCTCGCTGATAGAGCAGCCGGCTCCCGTCGGCAGACCACTCCGGCCCGCTGTCCCAAGCCTCGCCGGGCTCGGTGATCTGGCGGAGTCCACCCGACTCGACATCGAGCAGGTACAAGGCCATGCCGCGTCGGGCCTGGAAGGTATCGCGGAGGCCCATCATGGGCCATGCTCCCGGGAGTTCGCGTTCGGACTCTATAGCAGCAAAGGCGACGCGGCGACCGTCTGGCGACCAGGCGGGAGACGTTGCGAGCAGCCGCTCGTCCGTGAGCCAGCGAAGGCTGGCATCGTCCAGATCGACCAGTGCCAGTCGGCTGATCTCTCCTCGAGTCCCGTCGGATCGCGATCCGTCCTCGGGCATGCCCGGGATGATGAGTTGATTGCCGCCATCCGGTCTCCAGGGCCTCCAATGGGCACCGCGGGCAAAGAGCACATGAATCTCCGTGGCTCGAAGAGAAAGGTGTGCCGTCCCTCCGGTCGACCGGTCGATTCGCACGAATCGGTAGTATCGCGGCTGCGAGTTCGAGTAGATGTGCCCGATCTCTGCCGCCAGCAACCAGCGCTCATCGAGAGACCAGTCGAATAGCTGCATGTTCGGAGACGGACCCGTATCTTGTAAGGCCATCCCTTCCCAGGCGCCGTCCCACCAACGCTCCCAGATTGCAGGATGCTGCGGCCTCTCGGGATCTTGTCGCGACCGGAGATGCCGCAGTGCAAGCAGGCTGCCGTCGTCGGAGAGCAGCCAGTCGAAGGATCGTACCCAGCCGGGAGGGATCGGCATGCGCCGGGGTCGGCCGGAGGGCAGAGGCAGCGCGATCAGGTTCGTCGAGTCGCGGAGCAGCAGAGACTCGACACCCTCCGCGCTCTGCTGGGCCGAGAGGAAGGGCAGGCCGGCCACATCGAGGCGCGCAGCCTCGTAGGCTTCGAGCGGACGCCCCTCCGCGTCCGTCACCAGGGCGCGATCGGGCCATGCGTAGGCCATCGGGGGATGGAAGGGTCTCCAACGGTCCCAAGCCAGGAAGCGGCCCGAAGGCGACCACTTGGGGCTCCCGAGCCGGCCCACGCTCTCCGGATGCCAGACGCCCTCGGCGTCGAGCCGGGCGATCTGGGCGATCTCCGGCCTTTGATCCGGACCCGGCTGGGCGACGAAGGCGATCCTGCCCGAGGCCAGAGGTGGGTTGCCGCTACAGGCCGGGATACCGGGCGCCACGTCATGGCAGTCGATGAAGATCCTGGGATCTAGGTGCTGCGCGAGAAGCGATGCGAAGAGTATCGCCGGGAAAACGGATCCTGCCGCGAGGATTGGAATCGATGTCATGGCGAGGTCCCTGCAGGGCGATACGGTCGAAGTTCGGTCCTGTCGACAGCCTATCGCATCGCCGACATCGACGACTCGTCGAATCTCGACCGCTTCCCCGCTCTCTCGCCGGTGCCTGTCCGAACCCTGTCGAGCTCAGCCGCCCTGTTCGACCCGGATCTCGCGATCGACCCCGTCCACCGGCACAGTCTGCGTCGTCCCGTCCGGCCAGACGACCTCGAGCCGATCGACCTGCTCGGCCTCGCCCAGACCGAAGGTTAGCGGCAAGTCGACGGCCGAGAGGTAGCTGCGGGTGGGCATGACCCCGCGCTGCTGGACGCTTCCGCCGGCCTCGAGCCGCACCTGGGCGCCGATGGCACCGGTGTTCGGCGGCAGACCGACCAAGCGGACGCGGAGCCAGTGATGGCCGAGATCTTGTTCGTTCCGGAGCAGCAGCGGCGGCCCGGCGACTTGGGTCAGAAGCAGATCGAGGTCGCCGTCGGCGTCGATGTCGGCGTAGCTGCTGCCGCGGCCGGCGATGGGCCGGGCCAGATCGCCGGCCGTATCGCGATCGACCTCGACGAAGGTGGCCGGTCCGGCGTCGCCGGCGTTCCAGAAGAGCTGGGCCGGCTGGAAGTAGCTCTGGCTAGGATCGACCGCATCGATCTCCTCCTCCAGATGCCCGTTGGCCTGCAGGATGTCCTGCCGGCCGTCCAGGTCGTAGTCCAGGAAGGAGACGCCGAAGCTGAGTGCCAAGCGACTGGGCGCGCCCACGCCCTCGGGAATGGACTCGTCCACGTAGAGGCCCAGATCGCCCTGGCTGACGTAGAGCGAGCTCATCTCGTTGGCGAAGTTGCCGACCATGAAGGCCAGGGCGCCGTCGTTGCGATGCCAGGCGGCATCCACGCCCATGGCGCCGGTCGCGCTGCCCTCGCGGTCGTAGGCCAGCCCCCAGGACTCGCCGACCTCCTCGAAACGGCCCCCGCCCTGATTGTGGAAGAGGAAGTTGCGCGTGGTGTCGTTGGCCACCAGCAGGTCGAGCCGGCCGTCGTCGTCGGCATCGACGGGCAGGAGGCCCAGGGCCTTGCCGACCGGCACGCCGGTGGCCGGATTGGCCACCTGGATGCCGGCTTCGGCCGAGATATCGACGAAGCGGCCATCGCCTTCGTTGCGGTAGAGTTGCGAATGGGTGCCGGCGTAATTCTGCGGCGGGCCATAGGCACGTCCCAGGCCGGTCAGCGTGAAGTCGACCTCGAAGTCGATCTCCTGGGACCACTCGACGTAGCCGCAGACGAAGAGATCCAAGTCCGCATCGCCATCGGCATCGAAGAAGCTGGCGCAGGTGGACCAGAACTCGGCCCCTCCGGCGAGTCCGGCTGCTTGGGTCACGTCCTCGAAGGCGCCGCCGGTGTTGCGCAGGAGTCGATCCGATCCGACGGCGGTCAGGTAGATGTCGACCCGCCCGTCACCATCGTAATCGCCGGTGGCCAGGCCCATGCCCTGCATGCGGATGCCGGCCAGTCCGGCCGCCTCGGTCACGTCGACGTAGCCGCCCCCACCATCGTTGGCGTAGAGCCGGGGGGAGCTGGGCGGCAGGGCGGCCGGATAGCGATCGGCGGCGAAATCCCAGGCCGCGCCGCTGGTGAAGAGCAGATCGGAGTCACCATCGCCATCGAAGTCCAGGAAGGCCGCGCCACCGCCCATGGTCTCGGGCAGCAACTTGTCACCGTAGGCACCGTTGAAGTGGACGAAGTCGATGCCCGCCCCTTCCGCCACGTCGGTGAAGACCACCGCTGGCGGTTCCAGCGCACCGTCGGCGGCGGCCTGCTCGGGCGGGGCGACCTCGATGGCCTGCTCGGGCGCGGCCTCTTCGGGTCGACTCGACCACATCCAGATCCCCGTGCCGGCCAGCCCGAGGACCAGGAAGAAGGCCAGCGACCAGCGAAGCGCCCGACCGATGACCCGGTCGTCGCCGGTGCCGAACTCCTCGACATCGTAGCCTTCGGGATCGTAGCCCTCGGGGACTTGCGACTCTGTTTGCTCTGGTTCGTTCACGCTCATCGCATTTCAGCCCGTCGGGCTCGGGAAGGGATCAAGGACCCGGGGAATCGGACGGAGCCGCTGCGCGCGACACCGTCGACGTCCGATCATCCGAAGGCTCGGTCCTGGCTTCGCCCGGGATGGCGCGCAGCTCGTAGGGGGCCGACCGGCGAGGATCGCCGGCCGACAGGCCTTCCAGCTCGTAGGCATCCGGCCGCCGCAGATCGTAGACCACGATGGCCTCGGCCGCGTGATCGGCGGCCGGATCGGCGGCGCGGGCCGCGGCCACGGCTCGATCGCGGGCATTGTCATCGGGCTTGTACTTGGCGTGCAGCGCGCGATGGACCTCGGCCCGCTCTTCCTGGCCCAGCTGGCGGTAGATCAGGTCGAGGTTGTAATGCGCGCTGACGTTCTCGGGATCCAGCTCGATCGCGGTCTCGAAGAGCTCGGTCGCGCGCGTCAAGAACTGACGCCGGCGTTCGGCCCGGGCCTCGCCGCGCTCCTGCTTGGCGCGCTCGAAGTAGGTCTGCCCCAGCTCGTCGAGCAGGCGGTAGTCCTTGGAGAAGTCGAAGCCGCGCCGCCGCGTCTCCTCGGTATCGAGGGCCAGGATGCTCTCGAAGTTGGCGATGGCCTCGTCCAAGAAGCCGTTTTGCTTGTTGACCAGGCCGGTGAACCAGGCCACGGACCAGGCCGGCGCCGGCGGGTCGAAGGCCGCCGCGCGCTGGAGGGCATCGATGGCATCTCCCTGCACCGTACCCTGGTTCAGGTAGACCCGGGCCAGGTTGAGCGGCCCGTCCGGGCGGCCCAGCTCCTCGACGCGCGCGAAGGCCTCCTCGGCCTGGCGCAGCTGCCCCTTGCTCTTGCCGCCCTTGCGCAACAGGCCGATGCCGTAGTCGTTCCAACGCTGCCAGAGCGGGAAGTCGTCGTCCTCGGCATTCGTGATCGGCGCCCCATCGACGCCGGCCACCGGGAGGACCAACCGGTCCTCGGCCAGGGTCATCACCGGTAGATCGTTGACGTAGTCCGGATCCTCGTGCACGTACTCCATGTAGGTCGTGTCGAACTTGCGGTACTGCAGTCGCGCCTCGATCTCGACCGGCGCGCTCAGATCCTCCGGCAGATCGAGCCGGTAGTGGATCGCGTCGGCCGCGCCGGGCGGGATCTGGTGGTCGTAGAGCGCCACGAAGATGTCCTGGGCATTGCGGCGGTCGATGCGCCGGCCCTCGCGATCCAGCACGTAGGCGTTGAGGAAATGCGCCCAGGGATCGACCCGGTTGCGCGCATCCAGCCCGCCGCTACGGCCGATCACCCGATCGCCGCTGGTCACGCGCAGGTCCAGCCAGACCTGGTTGGAGTCGGCCGTACCCTGGGTGAAGACGTGTCCCATCTTCAGCGTGCGCACCACCGTCTCGAGCAGGTAGCTGGCGCCCGGCTCGAGCGTGGGCAGCTCCGGCCCGAGCGGCGCCCTCAGCGTACCGGTGATCGTGCCGCCCTCGCGGATGCCGAAGAGATCGACCCGCATCACGCCCTCGTTGAAGGCGCGGTGCGCCTCGAGGGCCGTGTCCAGATCTTGGCCCTCGGCCTCCAGCACCCCCCGATCGGCCAAGAGCTTCAAGAGGCCGGTGTTGGCGCTGGGGAACTGGTGGTCGTGGGCCTCCAGTCCCGGCTGGCCGTCGAAGTCCCGGGCCGCGAACTGATCCGATGCCGCCAGGGGCATGTGGCAGTCGTTGCAGCTCGTCTCGGCCGTCTGGGGGTAGTAGAAGCTGGTGACGCCATGGCCCGAGACGCCGCTGAGCAGGAAGGCATCGTAGTGGTTCTGGCCGCGCAGCCACTTGTAGTCGTTCAGGTCCTCGGGCAGGAAGACCTTGTGGCAGGTGCCGCAGAACTCGGTCGTCTGGTGCAGGGGCTTGAGGAAGGTTCGCTTGTGGAAGTCGGGCTTGGCCTTGACCAGCTGGCGGTTGACCCAGGCCAGCGCCGGCTGCTGGCTGAAGGCAAAGGGGTAGTGGATCGGCTCCTCGATGGTGAAGTCGCTGTTGCCCCGCACGCTGTTGACGTGGGTGATGGCATGGCAGCTGGTGCAGGTGATGCCGGCTTGGCCGGCAGGGTCGCTGACGTCGTCGAAGTCCGGGTCGTCGAACTTGCCGCTGAAGAAGACCACCGGGTCGTGGCAGCCGGCGCAGAAGCGCGCCGCCTGCAGGTCGCCGTCGCGCTCGAAGGCCACCCGGCGCGTCTCGCGCACGCTGAAGAGGTAGGCCGGATTGTTGAAGGAGGCGAAGCGGTGGGCGCTGACGGCCCAGCTGGCATGGCTGTCCTGGTGGCATTCGGCGCAGTAGGCGTCATTGTCCAGGACATGCTCGGGGATGAAGTCGCCGCTCGAGGTGCGGGCCAGCGAGGGCTGGAAGTACTGCTCGCCGGAGGCCGGCCCGACCTGGTTCCACGAGCGCGGATCCTGAGCCTGCCAGACCAGCATCACCGCCCCGAAGACCGCCGCCACGGCCGCCCAGCGCAGGCCGATCTTCCAGCGGATGGGCCGGCCGGCCAGGCGGTGCAGGACGAAGAGCCAGGTGATGACCAGGGGCGAGACCACATGCACCCACCAAGCGATTTGCCGAATGGCGGGGTCCTTGACCACGATGATGCCCTCGAGGCGGGTCAGCACGATGCCCGAGGCCACCAGGGCCAGGCTGGTCAGCGCCAAGGCATATCCGACATAGACTGCCCGCCGGTTGGGCCGGTTATGGGTATTGAAGAGATGGATGCCGATGAAGGCGATCAGCGGCAGCATCAAGGCCAGGCCCATGACCAGGTGCACCAGGAACATGTTCATGTAGAACCAGTTCTGGTAGACCTGGCCCGTGCGCCATTCCATGAGGCGCACCCCGACCAGATAGACCGAGTTGACGACCAGCAGCGCAAAGAGCCCTTGCAGCAGCGCGAAGACCGTGGCCAATCGCGGTCCGATGGCCTTGCGCAGGCGGATCTTGCCTTGCCCCATGGATCGCCTTCCCCGCGTCCCGGACTATACCGCCGTCAGCCCCGACCGATCAGCCGCCATCCTCGCCCGTCTCCTCGGATCCGGAAGACTCCCCGGCCGCCGACCCGTCGGTCGGCACCGGCGTGGGATCGGGGATCGGCGTGCCCTGGGCGCGCGAGATCTCGCGGTCGATGTAGGTCTTCAGCTCGTCGAACTCGAGATAGCCCATGATGGGCTCGACATGCTCCTGACCGGCGGGATCGACCGTGCCCAGGAGGAAGGCCGGCGTGGCCTGGATCTCCATGTCCATGGCCTGGCGCAGCATGGTCGCCACCACCGGTCGGTACTTCTGTTCCTGGACGCAAGCGCGGAAGGTCTCGGCGTCCTCGACCAGCGTTTCACCGATGGGCAGGACGGCCTCGACGGCCGCATCCTCGTCCTCGATGTCCAGCTCGGAGAGCATCTGCCACTCGCCGAAGAGGGCCTCGTGCATCTCCCAATAGCGGTCCTGATCGCCGGCGCAATGCGCGGCCTCGGCGCTGACCACGGCCGGATAGCCGTGCGAGCTGAGCGGCAGGTCCCAATGGATGATCCGCACCAGGCCGGTATCGATGTACTGTTCTTCGACCTCACGGGCCGTTTCGGTCGCATGCATGCGACAGTAGGGTCATATGTAGTCCGAGAACTGGTAGATGGTCACCAGCGCGTCGGCGCTGCCCTTGCTCGGCGGCCGGAAGCTCTGGATCAGATCGACCTCATCGGCCGAGAGCGTGGGGCCGGCATCGGCCTCCGCCGGCGCCTCGTCGGCCGCGTCGGCCGCATCGGCACCCTCCGTGGTCTCGTCCGCAGCGGATGCATCCGACTCCGCATCGGCCGCCGGCTCGCCGGCCGCATCCCCGACCTGGGCAGCCCCGCCCGACTCCGCCACCTCATCGGCTGGCGGCTCCTGCTCGCCCGGCATCATCGACCCACAAGCCGCCGGCAGCAGCAACAAGCCGGCGACCATCCATGCCTTCCACGTGCCTCGCATCCGCTCCACGCTCCTCGGTAAGCCTTCCGTGCTGAGAATGCTCGAATGATAGGGGGCGCTCCGGGCCGATCAAAGCAGCCGGGACAGCAGATCGGACTGAGTTCGCCATGCGCCGGAACTCGGCGTACCTCCACGGATCGAAAACGGTTCGTGGCGCGGGCGAGTTTCATAGACGCGACCCGAAGGCCCTCATGCTATACTGATCGGGATTGCCGATGCGCGGGCAGCGCCGCGGCAGCCATGCAATGATCGAGGAATCATCAGGAACCAGCCGGGCGCGCGCGCTCGGCTCGAGCGGAGGCGGTGATGGACGGATCGGAACAGGACGTGCAGGGCTTCGAGGATCAGTTCGAGGAGCGGAAGGACGCGCGGTCGGAGGACGAGCAGGTGGTCGAGATCGGCTGGCAGATCCTGCTGATCCCCTTGGTCATCCTGGTGGTGGCCGGCGGCTACTACGCCGGCCGGATGCTGCGCGGCGAGGAGGCCTCGCCGGCTCAGACGAGCGCCTCCGATCAAGAGCTGGTCCAGGCCGTGAACGATCTCGGTTCGATGCAGGTGCCCTCCAACCCGGGGGCGGCCGGTCTTCCCGGCGCGCAGGAGGCACCGGTCGTCATCACGATCGACCCCAACCAGTTGGGCGGCAACGCCCCGCAGGTCGTGCCCCCCTCCAACCACCCGCTGATCGGGCAGACGGCGCCCGACTTCACCATGAGCGATCTGTTCAGCGACGAAGCCGTCGCGCTGAGCGATCTGCGCGGCCAGCCGGTGCTGATCAACTTCTGGGCCACCTGGTGTCCGCCCTGCCGCTACGAGATGCCCTGGCTGGAGTCGGTCTACAAGAAGTACGGCGGCAGCTTCGAGCTCCTGGCGGTCGACGCCGGCGAGAAGGTTCCGCCCGACCAGGTGACGGCCCGGGTCCAGCAGTACGTCGAGCGCATGGGCCTGACCTTCCCGGTGCTGATGGGCGACAACACCTACGCCGTGCAGCAGAGCTTCGGCGTCTACGGCCTGCCGGCCACCTTCATCGTCGACGGCGAGGGCACGGTGGTGGCGCACCACGGCGGCATGTATCCCAGCGAGGCGGCCCTGGAGGCCCAGCTGCTCGACCATATCGAGACGGTGGACACGCAAGCCGACGGCTGATCCGCACGCCGAAGGCAGAACCCGCGCTCCGCTCGACGGCCGAGCGGAGCGCGCTTCGTTTCAGCCCGCCCGCGCCACGAACCGGTCTCGATACGTGGAGGTGCGCCGAGTTCCGGCGCATGTCGAACTCAGTTGGGCGGAGCGGCCCTCCGGCAGTACTGGCGCACGTAGAGCAGCACCTCCCGCGCGCCGGCCGCCACCCGCGGATCCTCGTCCTCGCGCAGGGCGCGCAGGCTGCTGGTGCGGCTCATGCAATCGCGCCGCAATACCTCCCAGCTCGGACCCTCGAAGCCGCTCCGCTCGCCCCGCGCATCGACGAATCTAGGCAGGATGGGGCGCAGCGCGGCTTGGCTACCGTCGCGCAGCAGGATGGAGAGCGCGGTGGGGCCGGCGGGTGCAGGCGCATCGACCGCTCCGACCAGCGCATCGACCAGCGCGGGCTCGAGGCTCCGGCCGTTCAAGAGCGGCACCAGGAGCGACAGCAGGGTCGCCCGCAGCTCGGCGCCGGCCGCTCCGCGCTCCGCGGCGCGCAGGCCATGCAGTCCCACCACGCCCGGATCGAGCTCGGCTCGGTCGATCGTGGGACCGGCGACCGGCTGGCCGGGGTCGCCGCTCGAGGTCTCCGTCCCTTCGAGATCCGCCGCGGCCCGTGCGCTCTGGCGCAATTCGGGCTGCGAAAGGGCATAGGCGCGCAAGCTGCGCTCGGGATCGCCGCTGGCGGCCCAGATCGCCGGCAGGGCCCGGTCGATGTCCACCGGCCGATCGTCGACGAGGGCCGTCTCGAGGCGGTCGACGAGCCACACGCGCAGGTCGGGGTCGAATCGAGGGCCTTGGGCCTCGTAGAGGTCCAGGACCGCGTCCGGCTCGGCCACCAGCGCGTCCAGCGCGGCTTCGGCCCGCTCGGCCGAGACGTAGCGGTGCGCCTTGAGCTGGATCAGCTGCTCCAGGGCCTCCGGCTGCTCGGCGGCGCGGGCGACCAGATCCGTCCAGGCCCGCCGCCCGGCCCATGGCCCCAGCAAGATGCCGGCGATACCGAGCCCGGCCAGGATCGCCGCTCGCCGCGAGGGCGCCCCGGTCAGGGGCCGGAAGCGGGTCCAGGCGGCCAAGAGCGGGATGGGCGCGAGGCTCAGCAGCCACAAGCCGGCGGCCCAGGCCAGTCCGGTGAAGGCCAAGGGGGCTCGGAAGGCCAGGTCGCGACCCCAGAGCATCAGCTCGGCGCCCAGGAAGAAGGCCGGCAGGCCGCTGATGATGGCCACGAGACGCCAGGCCTCCACCGCCAGGTCGCCGCGATGGGCGTGCGCGCGCAATCCGCGCGGCCTGCTCAGCGCATAGCTGGCCAGGCCGGCCAGGATGCCGGCGCTGACGGTGCTCCAGGGGTGGACCAGCATCCACAGCACGAGATCGGCTCGACGCAAGGATCAGTCCTCCGGCCGGCTCATCCGCCGGGCGGCCTCGGCCAGATCCTCGCCGGTGTTCACGTTGAGAAAGGATCGCCCGTCCGGATCGGCCAGCCGCCACTCCTCCGGCGCCACGATGCGCGCCTTGAGCACCGAGATCAAGGCCGTGGTCGGCACCGGTCCGCTGCGCAAGAGGCGCTCCAAGGGCGGCAGGCAGGCACGGCGATAGGCGGCCAAGAGGGGCTGCAGACCGGCATCGCGCGCCGTCTCACCGACCAGCCGCGAGGGCGGTTCGCCCTCGCCGATGTAGGGCACGGCGGCATGCAGCGCGCCGATGCTGCTGGCCAGGCGTTCGAGCAGTTCCGGGCGCACCAGGGGCATGTCGCAGGCGACCACGACGGCCAGGTCGGTGGGGCTGGCCGTCAGGCCGGCGTGGATGCCGGTCAGGGGGCCGCGGGCCGCGTAGCGGTCGATGGCCACCGGCCGGCCCAGGCGCTCCAGGCGCTCGCGCTGCGCCTCGTCGCGTGCGACCAGGACCTGACCGTCGGTGACCTCGCGCATGGCTTCCAACACCCAGCGCACCAGGGGCCGACCGGCCAACTCGATCCAGGCCTTGTCGCGCCCGCCCATGCGCCGGCTGCGACCGCCGGCCAGGACGATGCCGGTGACGGGCTCGGCCAGGTCCAGCTCCGGCAGCGGCCGGGGCATGGGCTGCAATGCCGCCTGGCTCGGCTCGACCTCCATCTCGATCGCTCTCCCGCTGGCCCGTCCGACTCGGATCCTCCGCGCGACCCCTATTGTGATGCCGGCGCGGCGGGCCGACAAGGAAACGGAGTCCAACGCGGCCACACCGAAGTCCTTGCCGGTAGACAAGCGCCGGTGATACCATTCCCGCTCCGGCCCGGTCGGGACGACCCGCTTCCCCGGGGCAGCTCGATCCACCCGGGCCCGGCAGCCATTTGCGATCACCCTCCGGCGCCACCCAACGGCGGCGCGCCAGACCTTTCGTCCCCTGCGCCCGACCGACGAGGCTCCCGACCCGATGTGCGGAATCTGCGGCATGCTGGCCGTCGCTCCCGGCACGAGCGTCCAAGCCCATAGCCTCGAAGGGGCCCGCGATACGCTCCGGCATCGCGGGCCGGACGACCGCGGACTCCACCTCGACCCGCGCCAGCGCTGCGGCCTGGCCATGACCCGCCTGTCGATCATCGACCTCGATGGGGGACACCAGCCCCTGTCCAACGAGGACGGCAGCGTCTGGGTCGTCCAAAACGGCGAGATCTACAACTACCGCGCCCTGCGCGAGGAGCTGGCCGCGCGCGGGCACGTCTTCGCGACCCAATCCGACACCGAGGTCATCGCCCATCTCTACGAGGAATACGGGCTGGACCTGGCCCGGCATCTGCGCGGCATGTTCGCCATCGCCATCTGGGACGCGCGCCTGGGTCGACTGGTCCTCTTGCGAGACCGGCTCGGCATCAAGCCGCTCTTCTATGCCGAGCACGAAGGCCAGCTGGTCTTCGGCTCGGAGATCAAGGCCATCCTGGCCACCGGCATGCCCCGCCGCCTCGACCCGGTGGCCCTGCACGATTATCTGTCCTTCGACTACGTGCCGGGCCCCAACACCATGTTCGAGGGCATCCAGCGCCTGCAGCCGGGCCACCGGCTGGTCTGGGACGGCCGGCTGACCATCGAGCGCTACTGGGACCTGCCGGGCTCGACGGCGCCCGAGCCCATCGTCGATGACGCGCAAGCGATTGCCAGCCAGCTGCGCGGCCGGCTCGAGCAGGCCGTCGCGGCCCACATGGTCAGCGACGTGCCGGTGGGCGCCTTCCTCTCCGGCGGCCTGGATTCGAGCCTGGTGGTGGCCCTGATGTCCCGCCAGTCCAGTCGGCCGGTGCAGACCCATTCCATCGGCTTCCGCGAGAAGAGCTACGACGAGCTGCCCTGGGCGCGGCAGGTGGCCGAGCATTGCGGCACCGAACATCACGAAACCGTGGTCGAGCCGGACATCGAGGACATCATCGGCGGCCTGGTCGAGGCCTTCGACGAGCCCTTCGGCGACTCCTCGGCCGTGGCGGCCTGGGTGGTGGCCCGCGAGGCCGCGCGCCACTGCAAGGTGGTGCTCTCCGGCGACGGCGGCGACGAGATCTTCGGCGGTTACGTGATCTACCAGGCCGACCGGCTGGCCCGGCTCTACCGCCGCCTGCCGGCGGCCCTGGCCGAAGGGGCCCTGCCGGCGCTGGTCCGGCGCATCCCGGCCTCCGATCGCAAGATGAGCTGGGATCTCAAGCTGCGCCGTTTCGTCGAGCACGGCCGGGCCGATCCGCTGGCGGCCCACGGCTCCTGGCGCCTGATCTTCACCGAGGACATGAAGCGCGAGCTCTACGGCCCGCATTTCCGGCCGGCCGCCCACGACTCGCTGGACCTCCTGCGCGCCCACTTCGACCGCATGCCGGGCGATGACCTGCTCAACCGCTTCATGGCGGTCGACACTCGCATCAGCCTGGTCGACGACATGCTGACCAAGGTCGACCGGACCAGCATGGCCCACGGCCTGGAGGTGCGCGTCCCCTTGCTCGACCACCACCTGGTGGAGTGGATGGAGCGCATCCCCAGCCGCTACAAGGTCCACGGACCGCGCATGACCCTCAAGTACCTGCTCAAGGAAGCTGCCCGGGGTCTCTTGCCCGATGCGGTCATCGACCGCCCCAAGGCCGGCTTCCACGTGCCCGTGCCCGCCTGGCTCAAGGGCGAGCTGCGCCCCCTGGTGGACCACCAGCTGGGCCCCGAGACCCTGCGCCGGCAAGGCATCTTCGACCCCGACACCGTCTCCGCGCTCCTGGCCGAAGACCGCGCCGGGAAGGCCAACCACAGCCGCAACATCTGGGGCCTCCTGATGTTCGGCCTGTGGTACGATCGCCACATCGAAGGCCGCCCCGTCTGACGGCGATCGATCACCGGTTCGGCGATCGCAACAGGCTTGGACGATGCCCGTTGGACCCCGCCTGGACAGATCGACGCTCGGGCATGTTATCATCAAGCGGCTTCGCTTCCGGAGCCTCGGCCGGCGCGCCACCGACCGACGCAATCATCCACCAGACTCCACGATATCATCCACCAGACTCCACGATCGAACTAGCGAGGAAACGTCCATCATGAGCTACGTGTCGGAGGTCTTCGAACGGGTCAAGCAGCGCGATCCGGGCCAGCCGGAGTTCCAGCAGGCGGTCTGGGAGGTGCTCGAGACCCTCGAGCCGGTCTTCGAGCGCAACCCCCAGTACATCGAGGCCGGCATCCTCGACCGCATGGTCGAGCCGGAGCGGGCCATCCTCTTCCGCGTTCCCTGGCAGGACGACCAGGGCCGGGTGCAGGTCAACCGCGGCTTCCGGGTCCAGTTCAACAGCGCCATCGGCCCCTACAAGGGCGGCCTGCGCTTCCACCCCAGCGTCACCCTGTCGATCATCAAGTTCCTGGGCTTCGAGCAGATCTTCAAGAACGCCCTGACCACCCGGCCCATCGGCGGCGGCAAGGGCGGCAGCGATTTCGACCCCAAGGGCAAGAGCGACGGCGAGGTGATGCGCTTCTGCCAGTCCTTCATGACCGAGCTCTTCCGCCACATCGGGCCCAACGCCGACGTGCCCGCCGGCGACATCGGCGTCGGCGGCCGCGAGATCGGCTACCTCTTCGGCCAGTACAAGCGCCTGACCAAGAGCTGGGACGGCGTCTTGACCGGCAAGGGCCTGGGCTGGGGCGGCTCCCTGATCCGCCCCGAGGCCACCGGCTACGGCCAGGTCTACTTCCTGCGCGAGATGCTCTCCGACCGCGGCGAGTCCATCGAGGGCAAGGTCTGCACCGTCTCGGGCAGCGGCAACGTGGCCCAGTACTGCGCCGAGAAGATCCTCCACTACGGCGGCAAGGTGGTGACGATGTCCGACTCGGCCGGCTTCATCCACGACCCGGAAGGCATCGACGCCGACAAGCTGGACTGGGTGATGGACCTGAAGAACAACCGCCGCGGCCGCATCAGCGAGTACGCCGCCGAGTTCAAGGGCGCCACCTACCACGAGGGCCAGCGCCCCTGGTCCGTCCCCTGCGACGTCGCCCTGCCCTGCGCCACCCAGAACGAGATCGACGGCGAGGACGCCCGCCGCCTGATCGCCGGCGGTTGCAAGGCCGTCTCCGAGGGCGCCAACATGCCCTCGACCCCCGAGGCGGCCGAGGCCTTCCAAGAGGCCAGCCTGGCCTACGGCCCGGCCAAGGCCGCCAACGCCGGCGGCGTGGCCACCTCGGCCCTCGAGATGACACAGAACGCCCAGTTCGACCGCTGGACCCGCGAGAAGGTCGACGCCGAGCTCGACCGCATCATGACCGACATCCACCAGCAATGCTGCGAGGCCGCCGCCATGTACGGCCACTCCGGCGACCTGGTCGTCGGCGCCAACATCGCCGGCTTCACCAAGGTGGCCGACGCCATGCTCGACCAGGGCCTGGTCTAGCCAAGCCCCACGACCGCGAGACGCGATCGCAGGAGCCCCCGATGCCTCGACCCCCTCGAAGAAGCCGTCGAGCCCCATCGGTTCTGCTCCTGCTATCGCTTCTCCTCGCCCCTCTCGACACCCTCTCCGAACCAGCGGCTGCCCAGGGCGGTGACGCAGCCCACCGCATCTACCTCCCCTGGACCCTCCAATCCCAATCCCTCATCGGCGCCGAGGCCCTGGCCCTCGCCGGCGACCGCGCCTACCTGGGCTACGGCCCCCACCTGATCACCTACGACATCTCCCGCCCCGGCCAGGCCCGCCGCCTCGAGTCCCGACCCTCCGTCGAGGGCCGCATCGTCCACATCGCCGTCGGCAGCGACCGCCTATTCTCTCTGAGCCGGCCGGACTTCCATGCCGGCATGCCATGGAAGCAGGCCCCCTGGTCGATCCTCAGCATCTTCGACCTGAGCGACCCCGATGCACCGCAGCAGCTCGACCAGCTGCAATGGCTCGATCCCAATCTCTACGCCCTGGACCTGGCAGCCAAAGGCCGTGTCGCTTATCTGTCAATGACCAGTCCAGAAGAAAGCCGTCGAACCTTCGGACCCCCATTCGGCGACGTGGGCATTCTCGTCGTCGATGCGTCCACGCCTTCAGCCGAGCCTCGATGGTTGAGTTCAAGTCTCGGCAGCCTGTACTATCGACTGCTGGTGTTGGACGGCAGGCTTCACGCTCACGCGCAGTTGAGCCAATCCCTTCCAGGTCTCATTCCAGGTCTCTCGAGTCGGGGCCCAGGCATCGTATCCTTCGACCTCACGAACGCCGCCGAGCCCCGCCATGTAGGCAGCCTAAGCCTCGCACCCTGGCCCGATCTCGTGGGCTCCTTCTCCATGACCGGTACGGACCAAAGCCTCTATCAGATCTATCACCTCGACGGGCCCGGGTACGCAGCCGCCCTATTGAGAACCGATGTCGACAGCAGCGGGCATCCTTCTCTCGGTGGCTCGATCGATGGCCAATTCCCAGCCCGACTACCAAAGCTCGAGCCGGCACTCGACCTCCTCGATCGAAGCATCTTCCACATCGTATCCCAGCGCGAATCCCTATACGCCCTGAACGGCATCATTGGTCGAATCTTCATTATCGATCTGGACGGTTCCGTGATCCCGCAGGATGTCAGCAGCTTAGATTTGGCCTCGTCCGGTATCGATCTCGGCCAGCGAGGCGCTGAATTGTGGAGAACGACCTCCCTAGGCGATACGGGCAGCACGCTGGTCGCCGATCCGAGCTCCGACCGTCTCTTCCTGGCCTCCGGCCAACATGGCGCCCTGGTCGAGATCGACGCCAGCGACCCGAGCCACCTGACCGTCACCGGCATCTATCCGGCCGCAATGCCCTGATCCGAACGCGTGCCAGGCGTTGCATGACGCGCGGGCTTGGCACCAGCAGGCAAGGAGTCGAGCCATGAAGCACCGCACCGTCCGAGGCCTGGTTCTTCTTCTCGCCTTGGGGTGGATCGGCGGATGGCAGGGACCGCACACCAACGTCACGAGCTCGAAGATCTACGCCCAGTCCACCGAGCCGATATACCTGCCGCGACTCCTCACACCCGGACCACTGGCACCGACTCGGAGCGAGGTGCTCGGCGAGATGGCCTTCATCGACCGACGCACGGCAGCCATGGCCGTGCGTGGCGATCGAGCCTACCTGGGCGCGGGCCCCTACGTGGTCACCTACGACATCTCCCGCCCAGGTGCTGCGCGCCGCATCGGAGAGAGCCTGCCAGCCCCCGGCCGGCTGGTACACCTCCGCCTCGGCAGCGACCGATTGTTCGCGATCAGCCGGCCGGATGCAGCTGGCCCGCGTCAGTCGCTCGGCAATCGAAACGATCCATTTTGGCGGCCCCACACCGTCCTCAACATCTACGATCTGGACAACCGGGAGCGTCCCCAGCTGCTAGAGAGCCTGGACTTCGTGGGGCTGCTGGATAGCTTGAACCTCGTAGATCGGCAGGAAGGACCGCACTTCGTGAAATCGTTCGGCTGTCTCAAGGAATACTATGCCTTGGACTTGGCCGCATACGACCAGCGAGCCTTTATCTCCCTGGTTCCATCCTGCGTCGATTCGGATGCGTGGCGTGAGCGGTCTAGACCCATAGGTATCTCGCTCATCCCAGACGATGGCGTAGTCCTGATCGCCGATGCCGCACAGGAACCCGCGCAGATTACTAGGCTGGCTGCGATCGAAGGTTTCCAGCAGCGGCTCACGGTCATCGGGGACCGCCTGATCGGTTCCGCACACTTCGATACTCGCATTCGGTCGGGTTCCGAATGGCTGAGCCAGGTAGTGCTGGAATTCGACCTGAAGAATCCGGGCACGCCGCTCATCGAAGCCACCGGCTTCGAGTCATCGGAGGCGATCTCGGCTCTCAGCGAACCCTCTTGGTTTCTGACCGGCCGGGAAGACCGGCTCTTCCAACTCTACGATGTCGACCCATGGGATTCCCGGCGATCGGTGCTGATGACACGCGAGCTGGATGCCGTGGGCAAGCGCCAGATTCTCGGCTGGAACAGCAGTGACGACCCCGGCTTCGTGGACCGGCTGCCGAGCTTCGAGACACCTTGGGGCGACGGACACGGCTTCTGGTACGCGGACGTCGGGATCCACGATCGACTCTTCGCGCTGAATGCGCAGCACGCCCTTCTCACCACCTTCGATGTCGGCGAGCCGCTCGAGGCCACGCTCGGCATGACCGTGCCACTCGGCATCGGTCCCGACCTCTATTCCAGCCCCCAGCGCACGACCTATGCCACATGGATCGACGACGCGGGCAGTGCCTTGGCCGCCTCCACCACGGACTCTCGGCTCTTGGTCGCCGGCGGCGAGCGCGCATCCCTGATCGAGATCGACAGCTCGGATCCCAGCCAGCTCGCCGAGCCCGATGCCCGCACCGACTATCTCGAACCCTTGGGCAACGACTGCGCCATCTGGGTGGATGCTGGTCGCTCCTTGGCCGTGTTCGATGGCCGAGTCGGTGAGCTCCGCGTGCTGGACATGAGGCAGGCCCTCCAGCCATCCATCCTCGGACGCCTTTCGCTCTCCCCCTCGCCTGGAGATTGTGCCCTGGCCGCATCGCCGGTCACACCCATAATCTACCTGGCCAGTAGCAGGTCGCTCACCGCCATCGAGCTGTCCAACCCCTCCAATCCCGAGCTCGCAAGCCAGACCGGCGGCTCTGCCGAACCGCAAGATCTGATCGCCACCGAGGAGAGCCTCTTCCTTGCCGACAATTCGGGCGGTCTGCTGATCTATTCCCTGGAAGATCCGAACTCACCCCGGTCACTTACACGATTGGATATCGATGGAATGCTCCACGACATGTCTGTGAACGAATCCGAGACTCGCCTGTTCCTAGCGATGGGCAATGACGGAATCGTGACGGTCGATATCCAACATGCGGAGGCGCCGCACATCGTCAGCCGCCAAGCATCCGAGGGCAGCATCGAGGCCTTGGCGATCTACTCGAAGCAGCTCTTCACGATCGAGCTCCCACGATCGACTCCGCTTCAATCGCCGAAGCTACAAGCCCGAGTTCTCGAAGACGATGAGATCCTCGCGAGCCCAAACTGGTATTGGCTGCTCGCAGACGGAAGCCAGCCGCATCTGGCCATCGACCCGTCCGCTGGTGCCTCACTCTACGTCGCGGACGGACCCGCCCACATGCTCTGGTTCGACATCCAATCGAGCATGCCCGAGATGCGGGGGCGCGCCGGCGTCTCGTCATCGATGCGCCAGATTCTGCCCTGGCGATCGACCATCATCGCCCCAACGATCGCAGGTCTCAGCATCGTTCAGCACAAACTGCCGGGGAACTGACTCGGCTTCGAGTGGGCCGATCTCACATCGGCCTCCGTTTCGTAGGTCCTTCTCTACCCTAGCACCAGGGTGGGGGTGGCGGTGGGGAGGGAGGCCACCGGCCGTGTGCGACGGCGGTGGCAGCGGTCGACATCGCCCGCCCCATGGTACACGGACCCCGCGTCACGGGGTCCCGTCATCACGTCGGCCTCCCTCCCCACCGCCACCCCCACCCGCCAAGACGGCTGCCTACCCAACCGTATGAAGGGATGCTACGTTCAGTCTGATTTCACTCGATCCTCGAATTCGCTTTAAGGACCCCACGATGCGCGACCTCGCCCAGCTGATCGAGAACTACGACGCGCAATCCGAAGAGCTCCAAGGCCTCCAGCGCCACCGCGTCCAGGACATCCTGCTGGTCGCCAGCCTCTATGACTCCTTCACCCTCAGCGAAGGCAAGCACCTCTCGGAGCTGCTCTACGGCACCTATCTGAACCTGTCCTTCATGACCCCGCCTCGCATCCACCGCGTCAGCACCCGCGAACAAGGCCTCGAAGCCCTCGAATCCGAGGCCTACGACCTGGTCATCACCCTGGCCGCCGCCGGCAGCATCTCCGCCCGCGAGTTCGGCCGCGCCGTCAAGGCGATGCGCCCCGAGACCACCGTCTACCTGGTGGCCTTCAACGCCCGCGAGCTGCAAGGCCTGCACCACGGCCCCGGCTCGCCCGACGGCATCGACCGCTTCTTCATCTGGCGCGGCGACGTGCGGCTCTTCCTGTCGATGATCAAGCTGGTCGAAGACCGCCGCAACGCCGACACCGACTCGCGTCTGGGCGGCGTGCGCACCCTGATCCTGGTCGAGGACAACATCTCCTTCTACTCCTCCTATCTGCCCATCCTGCTCGACGAATTGGTCAAGCAGACCGAGGCCCTGATCAACAAGAGCATCAACGCCGGCCAGCGACTCCTGCGCCGGCGCCTGCGCCCCAAGATCATGCTGGCCACCAGCTTCGAAGAGGGCTGGGACCTCTACCAGCGCTACCACGAGACCGTCCTGGCCGTCATCTCCGACGTCCAGTTCCCCTGGCGCGGCGACCCGGAGCGCGAGGCCGGCCTGGAGCTCTTGGCCCGCGTGCGCCAGCGCGACCCGGACCTACCCCTGATGCTCCAATCCTCGCGGGCCTACTACGCCGAGGACGCCGGCCGGCTGGGCGCCGCCTTCCTCGACAAGCGCTCGCCGACCTTGCTGCGCGACTTCCGCAGCTTCATGTTCACCAGCCTGGGCTTCGGCGACTTCGTCTTCCGCGATGCCGGCGGCGAGGAGATCACCCGCGCCGACGACATCGCCAGCCTGATCATGGTGCTGGACGACGTGCCCACCGAGACCCTGCGTTACCACGCCAGCCGCAACCATTTCTCGAACTGGCTGATGGCGCGCACCGAGTTCCACCTGGCCGACGAGCTGCGCCACCTGCGCATCTCCGATTTTCCGAGCATCGAGGCCATGCGCGACTTCCTGCGCGAACGCCTGACCGCCATCCGCGACGAGGAGCGCCACGGCCAGGTCGAGGACTTCGTCGGCGAGCGCTTCGACGAGGCCACCGAGTTCTCGCGCATCGGCCACGGCTCCCTGGGCGGCAAGGGCCGCGGCCTGGCCTTCCTGCACGACCTGATCAGCCGAACCGGCATCGAGCACGCCGTCGAGGGCATCCGCATCTACGTGCCGCGGTCGGCCGTGCTCGGCACGGCCGTCTTCGACCGCTTCGTCGAGCAGGACGACATCCTGGCCTTCGCCCTGCGCGAGGACGACGACCAGGCCATCCTCGACCGCTTCCAGGCCACCCGCCTGCCCGAGGAGATCATCGGCGATCTGCGCGACTTCCTGCACCAGGTGCGCTACCCCATCGCCGTGCGCTCCTCGAGCCTGCTGGAGGACTCCCACCACCTGCCGGCCGCCGGCGTCTACCCCACCCACATGCTGCCGAATGCCGATCCGGACCCCTCGGTACGCCTGGCCCAGCTGATCCAGGCCATCCGGCATATCTACGCCTCGACCTACTTCCGCAACGCCAAGTCCTACCTGGCCAGCACCCCCAACCGGGTCGAGGACGAGAAGATGGCGGTGGTCATCCAGGAGATCGTCGGCCGGCGCCACGAGCAGGTGGTCTACCCGGGGCTCAGCGGCACCGCCAGCAGCTGCAACTACTACCCCATCCGCGACATGCGGCCCGAGGACGGCATCGCCACCGTCGCGCTGGGCCTGGGCAAGACCGTCGCCGAGGGCGGGCGGGCAGTGCGCTTCTCGCCGGCCCACCCCCAGTGGCTGCCGCAACTCTCGACGCCCGAGGACATCCTGGAGAACGCCCAGCGCCAGTTCTGGGCGCTGGACATCGCCCGTCCGCCGGACCTGGGCCATCCGGACGCCGACAACGACCTGGTCCAGCTCGATTTGCGGGCCGCCGAGCGCCACGGCACGCTCTGGCCGGTGGCCTCGGTCTACTCGCCCGAGAACGATGCGGTCTACGAGGGCCTCGCGCGCAAGGGCCCGCGCGTGATCACCATGGCGCCGATCCTCAAGCACAAGCTCTTCCCGCTGCCCGAGGTGGTGCGCCTGCTCTTGGAAGTCGGCGAGCTGGGCATGGGCGGGCCGGTCGAGATCGAGTTCGCGGCCGACACCCTGGCCGGCCGCGACCGCCGGCGCGACTTCGCGGTACTGCAGATCCGCCCCCTGGCCGAGCCGGACGCCTCGGCGCAGTTCGACATGGCCAGCATCGACCCCGGCGAGATCTTGGTCCAAGCCAAGGCCTTGGGCGCCGGCCGCAACGACGAGATCCGCGACATCGTCCTGGTGCGCACCGATCGCTTCGACCGCGCCCACAGCGAAGCGGTGGCGGCCGAGGTGGGCGTGCTCAACCGTCGCCTGATGGACGAGCGGCGGCCCTACCTGCTCATCGGCCCGGGCCGCTGGGGCACCTCGGACCCCTGGCTGGGCATCCCGGTGGCCTGGCACCAGATCGCCGGCGCGCGGGCCATCGTCGAATGCAAGCTCTCCGGCATCGCCATCGAGCCCTCCCAGGGCACGCATTTCTTCCAGAACATGACCAGCCTGGGTATCGGCTACTTCACCCCCGACCAACGCCAGGACACCCAGATCGACTGGGACTGGATGCACGGGCGGACGCCGGCCTGGGAGGGCGACTGGGTGCGCCTCTACCGTCTGGACGCGCCGCTGGAGGTGATCATCGACGGACGATCGAGCCACGGCATGGTGCTCAAGCGCGTGCACGAGGACCCGCTGCGCAGCGCGGCGCCGACGTTCGCCCAGGTCGCATCGTCCGAGCAACCTACTGGATGATCAGGGCGGGCCGGTCGCGGGTTCCCGATTCGAGCGTCAGTCTCGATCTGGCGGCCAGCCGTAGCGCCGCATGTCGATGCGGCCGTCGCTGTCGAGCTCCAGCCCCTCGTCGGCCAAGCGCGCGCGCTGCTCGCCCCAGCCGTCCGGTGCCGAGCGGGTGCGGATGCGGCCCTCGGCGTTGACCACCCGCCACCAGGGCACATCCTGGTGCGCCGCCTCGTCGCCGGCCAGGGCCCGCAGCGCCCAGCCCACCGTCCGAGCCGCGCGGGGACTGGCGCCGGCCAGCCGGGCCACCTGGCCGTAGCTGCTGACGCGCCCGGGCGGGATCTGCCGGACGGCCTGGTAGACCCGCTCGAAGAAGCCCTCGCTCAGGGCGTGCGCTCCGGCGTCTGCCGGCGCGGCGTCAGATGCCGGTAGCGGCCCGGAATGGCCCAAGGCGGCTCGACGGGCGCCATGGCGGCGCGGATCACGGGCCAGCCGGCCCGCCGGCGGGCCTGGATGCGCCGGCGCTTGCGCAGGGCCGCGCGCAGGCCGGCCAGGGCGTCCAGCCGCCCGAGCAGGGCCGAGCTCTGGCCCTGCAGGAGCAGCCGGTAGGGCGCGCTGCCCAGGTCGTAGGCCAGCACCAGGGGCAGTCGCGCCAGGAGGGGCAGCGTCGGATAGTCCTTGATCAGGGTCCAGACCTTGTTGCGCGCCAAGAGACGGTTCTTGAAGGGCGATCCCTCGCCGCTGGAGGCGCTGCCCTGGTGCAGCACGCGGGCCGCCGGCGCGTAGGCCGCCTCCCAGCCGCGCAGGCGCAGTCGCCAGGCCAGGTCGACGTCCTCCAGGTACATGAAGAAGTCCGGGTCGAAGACCGCCGGCCGGCCTCGCGCGTCGGGCTCGGCCACGTCCTCGAGGGCCGCGCGGCGGTAGAGCGCGGCGCCGGCCGATGCCCCGAAGACCGCCGCCTCGCGCTCGCCCTCGCCGGCCGGCGCGCCGCCCAGCCGGTCCCAAGCGATGCCGGTGGCGTCCAGGGCGATGCCAGCCGACTGGATGCGATCCGGCTCGTCCCAGAAGAGCATGCAGCTGGCCACGCTGCCCAGACGGGGTCGGTCGCGGGCTGCCTCCCACAAGGCTTCGAGCCAAGCCGGCTCGGGCCGCGTGTCGTTGTTGAGCAGGGCCACCCAAGGCGCGCTCGAAGCGCGGATGGCCCGGTTGTTGGCCTCGGCGAAGCCCAGGTTCCGGCCCAGGTCCAAGAGATCGACCTCCGGCCAGTGCTCGCGCAGCCAGGCTTGACTGCCATCCTCCGAACCGTTGTCGGCCACCAGGATCCGCGTCGGGGCCAACCGCTGCTCGCGCAGGGCCGGCAGGCAACGCGCCAGATGCTCGCGCCCATTCCAGCTGACGATGATCAGGTCGATCTCGGGCTGCATGGTCGAGCTCAACCGCGGCTGGCCCGGCGCCAATCCAGGTAGCGCCGCGTTTCCTCGAGCAGCCAGTCGGCGCCGCCACGCCGCAGGGCCGAGGCCGCGCGGCGGCCCAGACGGGCCATCTCGCGCAGCCCCCGACGCGGCACCACGTCGCCCGGCATGGGGCCGAAGATCTCCTCGAGCCCGAAATGCTCCACCGCCGCATGCAGGGCCGCCCGCGCGGCGGCCGAGTCGGGCACCGGCGCGTAGGGTCGCAGCAGCCGCGGCAGCACCTGGCGGTCGGGCAAGCGGCGCAGGGCCTGCACCTCGGCGCGCGACCGGGCCAGGGCGGAGAAATCCAGGCCCAGGCGATCCAAGGGCGCCCATCCCGGCCAGTCCGGGCGCGGCAGGGGCAGGCCGCCGCGGCCGGCATCGGCCACCGGATCGGCCGCGGCCACCAGGCGCGCCGCCTCGTGCGCGTCACAGTCGGCGGCGCGGCAGGCGGCCAGGGCCAGCGCCGCCGGCAGCACCCGCCGCAGGTTCTCGGCATCGTAGTTGCGGGCCACCACCGCCAGGGCGTTGCGTTCGTAGAGCCGCGCCGCCTCGCCGCCGGGCAGCGAGCGCCGGCTGCCGTGGTGCCGGTGGTGGAACCGCGCCGCGGGCACCAGGCCCACCGACAGGCCGGCCAGCTGCATGCGCCAGCCCAGATCCACGTCTTCGTAGTAGGCGAAGAAGTCGCCGGCGAAGCCGCCCAGCTCCAGGAAGCGCCGGCGGCGCAGGAGCATCGCGGCGCCGCTGGCGAAGAAGGTCGAGCGGGCTCCGGCGTCGCCGGCCCCGTCCTCGACCCCGACCGCTGGCTCGCCGAAGCCCAGCGCGTGCCCGTGGCCGCTGAAGGAGGCCGCCCCGCCGTCGAAGTCCAAGCGGCTGCCATCCCAGCTGAGCAGGCGCGCGCCGAGGCAATCCCAGCCTTCGGCCGCCGCCTCGGCCAAGGTCAGCAGCGCACCGGCCTCCACGCGCGTGTCGTTGTTGAGCAGCAGCAACCACTCGTCGTCCAAGCGGCGCGCGGCCCGGTTGTAACCCTCCGCGAAGCCCAGGTTGCTGCCGAAGACGATGCGCCGCACCCGCGGATGCGCCCGCGACAGCCATTCGACCGAGTCGTCCCGCGATGCGTTGTCGACCACCACCAGCTGCTCGGGGCCGGCCAGGCCCAGGCAGTCCAGCAAGGCCTGGATACAGGGCTCCAGATGCTGCCGGCCGTTGTGGTTGAGGACGACCACGGCCAGGCCGCGCAGGACGGATCTGGCGCGCGGGGAGGCGTCGGGGATGTCGGTGCTCATGCCGGCTAGTATAGCGCCGGCCGGAAGTCGTCCCGCGTAAAGGATGCTTCAAGCCGCACCCACCGAAACGCCGCGTGCCCGCTCGTCGTTCCCATGGAATGCGGCGGTCATCGCACGGAACCGCTCGCGGCTCGAGACTAGCCAAACGCCTGGCCTAATGTTATACTAACTCCCGCTGACGCGTTCGGCTCGCCGACACTGGCGCTGCCGTCACCGCTTCTCGTGCTCCGCGGGTGAGCGGGCCTATGCCACGGGCCCAGTCGCAAACGCCCGCGATTCGATGCTTCGACCGAGCACGAACCGGACCATTCAGGAGCTGCGACATGTCGATGTCACCCAAGCGGCGGCAGGGATCTGCCTCACCGCTCCCCTTCCCTCCCCGCTCCATCGCGGCGGCGATCCTGCTCCTGGCTGGCGCGCTCCTGCTGGGCCTGATGGCCGGCGCCGCCTCGCGCCCGACCACCGCGGCCCCGCTGGACCAGGCCGACGACGGCGGCGCGTACAGCGCCCTGAAGGTGCACGGCTACCCGGTGGTCAGCAACCCCAACCACCCGGCGCACGCCAACCGGCCGGCCACCGCCGGCGACAACGCGCTGGTCGACCCCAACACCGGCCTCTTGCCGGAGGACCCACCCTACACCGACCCCGACGGGCCCTACGATCCCTACAGCGATCAAGCGCCCGAGATGGACATGGTCACCTGGAACCCGGCCTGGATCTCCGAGCGCCTGAGCGATCCGCGCCTGCGCGACCAGTGGCCCGGCCTGACCGGCATCGACGAGGTCAGCCGCGGGGCCAACATCCGCGCCTCCTCGATCAACGCCTCCGAGAAGGTCTGGCTGCGGCATTGGTACGAGCCCACCCACCTGGACCTCGACCTGAACGCCGACAACCGGCTGACGGATGCCGACAACGACGGCATCCCCGACGCGCCGGTCAACCCCACCGCCTCGGCCACCGACGAATGGTATCCGGCCATCATGGTCGAGCTCAGCTACATGCTGGTCCAGAACGATCCGCTACCCCAGGCGGCGCCCGATGCCGACGAATTGCACCGCTCGGCGCCACGGCCGACCTGCGGCGCGCCCGGCGGCAGCAGCATCGTCTTCCCGGTGGGCACCGAGCTGGAGCAGACCGACCCCGCCAGCCCGCCGGTGGGTCACGGCCTGACCAGCCTGGACGCGGACTTCGACGGCCGGCTGGACATGGTGCGCGTCTCCGACGAGGCCAGCCTGCCGTCGCTCTTGAACGGCATGCAGATCGACTTCGACGGCGACGGCAACCTGGACGCGCTGGACGAGGACGGCAGCCCGCTGTCCTGCGACGAGCTGGTGGTCCTGCACACCGAGAGCCTGGCTTTGGGCGCGGGCCAGAAGGCCCAGTTCCTCGACCACTTCGTCGAGCTGGGCCCGGTCTCCTCCAGCGGCGCGGTGATCGAGGTCTGGAACAACTACGGGCTCAGCCCGCGCCGCATCCAGGCCCGCAGCGTCGGCATCGGCGGCGCGCTCTTGGCCGGCGACACCGGCCCCTTGCTGACCCTGCCGCCCGGCGGCAGCCTGATCGGCGACGTGCCGCCCGGCGCCTGGTTCGTCTACTTGGTGGACTCCGACCCGGACACCGACACCGCCCTCGTCATCCTGGGCCGCGCCCTGGGCGCGCCCTGCGCCTCGATGCAATCCGGACCGCTCAGCCAGAACCTCTCGCCGGGCGGACCCTGGTTCCTCAAGCGCTTCTACGTCGACGGCCACGAGTACAACCTCTCGGCCATCGGCACCTGCCCCAACGGCGATTTGCAGTCGATCAGCCTGCGCACGCCCATCCCCAAGGTCCCGGTGACCATCGAGCAGCATTCGGTGCGCCTGCAGGGCTACCCGCTGGAGGACCCGCGTCAGCTGCCCTGGCTGCCCCTGCCGCCGCCCTTCAACCACGAGCACACGCGGCTGGAGGACGTGCGCAACCTCGAGGACTTCGACGATCTGGACGCGGCGCCGCTGAGCGAGATCGACCGGCCGCTCGTCCGCTACATGGGCGGGCCGATGGGTCCGATGCCACCGATCCTGACCGGACCGGATGAACTGCCCTACACCGGCCGCCTGGAGGGCGGCACCGCCGAGGCCTACGACAGCCCGCGGGCCTCGCAGTTCACCTACGTGCACGAGACCACCAACCCGGCCATGAGCGGCCAGATCCGCGAGCGCCTGGGCGCACGGCCGCCGGGCGACTCGGCCTTCGACCCCGGTCCCCAGCGCGACTTCGGCGACGCGCCCGAGGTCCTGGGCTACGCCACCATGCTGGCCAGCAATGGTCCGCGCCACCTTCTGACGCCCAACGGCCCGGTCCTGGGCCGCTGCGTCGACGGCGAGCTGGACGGCCAGCCGGCCATGGGCGCCAGCGGCGACGAGACGGCCGGCGACTGCGACGGCAGCGACGCCGACGGCATCGCCCTGCTGTCGGCCCTCGAGCAAGGCATCACCAGCGCCCTCTACCTGAACACCGCCAACTCGGCCGCCGGCGGCCTGGCCAACGTCTGGATCGACTTCAACGCGGACGGCGACTGGTCGGATCCGGGCGAGCATGTGGTCGACGACGAGCAGATCTTTGCCGGCGTCCCCGTCTCACACGCCCTGCTCTTCGACACGCCGGAGGATGCCGTTCCGGGTCCGACCTACCTGCGGCTGCGCCTGAGCAGCCAGCCGGGCCTAGGCCCGACCGGCATGGCCACCGACGGCGAGGTGGAGGACTACCCGGTCGAGGTCCTGGCCGCCAGCTGCCCGGCCGACCCCATAGACGACTTCGACTTCACCAACGACCCCCAGCTGGGCAGCTTCATGGTGGTCGAGATCGACGATCCGGGCCCCAAGACGGTCCTGGACGATCTGGGGCCGGCCGGCGGCATCCTGGGCCAGATCCGGCGCGTCACCCTGGGCCCCTACGTGGGCGGCGGCTTGGGCCAGCCCTTGAACATGGTGGCCCTGCGCATCCACGAAGGGCAGCTGGAATACGTCTCCAACCCGGACAGCCAAGCGCGCCTGGAGCTGGACTATTCGGCCGGCGGCGCCGGCCTGGACGCCGACTTCTCGGCCTCCGACCGGCTGCGCATCTACTACATTTTCGACGATGCCGGCGTGGCCATCCAGACACCCCTGCGCATGACGCTCAGCGATGGCACGAACAGCGCCTCGTTGACCCGCCTGGTGCCGGCCAGCAGCGTGCCCTTCCACGTCGACTTCCCCTTCGCCGACTTCGTCGACATCGGGTCGGTCGACCTGAGCGACCTCTTCTCGGTCCAGCTGGAGAGCACGGCCTCCAGCGCCCAGGACTTCGTCATCGACCAGCTGCGGCCCTGCGACAGCCCGCAGCAGAACCAGGCGCCCTTCCTGATCGGCGACCCGGGCATTCTCGAGACCTTCGAGCCGGGCCAGCGCATCGATTCCGAGCCCGGGCTTATCCAGGCCGAGGGCGAGGTCCCGTCCCAGGGCGACGTCACGTCCGAGGGCGGGCGTGAGGGCGAGTCCGACTCCGCTGGCGAGCCGGCCTTCTCGGCCGCCGAGCCCTTCGCGCCGGCCGGCCTGGACCAGCAGCTGCCGCCCTTCGATCAGGAATGCTTCTTCTACAACGAGCAGATCCTGACCCTGCCGCGGCATTACACCGAGTTCATCCTGCCCGATCCCGAGGACCCGGCGCCGGAGGCCGGCTGGGATCCGGACAGGTACCTGCTGACCAGCGTCTTCACCGCGCCCACCGCGCGCTGGCGCCGCTGGACCATGCCCGGCGGCCCCTTGCCGGGTCAGATCCCGCCGGCGCCGGCCGACCTGACCGCGGACGTCTCGTCCCCGCTGGGCGCGCCGCGCCGCGCCAGCTTCTGGTTCGATCCGGACGAGCCCGACCAGCAGCCGGTCAAGCTCTGGCTGGACGAGACCGGCCTCAGGCTCTACGGCGGCCAGCCCGACGGACCGGAGCAGTTCGAATGCGATCCGGCCCGGCCGGCCCTGACCTATTCGGCCGGCAACCCCAACATCCTGGTCGACCGGCTGGACGACGGCCGGCCGGTGGAGGTCCTGCCCTACACCGACCCCTGGGCGCCCTTCAGCCCGCAGCATCCGCACGCGCCGCGCGGCGACATCCTGGACGTCAACCCGGCCTACATGGACGAGTTCCGCAACTCGGGCGAGGACCTGGCGGCGCTCTACCGCCAGCTCTCGGCCAACGGGCAGAACGCGCGCGAGAAGGTCTACCACCGCGCCTGGTACGAGCCGGAGCATTACTCCAAGATCCGCTTCTCGGGCGACTGCGCGCGCGATTTGCGCTTCGATGCCTTGATGCAGGAGTTCACCTACCTCTTCCTGGACACCACCGACCAACCGGTGGCGGTGCCGGCCGGGCGCAGCAGCTTCGGCTTCCCCATCGGCACGCGGGCCGAGGAGCTGCCGGCGCCGCGCGCCGGCACGGGCCTGCCGGCCGGCGGCGACTTCGGCTATGGCCTGACCACCTTCGACGCCAACTTCGACGGCGAGCCTGAGGCGGTCACCATCCACTCCGAGCAGACGCTCGAGGCGCACCTCGAAGAGGCCTGGCAGTCCTTCCGCCCGCGCCTGCCGGGGATCCCTGACGCGCCGATCTCCGGCCCCGTGCTGGACTTGGACGGCGACGGCCTGATCGACCCGCTGGATGCCGATAACATCATCCTCAGCGGCGACGAGCTGATCCTCTTGGTGATCGAGGACCTGGTCCTGGACCTGGATCCGGACACGCCGGCCTCCGAGGCCGCCATGTTCCTGGACCACCTGGTGACCATCGAGAACGTCACCCGCGGCCAGCGGGCCCAGATGCGCTTCTGGTTCACCGGCGGCGGCGCGGTCAGCTCGCGTCCGCAGCCCCTGGGTGGCATCCGCAGCCTGGACATCGGTGACGCGGCCATCGCGGACCGCTTCCAGGACCGCGTCACCATCATCCACCCCGACGAGCAGAACCCGGGCGTCGATGGCGCCTGGTTCGTCTACCTCAAGGACGTGGCGGTCGACCGCGACCAGGTGACCTTGGCCATCGGCCGCGCGCTGGGCGCCTCGCATTCGGCCATCGACGACGGGGCCGGCAACCACGACCTGTTGCCGGGCGACCCCTGGTACCTCAAGCGCTTCTACGTGGACGGCCACGAGTACGACATGGTCTCGGCCATGGTGCTGCCGGAGACCGAGACGGGCACCCAGGATCTCTTCAAGTTCCTGACCATCCGCACGCCGGTGCCCATCGGCGACTTCTTCAACCCCCAGGACACCCTGCGCCTACAGGGCTACTTCGAGGGCCCGCTGCCGGACGAGGCCAGCGTCATGCCGCCCTTCAACGTCGACCACACCATCGCGGTCGACATCGAGCGGCAGGAGGTCGAGGACTTCGGCCACACCCGGCGCTACGACGACTGCACCGGCGACCTGGCGCCCTTCGGCCAGCTCTCCGAGCGCATCGTCGACCAGGACCGCGAGCCGCGCTACGGCAGCCAGCTGCACGAGATCCGCCAGGTCGACGGCGACCAGACCGGCGGCGCCACCTGGCAGACCGATCAGTCCTTGGTCATCCCGGACCAGTTCCTGGACCTCCAGGTCTCGGCCGGTCAGATCTACCTCTACACCTCCAACTGGACCTCGCCGGTCAGCCGCCTGCACTTCTACGGCTGCCTGGCCGAGGACCCGCCGCTCTTGCCGGGCGAGGTGGACCTAAGCCAGCTCGACCTGAGCCAGCTGGCCCAGGCCTGGGGCCTGCCGGCCGGCTTCGTGCCGGCGCCCAACGAGCCCAGCCCGCCCCAGCCGGACGAGCCGGTGCTCGACGGCGGCCTGCCCTTCTACGCGCCCTGGTACGATGCCCGCTTGGGCAGCGATCCGGTGCGGGTCAAGCTCTTCTACGATCCCGAAGAGCCGATGAACGACATCTACATCACCCGCGGCCGCATCCCCTGGGACGGCTCGGCCAGCGTCTCGCTGGGCGACACGGTCTGGTTCGACGGCAACGGAAACGGCCTCTACGAGCCGGAGCTTGGCGAACCGGGCATCCCGGGCGTCGAGGTGCTGCTCTTCGAGGACACCGACGCCGATGGCATCTGCACCGACGCCGACGTGATGGTCCGCTCGACCCTGACCGACGAGAGCGGCAACTACCACTTCGGCCTCTTGGCCGAGGGCGACTACATCGTGGCCATCCCGGCCAGCAACTTCGCGCCGGGCGGCCCGCTGGCCGGCCTGCGCTCCAGCTTCGGCGACGCCGCCGCGCCGGACCCGGACAACGACGTGGACGGCGACGACAACGGCGCGCCCTTCAACCCCTTGCTGGGCGGTTTCCTGGCCTCCCTCGGCGGCCTCTTCGGCGGCCCGGTGACGCCGGATGCCCTGAGCGTGGGCAGCGTCGTCAGCGGCGCCGTCACGCTGGTGGCCGGCACCGAGCCGGCCGGCCCGGAGAACGAACACAATCCGACGGTCGACTTCGGCTTCGAGCCCTTGCCGCCGACCGCGACACCCACCCCGACCGTCACCCCGACGCCCACGGCCACACCCAGCCCATCGCCGACCATGACCCCGACGCCGCTCTCCGGCGACACGCTCTGCGTGGGCGACACGATCTGGAACGACCTGGACGACGACGGTCTCTACGAGCCGATCGCGGGCGAGACCGGCATCGCCGGCGTGACGATCCAGCTCTACGCCGACAGCGACGCCAACGGCGTCTTCAGCGCCGGCGACGCCTTCGTGGCGCAGACCACCAGCGACGCGCTGGGCGCCTATGTCATCTGCAACATCGATCCGGGCGACTACGTCCTGGTGATCCCGGCCGGCAACTTCGCTTCCGGCGGCCCGCTGAACGGGCTGACCTCGAGCCTGGGCGGCGCACCGGCCCCCGATCCGGACAATGACGTCGACGGCGATGACAACGGCGCGCCCGGCATGGCCGGCAGCGTCGCCTCGGGCGCCTTCACCCTGAGCCTGGGCGGCGAGCCGGTCGGCGACGGCGATGGTGACCCGAACACCAACAAGACCTTCGACTTCGGTTTCCATGCCGAGGGCGGGAACGGTGGCACGCCGACGGCGACGGGCGGAACCCCATCGGACGGCACGCCGACCGCCACCGGCGGCACGCCGGTCATCACGCCCACCGCCACCCGCTTGCCGACGACCACCGGCACGCTCTGCCTGGGCGACCTGATCTTCCAAGACCAGGACGACGACGGGCTCTACGAGCCGGCCGGCGGCGACACGGGCATCGCGGGCGTCACCGTCCAACTCTACAGCGATGACGATGCCAACGGCGTGCTGAGCCCAGGCGACACGCTGATCACGCAGACCGTCAGCAGCTCCGGCGGCGGCTACATCTTCTGCAGCCTGAGCCCGGGCGACTACATCGTCGTGATCCCGAGCGCCAACTTCGGTCCGGGCGGTCCACTGGAAAATATGCCTTCGAGCATGGGCGTCCTGGCCGCGCCGGACCCGGACGACGACATGGACGACGACGACAACGGTGCGCCCATCGAGGGCGGCGGGGTGGCGGCCTCGGCGGTGACGCTGGCCTTGGGCACCGAGCCGACCGACGACGGCGACGACGATCCCAACACCAACCGCACGGTCGACTTCGGCTTCCACCCGACCGGCGGCAACGGCGGCACGCCCACGGCCACCTCCAGCGCCACGGTCACCCCGACCCGCTTGCCGACCGACACGACCATGCTCTGCCTGGGCGACCTGGTCTTCCAGGACCTGGACAACGACGGGCTGCACGAGAAGCCGATGGGCGAGACCGGCATCCCCGACGTGAGCCTCCAACTCTACCGCGACGACGACGCCAACGGTCAGATCTCGGCCGGCGACACCCTCTTGGGCCAGAGCAGCACCGACATCCTGGGCGTCTATCTCTTCTGCAACCTGGATCCGGGCGATTACATGATCCTGATCCCCGCCTCCAACTTCTCGGCCGGCGGGCCGCTGGCCGGCGCCAGCTCGAGCCTGGGCGACGCCCCGGCGCCCGACCCGGACAACGACGTCAACGGCGACGACAACGGCGCGCCGGCGGCGGGCGGCACCGTGGCCAGCCTGGCCGTCACCCTGGCCCTGAACACCGAGCCGACCGACGATGGCGACTCGGACCCCAACACCAACCGTACGGTCGACTTCGGCTTCTTCATGCCGGAGGTCACGCCGGGCACGCCCGTCACTCCAGGCACGCCGGTAACGCCAGGCACGCCCGTCACTCCAGGCACACCGGTAACGCCGGGTACGCCCGTGACCCCGGGAACCCCCAGCACGCCGGACACGCCGACCGACACGCCGACACATACCCTGACGCCTTCGATCACGCCGACGCCAAGCAATACGCCGACGCCGACACTGACACCCACGCCGCCGCCCTTCAGCGTGATCTGCCAGCCCCTTCCCGACAACCCCTTGCGGATGCGGGTGAGCTGGACCGACGTCACCAGCTTCGAGACCGAGTTCGTCCTTGCCGTCAGCGTCAACGGCAGCCCGCTGGTCGAGATCGATCAGATCGTGCCCTCCAGCAGCATGCAGCAGACCGGTCAGGGCTACAGCTACATCACGCCGGTGCTGCCGGCCAATTTGGATCTGCGCTTCGCGGTCCGGTCCCGCAACTCGCTCACCGGCCAGAGCTCCAGCTTCTCGCTGGCCGGCGGCAGCTGCCGCACGCTCCAGCCGCCCAACAAGGGCGCCGGCTGCTACAAGGGCCAGGTGGAGATGCAGGGCCGCGGCGAGCATGCCGGGGTCTGGGTCTACATCGACGGCTTCCCGGTCACCCGCACCGATGCCAAGGGCAAGTTCCAGATCTGCGGCGTCAAGTACGGCAACCACCGCCTGGAGGCCGGCGCGGCCTGCTACCTGCGGGCGCGCTCGCAGCCCTACTACCTGGCCACCGGCCGCACGGTGCAGCTGCCGCCGACCGAGCTCTACGGCGGCGACGTCTCGGGCAACCAGCAGATCGACATCTTCGATTTGGTGCGCGTCGGGCGCGACTTCAACGTCAACCCGCCGCGCGACCGCCAGGCCGACTGCAACGCGGACGGCCGGGTGGACATCTTCGACTTGGTATTGGTCGGCCGCAACTACGGAATGTCCGGACCCGTCGACTGGAACCACGCCCGCGTGGTGGCCAACGGCGAGCCGGGCGAGGTGACCGAAGCAGAGACCACCGAGCAGGCCGAGCCCTACCTGCCGCGCATCGACTCCTGGGCCGCCGAGCAGCCCTTCGGCAGCCTGCCCTCGGGCGCGCAGGGAGACGAGAGCGGACTCCCGCTGACGATGGAGAGCCGCACGCTGTCCACCGGCCAGATCGAGGTCGACATCGTCATCGATGGCGCGCAGAACCTCTACGGCGCCGACCTCAGCCTGGTCTTCGACCCGCTGCGCCTGGCGGTGATCGACGCCCAGCCCGCCACGCCGGGCATCCAGGTCGAGCCGGGTCCGGTTTGGGAACAAGGCCGCTCCTTCGTGGCGGCCAACGCCGTGGCGCCCAGCCCGCGGCCGGACGGTCAGCACCAGCTGCGCTTCGCGGCCAGCCGGATGCAGCCGGCACCGGCCATCTGGGGCCGCGCGATCCTGGCCCGGGTCCGCTTCCAGCCGGTCGAGGGCTACGACGGCTCCGGGGCGGCGCATGCCCTGGCCGGCGTGATGCTCTCCGACCCCTTGGGCCAGCCGCTGGCCTCGCGCTGGGACGGCGTCGACATCCGCGCCCTGGGCAAGGTCTACCTGCCCATGCTGCAGCACGGCCTCTTGGAGACTCCGACCGGCGACTAGACCGACCGTACCGGCGAGCGGAGGGTGATTCTCCATCCTCCGCTCGCCGGCCTTGCCTGCTTTGACCATCTTGGCCAGCTGACTCGATTCCGCCGCTTCGATTTGGATCCGGACCCGCGCGCCGCGCCGGTCCGCGAGATTGGCAGGAGTGCCTCGTGATCGCCCAATTGTTGCCCCACCGACCGCCCAAGGCGACCCGACGGGGATCGGCCACTCGATCCCGCTTCCATCGATGGCGACGCACGCTACTCGTCGGCCTCGTTCTGACGGTGGCGGCATTTGGCGGGGCCGGCGCCGGCTATCTGGCCCAGCCGACCGCGGCCGCGCCGGCCGAGCAGCCGGATGCCGAAGCCCCGATCGACGCCCTGCGCGTGCACGGCCTGCCGGTCGTCTCCAACCCGAACCATCCGGCGCATGCCAATCGCCCGGCCTCGGCCGGCGACGACAGCATCGTCGACCCGCTGACCGGCCTGCTGCCCGAGGACGCGCCCTACACCACCCTCGATGGACCCTTCGACCCCTATTCCGATCAGGCGCCCGAGATGGACCTGGTCACCTGGAACCCCGCCTGGATCTCCGAGCGCCTCGGCGACCGCAACCTGCGCGCGCAGTGGCCCAGCCTATCGGGCATCGACGAGGTGAGCCGCGCGGCCAACATCCGCGCCTCGGGCGTCAACGCCTCCGAGAAGGTCTGGCTGCGCCATTGGTACGAGCCCACCCACCTGGCCCTGGACCTGAACGCCGACGGCCGGCTGACCGACGCCGACAACGACGGCATCCCCGATGCCGCGCTCAACCCAGCGACCAGCAACACCGACGAGTGGTACCCGGCCATCATGACCGAGCTGACCTGGATGCTCGTCGACAACGAGCGCCTGCCCCAGGCGGATCCGGCCGGCCGCGACCTCTACCGCTCGGCGCCGCGCCCGACCTGCGGGCTGCCCGGCAACACCCGGATGGTCTTCCCGGTCGGAACCGGCCTGGACGCCACCGACCCCGACGGCCCGGCCGTCGGTCATGGTCTGACCAGCCTGGACGCGGATTTCGACGGCCGGCTCGACATGGTCCATGTCGCCGACGAGGCCAGCCTGCCTCAAGCGCTCGACGGCCTCCAGCTCGACTTCGACGGCGACGGCCTGCTCGATCCGCTGGACCCGGATGGCAGCCCGCTCTCCTGCGATGAGCTGGTGGTCCTGCACACGGAGGCCAAGTTCCTGCGTCAGGGCGACCGCCTGCAGTTCCTCGACCACTTCGTCACCCTCGACGCGGTCTCGACCAGCGGCGCCACGCTGGAGGTCTGGAATTCCTACGGCCTGACCCCCCGCCCCATCCAGTCCAGCAGCCTCGGCATCGGCGGGGCGGTGCTGGCCGGCGACACCGGCAGCCTGCTGCGCATCGCGCCCGGCGGCGACAACCTGGGCCGCGTGCCGCCCGGCGCCTGGTTCGCCTACCTGGTCGACGCCGATCCGGATGCCGACACGGCCCTGGTCATCGTCGGCCGCGCGCTGGGCGCTCCCTGCGCCTCGATGCAGTCGGCCCCGCGCCAGGCCAACCGCTCGGCCGGCGGGCCCTGGTTCCTCAAGCGCCTCTACGTCGACGGCCACCAGTACGACCTGACGGCCATCAGCACCTGCCCCAGCGGCGGCCTGGAGTCGATCACCCTGCGCGCGCCCATCCCCAAGGTCGACGTGACCATCGAGCAGCATTCGGTCCGCTTGCAGGGCTACGCGCTGGCCGAGGACGAGCCCCTGCCCTGGCTGCCCCTGCCGCCGCCCTTCAACCACGAGCACACCCGGCTGATGGACGTGCACGACCTGGCGGGACTGGACGACCTGGACCCGGCGCCCGAAGGCGAGATCGAGCGGCCAACGCTGCTTTACACCGGCGGACCGGCCGGCCCGATGCCCCCGATCCTCGAGTCGCCGGATCTCCTGCCCTACAGCGGCCGGCTGGCCAGCGGCGCTGCGGCGACGCACGGTCAGCTGCGCGCTTCGCGCTGGACCTACGTAGCCGAGACCACCGACGCCGACCTGGTCGGCCTGATCCGCGAGCGCCTGGGCATGCCGCCGGAGGACGTGCTCGGCGAGCCGCCGACACCGCGCCCGCCGGCCGTCTTCCCCAGCCGTACGCCGCGGCCGACCGCCACGCCCAGCCCGACCTTCACGCCCAGCCCGACGCCCAGCGCCACCAGCACGCCGAGCAACACCCCGACCGCCAGCCCGACCAACCCGCCCAGTGTCACGCCCACCAACACGCCCACGGCGACGGCCACCGCCACGCCCTTGCCCTTGATGGACCTGGGCGACGCGCCGGCCAGCTTGGGCTACCCGGTGTTGCTGGCGCAGAACGGCGCGCGCCATCGGCTGCCCGTGGAGGAGGCCAGCGGCGGCGCTTCGGCGGACACGGCCCAGGACCCGATCCAGCTGGGGGCCTGCATCGACGCCGAGCACGATGCAGCGCCGAACCTGGCGGCCGACGGCGACGACATCGACGGCGACTGCGACGACGAGGACGGCCTGATGGTGATCTCGGCCTTGCGACCGGGGCTCATCGCCACCATGCGGCTGGACCTGCGCCAGGCGCCGCCAGGCGGCTTCCTCAGCGCCTGGATCGACTTCAACCGCGATGGCGACTGGAACGACAACGGCGAGCAGGTGCTGCGCGACGTGCTGGCCGACGGCGGCATCCAGCTGGAGGACTTCCTGGTGCCGGTCGACGCCCTGGCCGGTCCCTCCTACCTGCGCATCCGCCTCAGCTCGATGGCGCGCCTGGCGCCCACCGGCGAGGCCCGTGACGGCGAGGTCGAGGACTACCGCGTCGAGATCCTGCCCATCATCTGCCCCGACGCATCGCTCGACGAGTTCTCGATCACGACCAACCCGGTCATCCGCAACACGATGGTCGTCGACGCCAGCGAGCCTGGACCGCGCACGGTCATCGACGACGGCAACGGCGACGTGCTGGGCCGCTGGCGCCAGATCACGCTGGGCCCCTTCACCGGCGGCAACTTCGGCGCGCCCCTCAACCAGGTGGCCGTGCGGATCAGCAGCAACCGCGTCGAGTACGCGGCCAACCCGGACAGTCAGGCCGACTTCGAACTGGTCTACGACGCGGGCGGGGCCGGCCTCGAGCTGGACATTCGGGGCCTGGACCGGATCCGCTTCTACTTCGTCTTCGCCGACAGCGGTGTCTCGGACTTCACCCCGATCACGGTCGAGCTCTTCGACGGCGCGAACACCGCCAGCCTCCAGTCCATCTTCATGCCCAACACCACCCCCTTCTTCGTCGACTTCCCGCTGGCCGACTTCGAGGGCATCGACCAGATCGACGAGCAGGACGTCTTCAGCATCACCATCCGCCTGGACACCAGCCCGGCCGAGGACTTCTCCCTGGACGCCATCCGCTTCTGCCCGCCCGAGGAGGACGCGGCCGCCAGCCCGCTGGGCGACCTGGCCGAGGCCTCGCGCGGCCTGGAGATCCCGATGGCGCCCGACCAGGGCGGCGGCAACGACGGCTTCTTCTACAACGAGCAGGTGATGAGCCTGCCGCGGCATTACACCGAGTTCCTGATGCCCGACCTGCCCGAGCCGGCCGGCCAACAGGTCGACCGCTACCACGTGGCCAGCGCCTTCGAGGACCCCTACGCCCGCTGGCGCCGCTGGCAAATGCCCGACGGCCCGCTGGCCGACGACATCCCGCCGGCGCCGGCCGACCTGGCGGTCGACATCGACAGCCCGCCCGGCCTGACCCGGCGCGCCACCTTCTGGCACGAGCCGGACGGGTCCTTCCAGCCCTCGCCGGCCCTCTGGGTCGACGCGGCCGGCGCCCGCCTGCACGGCGGCCAGCCGGTGACGCCGGGGCAGATCGAATGCGACCCGGGCCGGCCCGCGCTGCTGGCATCGGCTGGCGACATGGACATCTTCAGCGACCGGCTCGACCCCACCCGTCCGGTCGAAATCTTCCCCTACACCGACCCCTGGGCGCCCTTCAGCAGCCAGCACCCGGACGCGCCGCGGGCCGACATCGTCAGCGTCAGCCCGGCCTACATGGACGAGTTCCGCCACTTCGGCGAGCCCCTGGCCGCGCTCTACCGTCAGATCTCGACCGATGGTCAGAACGCGCGCCAGAAGGTCTACCACCGGCTGTGGTACGAGCCGGAGCACCTCTCGGTGATCCCGGTCCTGGACGATTGCCGGCGCGACCTACAGTTCCCGGCCCTGCTGCAGGAATACACCTTCCTCTTGATGGACACCTTCGACCGACCCGGCTCGACCGGCGCCGGCGCGGGCAACCTGGCCTTCCCGCTGGCCGGCCGCCCGGCGGACCTGCCCCTGCCGCTGCCCGGCGGCGCGCTGCCCGCGGGCGGCGAGATCGGCGCCGGCCTGACCACCTTCGACGCCAACTTCGACGGCCAGCCCGAGGCGGTGACGCTGCATTCCGAGCGCAGCCTGAACGAGCGATTGGACACGCTCTGGCAGTCGCACCGCCCGATGCCGGCACCGCCGCTGGCCGGCCCCACGCTGGACTTCGACGGCGACGGCCTGATCGAGGACCTGGACGTGGACGGGACCGTCATGACCGGCGACGAGATGCTGGTCCTGACCCTCGAAGATCTGGTGCTCGACCTGGACCCGGCCAGCGCCATCCGCGAGAGCGCGATGATGCTGGACTACCTGGTGCAGGTGGAGGGCGTCACCCGCGGCCAGCGCGCCCAAGTGCAGATCTGGTTCACCGGCGGCCTGCGGCCAGTGAAGGTCGGCGGCCCGCTGAGCCTACAGATCGGCGATGCGCTCCTGGTCGACCGCTACCAGGACCGCGTCACCGTGGTCCGGCCGGGCGAGATCAACCCGGGCACCGACGGCGCCTGGATGCTCTTCCTGACCGACGTCGAGCGCGACGCCGACCAGCTGACCCTGGTGCTGGGTCGCGCCCTGGGCGCGACGCATTCCGCGTTGGCCGACGGTGTCGGCGGGCAGGACCTGCTGCCCGGCGATCCCTGGTACCTCAAGCGCTTCCAGGTGGACGGCCAGGCCTACGACCTGGTGGCCCTGATGACCCCGCCCGGCAACCGCTTCTCCTTCCTCACCCTGCGCACGGCCCTGCCCATCGGACCGCTCTTCGACCCGCGCGACTCCCTGGCCCGCCAAGGCTACCTGGACGGCGGACCCGAGATGGCCAGCGTCCTGCCGCCCTTCAACGGACGCTACACCCGCGCCATCGACTACGAGCGCATCCCCGCCGAGGACTTCGCCCACACGCGGCGCTACGCCGACTGCGTCGGGCCGATCGAGCCCTACGGGCCGCTGACCGAGACGCTGTCGAACATGGGCGTGGAGAGCCGCTACACGGCCGGCCTGCGCGAGATCCGCTGCGGTGGTCCGCTCCTGGGCATCACCGGCACCTCGGATGCCGAGGGCCAACTCGAGGCCGCGCTCGGCGCCGATGTGGGCGGCGCTTACCGCCGCGCGGGCGGGCCGGCACCGAGCCTGCTGCCCATGCTCCGGCCGTCGAGCGACACCGTTCGTGACGTGACGGCGACCACCGACGACGACGCGCCGCTGGCACCGGACGCGCCCGCCGCGCTGGACCAGGGCAGCTTCCCGGCCAACGCGGACTGGGTCTTCCTGGCCAACGACCTGGACGAGAGCGGCTGCGCGGCGCAGCGCGACCTCTCGGCCACCTACTTTGCCTCCGACGCGGGTTACCTATACCTGCGCATGGTCACGCAGAACGGCGCGCCGGCCGGCTGGCCGGGCACCAACGGCGCGACCAGCGAGGCCCGCTACAAGTGGTGGGTCGACACGGCCGGAGGCAACACCTCGGTCTTCGGTACCAGCGTGGCCAACGCCGAATACCTGCTGATGGTCGAGGACCGGACCGACAACGCCGACGACCCGACCACGGACCGCGACCAGCTGGGCGAGCAGACCCTGATGGACGACCCGACCAACATCGGCTTCACCAGCCGCTGGTCCAACGGCCTGGCCTATGGCACCGGCGTTCCCAACGCGGGGCCGGCCGGGACGGACTGGGTTCGCGAGCTGGGCGCGGGCACGGCCGGCACCGGCGGCCCGCAGTCGGTGCTGGGCGCGGACATCGGCTACCGCATCCAGGGCGACACGCTGGACATGTACGTCAGCTGGGACCAGCTGGGGCTGAATGGGCCGACCAACGTCTGCGTGCTCTGGGCCACCGACATCAGCAACACCAACCTCGACCAGGCCCCCAACTGCGACAGGCCGACGGTGACGACCTGTATCCAGATCCCGGTCGTGCCGACCCCGACGCCCACGAGCACCGCCACCGCGACGAGCAGCCCGACGGCGACGAGCACGGCGACGGCCACCAGCAGCCCGACGGCTACCAACACGCCGACGAACACCCCGACGACGGCGCCCTCGGCGACGGCGACCAACACCGCCACCGCGACCAGCACGCCGACCCAGACCGCGACGCCGGATCCAGGACAGCCCACGGCCACGCCGACGGCCACCGCCACCCTGGCGCCGCCGACGGCCACGCTGGCACCGGCCGACCTGAGCTGCTCGGCCTGGCAGACCGATCAAGCCTGGACGGTGCCCGACGAGATGATCACGGTCTCGCTCAGCGGCGGGCAAACCTACCTCTACACCTCCGTCTGGCGCTCTTCGGTGAGCAGGATCCACCTGCACGGTTGCCTCCTGCCCGAGGGCGTGGCGCCGCCGGGTGCGGTCGAGCTCGACCACGCGCTGATCAGCCAGTTCGCGGCCGCCTGGGGCATCGACCCGAGCTTCCTACCGCCGCCCAACGAATTCGATCCGCCGCAGCCCGACGAGGCCATCCTGGACGGCGGGCCGCCCTTCTACGCCAGCTACTTCGACGCCGCCCTGGGCGGGCCGAGCCAGCGGGTGAAGCGCTTCTTCGATCCGGCCGATCCGCCGCGCGACATCTACGTCAACCGGCTGGACTGGCCCGATGAGCCCGAGGCGGGCGGATCGGGTGACGAGGCCTTGCCTCCGCCGCTGCTGTTGCTCGAGGCCAGCCTCCTGGACGAGAGTCCCAACGTGGTCGAGCTGCGGTGGCGCGAGCCGGCCGCGAGCGAGGGCCACATCGAGCTGGAGGCCAGCTTGGACGGAGCGGGCTACACGCCCATCCGCACCGCGGAGTTGGGCGCCCAGGGCTCGGGCTCGATCCTGCCGGTGGGGCTGGAGTCGGCCGCGGCCGAGGGCAGCTACCGCTCGCCACCGCTGCCGGCCGGCCTGGAGCTTCGCTTCCGCGCCCGCCGGGTCAACCCGCGCCTGGACCTCGTCGGCGACTGGACGGATCCGACCGCTCCGCTGATCGTCCCACAGACCGTCACCGGCCCCGGCCCCTTCGAGGGCTGCGCCACCGGCACCATCACCCAGCAGGGCCGCGACGATCACGGCGGCGCCTGGCTGAGCCTGGATGGCTTCCCACTGGTCCGCACGGACGCCGCCGGCAACTTCGAACGCTGCGGCCTACCGCCGCTCGACTTGAACCTGGAAGCCAGCGCCATGGGCTACCTGGACCGGCTTGGCGACTTCGCGATCCCCTCCGGATCGTCCATCGCCCTGCCGCCGGTCGAGCTCTTGGGCGGCGACGTCGACGCCGACGGCCGGGTCGGCCTCTTCGACCTGGTGCGCGTCGGCGCCAGCTTCCAGACCGAGAGCCCGCGCGACCGCGCCACCGATCTGAACGACGATGGCCGGGTGGACCTCTTCGACCTGGTCATGGTCAGCCGGCAGTTCGGCCTGCAGGGCCCGCTGCCCTGGGGCGAGAGCCTAGGCGATGGCCCCTCGAACGACGCGATCGACCCCCTGTCAGAGGGCCTCGTTTCCGAGAGCGATCTACCCGCCCTACCCGCCTACGCGCCGGCCGCGCTGGACGACGAGAGCCAGCTGGAACTCTTGTTGACGGTCGAGCGGGCCCAGGCACTCTACGGCGCCGAGCTGGTCCTGGCCTTCGATCCGAGCCGGCTGCGGCTGCTCGACGCCGATCCCGAGCGCGAGGGCATGCAAGTCGAACCCGGCGACCTTTGGCCGGCGGACGGAAGCATCGTGGCACGCAACCTGCTGGATGCCGAGGCGGGCGAGGACGGACTGCAGCGCCTGCGCTTCGCGGCCAGCCGCATGCTGCCGGCCGCGCCGGCCTGGGGCCGGGCCGAGCTCGTCCGCCTGCGCTTCGAGGCCCTCGAGGGCGCCGGCTCGCTCGACGAGGCTTGGTCGGTGGAGCAGCTGACCCTCTCCGACGCCCGCGGCCGCAGCCTGCCGGCCGAACCATTGGCGCCCGATCGCTACCGAATGATCGGCCGGCTCTTCCTCCCCTGGCTCAGCCAGGCCCTGCGCTAGACCAGGGCCCCGACGACGGGCGGCGTCCCCTCCGGAGCGCGCCGCCGCCCGCATGCCAGCCGGCCACCACCGGCTGCACCCGAAGCCGTCGTGGCAGCGGCTTCGGCACAGCTCCGGCCGGGCGGGGGCGCGACAGCGCTCCCGCCCGCGCTGATTTCGGGGAGCTTGTTCTTGGAGGAGTCCCGGGGCTTCGGCCTTCGCTACCCGATGCGCTCGAGTAGACGCTCGAGGTCAGCCCGCGCGTCCTCCGGGCTGGTCTGGTCGAGCGCGATGTTGCGCAGCCGCAGCTCGTCCATCATCTCGTAGAGCGAGAGGCCGGCTTCCTCCGCGGCTCGGGCCAGGCTGATGCGTTGCTCTGCGAATCGCCCGATCGCGCGGTCGAGCTTCCAAGCCCGAACTCCATCGATCAGGTACTTCCGTGCCACATCGGTCTTTCGCAAAGACTCCTCGCGAGCAATCGTTTCGAGTGCTGTGGCCAGCTCGCTGTCTACCCTCAGGTTGATTTGAACGGTATCCGCCATCGTCGTTACTCCTTTCCACCCTTCCGCCGTGGACCTACGCTCGAATGGATCTGCTCGATTTGTGATTCGTGCGCGATCAGGGTTGCCGCATCCATATGGGTCAACCGGGCATAGCCGTGCACGAGGCGAGTCATCTCTTGATGATCCAGGCGCCCGAGAAGCAAGGACCGATAGAGTACATCGAGACAGCCGATCGTCTCGACACGAAGTTCTCTGGCAACCCGCCGGGCCCTGCGATCTTCGAGCAGCGCGGTGAAGCCCCGCTGTCTCGCGCGAGCGATCGTTTCACTTTCACCCATCCCGAGTTGCGGCATAGCCGCCAGATCTGTGGCGAAGTCGGTCGTAGCCACGTCGAGATCGATCATAGCCAATCCTTCAGATTCCATGGCCGCCTCAATCCGCTTCGCGTCGTCGTACCCATGAGCAAGACCCGCGATCACCGCTTCACGGTGTACGGCATTCGGAACCTCGATCCGTTCGAATTCTCCGATGACGAGTTCGAAGATGTCCAAGCGTGCGATGTAGATGAGAGGCGATGCGTCTGCCACGACCACCATATGCGCTCCCATACGATCCTGATAGGACTTGCTAGGATTATATCACCGTGGGTAGTGACGCACAACGCTTGTCACAGTTGGAATGTGGCGATCACTGTTGTTCCCGACATGGTAGAAGTCCGATGTAACCGCCCGCGCCGCTCGCTCGTCGTTCACCGGACGCCCGCTACCGGCTGGTTCAGAAGGCCACGGACCTGCCGGCGGCGCGCCATAGTCCAAGAATTCGGAAGGACTCGGAGAGGGAAGGCGCGATGTTCACGCGGCGGACCCGCTGGTTCCAGACGCTTGCGCTCCTCTGCGCGATCGCGATCGGGGGGGGCGCGGACGGCCGTGTCGCCAGCGCCCAATCCGCGAGGCCACTAGCGCCCGAGCTGATCGGCGAGACGGGAGGCGCGACCACGGCCTTCGTCGCCGGCAGCGACGTGATCTACGCCGCCGTCGGCGCCCGCGTCCGGGCATTGGAGCCCGGCGAGCGGCCGGCGGTCTTGGCGGAGAGTGCGCTGCTGCCCGGGCGGTCTCCTGACTATAGACCTGGAACCCGACGCTGGGCCGATCACCGGCCGAATCTACCTGTCGCTGGTTTCGCGCCGTCACTGACGCAGCCGGCATTCGATGTCCACGTCAGGGGGAGATGACGTGATCGATCCGATGTGGGGCTGGTCCCGACAAGTTCGCGAACGACCACGCGTGTCTTCATGGGGCATCGAGATCATCGCCTGTCTGGCCTTGGCCCTGATCGCGGCCGGCCCCGGACTGCTGCCCGGTCGAACGGTCTTGCCCTTCGATGTCCTGGTGGGCTTCGAGCCCTGGCGCAGCAGCTACCCGCCCTCGCGCAACCACGTGCTCGGCGATCCGGCGATGCAGTTCTCGACCCGCATCGCGATCTCCGAAGCCCTCCGCGGTGGGCATTTGCCGCTCTGGAATCCGCACGTCCTGTCGGGACATCCGCTCATCGGCGACACGCTATCGGCACCCTTCAACCCGATCACGATGGCGCTGGCCTGGGCACTTACGCCCCTGGATGCCTTCGACCTTCAAGTCCTCCTGCAACTCTGGCTGGCCGGGCTGCTCATGGCCTGGTGGCTGTACGAGCTCGGGTTGTCGCGGCCGGCTCGCCTGTTCGGCGTCGCGGTATGGGTCTTGGCAGGCTACCAGCAGGTCTGGTTGGCGTGGCCTTTCATCCAGGCGACCCTGCTGTGGCTGCCAGGCGTGGCGGCCGCCTGGGAACGCAGCTTGCGCGGGCAGGGCGCCGAGCGCCGTCGCGCGATCGCCATCGGAGGACTCGCGGTCGGGATGGCGCTGCTGGGGGGACAGGTGCAGTTCGCGCTGCTGGGCGCGCTTCTGCTGTGTGCCTACGGAATCGGGCGCCTCGCCATGCAGCCGCAGGTCGATCGAGGGTCGGCTACGATCGCGGCTGGCGCCATCGCCTTGCTCGGAATCGGCGTCAGCGCCATTCAGACGCTACCGGTGCTCGAAGTCCTGGCCGACTCGGCGCGCAGCTCCTTCGCGCCCGAGGTCATACGCGATACGGGCTTGCCCTGGTGGCATCTACCGACCTTCATCGATCCTTGGGTCCTCGGCCGCCCGATGGAGTTCATCGGCGCGCAGAACATCAACGAGACCCAGCTGTATGTCGGCGTGCTGCCCTTGCTGCTACTGGGACTCGTCCCCTTCCGCCGGAAGGATCGGTCGCTCGTCTTGCTGGCCTGCCTCGTGGCCCTCGTGCTCTGGGTCGCCTTCGCCATGCCGGGAACCCAGCTTCTGGCCTGGCTGCCGGGTCTGTCGAAGACGAGCTTGGCACGCTGGCTGAGCATGTGGCCGCTGTTGGTCGCGCCCTGCGCGGCCGTCATGATCGACGGCATCGCGAAGATCGGAGCGTCGCGGCGACGCATGGCCATGGTCTGGTTGGCGCTCCTCTCCGCCTTGGTGACCGCAGGCATGGTCTACGTGTGGGTCACGATCGAGACCCCCTCGAGCGAGTTCCTGCCGCGACTCGGCCTGCTGTGGATCGCGACGGCCGTACTGGCGGTGATGATGATCTCGACGCGCAGGCAGGCCGCAGCGTGGCTGTTGGTCGCCATCGTCGCCGCGGACTTGATCCACTTCGGCTTCGGATATACGCCCAGCGCGGATCGAGATCTTGCCTTTCCCGTATCGGGCCCGCTGGAGCGATTGGTCTCCGAGCGCGAGGAATCGGCCTTCCGGGTCGCCGTCTTCCAGTCGGACCCGCTGGTGCTCGGCCCATCCGTGACGGCCTCGATCGGACTGGATGAGATCGAGGGCTATACCTCCTCCCTGCGCGGCAGTTACGCGCGCTTCGTCCGCAGCATGAGCCAGCCGGCCGACAATGCCTCCTTGGCCGGCAACCAGAACGCCGTGAGTCTCGGCGACGCGAGCCCATTGCTCTTGCGCATGCTCGACGTACATTACATCCTGGCTCCGAGAATCCTGGACCCGACCTGGCGCGAGGCGATTCCGCGCGGAGGCTGTCATGCGATGCGCAGCCTCTCCGCGGGAGAGGTCGTCGGCCGGAGCTTCGTGGCTCGCGCCGATGGCATGAACGCCCTCGATGTGGAACTGGCGGGCGGAGCGCGCGTCGCGCTGCACCTCACGCCCGCTCCCGGCGCCGAGGAACATTTGGCCTACGGGGACTTCGATCCGGCCGAATCCGCCCGGCCAATCCTATACTTCGCGCCCATCGCCGAGAGTAGCGGGCGCGAGTTCTACGCCTACGCGGACCTTCCGACCGGCGAAGTGAATCCTGCCGAGGTCTGCGTGGGCCCGGACGGTGAGCTGGCGCTGGGAGTGCACACGACGGCCGAACGCTATCCGCATGCCTTCGGATCGTCGAACATCCAGGTGCATCGCGTCCCCGATCCGCTCGGCCGCGCTTGGTGGGTGCCGAGGGCGGCCGTGGTCGAGAACCAGGATCGAGCGCTCGATCGCGTAGTGGGTCCGGGCTTCGATCCGGAGCGCGTAGTGATCGTGGAGTCGCCAGTGCAAGAGGCGGACTGGCCGCTCGAGAATCCTGCAGCAGAGCCCATGGCCGGCCTCGCCTCAGGCGACGGGTGGGCCGTGGGCGACCCGCTCGACGTGGCGAACCTGGGGCCGAACCGCAGGCGGATCCCGCTGCCCCCTGACCTGGATCGAGGCTGGCTGGTGCTGTCCGAGGCCTGGGCGCCCGGCTGGCGTGCGCGGGTCGATGGCCGATCGGCACCGGTGCTGCGCGCGAACGGGGGAATCCAGGCAGTCCCCATCGTGCGGGACGCGCAAGTCATCGAGCTGCGCTACCTTCCTACCAGCTTCGTGGTGGGCACCGCGATCTCCGCGCTGGCCCTGATCCTGCTCGGGTTGCTGGTGCCAAGGGCTCGTCAAGCAATAAGAGGTACAATTCGGACGCCGCTGCATCCACCGTGTCGGCCCGCTGCTCGTCGGCAATAGCTCTGCTATTGCCTCCTCCCAGCGAACCAACACGGCGGCGCAGCACCGCCCTCGGTTGCGCCTCTTATTGCTTGACGAGCCCTAACCGGTCGGACCATTTCCGGCGGACATCGCATGGACTCCGAAGGATGAGCGCGCGGAAGATCGGAAGATGGGCACTTGGAAATTCGCGCAATGGGCGGGCGGAACATGGCGATATGGGCGCGCGAGATGAGGCGAATGGGCGCGCGACTTTGATCGAAACCGCAAGCGGTCTTGGGTGAATGGGCGCGCGACTTTCGAGAGAACCGCGCGCCCATTGTGCGGTTTTCCGCGCGCTCATATCGGCCGAATGGGCGCGCGGTTCTCCAGATTCAGTCGCCCAGGAGTCGTCGCCCCTCGCTGGCGCGACTCGGACGGGCCTCCCTGCCCGATCGTGAAGTCCGCTCCGCGATGCCGGCCGGCTCCGGGGTCCGCAGCCGGACCGTCACGTCGGCGATGTTGTTCAAGAGCTGGGGATCGTACTGGGTGGAGGAGGTCAGGATGGCCTCGTTGACGAATTCGGGCGGGAGTGCGGTTCCCGGGAAGGGCGTGGCGACGGCGGCCTGGTAGGTGATCGCTGCCTGCTCGTCGGCCTCGAAGCGATGGCCTTCGGCCAACTCGCAGTAGATCGAGGGATGGCGGCCCGCTTGGCCTCGGGCGTGGCGGCATTGCAGCGTGGCGCCGAAGCGCAAGGTGTCCGAGATGTAGACCAGATCGACCGGCAAGAGGTCGAGGACGCTCAGCGCATCCACGTCGAGCGGCCCGTGGTTGGTCATCCGCAGCTCGTACTGCAGCGTCTCGCCAGGCGAGACGACCGATCGATCGACAGACTTCTGGAGCTCCAGATCGGCCCAGGCGGTCGGTGTGGGCATCAAGGTCGGCGTCGGGATGGCTTGGCAGTCGCCGACGACGATGTCCGCGGAAGCACCGTTGTTGATGGTGTTCGGATCGATGTGGCCCTCGGTGGCGACCAGCACCGCGCCGTGGCCGAGGTCACCGCAGGCCGGTGCTCGGATCTCGAGGCGCACCACCGTCGTGACGACCTCGCCGGGATCGAGCTGGTCCCGCGTGCAGCGAAAGCCCACCCGCTCGTCCGAGCGCGCTTCGAGCCGGCAATCCACATCCGACTCGACGCGAAAGTCGATCGGCTGCAAGGAATCCAGCAGGCTGTCCATGAGCAGGAGCCCGCGGGCCGGGTGCAATCCCAGGTTGTGCCATTCGAGCTCGAGATCGACGACCTCACCTTGGCGCCAATGCGCACGTCCCTCGGGCGGCGCGGGCACGCGGGCAAGGAGCTGGAGGTCGGAGCAGCCGATCTCCACCGCCACGGCATCCTGGTCGTTGGCCGGCCGCGGGTCGCCCGGCGCGTCGGCGGCGATGGTGGCGCGGTTCTCGAAGCGCGAACAGGGCGGCAGCCGCGGCGCCAAGACCTCGAGGCCGATGAAGACCCGCTCGCCGGGCTCCATCCGCGCCTTGCGGCAGTCGACTCTACGTTCCACCGGATCGTAGTCACAGGGCCAGTCGCCGGGTGCGCGGATGTTGGGCTCGGCCATGCCGGCCGGCAACCAGTCCGAGATCCGAACCTCGAGGGCCGGCGCGCCACCCAGGTTGACCGCCTCCACCAGGAAGCGGAAGGGCGCCCCCTCCCCATCGACCACCGCGTGGGTCGTCCAGGTGACCACCTCGAGGTCGGCCGCGCCCGGCGCGGGCGTCGGGGTGGGGTCAGGCGTCATGGATTGGCTCGGCGTCGCGGTATCGCTCGACACCGGCGTGCCCGCGGCCGGTCCGCCCTCCAGCGGCGCGTCGATGACGATCGGCAGGAAGATCCGCGCCTCGAACTGCCCGAGGACATCAGCACTCGAATTCACGGTCCCGAGCACCAGCACGCCGAGGACCGGGCCGATCCAACATCGTCGTTCGTTCACGGGCATCCCCTCCACTTCCAACCGCCACCGGTCCGTACGATCCGATCATTTCGCGTACATTGTCCCGATCGAAGCCAGGGAATGCAATCCACGGGCACCATCGTCTCGATCGGCCGGCCGCATCGCATGAGCGACCCTCGAGCCGCCACGTGGCCCGTCGGATCGAGGCAGGCGCCCGATTGCCCTAGCGTAGCGGCCCGCTCTACCCTTCACCCTGTCTAACCGCCCCCATGACGGAGGATGTCGATGGACGACCTTTCGCTGCTGATCGACCTGCATCGCGACGGCGCCCGCCAAGGCCCGGGAGGCGACGACCAAACCCAGCTGGCCATCGATCTCTCTGGACTGCGGCACGAGAAGGCACTCCGGATCGCCGACATCGGCTGCGGCACCGGCGCGGCCAGCCTGGTCCTGGCCGGCGCGCTCGACGCCAACATCACGGCGGTCGATCTCCTGCCCGATTTCCTGACCGAGCTGGAGCTGCGCGCGCAGCGGGCGGGGCTTGACGGCCGCATCCGGACCCTGGCCCAGTCGATGGACGATCTGCAATTCGAGGACGCCTCGCTGGACGCGATCTGGTCCGAGGGCGCCATCTACAACATCGGCTTCGAGACCGGGATCCGGTCCTGGCGGCGCTTCCTGAAACCCGGCGGCGTGCTCGCAGTCTCCGAGCTGACCTGGTTGACCGCCCAGCGCCCCACCAAGATCGGGTCCTTCTGGAACCAGGCCTATCCCGAGGTCGCCACCGCCTCGGAGAAGATCCGCCTCCTCGAGGCCCATGGCTACGCCCCCCTGGGCTACTTCCCGCTCCCCGAGACCTGCTGGCTGAAGAACTACTACCGCCCCATGCAGCAGCGCTTCGAGGCCTTCCTCGATCGCCACGATCATTCCGAGGCCGCCCGGGCCCTCGTCGCGGCTGATCGCCAGGAGATCGCGCTCTACGAGGAGTTCTCGGACTTCGTCGGCTACGGCTACTACGTGGCGCGCAAGCTTTCGGACTGACCCTGAAGCGATCACCTGGGCGGCTGGAGCCGAGTCGAGCGGTTGGAGACACGCCGGTCGGATGGAGCCATGCCCGCGATTGTCCATCGAAGCTGCGCTCGGGTGTTGTAGCGTCTTGGTAGCGGGCAGATAGCCCGATCGGCCGAGGCGAGTGCAATAGGTTCTGCTCGAGGATCACCCCCCATGACATCCCAAACCACATCGGAAGGTCGCCATCCGACAGCAGCGCGCGCGACGATCATCGCGGCCGGCATCGTCCTCGCCCTCCTGGCCCCACTGCACCCGGCGCGGACTGACGACACGCGCCGGCACGACCCCTCGCAGTCCGACCTGCCCGAGTCCTTGGCTTTCGAGCACGCCCAGACCATCGCCCTCGGCCCGAGCACGCCCTTCGAACCCGTGGACCTGGCGGTGCTTCCCGGCGGCAATGTCTACGTGGCCGATGGTGCCAGCCAGCGCATCGTGGTCTTTGCTCCGGGCGGGGAACGGGTCGACAGCTTCACGCGTAGGCCTGGGCCGGTGGCCGGCACGAATCAGGAGTTCGACGGATTCGCGCCGTTGGCCTTGAGCTATCGGGCCTCGAAGCAAGAACTGATGGTGGCCTACGCCGGCATCGACGCGGACAGCCCACGCTACGGCGAAGGACCCGTGAGCATCAAGCGAATGCTATGGGGGTCCTACTCGCCTGCCTTCGATGAAATCACCCTTGGCATCGGCTCGGGCCAATCGGAGCACACCGACTTGGCCACCCGTCCTTCGAATGGGGAAGTCGCCTACTCCTTGTCGGGATCACGGATCATTGGCTTCCCTGATATCCGGCAGGTCATCGACATCGCGACCACTCCCGAGGTCCGCGCCTTGCGGATCGCGGCGATCGGGGCGGATGAGCTGGCGGCGGCCAACCCGGATAGCGGGGCGATCGAGGTCTATACTCGGACCCTCGAGCTGCTCGCCGAATTGAGCCTACCCGGCATGTCGATGATCGCGCCGGCCCGGGGCATCGACGGCCGGCTGTGGGCCCTTGCCTGGCCCAGTGCTGCCGGCTCCGAACCCTCCGCCCGGCTGCTGGAGTACGATGGCGATCTGAACCGGGTCGGCAACATCGAGGTGGCGCTCGGCCACCTGCCCGATGCAGACTCCGACTGGCCCTGGGCGCTGGATATCTCCAGCGATGGCTACCTGGCCTTCTCCTCGGCCGGCGAGCGCTTCGAGATCCATCGGCTGGATCCCGAGGGCCGGCGCCTGCCCACGCTCATCGGCGGGCCTGTGCGAGATCGATACGTGCTCGAGCATCGGGAGACGGAGCGTTCCGAGCACCCGCCTTTGTCGATCGCGATGACGGAGCAGGGGGAGCTGCTGCTCCTGGATCGAGCTTCGGATGCGCTCTCCGTGATCGAGCGCGATGGCCGCCTCCGCGCGCTGGGGACATTGCCCGACGCGGTCCAGATCTCCGCGATCGATGGCGACGTGGTGGCCTTGGATGCCCAGCGGCGGATCTCACGCCACGATCTGGCGGACCTGGAGCGGCCGCGATGGCGCCAGCCCTGCGCCTGCGAGGCCCAGTCGCGGACGGCCAGCGAAGCCGGGCGGCTCTTCGTCTCTCTCCCGAACGAGGGGCGGGTGCTGGCGGTGGACGCCGGCAGCGGCGCCCGAGCGGCCGGCACGGTGACCGGCACGCGGGCGCTCTGGCCGCAGGACATCGCGCTGGATGGCGCCGGCCGGCTGCTCAGCGCGAACCTGTCGGATGGGTCCATCGAGCACTGGAACGCCGAAGGATCCCGCATCGCCCGCGCCTGGCCCGGCGGAGCGGATCGCGGACCGCTGCGCATCGGCAACGCGGTCGAGCTGCCTCAGGGCCCGACGCTGCCGGTACTGACGGCCGATGGAATGGTCGAGACCTACCTGCTGGCCGAGGGACTGCGCACGGGTCGTTGGGACCCCCGGGACGCGGAGGGGCGGCGGATCGAGGCCAGCGACATCGTCATGAGCGCCGAGGGAGATCTATACCTGGTCGAGCCGGCGGGTCGCGCGGTCCACCGCTTCCGCATGCGACGGGGCCCGACCGTCGAGACGGCGACCCCGACCGTGGCACCGACGGAAGCGCCGACGCCCTCCGCGCGGTCCTGCCGGATCGAGGGGGACAAGCGGGCATGGCCGGCGCGGATCGTGCTGGGCCAGAGCAGCGCCATCACGCTGACGCTGCGGGCCGATTGTCCGGATCGGGCCGAATACGTGGGCGCGGACCTGGTCTTGCTGCTCGATCGGTCGCGCTCCATGTCCGAGGGCAAGCTCGAGGCGGCCCGGGACGGGGCGCGCCGGCTGATCGGCCTCTTCGATCGACCGGAGCATCGCATCGGCCTGGTCTCCTTCAACGATGCCGATCGCATCGACCTGCCGCTCGGCCGCGACCTGCCGGCCCTCCTGCGCGCCATCGACGAGCCGCGGCCGGAGGGCTACACCGACCTAGGCCGGGCCCTCCAGACGGCCCACGCCCATCTCGCGGCCGAGGCGCGGCCCGAAGCCCTGCCGGTCCTCGTCCTCCTCAGCGATGGCTGGAGCAATCGCAATCCGGACGAGATCGACATGGACGCGCTGGCGGCGGGGATGCATGCCGGCGGCCTGCAGGTCTTCGCCATCGCTTATGGACAGACCGTGAACGAGGATGCGTTGCGTCGCCTGATCAACGCGCCGGAGCACCTGCGCCGGGCCGATCAGGACGATGCCGTCTTCGACACCTACCGGACCGTCCAGTCGTTGATGTGGGCGAATCAAGCGGTCGACCTCCGCATCGAGGACGAGATGGGGCCGGACATCGACTACCCCTCGGGTTCGGCCCGGCCGGCCGCGCTCGAGAACGGCCCGGTCCTGCACTGGAGCCGGCCGGTGTTGCCCTCGAGCGGCATCACGCTCGGCTATCGCGTGCGGCCCCGCAGCACCGGTCTGTTGCCGGCCAACCGCTACGCCCGGGCGCATTACCGCGACGCGGACGGCAGCCAGCGCAGCTTCGACTTCCCCCTGCCGCGGATCGAGGTCGTGGCGCCCTCCCCCACCCCGACCCCCAGCGCCACCCAGACGGCCACGCCCTACCCGCCGGCCCTCCTGCCGATCGTCCAGCGCTCGGCCTGCCGCTACCTGCGCCCCCGGGTCGATACGGCGCTGGTCATCGACGCCTCGGGCAGCATGCTCGAGACCGATGTCGGCGGCAGCAGCAAGCTGGACCACGCCATCGAGGCCGCGCGACGCTACATCGCCGGCAGCGACCTGGCCGGCGGCGATCGCATCGCCCTGGTCCGCTTCCACGCCGACGCGCGCTTGATCCACGGCCTGGCCAGCGATCCTCGGTCACTGGACCGCGCCCTCGAGGGCATCTCCGCGGCCGCGCAGACCCGCATCGACCTGGGCATCGAGGCCGCCCGCATCGAGCTGCTGCGCGACCGGCCCGATGCGCGCAAGGCGATGATCGTGCTGACCGACGGCCGCGCCAACCCGGTCGCACCGGAGACGGTCTTGGCCCAGGCGGCGCGGGCCAAGGCCGAGGGCATCATCCTCTTCGGCATCGGCCTGGGTGCCGATGTCGATCGCGACCAGCTGCTCGGGATCGCCACCAGCCCGGATCACGTCTTCCTGCTGTCCGAAGCCGGCCAGCTGCCTGGCGTCTACGATCGCATCGTCGGAGACTTGTCCTGTCCGGAGCGCCTGCGCTGGCCGGTGCCATGACGGCCGACGGCGAAGGACGCCGAGCGGGTGTCGACCCGACCTGAATCTCCTCGATGAACCATACTCGGATCAGCGCCGCCCGATCACCATCGGCAGGTAGGCGCGGACCGGCTCGAAGGTGGACTGGGGCGCGCAGCGGGGTGAACCGGAACCAGCCTCCGGCCGGCCGGTGTCGCGGAAGATCTGGACGCCGCCGCGAGCCGCCGCCACGAAGATCCGCTCGCCCTGCATGGTGATGGCGTTGCCGAGTCCGACGGCCGGCAGCTCGATGCCGGCCAGCTGCCGCGGCGCTTCGGGCCGGCGGATGTCCAGCGCCCGCAGGCAGCTGGCCTCGGAGCCGATGCCGTTGGCCGCGACGTAGAGCCGGTCTCCGCGGCGCCAGGTCTCGACGTGCTTGCCGGCTTCCGTCAGCTTCAGCGCGAGGCGCGGCCGGCGCGCATCTCGCGCATCGACCAGCAGCGCGCCCCCGATGTAGGCAAGGCCATCGACGACGGAGACGTCGGTGGCGAAGGGATCGGTCTGGTAGAGGCGCGGGATTCGCAGCTGCCCCGTCACCATCGGTTGCCGTGGGTCGTCCAGCGCGACGAGGGTCAGGCTCTGTCGGACATCATCCGGCTCGACGACGAAGTCGCTCAGGTAGGCCAGATCCCCTTCCACCGCCAGATCGATCGTGTTCTCGGGCAGGTCCAGCCAGGCCAGGAGTCGGGGACGCTGCGGCTGGCCGACATCGAAGATGCCCAGCCGCTCGCCGGTGGTGAGGAGGAGCCGATCGTCCTGCCAGGCCATCTGCGGCACCGATGCCCCCACCTCGATCTCCGCCACCGGCTGCGGCCGGCTCGGGTCTCCAAGCTCCAACACCTGCACGCGTCCGTCAGCGAAGGCGTACAGGTGGCCCGCGCCCGCGACCACGGGATCGCCACGCCAACGGGCTTCGATGCGTGTCCGGCTCAGCAACTGGCTGTCCATCGACTCGCTGGCATCGAAGGCCAGCAGGTCCTCGCCATCCGCGACGAAGATCGCGCTACCCTCGGCGACGACCGCGTCCGCCACGGCGAAGGGCGGGGGCTCCACGGCGGAGGCTTGGGGCTGATCGGGATCGCTCAGATCGACCACCAGCAAGCCTGCCCCACCGGCGGCCAAGTACGCATGGTCGCCCTGCAGGGCCAATTGACGACCATCGTGCAGGATCTCGACCCGCCCACGGGTCACGGGCTGACTCGGGTCGGAGACATCGACGATCTGCATCCCGCCATCATTCTCCAGCGTGTCGACGGCCATCCTGATCTGGGCGAGATAGACCCGATCCCCTCGCGCGACGACCGCCCCCGGCCACCGCCAGGGTATGAACCGGCCAATCTGCCGGGGCCGCGCCGGATCCGAGACATCGAAGATGTGCAGATCGTGGCCCAAGACATAGAGCCGATCCGCTTCGACATCGAGGTAGAGGAAGCCTTCGGAGTTGGAGTCCACGGCGGGCGTGAAGCTCGTCAACTGCGAGGGCCACGCTGGGTCGCCGACATCAAAGATGCGCACGTCTCGGTAGTTTGCGACGTAGAGCCGATCCTCCGACAGCGAGAGACCGCCGGGCTCGGAATATACATCGGGCACGACGGCCAGCTCGACCGGTGTCCGCGGGTCCGCGAGGTCGAGCACTCGGAGCGCGCCGTCCTGAGACACGAATGCCCGATCCCCGGCGATCAGGATGCCGCCGACGCTCCACCGTGCCGGCCACTCGGCGCTGCGCTGCAGGCGCGCCGGATCGGCGATGTCGACCACGAAGACCGACCGGGCGGTGGTGCTCACCAAGGCGATCCCATCGCCCAGCACAACCTGCTCGATGCTGCCGGGCAGCACCAGGCCGGGCGAGAGCCGGCGGGGTGCATCCGGGTCACTGATGTCGAAGGCGGCCAGCTGCATACCTTGACCCACGTAGAGCACGGAACCGCCGACGGCGACCGCATGAGCGTGCCCGCCGGGCCCGCCGAGTTGTCCGACCAGCTCTAGCCCGCCGCCCTGCGCCCGCATGGGCGCAGGCGCGATCCAGCCGGTCCAGATGAGCCAGGCGCTCGACAAGAGGAGGGCGACCGGCAAGCTTCGAAACAGCCGATGCCTGCGATGAAGGATGCGGTTCATGCCTGACCACTCCGATTCCCATGGACTTGCAGGTTGCATTGAGTTGGCATAGCGTAGTTCGCGTTCCGGGTGGATTCAAGGGAGGTCATGACCGTGGATCGAAGCCGGCCAGACTCCCGCCGAGGCCGAGCACGGCGACGCCGCGTCTGCACGCTCTTGGTCCTGCTGATCGGGACCGGGCTCGCGCCGGTTCATGCCAGGTCGCAGAACGCGATCGCGGAACCGCAGTCACTCGACGACGAGGAGCGGATCTTCCTTCCCATCGTGGTGTTGCGAGAATCGCCGGGACGCACCCTTCACAAGCCCGATGTTCCGGTCTCACCGACCAACGTATATGCCGATTGCACCGTTACCGAGGAATTGGATGAGACCGATGATGGGATCTTGGAGCAGGTCCGGGTGACGCACTACAACAGCGCCAGCCAGCCGGTGAGCATTCGCACCCATCGCCCTAGTGGCCGACTCACTAGCCAAATCGAGATTACCTATGATGCATCGAATCGCGAGATTCTACGCGTGGCCACGAGTGGAACGGGAAGACGGACTTCAGCGCGCGTCACGCACAGACTGAGCAATGGGCTCCCCCTCACGATCGAGTGGGACTACGATGGCGACGGCGGTGCGGACGTCCGGTATTTCCACACGTACGCCGACGGTCGATTGAGCCGTGTGATCCGAGAGTCCGAGCAGGAGGACCCGAGCGTGAAGAGCTACGAGTATGATCAGACTGGTACGCTAGCAGCGATTCGAGATGATCACGATGGCGATGGAGTGAACGATGATGTCTACTCGTATTACTGGAAGCATGGTCGATTGGACCAGATCAACAGCCGCAGCTTCATCATCCCAGATGACTATTCGATCCTGTACCAATACAACCACCTTGGCCGGATCAGCAAGGAAGAGCTCGACAATGGAAGCGACGGATCGATAGACGAGCATGTGGACTATGTGTACGATGCGAACGGGCTCCTCGAGCTTGTCCGGTACGTCGTGAATGGCAACATCAAGACAGTGACGAGCTTTGAGTACGATCAGAACTCACGTCTTGTACAAGAAGTCAACGCAGGACTCGGCTTCACGACTCGGTATACGATGCAAAATGATTGTTGAAGAGGAGAACGGATCCATGGCCACCTACCAGAAGCTCGGCCGGGCCGGGCCTCGATCGATCCGCTGCACGGTCAGTCCCGCCGATCTCGTCCAGGCGATTCTCTGCGCCTGCCTCCTACTCCTCTCGCAGCCGATCCTCGCCCAGGCACAGCTCGAACCCTCCGACGACGAGCTGTGGGACGCCATCGGCGGATCCAACACGGCACTGCAGATCGTCGACGACACCCTGCTGGTCGCCAGCGGTGCGCGAGTCCTCGCCTACGGCCTGACGGCGGATCGCGAAATCGGGGCTCTGAAGGCGACGATAGAGTTTCCGGATGTCGTCCAGGCCATGGACGCCGATGGCAACGACGTGGCCTTCGTGGCGGTCGGGCGCTACGGGATCTGCGGCATCGACCTGCGCGAGGAGCCCATCCAACGTGCCGGCTGCGTGCCGGCAGCCGGCCCGGCCATGGACATCGCGGTGCAGGGCGATCGGATCGCGTTCGCCATGGGCACCGAAGGCTTGGGCATGGCGCGCTCCGTCGGTGCCACCATCCGAGACATGCGGGGCATCGCCACCGAGCAGGACGTACTGCAGGTGGATCTCTCCCAATCGCGGCTGGTGACGATGGCCGAGCGCAGCTTCACCGTCTTCGAGCCGGATGGCCGGCCCCTCGGCACGTACCGCACCCGCTGGCCTCTCGACTTCACCGCTATCGCCGTCGCCGGCGCCTCCGTCTACATCGGCCAATCGGGGCAGGTCGAACGCTTCGACATCTCCGATCCGAACACGCCGGTGGCCGTGGCGAGCACGGCACTCCAGATCACGGGCGGCTCGCCGGTATCGCAGATCGAGGTGACCGGCTCGACGCTCTGGGCATCGACCTACTCGTCGGCCGAGCTGGGCTCCGGCGATGGCGCGATCTGGCGGGTCGACATCCTCGATGGATCGCTGGGCGATGCCGAGTTCACGATGAGTAACGAGCGAGTCGCATCCTTCGCGGTTCTGCGCGAAGACCGATTGGCCGTGGCCATCGACGGCATCGGCTTCGGCTTGTTCGAGATCCTGGAAGATCGAGTCGAGCTCGACCCCTTGTTCGACCTGGGCAGCCCCGTGATCGATGTGGCGCAGGGTAGCAAGACCATCTTCACCGCCGGCAGCACGGGCTTCACCGCCCGGCGCGCACCCTCGCTCGAAACCCGCGCTCGCACCTCCTATCAGGGCGCAACCGCCGTGGATGTGATCGCGGAGCTCCCCGCGGGCGGCATAGAAGTCTGCATCGCCTGGGACCAAGGCACCGATCGAGGCGAGCTCTCGGTCATGCGGATCGAGGATCCGGTCGTCGCCATCGCCTCGTCCATCGTGGAGACCTCCATCTCGGATATCGTCTGCCACAGCGAGCGCATCGTCGCCGCCGAGCACCAGATCTGGGAGGACACCGCGCGACTCGGCGCCTATCGGGTCCAAGCCGATTCGTCCATCGAGCCCGTCGCCGGCGTGGCGGCCCCGAGCTGGCGCGGCTTCGAGCGCCTGCGCGGCGAGGGCGGTCGGCTGCTGGCCGCCGCGGGGACGGCGGGGCTCTGGTTGCTGGATGCCGGGGACATCGACGATCCCCGGAAGATCGTCTTCCCCGGCGAGAGCGTGGTGGATGGTCACATCGAGGGCCGGTCGCTCTACGCCGCGACCTACGCGGCGCGGGCCGGCCGCAGCCGCGTCGTCGGGCTGGCTGACGATGCCGGACCGGAGCCGAGCTGGGAGCGCGTGCTAGAGGGTCAGGTCACGGCCATCGACGTCCGGTCCGACGAGCTGGTCGCGGCCGGCCTGCTCCATCGCGGCAACACCCCGAACACGTCGCTGGACGATGCCAACCGGATCGTTCTCTGGCAGCGCACCGGCGACGAGCCGGAGCACTACGCAGACCTGCTATTGCCCGGCCGCATCCACGACATCCACCTCGACCCGGATCGGGCCTACGTCGCCGCCGGTGACGCCGGGCTGGTCGTAATCGACCTCGACAACCTCCCTTGGCGCAACGCAGCGCCGATCTACCTACCGCTCCTGGTACAGACGGATGGCCGCTGAACTTCCCGCGCGTCAACGGCCATTCCGTCTCGCCCGCGACGTCGACGCCAGCCCGGCCGCGCGGAACTTTCTCGGCTTGACGTAGACTCTGGCCGGCTCACGACATCTATCGGAGTAGCACGACCGCGGACCCGGAAGGCCGGCGGAATCCGGCAAGGAATCGCTATGTGCCCCCCTCGAAGAAACCCCCGAATGCTACCTTCTCAGCTGAGGCACGAACAGAGAGGCCCGTGGGGTAGTCTCTGACGGCCGGGCAGTTAGGGAAGCGGTAGCAACCGGAGTGCTAGTTGCTACTGATGGGGTAGGGGACTCGACTAGCGCAGCGAACTCTATGCGTGCGATAGTCTCGAAGCGCCCAGCTATCCACGCTGTTTTCTGACCCATGTACTCGAGCAATTCAAGCCCGATGTATGGAAGAGAATCCCTCCGAGCAATCGGTATGCTTATCTGATCCCAGCCGGTGTCAGTCCGAGCAAAAACATCCTCACTACCGGCAACCACTACGAATGCGCCGTCGGATCGAATCCCATTCAGAACTCGTCCGCTCCGAACGTCTTCACGCGCAAGTAGGTCGTGCTCGACCGTACTCGAGTCCGAATACTCAAAGGCGGACGTCAGTGATAGTAACCAGCCGGTTCCTGGCCCGCTCATGTCGACATCGACCATCGTGTGGCCGGAGAATGCCTCTGGAAAGCCTCGGACCTGCCACCCGGCCCCACCGTACTCAAGGAACTCGTCACCGACAGCCCAGCCGCTTAGCTCGCCGGCGAAGCTCATCCCGCGAACCGTCTCGGTGCGTGTGCTGTACGACTTCTGCCAACCCTCGCCGTTGAAGTGGAAGATGTCGGCGCCTGGGTTCTCGAGTTCCAGCCCTACGAGGTAGGGGGTGGCCAGCGCCCATACACTCTCATGCCCAACGACGGATACAGACCGAATGTGGTAGTCAGTCGGTAGCTGGTACTCGGTCCAGGTAACTCCATCGAAATGAGCGATAATGCCGGGCATGGCGAATGAAACCCAGACATCGTTGGCTGCCAATGCCTCGACAGTGATGGCGCTCTCGAAATGCGGTGCGTCTTTGACAGCAGTCCAGCTCTCCCCGGAACGCTTGAGCAGCGGTCCTCCCCAGCCGGCAGCCCATCCGCTTCCATCGCCCAACACCGCTATCGACGTAATCCCCTGCACTCCCCAGGGCCGCTGCTCGCCACCCCAGTATCGGAACTCGCCGGCAACGTGCTCGACAAACTGCACGTCACCAAGGAACCAAACTGATTCGCCGATAGAAGTAATATCGCTGATTCCGTAGGGGCCAATCATCGTGGTGTGGGCATCTCTCCATTCCGTGCCGTCAAAGCGGAGTATCTGACCCAGTCCGCCTGCGGTCCATCCAATGCCTGTATCATCGAAGTAGACGTCGCGGAGAACCCCACCGTCCCGATCGACAATCGTGCGCCACTCGTCACTTTCCCAAGCCAGGATCAGTTGGCGCGACCTCTCGCCATGCAATCCGGCCTTGCCCCCGACGGCCCAGATTCGCCCTTGAGGATCTTGTGCAAAGCTCAAGACTGGAGCGGGAAGGGGCTCAGAGTTAGATCGCACCCATGCATCGCCTGACCAATGGTACATGTCATAGAGAGGCGACTCATCGAGCGTTCGGACGCTCGCCCAGACATTGTCATCGCTCTGTGCGTATATCGCGGTGATCGACTGTCCCACAGGCGCGATCTCCGTCTTCCAGCCGCTACCATCGTGTCTCATGACGAGCGCTCCGCGCTCGTCTGACTCCGGATCTCGCGTGTGTCCCGCGGCCCACGTAGAAGTCGGGTTCACTATATCGACGTCGAATAGTGCGCAAGTCTCGAGAATCGCCTCAAAATGGAATTTGCGGCCACGAATGTCTAGTCCTGCACAAGATTCGCTGACCGCCCAGCCGCTGCTGTCATATAGGTCGATAGCAGTCCATCCGTAGTCGACGAAGGGGGCATCGCCGAAGGTCTGCAGCAACCGCCATGATGATCCATCGTACACCCCAACGCCGTTCAAACCGACAAACATGGCTGATGACTCATCCATACTCACCGCGTCCGCAATGAAGCCGGCCCCCCCCCTCTCGAACGCCACCTGATGTCCTGTGTCGCTCGCACCTAAGCGATCGGGGACCCACATAGAGGTCAAGCCCGCAGCCACAACGAGGAGGGCTGCCAGGTTGCCGCGTCGCCAGGCCCCTCGCGATAGTTGCGAGGGGCCTGAAGCCTTGACGAAACCGCTGTACAAACTTCGATGACTACGATTCAGCAGTCAGCTCCCTTGACTATGGAGTCGATGATGGAAGAGCGTTGATGTTCGGCGGGCTGACCACGGTCACTGGCAACGAGGTGGCCGTGCCACCAGAAGGGACTGGTGCTGTCGCCGAGTCAGAGAAGGCGCTCTGTGTCGAGTTCGGAGTGTTGGTGATTGCGACGTGGGTGCTTGTTGCCATCGCAGTGAGTGTTGGTGTATCGGTTGCTGCACCTTGAGCCAGACCGTGCTCCGCCGGCTCTTGACCCAGGTTGAAGCTCAACTGAACGGCAATCGCACTGCCGAGGGATAGTAGCACGATGACTGCAACTCTGTGGATGCCGCAATTCGACATGATTGCACTCCTATGCGCTCACCAGGGCTAACTGGGTGAACCTGCCAGCTATGCAACACCAGAACGTCACCAACCTGGTGCGCATTCATCGGTTGAGGCGACCGGAGTCGGGGTTGCTCCGATGTGGATATCACTCCGAGTCTGGAAGTAGTTGTGCGCAGCTACGATATCGTAGCGTGGCGCCTCCATCCTTAGCTTGAATGGCTCGGAGATGAGCGTCTTCTGCACGCCAGAACTCAGCTTGAAGCGGACATCCTTGTGACCTACTACGCCCATGTCGTTCATCAGGTGATAGTTCTCTCCGCCAGCCTCTACGAACATCGCATGATCGAATCCTGACAGAACCTTCTCATGCTGGATACCATCCCCCAACCCAGGACCCGTGATCAGCCCCGTCCACTTTCCAGAGCCATCGTTCGCTGCCTTGAGGGTGAACTCGTATGTGGCGCCCACCTGTGGAGTGAATCCGGAGACATAGTCACCGTCGTTTACGATTCCGACCCGACTCACAGCGAAGAAGAAGACTTTCTTCGGTCCTGACGAAGTGCAGATCTTTCTCCACCCGATCTCGGCGACTCCATCGAGCCCTCCATCCTCGTCAAGTGCAAATGCCCACAGAACATTGGCCGACCAGCGCTCGCGCGGTACTAGCCCAGAACAAGGATTGAGGTAAGGTTCAGCGACCTCCATGTTCTCGCTTACCTGGACGATTTCCGGGCAATCCAGGCTGTCGTTGACCTCTTCGCAACGGGATACAGCTATCGCATAGGTCAACCCCGGCGCTGAAGAACAGTGTCCCGTCGCTTGACCAAAGCACGTGTCGGTCCCGATCATGGATACAGAAAGAGTGGCGAAGAAAGCTATTGCCATCACGAGAGTTAGCCTGAGTCGACCGTTTTGAGTCACTGGGCCCTCCGATTTATGAGGCCGGCATCGGCGTTCGGCTGCGGGGTACAGGGTCAAGCTCGATTGTCAATTCTCATTTCGGTCACAGAGAATCTCAGGAGTCAAGTCCGACGTAGTAGTGCGAAGTGCCCCGCCCACCTCACTACAATAGACCAAGCAGCTGGCAATTGCTGGTCGATTACCCCACGGGCACCCGACGTCACGGACCGTCACTCCATCTGGCCCCCTAGAACTAGAGCCCGTGTTTGGCCTGTCCCCGCTACGGCGGCGAGATTCGCATCGTCTCCTTCGTCTAGACTCAGTGAACCACAGGTTCGGCATGTAGTGGGAGAACCGTCACTTGGATGGATCTGACGATATCGTAGCGGCGCTCGACTTAATCAAGCCAACGTCTGAAGGCGCGCCGAAACACGATGTTCTGCGACCAGGCCGCAGGGCAGTTCCCCAGCCCGAGGTAGGTTCTTGACGTACCATGACATCTATCGGTGCAGCACGACCCCGAACGCGGCAGGCCGGTGGTAGTCGGCCCTCCCCACACGGTCGTACCATGCTATTCGTTGCTCACCCCTCCAGCCTTCATCACGCCCTCATCCTGAACGGATAGGCTCCCGGGTAGTCGTCGAACCACGCTGAGATCATTGTGTCGCGGCTCGGAAGCGATCGAGCGCGACCGCCGAACCTCCAGGGCGGAGACCATCCATATGCGATCTGGAATCATCCCAACCACCTGCGCCGTACTGCTTCAGCTGACGGCCGCCTGCGGATCCTCCGAGACCGACCCGGGCCAGGCAACGGCAGTGGAGGTCGGCGGAGAAGCTGGCGGCTCCACCGATGCGGACGGCACCGATACGGATCGCGAATCGGTCGAAGACCCATCCGCCGAGACCGAGGACACCCAAGGGGACTCGGACACGACCAGTTCCGGCTCCACCTCGGACCTCGAGGCCTCCGAAGATTCCGTCGAACCGGTATCCGACGGTGTGATCACCGACATCACCGCCACCGCGACGGGGGGCGGTGGCAACTTCGATGGCTTCGTCGACCGGCCGGCCGACCTGACCGCGCTGGTCGAGACCGCCTGGGGTGTCGAGCGGCTGGGCCTGCACCGCGGGCACGGGCCGATCGAGAACGTGCTGGTGGCCTTCCTCGGCATCAGCCACGAGCAGATGCACGCCTATATGGAGAACCAGGGCATGAACCTTGCCGCCGTCGCACGCGAGCTCGGCAAGGATCCCGAAGACCTGGTCGATACCCTCACCTACAGCTTCCGCCCCTACGTCGAAGAAGGCGTCGAGAACGGCATCATCACCGAGGACGAGGTGGCCGGCTGGGTCGAGCAAGTCCGAGAACAATTCAGCAATCGCGTCTACTGGGAAGGTTAGGAGTGGCCAAGATCATGAAGGGAATCAAGACGGCAGCGCTGTTGGTCCTGTTGCTGGGGGGATGCAACCAGGCTGGAACCGCGGACGTGGTGCAGCAAGACGAGGCAGCGATCGACGCGCAGCAGGTCTCGAGCGATGCGGCGATGAACGAGGCGGAATCCGCGGAAGACGCCGCCGCGGGCGAAGACGCCGCGGACCAGGACGAGGCGCTCGAAGCCATCGCCGCCGGCGGTGGTCTGGTGGATCCGGAGTCGTCGGACGCCGACACCATGAACGCGACCGACTCCGAGGGCGAGACCGAGGGCGACGTCGATCCGGCCGAGGCCGATTCGCCGCCGGCATCTGGGGCAGCCGAGAGCCAGGACGCTGAAGGCGATGCCGCGGAGACCAGCGACACCGAGGCGCAGGACATCACGACCGAGGGTGAGGGCGAAGCCGAGACCGCGTCCGACACCGCGTCTCAGCCCGAGATCGAGGCCCAGCCGGCCGTCGACGCCGCGCCGGAATCCAACGACGCCGAGCAGCCCGAGGCCCTCGAACGCGACGAGTCTGGAGCGATCGTGCGCGCGCCCGACTGGGTACCGGCCGATCCTTCCAGCCACCCGCTATCGGTCGAGCGCATGCGCGGCATGAGCTATCCGGGCAGCGACCTGGTGGTGGTCGAGGAATTGCCGGCCGGCAGCAACTACAGCCGCGCCGTAGCCACCTACCAGTCCGAGGGCCTGACCATCCGCGGGCTGCTCACCATCCCCAACGGTGATCCGCCGGCCACGGGCTGGCCGGTCGTCATCTTCAACCACGGCTACATCCCGCCGGCCCAGTACCGCACCACCGAGCGCTACGTGGCCTACCAGGATGCCTTCGCCCGCGCCGGCTACATCACCTACAAGTCGGACTACCGGGGCCACGGCAGCTCCCAGGGCGAGTCGGGCAGCTCGCGCGGCACGCCCGACTACAGCATCGACGTGCTCAACGCCATGGCCTCCGTCGCCCGCCACCCCGCGGCCGACGAGAACCGCATCGGCATGTGGGGCCATTCGATGGGCGGCCTGATCACCCTGCGCAACATGGTGGTCAGCAACCAGATCAAGGCCGGCGTCATCTGGGCCGGCGTCGTGGCCTCCTACCCGGATCTCTACAACCGCTTCGGGCAGGCCCCCCGCCCCCAAAACGCCACCAACAGCAACCGCTGGCGCCGAAGCTGGCGCATGGAGTTGGTCGAGCTCTTCGGCGAGCCCGAGGAGAACCCCGGCGCCTGGGACGCCGTCTCGCCCAATGCCTACCTGCACCAGATCTCCGGCCCGCTGCAGCTCCACCACGGCACCGCCGACAGCTCCGTCCCGGTGGAGTACTCCACCCGCCTACAAGAGCAGATGGACGCGGCCGGCCGCCCCTCCGAGACCTTCATCTACCAGGGCGACGACCACAACCTCTCCGCCTCCCTCTCCACCGCCCTGGCCCGATCGGTCGAGTTCTTCGATCGGCACGTCAAGGGAGGCGGTTGATCAATGGGCTCGCCCGGTGATAGGAGACCTATCGGCGGCGCTTGCCGCGCAACCAAAGTGGTCGTCAAGCAATAAGAGGCGCAACCGAGGGCGGTGCTGCGCCGCCGTGTTGGTTCGCTGGGAGAAGGCAATAGCAGCGCTATTGCCGCCGAGCAGCGGGCCGACACGGTGGATGCAGCATCGTCCGAATTGCGTCTCTTATTGCTTGACGACCCCTAAGAGCAATCAAGGAGCTGACCACGAGGAGCAACAGGCTCACCGTGATGGCCGCCGTCACACCGGACTCCAAGCTCGCGAGAAACACCGCGAGCGCAATTCCGACGAACGACCAGACGGAGAATGCGGGCAAGGAGCCGATCGTCGGCGGCACTCGGTCACGCGACGAGCCGTGTGGACGGTAGTACCCATCCCAAGGATCCTCCGACACCATCGCGCGATGCTGCGCCCATAGCATCTCGCGGATCTCGTCGGGATGCGCCTCGTATTCTCGTGGACTCATCTTCAAGCGTGCAGCGCGTAGCCGATCATCCATGTCGCACCTCCTTGCCCACTGTACGTTCAGGATGCGATCGGGTTGCCAGTGATGCAGCTCGACTCAGTCCACGCGTAGCGAGCCGTCGTCCTCAGCACGGGATGAATCGGAGTCGATTACCCGATCGAGCTTCGAATCGATGCGGCCCAGCTTCTCGGCGACCCGCTCGAGGAGCGTCGGCAGCTCGGCGATGGCCTTCAGTGCGACGATCCAGTGGACGAACAGGTAGATCGAAGCGACGGCGAAGGCAAGGATGATTCCGACATTGAAGATCGCGATCAGCCCACTCGGTCCGAATACTCCGCCTTGGACTTGATCCATGCGCTCGCCTCCTCGCTAGTTCGTATCTTCGGTTCTGTCTGCTTCTTGCTCGAGCTGAGCATCGATGCGCTCCAGCAGCTCGATGACTCGATCCAGCTTCGTGGGAATTCGCAGAAAGGCCAAGATGTCACCCACCAAGGAAAGCAACACGATCAAGGAGACCACGCTGATCAAGGCCAGCAGAATATCCAAGCCAGCACCTCCACCAGAATATAATCCCTAGTGTTATCGAAATCGACACACTCGGGAACCTAGGTTCACGACCTACAATCGCGCCAGCACCGCCTCGGTGAAGGCCTTGGTGTCGGCCTCGCCGCCCAAATCGCCGGTGCGGATGCCGTCGGCGATGGCGGATTCGACCGCGGTCTCGACGGCCGAGGCCTCTTCGGTCTTGCCGATGTGACGCAGGAGCATGGCGCCGGCGCGGATGACGGCCGAGGGGTTGGCGATGCCCTGGCCGGCGATGTCGGGCGCCGTGCCGTGGACCGCCTCGAAGACCGCGATGTCCTGGCCGATGTTGCCGGCCGGCGTCAGGCCCAGGCCGCCGACCAGGCCGGCGGTCAGGTCGCTGAGGATGTCGCCGTAGAGGTTGCCGGTGACCAGAACGTCGTAGCGTTCGGGGTGGGTGACCAGGTGCATGGCCATGGCGTCCACGATCACCTCGTCGTAGGCGATGTCCGCGTAGTCCTTGGCCACCTCGCGCGCGCAGTCCAGGAAGAGGCCGTCAGAGAGCTTCATGATATTGGCCTTGTGCACCGCCGTCACGCGCGTGCGGTCCTCGCGCCGGGCCAGCTCGAAGGCGTAGCGCGCGATGCGCGTGGAGGCCTTCTCGCTGACCACCTTGAGCGAGACGGCCGTACCCGGCGTCACGTAATGCTCGATGCCCGAGTAGATGCCCTCGGTGTTCTCGCGCACCACCACCAGGTCGATGTCCTCGTAGCGGCTCTTGATGCCGCGCAGGTTGCGCACCGGGCGGACGTTGGCGTAGAGGTCCAGCGCGCGGCGGATGCCGACGTTGGCCGAGCTGAAGCCGTAGCCCACCGGCGTGGTCAGGGGGCCCTTGAGGGCCAAGCCCGTCTCGCGGATGGAGGCCAGCGTGGCCTCGGGCAAGGGGTCGCCGCCGGCCTCGAAGGCCGCCATGCCCGCCTCGGCCGGCTCCCAGGTCAGGCCGGCACCGCAGGCGTCCAGCACCCGCACCGCCGCCGCGGTCACCTCCGGCCCGATGCCGTCTCCGCGCAGCAGCGTGACGCGGGTCACGCGCCGCCCTCGCCGCTGCTGGCCGAACCGCTAGAGGCCGATCCACCGGAAGCCGGTGGGGCAGAGCTGGTGCGGGCCGGACTGGCCGAGCGGCGCTCGAGCCGGCCGGTGCTGATCTCGCGGGCCAGGAGCTCCTCGATCATCTCCCGCTCGTAGCGCTCCGAAAGGGTATCGCGCGGCCGCAGCAGCATGTAGACGATCAGACCGAAGACGTTGAGCACCAGGACCAGCAGCAAGGCCCCGACGCGCATCCACAGGTCGCGGCTGCGGGCCGAGACGTCGCGCCAGGTCCAAACCGCCAGGCTGAAGAGGAGGAGCGCCGCCGCCGCGCCGCAGATGGCGGAGGCATTGCGCAAGAGCGGCAGGAAGTCGGCGGGGATGGGGAGCTCCGGCATGGGGCCAAGATCCTTCGGGTCGGTCGATGGGGCGGGTCGAGAGGCCCTGATGTCGGGCTTTGTGCGCACCCAAACGGGGGCCGCCGGAAGGCAGCCGGAGCGGCAATTGTAGTGCTCGGGCGGTGGCCGCGCCAGCCTCGGGCGCATGCTATACTGACGGACCACCATCCGCCGAGCAGCCAGACGTCCGGGGGACGCCATGATCGAGGTGACCGTCCAAAGCATCCGCGTCAGCCTGATCAACCAGAATCGACTCGTCGTGCTGAGCGAGAAGGACAGCCCGCGCTACCTGTCGATCTGGATCGGGGGCTTCGAGGCCGACGCCATCACCGTCGGCCTGCAAGGCGCCGAGGTGCCGCGCCCCCTCACCCACGACCTCTTGTGCATGGTCATCGGCGAGCTGGGCGCCGAGCTCGAGCGGGTGGAGGTGCGCGACCTGCGCGACGATACCTTCTACGCCGACTTGGTCCTGTCCACCGAGGGCGGATCGCTGCGGGTCGATGCCCGGCCCAGCGACGCCATCGCCCTGGCCGTGCGCCGCGGCGTGCCCATCTTCGTCAGCGAGGACGTGATGGAGCAGGCCGGCCAGCTGCCGGCCCCCGAGCACGAGATCGAGACCGAAGGCGAGCGCGAGATCGGCGAGGCCGCCGGCGGAGAAGAGGACGGCGGCCTCGACATCTTCCGCGACTTCATCGACAGCTCGCTGGACTTGAGCGACCTGGGCAAGGAAGAGGACGACTAGTCCCGGCTTCGGCCGGCAGCGCCCCCCATGGCATCGCTCGACGCCCACGCCCCGGCCAACGTCGAGGCCGAGCACGCGGTCCTCGGATCGCTCCTGATCGACGGAAGCGCCGTCGTGCGCGTGGCCTCCTCGCTGCGCGCCGAAGACTTCTCCAGGCCCGGACACGGCCGCATCTACCAGGCCATCCTGGGCCTCTACGAGCAGCGCCAGGGCATCGACCTGATGACCGTGGCCAGCGCCCTGCGCAAGGAGGGCGCGCTCGAGGAGATCGGCGGGCCGGCCTACCTGACCACCCTGGCCGAGCGCACCCCGGTGGCGGCCCACGTCGAGCACTATGCCGCCCTGGTCGAGCGCGCCGCCGTGCGCCGGCGCCTGATCGACGCCGCCGGCCAGATCGCCCGCATCGCCTACGACGACGAGTCGGAGACCATCGAGGAGACCATCGACCAGGCCGAGTCGAGCCTGTTCGCGGTCTTGGGCGAGCGGCGCCGGCGCGATCTGACCTCGGTCGGCGACCTCTTGGATGCCTACTTCGACCGCATCGAGGAGATCCAACAAAATCGCGAGGAGATGGTCGGCACCGGCACCGGCTTCCGCGACCTGGATCGCATGCTGGGCGGCCTGCAGCCCTCGGACCTGTGCATCGTGGCCGGCCGGCCCGGCATGGGCAAGACCAGCTGGCTGACCAGCGTGGCGGCCAACGTTTCGATGCTGGCCGGCAAGACCGTGGCCCTCTTCAGCCTGGAGATGTCCGGCGAGCAGATGGTCCAGCGCCTGATCTCCAGCGAGACCGGCATCTCGACCCACAAGCTGCGCGTCGGCGACATCAGCTTCGACGAGACCGAGTTGGTCACCCGGGCCATCGGGCGCCTGGCGCCCATGCCCTTCTACATCGACGACAGCCCGGGCATCACGCCCTTCGAATTGCGCACCAAGGTGCGCCGCCTGCATTCCGAGCGCGGCCTGGATCTGGTCATCGTCGACTACCTGCAGCTGATGAGCGGCGGCCGGCGCAGCGAGAACCGGGTGCAGGAGATCAGCTTGATCTCGCGCCACCTCAAGGGCCTGGCCCGCGAATTGGGCGTGCCGGTCATCGCCGCCAGCCAGCTCTCGCGCCAGGTCGAGAGCCGGGCCGACCGGCGGCCGCAGCTCAGCGACCTGCGCGAGTCCGGCTCCATCGAGCAGGACGCCGACATGGTGCTCTTCCTCTACCGCGACGTGGTCTATAACGAGGACACCGAGAAGAAGAACATCGCCGAGGTCAACATCGCCAAGCACCGCCACGGCCCCACCGGCGTGGTCGAGTTGGTCTTCATCCCGCACGAGACGCGCTTCCGCGATCTGGCCGCCTCCGAGGCCGCCTATGCCGGACCGGACGAGGAGCCGGACTGGTGAGCGAGACCCCGGGCGGCATCCCCGACGGCGCGCGCTGGACCCCGGTGCCCGACCTGCTCATCGCCCGGCTGCTTCCGGAGATGAGCGACCCCCTCATGGTCAAGGCCGCGCTGCATGTGCTGTGGCGGATGCACCGCCGGGAACGCGGCAGCGCGCCGGCCCTGCGGCGCTCCGATCTGGTGGCCGATCCGGTCCTGCACCGGGGCGCGGCGGCGCTGGGCATCGGCGAGGACGAGATCGAGGCCCGGGTCGAGGCGGCCCTCGGCGGGTTGGTCGAGCGCGGGCTGATGCTCGAGTTGCGCCTGGCCGGCCAGGAGGAGCCCGAGCGCTGGCTGGTCGTGAACGGCCGCGAGGGTCGGGCCCTCGTGCGGAGGCTGGAGGCCGGCGAGCAGCTGCTGCCCGACGCACCGCCGGCCTCGGGCGGACAGCGCGGGGAGCGGAGCAACATCTACGCGCTCTACGAAGCCAACATCGGCATGCTCACGCCCATGCTGGCCGAGGAATTGGCCGATGCCGAGGCCACCTATCCGGCCGACTGGATCGAGGAAGCCCTGCGCATCGCGGCCGAGAGCAACGTCCGCAAATGGTCCTACGTCCGCGCCATCCTGGAGCGCTGGGCACGCGACGGCCGCGGGGGCGCGCCCTCGGGCGAAGGGAGGCAAGATGAAGCCGATCGGCGAGCTGATCAAACCCATCGAGGAAAAGATCGCCCGGCGCCCTACGTCGATCTCATCGAACGCTGAGAACGGCGGCGACCCGCCGCGGCCGCCCGAAGGCGGCGACGGCCGGCCCGACTGCCCGCGCTGCGGCGGGGTGGGCTGGCTGCGCAAGGATGTCCCGCTGGGCCACGCCGACTTCGGTCGGGCCTTCCCCTGCGACTGCATCGCGGACGAATTGGCCGAGCGCCGGCTGGCCGGCGCCCGCCGCGCCAGCAACATGGGCGCCCTGGAGCGCATGACCTTCGAGCACTTCCAGGTGCGGGCGGCCGGCAACGCGCCCGAGGCCATGGAGAGCCTGCGCCAGGCCCGCCAGACCGCCGAGGACTTCGCGGCCAATCCGGAAGGCTGGCTGCTGCTCTCCGGCAGCTACGGCTGCGGCAAGACCCACCTGGCGGCCGCCATCGTCAACCAACGCGTGGCCCAAGGCGGCAGCGCCCTCTTCGTGGTGGTGCCCGACCTGCTCGACCACCTGCGCGCGGCCTACGCGCCCGGCGCCGAAGAGGGTTATGATGCCCGCTTCGAGGCCGTCCGCTCGGCGCCCCTCCTGGTCCTGGACGACCTGGGCACCGAGGCGCCCACGCCCTGGGCGGCCGAGAAGCTCTTCCAGATCCTCAACCATCGCTACAACGCCCGCCTGCCGACCGTCTTCACCACCAACCACAGCCTGGAGGACCTGGACGAGCGCCTGCGCTCGCGCCTGGGCGAATTGGGTTTCGCCCGCCACTGCCACATCCGGGCCCTGGACTATCGCGGCGGGCTGAGCACCGACGACAGTGCCCTATCCAGCCTGGACCTCTACGACGCGGCCCGCTTCCAGACCTGGGATCCGCGCACCGGCGAATTGGACCGCGAGCGGGCCGAGAACCTGGCCAAGGCCTTCGCTCTGGCCCGCGGCTTTGCCGAGGAGCCGAGCGGCTGGCTGACCTTCGTCGGCGGCAACGGCTGCGGCAAGACCCACCTGGCGGCGGCCATCGCCAACCAGCGGGTGGCCAGCGGCGGCAACGCGCTCTTGGTCACGGTCCCCGACCTGCTGGACCACCTGCGGGCCACCTTCAGTCCCTCCAGCCGGGTGCGCTACGACAAGCGCTTCGAGGAGGTGCGCCGGGCCGGCCTCTTGGTGCTGGACGACCTGGGCACCGAGAGCGCCACGCCCTGGGCCCAGGAGAAGCTCTTCCAGATCCTCGACCACCGCTACGTGGCCGGCCTGCCGACCGTCTTCACCATCGCCGCCCAGGATGCCCGCGACCCCCTAGGCGCGGTCCAGCCCCGCCTGCGCAGCCGCCTGCTCGACCGCCGCCGCTGCACCGTCTTCCACATCCTGGCCCCGCCCTACCACGGCCCGGTGAAGAAGGCCCGGATCGGCCGGCTCTGAGCGAGTCCTCGCCGGTGCAGGTCGGGTCGCCGGAGGGCCGGTCGGGACCTCGCATCCGCCGCGCCCTGATCCTCAAGCCCTGCTGCCTGGGCGACGTGCTCTTGGCCACGCCCCTGGCCGCGGCCCTGGTCGAGTCGGCTCGATCGGCGGGCCGCGACCTGCGGCTCGACTGGGCCGTCGACGCCCACAGCCGGCCGGCCCTGCGCGGCAACCCCCACCTCGCCGGGCTGCTCGACGCCTCGCACTGCCTGCGCGGTGACCTGCGCCCCAGCGCCTGGCTCTCGCTCCTATCCCGCATCCGCCGCGGTGGTTACGACGCCCTCTTCGTACCCGACCGCTCGCCCTTGCTGTCGCTCGTGGCAGGGCTCTCGGGCATCCCCCTGCGGGTCGGCCTGGCCAGCGGCTGGCGCGGCTTCGGCTACGACCTCCGGGTCCCCACCGCGCCCGACGATCCGCGCCACGAGGCCGAGATCTACCTGGCCCTCGCCAGGGCGATCGGCATCGATGTCGATGGCGCTGGAGACTCCGCTGCAGATGTCGAAGTCGATGCCGATGGCGACCTAGATGTCGAGCCAGACCTGCCGATCCGACCGGTCTACCGTTGCCGACCGGAAGATCGATCGCGGGTCGATGCCATCCTCCGCGATCTGGGCGTCGATCCGGCCGGCGCCGAGGATGCCAGCCGGCCCTGGATCGCCGTCCACCCGGGCGGCGGGGTCAACCCGGGCATGCGCCTGACCGAGAAGCGCTGGCCAGCCGAGCGCTTCGCCGCGGTCGTCGAAGGCC
>CAZJWJ010000006.1:0-87224 GCA_964549495.1 uncultured Anaerolineales bacterium | reverse complement strand
CGATTCGCTTCCGGCGTGATGCTGAAGGTATGCCCAGAAGCGAGGACCGGACGCTCCACGATTTGCCAGTAGTTGAAGCGATTCATGAGATCGACTGCGTCCTCTGGGGCAATCGAGTTCGAGATGACGCACTCAGGCAACCCAAAGTGATGCATTCCACATGAGTAGTAGTGATCTCGATCGCTGACTAGCACGACGAAGGCACAGTACAAGTCGAATGGCGAGCCGCCCAATAGAGCTGACCACCGCTCCCAAGAATGCGCGATACCGGCGGACTCGACTTTGATGGCGGCGCCCCCGAGACGGCGAAGTGCATCGGTGAACCTCACGATGCGTTCTCGCTGACCGGCAACGTCCAGCGGAAAGCGCAAGTAAGCCACTGAACGGTGCATTTTCACCGCTGATAAATCGGGCACCGAAAGCAATCCTTGGCCTGCCAACTGAAACGCTTCGATCATCCGTGCATCGGCAGGGGCAAGATCCAGCGGAATGTGATCCTTGCCGGCAACGTCAGCCAAGACGGCACCAGCGAACATGAAAGATCGCTTCGGTTCAAGGGCAACCACTCGTCGAAGAAATGCGCCCCTATCCTCCCAGGGTCCCGGAATACATAGAATCAGCGATGGTTGCATGGAGTGCGGCCTACCTTGGGAATCCACGGTTCTGTCTAGCCCATCCATGCCGCACAACTCGTTAGGCCGTTAGCCATTCCACCTCAACCATTTCGAATTCCACGGCCATTCTCTGAATGCAGTTGTCGGCCAAGTCTTCTCCTTGACGACACTTCGCCTCGTTAGATATGCGGGGAAACCTTCGAGTTCTTGGTATTCCGTCCTCTTCAGCCCAGGGTGTAGCCTCGAGCCCAGTGCCCGTAGCGGGATAGAAGATTTCGATTATGGGACAGCTACCGTGCTCCATTGAAATTGACACCTCATGCGCGCCTCGCTTGAATTTCACGTAGACTTCGCGTCCGTAATCGATGGTCGTCGGCATCGAAAATCCGTACCGTTCGACAAGGTAGTTGAAGTCTCGCTTTACGGCTTGCTCGAAAGCTGTCTTGTTCACGTTTCGGCCAAACGCCGCATGGCGCGGCTGCTAGCCGACATCATCTCAGGAAGCATCAGTGCACGTCCCATCGGTCCGCTCCAATGCGGAGCTCGCCATCAGCGCCAGAATCTCCACCACGGGCGACGATCGTGTCCCGAGGAGCCTGCCACGGTTTCGGTGGGCAACTCCTCTCCAGCTGGATCGTATAGCTCACCCTCGTCACCCTGAACTCGGGCGTTTAGAGCGACCGCGACCTGGTACATCTTGCGGCGAATCTCCTCATCGGGGTTCTTGACTACAAGATTGCCCCTTCGGTATGCAAACCACGCCTTGTTGCCGTCAGGCTCGTGACCGGAGTACGCGCGCCAAACAGCTAGCCCATCACTCTCCATGCGAATGACGCTGCCCTCGGGCGTTTGAGCTTCAGCAAAGCCCTCGTGATCGAACTCGCTGTCTTCAGCAAGATACGCCTTCCACTCGTCGAGAGCTATCTCGGGCCCTTCGTCGTCGGACCAACTTGATCTTCGCGTGATGTGCAGATCATAGCCCACGGGACTCCTCCATGACTGCTATCGCTCCGGTTGTACGATGCCAACGCCTGAGCTCACGACACGTGCCTTCCTTCGGACCGTGACAGGCCGGTCCATCCCCTCGGATGAAGCGAGCGTCACGGACACCCGACCAACCTCCCCGCGATGGCCTGGTAGATCGCCGCCAGGTCCTCGCCGTCCGGGGCGAAGAAGAAGTCGGCCGGGTCGGAGGCGGCGCGGGAGAGGAGCTCGCGCGGGACCTCCTCGGGCTGGCCGAGGCCGATGGTGAAGACGCGGGTACCGGCGGCGCGGACGGATTGGGCCGCGGCCAGGACCGTGTCCTCCTGGCCGCCGCCGCCCTCGGGGGTGGGGACGCGGTTGGGCAGGCCGTCGGTCAGGAGGATCAGGATGGGCTGGCTGCCCTCGGCCGGCGGGCCGGCATCCAGCGCCGCCTGGCCCTGGAGGAAGCCCAAGTCGAGCCGCGTGCCCTGGGCCGAGCCGTCGGGCAGGCCGGCGATGGCCGCCCCGATGATGCCCGGGTCGCGGGTCAGGCCCGTGGCCAGCCAGGCGCGGTCGTTGAAGCCGACCACCGCCACGCGGTCGCTGCGGCCCCGCGGGTCCGGCTCCAGGCGCATCTGGGCCACGAAGAGGCCGGCCGCGTCCAGGGCCGCCTCGAGCTTGCTGCGGCCGCCGCGGGTCTCGCGCTGCATCGAGGTGGACAGGTCGATGACCAGGACCACGTCGACGCGGGCCTCGTAGGGCACGCAGAAGCGTTGGTAGATGAGGGGCAGGTAGATCGGCTTCGGGACGGGCGTCGAGGTCGGGGTGATGCTCGGCGTCCAGGTCGGGGCAGGGCTGGGGGTCCAGGTGGGCGTCGGGGTGGCGGTCGGCGTGTCGGTTGGGCTTGGGGTCGCCGTTCGCGTCGCGGTCGGGGTTGGGGTCGGCGGCAGCTCGTCGGGCGGGCAGAGCAGCTCGACGTCGCCCAGGCTGCCGGGGAACTTGCGATGGATAGGCAGGCCGGCCACGACCAGCTGCTGGTTGGTCACCAAGGTCTTTCCGCGCAGCCAGCTGCCGGTGGTGTGGCTCAGCCAGGCGGCGCCAACGCTGCGCGGATGCTCCGGTGCGGTAGCGCTCATCACCAACTGGTCCAAGCGCGGCACCGGCGCCAGGGCGCCCAGCGAGCTCTCGTCGTAGAGGTGTTGGTCGGTGTAATGCTCCGGCACGGTCTGGATGCGCCAGCCCTCGCCCTCGCGCCGGCCGAGCAGCACATCGCCCTGGCCGCGCAGGCCGAAGAGCGCGTCGCCGGAGCGGTCGCGCAGGCCCAGCACCATGTCGCCCCCGTCGCTGAACTCGATGTCGGACAACAGGGCGCTGGGGCTATTGTAGTTCGGCGCGTCGCTCCAGGCCTGCCAGCGGCGGCCGGTGCCGGCATAGAGCGGGTAGTCCAGCTCGACCTTGGCCACTTCGCGCATCTGGCTGCCGTCGGGCAGCGATGCGTAGATCTTGGCCTCGAAGGGACTGCCGGACAGCTCGCCCGTATCGACGACGCCGTGGTAGAGCCGGCCCTCGCGGAATCCCAGTCCCATCGGCCGCGCGGTGATGGCCCAGGCCTCGCCCTGGGCGCCGTGCGCGAAGCGGTCCAGCCGCTGGCCGTCCGGCAAGCCAAAGCGGTAGACGTGCCGATCGTAGAGGTTGACCGCGAAGAGCGACCCACCGTCTTCGCTGATCTCCAGGTCCCCCCAGCCCACCTTGCCGGCCCAGGGCGAGTTGACGTAGCCGCCGGGTTGCTGCTGCTGGTAGATGGCCGGTCCGGTGTTCTCCAGCTGCCAGGCGCCGACCAAGCCGGTCTCCAGGTCGAGGCGGTAGATGGCGCCGCCGCCGGCCGGCCCGACCAGGCCGGCCACGCTGTGGTAAGAGCCGGCATAGATGTGCCCGCGCCGCCAGTCGTAGGCCATTCCGTAGAGCGTGCCCACCTGCCCCTGCTCGGCCAGGGTCAGCTTGTGCCCGTGGCGGTTGAAGGCCAGGATGGCCGGCGACTCGGCCTCGGCCGAGCCCGGCACCGGGAAGGGGTCACGGCTGTAGGCGAAGCGCGGGATGGCATAGAAGGGGTCCGAACCCTCGCAGGCGGCCTCGATGAGGCCCCGGTTGCGCGCCGCCGGCGTGCCGATGCGCGCCGCATTGGCGGTGGCCGTGGCCGCCGCGGCGGTGGCCGTGCTGGCAAAGCGCGTGGCATAGGCGGTGGCCGTCGGCGCCCAGGCGGTCTCGGTGGCCGCCGCGCGGGTCTCGATGACCTGGACGGTGGCGGTACCGGCCCGACCCACCTCGGCGGTGGCGGTGGCGCCCCGCTCCGGGTCCAGGCCGGGCTCGGTGGCGCAGAGCACCTCGACGTCACCGGTGGCCACGGCGCCGGTCAGGCCCTCCTGGAAGGACAGCGCCTCCTCGCGCAGGACATGCGGGTTGGGTAGGCCCAGCCAGGACAGGCGCGTGCTGGGGACGGCGGGCACGTTGGGCCGCTGCGGGCCGCCGACGGGGATGCTCGGTCCGATCGCGCGCACCGGCGAGACCAGCACGTCCAGGCCCGGCAGGCGGGCCAGGCTGCCGGTGTTGGCCGGCTCGGCCGCCGAGAGGTCCTCGGAGACCACCAGCTGGCCGGCTTCGTTGGGCTCGGCCGAGACGATCTGACCCAGGGGCAGGATGTAGGTGTTTCCGTAAGCCGAAGCCGGCAGGGCGTCCAGCGCCCGGTTGCGCAGGGCCACCACGAGCCCGCCGCCCGGCCGAAGCTCCAGGTCGGTCAGGATGGGAGCGCCCTCCTGCCAGCCCGGCAGCCAGACCGGTCGGTGATCATTGAGCCGAAAGCTCAGGATCTCGGTCATCTGGCTGCCGTCCGGCCGCGAGCGGTAGACGTGGGCGGTGGGACCGCGGTCGTCCTCGCCGTCGGAGATGTCGACCAGCCCGTGGTAGAGCCAGCCCTCCCCGTAGGCCAGGCCGAACATCCGGGCCCGATGGTACCAGCGCTCGTCGGTGCCTCCGTTGCGGAAGCTGCCCAGCGCGCGGCCGTCGGCCAGGGCGTGGCGGTGGATCCGCCCGTCGTAGAGGTTGGCCGCGAAGAGCTGGTCGCCCTCGGCGTCGATCTCGATGTCGCCCAGGCCGCGGCTGCCCACCCAGCGCTCGGCCGAGAGGTCGTCGCCCTTGGCGTCGTGGGGATCCTCGCCGGCTTCGATCTGCAGCCAAGGGGACACGTCCTCGCTGGCCAGGTCGATCTGGTAGATGGCGCCGGTGCCAGCCGGCCCGAAGGGCGCCGACCGGCGCAGGAAGGCCGAGGCGTAGAGCTGCCTGCGGCCGGCATCGTAGGCCAAGCCGTAGACCGAACCGACCTGGCTGCGTCTGGCCAGAACCATCTGCTCGGCCGGATCGTCCGCCGGATCGTCGCGCACCGCCAGGATGGCCGCCGCGTCGGCACCCCCCGCCCCTGCCTGCTCGATCTCGGCATGCGACTCGATCAGGCTGACGGCCACGAAGGGGTTGATGCCGCGGCAAGCCGCGTCGATTTGGTCGACGTCGGCAGCGCGCATCGGCGCCGCCGGTGCGCCCAGCGCGGCGGCCAGGCTGGCCACACCGAGCATCAACAGCAGCAGGATCGACCTTCGGGGCCTCGCCGGCTCGGGTCGCGGGTCCATGGGGCAGCCTCCTTGCAGCTCACATCGCTTCGACGCATCCACGCTCCATCATACAACACACCAAGATGTCGAAAATGGACAGGCGGATTGATGGTCGGGGCGACTCCTGACAGAGCCCTGCCTCAGGGCGCATCCGGGAGCGACAACAGGGGCAGGAAGATCGGATCGCGGCGCGGGCCGTCCTCCGTCGCGCTCGGGCTCGGCGGGACGGTCGGGCTCGGCTCCGGTGTCGGCTGCCCACCGGGCCGGGTGGGCGCGGGCGACAGCGTTGGCGCGGGCGGCCAGGCGGTGGGCGTCGTCGCCGGGAGCAGATCCAAGCCGCAGAGAGCCAGGCTGAACTCCGGGCGGTAACCAGCCCGGGCACTGGGCGGGATGGGGATGCCGTAGCGCGCGGCGGCCGGCCCATCACCGGGCAGTTCACCCAGGACGGCGTTACCTCGCGGCGGCCGGAGCATCGTGACGGCCGCCAGGCCAAGGGGATTGGCCACCATCTCACCACCGCGGTCCAGGACGGGATGGTGCCACCCGGTAGCGCTGATGATCGCGCTACCCTTGAAGCCGTGGCCCATGATGCCCCAGGTGGTCAGGTCGATATACTCGACGGATTCGGCGGACAGCGTCTGGCAGATGAAGTCCGAGAGGCCATTCTGATCATAGATCAGGAAGACCAGGTCGGTGCTGCCAGCGCTCTCGACCAGGTTCGCGATGGCCATCTCGGTGGTGGGCTCGCCGGCCTCCGGATCTCCCTTGACGATGGACGGGATGGCGATCATCCCCGCGCCGATCTGGTCGGCCGGCGCGCCGGGAAGGCGGGCCGGCGGCAGCCCGTAGGCGGCGGACCCGGTCACCGCACCGTCCTCGGTCCTCCGCAGGCTCTCCACGACCACCGAGATGGCCGGCGGTGCATCCGAGTCCCCGGACCCCTCCGCTGCCAGGCTCTCGACGAGCAGGCTGCCGATCCAACTGTCGGGCATGGCATCGATCTCGGTCAGGTCGACGACCCGACCCGCATCCGGGGGCAGTTCGACGTTCAGGCTCGTCAGCACCCGACCGCTGCGGTCCTTGACGCTCAGGCGCACCCGTGCCGGGCGATCCCTGTCGCCGTTCTGCAGATGAACGCGACTGGACCAGCCGAAGTGCTCGTAAAAGGCCATGGGCGCCAGGTATCGCGTCCCCGGGAGCTCCGCCGACGGGCCGATGTCTCCCGCGGCATCCGGCGGGATCGGCAGGGCGGTGTAGCTGCTCATCCCCGCGTCTTCCACGACGTCGACCAGGATGGCCAGGGGTTGGCTGCCCCGGATCCAAGCCGCGGCCGCCCCGCCGACTCCGGCGCCACAGCTCGAGAGATCCACACGCTGCCGCTCGCCCGGCGCGAGCGCGCCGATATCGAAGCGACATCGCTCGGCATCGGTCGGACGGGCATGGGCCCGGACGGTCAGCTCCGCGATGGCGCATTCCAGGCCCACATTCTGGATCGACAGGCTCGCGACGGCCACGCCCGGCGGCCGCGGCGCCAGCGGCGCGAAGTAGCGGTACACTCCGGCAGCGTTGGAGAAGCGCTCGACCTCCCAGGCCGCGATGGCGGCGAGACGGCTCTCGCGCGGGCCGCCGGCATCGATCGGATGCTCGCAGCTGCGCTGCAGCTCGACGGCCAGGGGCGCGCCCCAGACCCGCTCCTGCGGGATGCCGCCGAAGTCCCCACCACTGCGATAGGCTTCGATGAAGCGCCGATAGTCGTCCGCATCGCCGGTGACTTCGAAGAAGAGCGTTTCGCACATCATGTCCGACGCGAGGTCGTCGAAGCTGAAGTCCAGCCCCAGCTCCGAGAGGCGCCTGGCGATGAAGCTGAGGACCAGCCCGCTTTGGGCGCCGGCGGGCAGCTGGGCGCCGATGAAGATCCACGTGCGCCCCGGCCGGATCAGTCCGCTGCACTCGACCTTGAGCGGACCGTTGGCCAGCGGCGGACAGGTCCCCGGCGCATCCCAGGTGACGAGGACCGCCTTGCTCGGATCGTGACCCATGTTCTGCACGGTGACGAGCTTCTGACAGTCCAAACCGGCAACCTCGTCCCCCATCTCGGGCAGCCAGAGCAGGCGTGTGGTCGCCAGCTCCGACGGGCTCGAGACCGAAGACTGGTCGGAACTCGCCGGCACCTCCGACGCGGCGCGGCCGACCGTCGGTGCATGCAGCGAGATGAAGAAGATGCTCGACGAGACGAGGGTGACGAGGAAGAGGATCGGGATCCAGAGCGGAGACCGGACGGAGGACGCGAATCGAAGGGACTCGGGCGGGGTGTGCCGTGCGAGCGTGGCGGGAAGGGTGTCAGAGGCTGGCAAGGGGTGGGGCGCGGGCATGCATCCTCCATGGGCAACGTTGGCAGGGTCCGGGATGCTAGACGCCCCCGGCCGGTGGTGGATACGCCGAATTCAGCGGATTCCGCTCGATCCGGGCCTTCGACACGGATCGATCTTCGTGTTCCCGACTACAGAGGGAGGCCGGCAACTCGGAGAATATGGCTTGACGGGAATATGGGAAGCATGCTAGATTGCCTGCCATGAAGACCACCATCGAGATCCCGGATGAACTCTACCGACGGGTCAAGGCCAAGGCTGCGCTCCAGGGCAAGGCCGTTCGCGAGGTCACGACGCGCCTCTATCAAGATTGGGTCGACGGCGTAGAAGACGAAGGCCCGTCTTCCACGGAGTGGCTGGAATCCTGGATCCGAATGGGTGAGCAGAGCCTGGAAGGCAGGACCGAGGGACCCAGCGCCAGCGAGATCGTCGAGCAGGATCGAGCCCGCTTGGATCGGGATTGAACCCCGAATGCTGATCGTCGATGCCAACGTTTGGGTCGCAGCCTTCGATCCCCATGACCGCTTCCACACGCCGAGCGTGCGCTTCCTCGAAATCACGATCGAAGAACGTGTCTGGCTGGCGGCTCCGAGCATCCTGATCGTCGAAACCGCCTGTGCCCTTGCGCGGCGCACGGACGACAGCAGGGCCGCAATGCAGGCGGTCGCACACCTTCGATCCCATCCTGTGCTCCGCCTCCAGCCCATGCACGACACGCTGCTCGATCGCGCGGAGCGGCTGGGCATCGAACTCCGTCTTCGGGGTGCCGATGCCCTGTACGCAGCCACCTCATCCCTGCTCGAAGCTGTCTTGATCAGTTGGGACAAGAGCCTAATTCGTCGAGCAGGCGCGATCGAGCCGCCCGACTGGCACTCGGGTTAGGGCGCGGCTTCTCTACAACCCAGCCTCGGCTTCCGCTTCCATCTTGGCCAGCCGTGTGTAGTAGTCCGGGAACTCGCGCAGGTGGGCCAGCGCGATCTTGCCCGTCACGACCGGGTCGTCACCGGTGACGTCCGTTTCCGGATCGTGCCGGCCATGCTCGAGCTCCACGTCCAAGCCCATGCGGAACTGCTCGACGTCGAAGGGGCTCGTGGCCCAATCGATGCCGATGGTCTGCCCGATCTCGCGTGCTTGCTCGGCGCTGAATCGCGCTTTGGCGGTCATCGTCGGTCCTCCTGGGAATCCGTACCCGTCCGCGGTGTACATCCATGTCTCTTGCACCATATTCTACCCGACCTATTCCCCGAGCAGCGCCTCCAGCCGGCGGGCCATGTCGCCCGGGTCGATGCGGCCGGCCACCGCGTGGCGCACGATGCCGTCCTGGACCACCGCCGTCAGCGGGATGGCGCCGGCCGGCGCGTTGGCGATGGAGGCCAAGTCGCTCTCGAAGTCGATCGTGCCCCAGGCCTGCGCGTAGCTGACGCCGCGATCCTCGGCGAAGGCGCGGACCTCGGATTCCAGCTCGCGCTCGTCCATGATCAGGCCGACGAATTCGACCCCCTTGGGTCCAAACTCGCCCTTGAGCCGCTCGAGGTCTGGCATCTCGGCGATGCAGGCCGTGCACCAAGTGGCCCAGAAGTTGAGCACGCGGATGCCCTGGCCGGCGGCCGGCTCGAAGCTGCCTTCGCCGTCCAACCAGTCGAGACGCACCTCGGGCAGCGGCGCCGAGATGTCCCCGGCCGGCGGGCCCACCTCGCCGGCACTGAAGTTCCGCTCGCGCAGCGACTGCCGCACGACCGATTCCTCGCCTTGGGCGATGCGGTAGCGCCGGTCGACCTCCAGGCCCTCGAAGTCCTGCCGCTGGCCGCCGGGCCAAAGCACCTCCAGCGTGGCCGGACCCTCGCAGGCCCCCAAGCCGAAGTGCAGGGTCGAGGCCGATTGGGCCAGGTAGCCGGAGCCGGCCGAGACCTGGCGCAACACCGCGGCATCGCCGCAGCGCGCGACGGCCCGGGCGCCGATGGCCTCGCTCCCGGATGTGTCATGGACCAGGTCGACTTGCAGCACACGACCCTGCTGCTCGAGCGGCGTATCGTTGCGATAGATCTTGATGATGGGGTTGTTGCGGCTCATCACCACCAGGTCCAGATCGCCATCACCATCCAAGTCGCCGGTGGCCGCGCCGCGGCTGTCCAGGCGGCTGGCCACGCCGATGACCTGGCCGACCTCGTCGTAGGTGCCATCGCCGCGATTCTGGAAGAGGGTGTCCGGCTCGCGGCCGCTCCAGCTCTTGCCCTCCTGGCTCAGCTGTCGGAAGTGGTTTTGATGTCCGGCTTCGCGCTCGGCCGCTTGGCCTTCGCTATCGGACGCCATGACCTGGCGCCAGAAGACGCTTCAGGTGTCGGCCGCGTTGGGCCCGGTGTAGAAGCCGGCCGCGCTGAAGATGTCCTCGTCGCCGTCGGCGTCGTAGTCGAAGGGCGCCGCGCCCCAGGCCCAGAAGGCGGCCTTGACGCCGGCCTGCTCGCTCCACTCGGTGAATCCATCGTCGCCGTCGTTGCGGAGAAGCGTGCTGCCCTGCGAGAAGCGCCGGTAGAGCGCCGACTGCTCGCCGCTACCCGGAAAGTGCTCCAGGCGGGTGATGCGGTTGCCGGCGAAGCTCTGCATGTTGGAGATGTAGAGATCCAGGTCCAGGTCGCCATCGAAGTCCAACCAGCTGACGCCCATGCCGTTGGCCTGGTCGGTGGCCGACAAGGCCTCGGTCACGTCGCGGAAGCGCCCCTCGCCATCGTTTTCGAAGAGGTGGTTGGGACCGTAGTCGTTGGCCACATAGAGGTCGACATCGCCGTCGGCGTCGTAGTCGGCGAAGGCCGAGGCGTAGGTCCAGCGCCGGTTGTCGACGTCCAGGCCCAGGCTTTCGGTCGCATCCTCGAAGCCGCCATCACCCGTGTTGCGCAAGAGCACGTTGGGCAGGCCGTCGGTGGCATCGACATAGTTCTCGGGTTGATGCGTCGTGTCGATGAGGTTGTAGTTGGTCAGGTAGGCATCCGGGAAGCCGTCACCGTCGACGTCGGCCACCGACAGGGTCTGCCACTGGCCCGGTCCGGCCAGATCGACCGGTCCGGTGATGTCGCGGAAGGCGCTGCCCTCGTTGCGGTAGACGCGCAGGCCGCGACCCTGGAAGAGCACCATGAGGTCGCGCAAGCCATCCTGGTCGACATCGGCGAAGGCACCGCTGATGCTGCCTTCCAGGCTGCGCCGATCCAGCAGCCCCCAGTCCTCGGTGACATCGCGGAAGCGGCCGCTGCCGTCGTTGGCGTATAGCCGCATCGGCGCGTGCATGCGCGGCATGAACAGGTCCAGGTCGCCGTCACCGTCGAAGTCGCCCAGCGCGGGGCCGGCCGCGGTATAGACCTCGGCGCCCGACTGATCGTAGCCGCCCGGCAAGACCTGCTCGGTCACGTCCTGGAAGTAGCGCCCCTCGGCGATCACCGTCCGGCCCTCGCGACTGCGCACTCCGGCGATGCGCCAGCCGAGGTCCTCCGGCTCCGAGGCCGCCTCCTCGGATTCTTGCGTGGTCGCCTGATCTTCGGCATCGGCTACCTCGACCAGCGTCGGATCCTTGATCAGGTCGAAGACCAGGTAGAGCCGATCCTCGCGCCGGCGCCCCTCGGGCGTCGTGCCGACCACCCAGAGCGCCTCGACGACCTCGATGGCAGCTTCGACATCGGGGCGATCCAGCTGCTGGATCTCCCAGGTGTGGATCTCGGTATGCTCGATCTCGGCGAACTCGGCCAGCCAGGCCTCGAATCGCTCGGCCCACCGATCGCCGGGCAGATCGCTGGTCGAGGGCGGCGGCCAGTCAAGGATGACGATACCCGACTCGCGCGCCGTCTCGATCAGCGGGCGCCCGGCAAAGTCCTCGCCGGCGAAGTCCTCGGTCAAGGGCAAGGTCTCCGGCAGGTCGCGCGCGCGGATGGCGTCGAGAACGGTGCTCTTGGTCGGCCCGGCCTCGCCGTTGAGCATCTCGGTCGGCCACTCGGCATCCATCGCGGCCAGGTCGACCGCCTCTGCCGCGGGCTCATCCGAGCTGGAACGCGGACCGGCGTCACCGGAGCCCTCGTCCGAGGTCGCCGGATCTGACTCTGGATCTGCGGCCGCATCTTCGGACGGCGAATCGACGGCCGGCGTCGCCTCGGGCTGGGCTGCAGGATTCTGGCAGGCCGAAAGGCCGAACAGCAAGCCGGCGACGCCGAGCAGCAATGCCCAACGTCGCCAGCGACTCGATCGGACGGGCATGTTATCCTTCACGAAGCACCTCCGTGCCTTGGCCGAAGCCTCGATGTCGACACCTCGACACGGTCCGGCGACAAGCGCCTCGGCGCCTGCTCGCATATCCGAACCGTGCAGGGAGTTCTGAACGCATGAGCCGATGGAATCCCGCCGGGCCGCTGGCTTTCGGGCCCCGCGCCGGGCCGGCGCATACCAGCGGTACCGGCGACTGGCCGATCCTGGCCTTGGCACCCGGGCTCGCACTGCTCGTGGCGCTGTCCGGCCTGGCCTACTTCTGGGCCTGGCGCCGGGCATCCGCCGAGCGGGCCTTCGGGATCCGCCATCTCCTGGCCTTCCTGGCCGGCCTGACCTCGCTGGCCGTCGCCTTCGGCGGGCCGATCGAGGTCTACAGCGACGACGCCCTGGCGGCGCACATGGTGCAGCACTTGGTCCTGCTGCAGATCGCGCCGCCGCTGCTCTTCTATGCGCGCCCCTTGGCGGTCGCCCGGCAGGCATTGCCCGGCCTCCTGGCCGGCCCGCGACCGGAGCTGGAACGCTGGATCGGCCGCCTGCTGGCCCCGGCCCGCCGGCCCTGGCTGGTCGGCCTGGTCTTCAACCTCAACCTGCTGGTCTGGCATCTGCCGCCGGCCTACGACGCCGCCCTGCGCAGCCGGCCGATTCACGGGGCCGAGCACCTCTTGATGCTGGGCAGCGCGATGGCCTTCTGGTGGTTGGTGCTTCGAGGGCTCGGCGAGTCTCCGGGCGATCGAGATCGACGATCGGGCAGCAGCCACGCCGTCTACGGCCTCTGCTTCGCCAGCAGCATGGCCGGCATGCTGGTGGCCTTGGCCCTGATCTTCTCCGCCCGGCCGCTCTACCCCTGGTACGCCGCGCGCTCCACCGGGCTGTGGGGCATGAGCGCCCTGGCCGACCAGCGGCTCGGCGGCTGGATCATGTTCGCCGGCGGCCTGATCTACCTGGTCCTGCTGCTGCGGCTGCTGGCGCGAGAGGCCGGCGCGCTCGACGGCGCGCCGGCCTCCGATGAGGATTCGACATCTCGGTGAAGGCGAACTCGGCTGCATTCGCGTCGACCGGGCCGAGCCGTCCATCGCGATCGGGACCTCAGCGCCCGATGATCCAGGCGACCTGGCCCAGCTCGCGCCAGGAGTAGGCATAGAGCAGCACGAAGAGCGCCAGCCAGACCGTGGCCAGGACGAAGGTGCCCGGCGCTTCGAAGCGGCCGGCGTGCACCGGCTCGCGGCTCTCCGGCGTCAGGGCACGTGCATCCAAATCGCCGACCTCCGGGCAGTCGTTGCGCTTGCCCAAGAAGACGGTGCCGGCCGCCACCACCACGAACATGGCGCCGGCGGTGATGGCGATCAGACCGCCGATGCCCATCATGGCCAAGGTCCGATCGACGAAGGGCGTCTCGAAGATCCCTTGGGCCAAGGGCAAGCCGTTGAAGGTGATGTCGAAGTGGCGGCGCGGCAAGCCGGCATGGCCGGCCAGGCCCATGCCGATGCCGAAGATCAGCATGCCCAGCCCGAAGATGTAGGGCTGCCATCGGGCCCAGGAAGGCAGGAAGAGGTCGCGGCGCACGATCAAGGGAACCAGGATGTAGCTGATGCCCATGAAGGCCAGGGTCGTGCCGGCCACCACCGTCATGTGGAAGTGGGCCGGCACGATCAGCGTGTTGTGGGCGATCATGTTCACCTGCACCCCGCCCATGATCACGCCGCTGATGCCGCCCAGGATGCCGAACATCGCAAAGCTCACCGCCAAGGCGGCGAAGCCCGGCGAGGACCAGGGCGCGGCGCGCAGCCAGCCGAGCAGCCCCTTGCCACGCGAGGCGCCGCGCTGGGCCACCTCGACGCTGGCCGGGATGGTGAAGGCGTGGATCATGCTGCCAAGCACCGCCGCGTAGAGGAAGTAGCTGGTGTTGATGCCGCGCGCCCACTCGCCCAGTCCGGGATCGACCAGGATGTGGTGGATCGAGCCCATCTGGATGAAGAGCACGTAGAGGACGAAGGCCCCCCGGCTGAGCCCTTCGTTGATCGGCCTGGCGCCGGTGGTCAGCGTGGCCAGGGCGTACCAGATGCCGACCATGGCCGCCAGGTTGACCTGCTGCGCCCCGTGGCCGAAGCCCCAGAAGAGCAGCCGGTAGCTGCCGGGGTCGACGTGGTCGATCAGGCCCAGGCTCCAGAGCCAGGCCGGCACGATGGCCAAGGTGCCGGAGACGAGCGTGAAGAGGGCCAGGATGGCCGCCACCACCAGCGCGAAGGTGAAGAGAGGCAGGGTGCGCATCCCGTCGAGCCGCGCGGCCACGACGTTGACCAAGAAGTGCAGCACCGCCACCAGGGCGCCGACGGCGAAGATCAGGATCCAGAAGTAGAACCAGCTGGTGGCCTCCAGCGGCGGGTAGGCGGTGAACATCACCGTGGCATCGCCGGAGAGCATGATCACGAAGGTGGCCAGGGAGCCGACGAGCATCATCCAGTAGGCCAGCCAGCCCATGCGCGGCGCGCGCATGCGCCGGCTGAGCAGGATGCTGCCGCCGAAGATCAGGCCGGCCACCTCGAAGAAGAGGATCCAGAAGAGCAGCATGGCCGCGCCGTGGGCGCCGATGATCCGGTAGAACCATTCCGAGTCGGTGATCAGCCCGACATCCTGCCAGCGCGTCAGGAGCGTGAGCAGCGCCAAAGTGCCGCCGGTGGCCAGCCAGAGCACGGCCGTGACGGCGTTGAACAAGAGCAGGCGCTCGGCCTTGGGATCGACCGTCAGGCCGGTCACCTGGCAGATACGCCCGATGGTCGTCTCGCGGGTGGCGCTCATTGGACCACCTCGATTCCACCCAACATTAGGTGATGACCGGTACCGCAGTACTCGTTGCAGACCACCACGTAGTCCCCCACCTCCTTGGGCGTGATCTTCAGGACGGTCACGTAACCCGGCAGCACCTGGAAGTTGACGTTGTCCGGCTGCAGCGACAGGCCGTGCTGCACGTCCAGCGAGCTCATGTGCAATTCGTAGGTCTCACCCTGCTGCAGGCGCAGGATGGGCCGGAACTGGTAGCGCATGGCCAGCAGGTAGACCGGACCGGGCGGCGGCGCGACCACCGGCATTCCGGCGCGCTCCTCGACCTGATGGGTTTCGGTGAACTCGGTGACGAGCCCCTGGAAGGCCGTCGGCTCGACGCGGAAGGTCTCGATGACGGTCTGCTGATCGCCGATGCGCGGCCAGATCAGCTGCATCATGGCGAACATGGCCAGCGCCCAGATCAGGGTGACCAGCACCCACAGGCGCTCGTCCCGTCCCAGCGGCGCCCACCAACGGCCCTCCGGCGCGATCAGGGTGCTGTTGCGGGCGATGGTCGCACCCGCGTCCCCGGTGTGGGTCTGATTCATGGCGCGCTGAAGACCGGCACCTGGGCCAGTTCCATCAGGCCCCAGACGATGTAGAACAGGGTCGGCACCACCAGGCCGGCCATCATCAACAGGAAGACATCGTCCAGCAGCACCTGCTGCCAGGGATGTGCCTCCCCTTCCTCGTGGACCGTCGCGTCGCGCATTTCTTCGGTCATGGTATCCACTCTCCTCTCCTTGCTCCTCGACGTGTGCACCCGTGGCGGGCGCTCGAGCGGTCCGGGGAACCCATGCCGTTCCTCGCCTTGCAGTCCGAGGAATCGAGCAGGTCTTCGAGGCTCCCGGTCGGGCCGCAGCATGCCAGAATCACTCGAGGTCTCGCAAATAGACCACGATGTCCAGCAGGTCTTGTTCGCTCAGCGTCGGGTCGCCGCCCTTGGGCGGCATGTCCACTCCGGTGGTGTTGAGCGGATGGCCGGCCGGCCGGCCCTCCTTCAAGAAGGCCACGGCCTCGGCGTCGCTCAGACCGTCCAGGAACTCGCTGGTGCGCAGGTTCTTGCCCAGTCCCTCGATGCCGGTGGCATCGGCACCGTGACAGCCGGCGCAGGGCGTGAAGCGCTCTTCCCCATTGGCCGGGTCACCGGCGACCAGGCCCGGTGGCAGCTCGGCATCGGCCGCGTCGTCGCTCGAGCCTTCGGCCGAATCGGCGGAATCGGGCGGGGCGGGATCGGCGGGCTCGGAGCCGTTGCAGGCCATGGCACCGGTGGCCATGGTCAGCAGCGCCAGGGCGAGCGTCATCCGGCGGATCCAGTTCATCGTTCGCATCGTCGTCTCTCCTCGCGGGAATCGGTTTCGGATTGGGGTTGAAGATCGGAGCTGGGATATGGAATCAGGGAAAGCTGCCCGGTGACTCGCTTGCCGTCGACCCGCCTGGCGGCCGGCCGAGCAGGGTCTCGAAGTCGAGGACCTCGCCCGCCATCTCGGCAGCGAATGCCTCGGCTCGCTCGGGCTCGGCGAAGGCCGCCAAGCCAAAGCCCATCGGGCTGCGGATGCCCTCGGCGCGGACGTAGTGCGCCCGACGGGCGTCCAGCCAGGCTTCGCTGTCGTAGTCGTGGACGTACCAGGCCAAGACCACCAGATCCGGATCCTCCCGGTGGTACTCCAGCAGATCGCCGATGTCGTCGAAGCGCCGCGCCTGGCTCGCCCCATCTACCTCGACGACGGTCGCCGCAGCGAAGCGGGGGTCGGAGATGATCATCTGGCAGGCGTCGCAGACGTCCTCACCGTAGCGGATCTCCGGCGGGGCCAGCGGATCGGTGTCCGGTCCGCAGCCCGTGAGGGTCCCGGTCAGCACGAACAGCAGCCCAAACAGGATGGCGAGAGCGGTGACGCTCGCCGGTCGCCGACCGAATTCGAGGCGACCAAAGGTCGGGCGGTTCATCATCGGATCCCCCTCTCCTCGAAGATCCAGCCGGCGGCTGCCAAGGGCGCCAGACACCAGGCGACGAGCAGGCCGGCCAGGATGGCCGGCAAGGCCGCGCCGTAGTGGCGGGTGGCGTAGACACCGGCCGGCCCCAGCACGTCCAGGCTGCCGGTGATGGCGCCGACGGCGGCGATCTTGAAGCTGGATAGCGGGTTGACCAGGCCCAGCGCCAGAAGCGTGCCCACGTCCATGCGCATGGTCATGGCGCTGCCCATGAGGCCCAAATCGCCCAGGAAGACCAGCGCCAGCCAGGCGAAGAGCGCCACGCCGGTGGCCGTGCCGACCTGTCGGGACAGGGAGGAGATGAGCAGGCCCAGGGCCAACATCGCAAGGGCCAAGAGCAACGTGAAGCCCAGGAGGCCGGCGTAGGCCTCGGCGCCGACGGCCCCGCCGCCGGCGCCCACCGCCAATCCGGCCAGGCCGAAGCCCAGGGCCAGGGCGGCGCAGAGCGCCAGGGCCAGGCCGAGGAACTTGCCGAGCAAGACCTCGCGGCGCGAGACGGGCTGAGAGAGCAGGGCGGCCAGGGTGCCGCGCTCGCGCTCGCCGGCCAGGCTGCCGGCGCCCAGGGTCAGGCCCATCAGAGGCACGACCAGGAGCACCAGGTTGACCAGGCTGGCGGCGGTGCGACCGAAGCCGCTGAAGCCGGCCGCGCTGCCCGCGCTCAGGCTCAGGCGCGAGAGGGCCAGGGCCAGGACGGCGAAGCCGATGGCATACAGCAGGAACCAGCGGTTGCGCAGGGCGTCGCGCACCTCCTTGCGGGCCACCAGCAGGATCACTCGGGGGGCCATGTGCGCGCCTCCTCCAGTTGGAAGTCGATGGGCGGAATGCCGGCGCGGGCCAGGGCCGACAGGGGCGCGGCCCGCTCGCCGGTGGCCACGCGGACCTTGACGCCGTGACCGTTGCGGCGGGCCTCGAAACCCTGGCTGGTCAGCACCGACAGCGCGGTCTCGATCCCCGCCTCGGACAGAGCGATGCGCAGGATCGTCTCGGGTCGCAGCGCACGCTCGAGCTGGCCGGCCTCGCAGCGCAAGCGCTCGCGGCCACCGGTTAGCACGATCACCTGGTCGGCCAAGGCGACCACCTCCTCGATGCGGTGCGAGGTGAAGAGCAGCGCCCGGCCGGCCGCGCGCTGCTCGGCCAGCAGCTGCCCGAAGTCCGCCCGCGCCTCGCGATCCAGGCTGGCCGTCGGCTCATCGAGGATCAGGATGGGCGGCTGGCCCAGCAGGGCCACCGCCAGGGCTAGGCGTTGGCGCATGCCGCCAGAGAGGGCGCCGGCGGCCTTCTTGGCCTGGTCGCCCAGGCCGACGCGCTCCAGCAAGGCCGGCGCCTGGTCACGCGGCGTGCCGCGCAGTCCGGCGAAGTAGCGCAGCAAGGCCAGGGCCGGCATGTCCTCGTAGAAGGCCAGCTGTTGGGGCACGTAGCCCACCTGGGCGCGCGCCTGACGGCCCCGCTCTGGCAGCGGATGGCCGGCGATGGTCACGCGGCCCTCGAAAGGCAGGAGGCCCAGCAGCGCCCGGATGGCGGTGGTCTTGCCGGCACCGTTCTCGCCCCACAGGGCCAGGCTGCCGCCGGCCGGCAGCTCGAAGCTCAGCGAATCCAGCACGGTCGCGTGCCCGAAGCGGACGCGCAGCGCCTCCGCGTGGATCATGGTCTCGGTCATGGTCGGATCCTCGTGGGCTCGGGCAGCGCGCGCGGTCGCTCGCGCCCGGGCGTGGTCGCGTCCAGGGCTCGTCCCCACGCGATCAGGAGTGCCGCCGAGGCCACCAGGCCCAGGGCCAATGCGACCAGCGGTCCTCCCTTTCGCTCTGGAGCCGCCACGGGCGAGGGCAGGGGGCGGGTGCGCGGGGCAGCGTCGGTCAGGATGGCCGGCGGGCGGAAGACCGGGAAGGCCCGGGCGGCCAGGTCGAGCATGCCCTGGGCCGGGCTCATGCTGAAGAGCCGCAGCTCGGGCTGGCGCGTCAACAGGTCGTCGAAGAGGCTGGCGGGCTGGTAGGGCAAGTCGCCCAGGCCATCGCCGTCGGCATCGTAGCCGGCGTAGTCGCTCCAGTAGTTGCCCCGGCCGTCGGGCGTCCAGTCGTTGCCATCGGCCGAGCCGCGACTGGTCAGCGCCACCTGCTGGCCGTTCTCGACGAAGCTGTTGGCCGCGAAGCGGTTGCGCTTCACCGCCGGCAGCAGCAGGGCGCCGATGTCGTTGTAGGCCAGGTGGTTGCGCTCGACGATGCCCTGCGCCTCGCGGCTGGAGGGCGTACCGTCCAGGTAGAGGCCGACCCGGTTGCCGGCCATCACGTTGCCGATCACCTGGATGTCGTCACTGTCCTTGAGCGCCAGCCCGTAGCCCGAGGGGCCGTGGTTGCCGGTCATCGCATTGCCCTCGATCAGCAGCTGTTTGGAGTACATCAGGAAGGCGCCCACCGCGTTGCGCTCGAGGCGATTGGCCTCGATGCGGCTGGCGTGGGAGTACATGTAATGCAGCCCGTAGCGCCCGTCGCGCACGGTATTGCCGCGGATCAAGAGGTCCTCGGAATACCAGATCACCACGTCGCGCCCGGCCTCGACCCGGTTGTCGAGAATGCGCGTGCCGTGGCTCTCCCAGATGCGGATCCCGTCGCCGCGGCGGGCGATGTGGATGTCGCGGCCCCGCACGACGTTGCGGGCGATCAAGCTGCCGGGCGCCTGCTTGAGGTTGATGCCGTAGAGCACGTCGACCAGGTGGTTGTCCTCGATGGAGACCGGCCCGGCATCGGCCCGGATGCCGGCATCCTCGCGGTCGTTGCGATCGCCGCTGCCCCGGATCTCGAAGCCGGCCACGCGGGACGGCGCCGCGCCCAGGCGCAGCACGTCGCCCTCGCCGCCGCCGTCGAGCACCGGCCGGTCGATGCCGACCAGCGCGATGGCCACGTCGATGGCGAAGGGCCCGGTGTGATGGCCACCATGGACCTCGATGCGATCGCCGTCCCGCGCCTCGGACAGGGCCTCGGCCAGCGTCGAGTAGTCGAGCTCCGCTCCGACCTGGAGTCGACGTCCGTCGAAGCTCGCCACCTCGATTTCGTCTTCGGTGAGGTCCTGAGCCGCGACCGGATGACCGCCTTGGGGGGCGGCGACCAAGGCAGCGGCCAGCATCGCCAAGCGCAGGAGGCGCGGCGCGAGGTATGCCGCGACTTCGCAGCTCGGCCAACGAAGCGGGTCCATCAGCCGGCCTCCCCGAGCAGCTCGCGCCGTGCCTTGCGGCGGTAGTGCAGGCCGACGTTGATCAGGATGCTAGCGCCGACGGCCAGCCAGAAGCCGGGCTCGAGGCTGGCATCGGTCGAGAACTGGCCGATCTCGCCGTGGCCGATCAGGGTGGGGGTGAAGGGCTTGATGGCGCTGGAGAGGGCGGCGCTGGGGTCCAGGTTCTGACCGTAGCTGCGCAGCCAATAGTACATGTCGCCCAGAAAGACCAGGGGCAGGAGCATGGCCGGCAGGGTCAGCGGCGCAAACCACTTGCGGTGCACGAAGGCCGTGGCCAGCACCATCAGCACGATGGCCGCCATGGCCACCGGCGCCAGCAGGCGCTCGATGCCGGCCGCCTCGCTCAGCGGGGCCATGCCGATGTAGTGGTTGAGGCCGTCGATCTCGGAGATGTCGCCTTGCAGATGGTCGATGTAGACCGTCAGGAAGAGGCCCTTGGGGTATTGCGGCGCGTTGAGGCGCATTCGCCAGTAGGGGAAGAAGATGGAGGCCACGACCAGCGCGGCCGCGCCGGCGAAGAAGAGGCTGGAGAGGCGGTAGGGGCCGTGGCGATGGTCGCTGGCGTCGGTCGGAGGCGTGACGCTTCGGCTTCCTGCGACCCTCTCATCGATGTCGTTCATGTCCTGAGGCTCCCGGTTGGAGCGCCGCCGGCCGGGCTTCGGCTCGGGCCCGGCCGGCGTGGGGGACGGGAGCGGTCCCATCCCCCACGCGCGGCTTGGAGGAGAGAAAGTCGTCGGGTCAGGGCGTGATGGCCTGCGCGGCCGCCTCGGCCGGCTCGACCAGCATGTAGCCCAGCATCTCCAGGTGCAGCGCCGAGCAGAACTCGGTGCAGTAGTAGGGGAAGACGCCCGGCTCGTCGGCGGTGAAGGTCACCGTCTCGCTCTCGCCCGGCTCCAGCGAGAGGTTGACGCCGTAGGCCGTGATGGCGAAGCCGTGCGTGGCGTCGTGGGCGGTCTCGATGTTGGTGATGTGCAGCGTCACCTCGTCGCCCTGGCGCAGTTGAACCCGCTCGGGCGTGAAGTGGCTGCGGATGGCGGTCATGTAGATCTCGACCTGGTTGCCGTCGCGCTCGACGCGCTCCTCGCCCGGCATGGCCGCGTTCTCGGCCGGCGCCTGCTCCAGCGGATCCCAGCCCACCTCGGGGTAGGTCTCCCAGCCGGAGAGCTTGTCGGCCTTGATGATCTGGGCGTAATGCGGCTCGCCGATGCCGATGGGCATGTCGTAGATCACCGGCATGTCGGTGCCGCCCGCGCTGATGTCCAAGAGCTGGAAGTTCTGCGGCAGGAGCGGGCCGACGTTGTGGAAGCGGTCGACGGCCCACTTGTTGAGCGAGACCAGGAACTTGCCGTCCGGGCTGACCGTATCGCCCTCGGCGGCCGCCAGGTGGCCGACGTTGTACTGCACCGGCGTCTTGGTGATGAGGCTCCAGGGCTCCTGGCCCTCGGGCGTGTAGTCCCCGCCCAGGCTCCAGCGGGCGACGGCGGTGTCCAGGAAGAGGCTGGTGTAAGCGTAGCCCTGGCCGTCGAACTGGGTGTGCAGCGGGCCCAGACCGACCTCGACCTGGGTCTCGACCACGTCGTCGAAGGGCAGGATCGGCAGGCCGTAGTCGTCCGTGTCCCACTGGCCGGCCCCAATGGCCGCCTGGATCTTCTCCCAGCTGTAGACGGTCACGTGCGGGTCGAGCTTGCCGGAGACCACCAGGTAGTCGCCGCCGGGCGTCACGTCGACGCCGTGCGGGCTCTTGGGCTCGGGCATCAGGTAGAGCAGGTCCTCTTCGATGGCGGTGTCCATCGAGATGACCGGCATGCCGTTGATCTCGGTGGTCGGACCGGACACCGCCACCTCGGCCGCTCGATCGAGGTTGATCAGGTGCATGTAGTCCATGTCGTTCTGCGAAGCGCCGGACTCGAAGTTGACGCCGTTCTCGCTGCCATCGTTGCCGGTGGCGCGCTCGGCGTTGAAGCTGTTGAGGAAGACCCAGCCCTCGCTGACCAGCTTGCCGGCATCGCTCAGGTCCTGCCAGTAGGGCGGCAGCTCCATGGCGAAGCTCTGCTCGATGTCGATGCGGCCCGCCTCGCGGTCGAACTTCCAGAAGGTGACGTGGCCGCGGTAGCGCTCGTCGTACTCGTCCAGGCCGGCGTACTCGAAGCCCAGCGGCGTGGCGTACTGGCCGCCCTCGACGATCCACTCGGTGTTGGGGGTGACGAAGGCACCGCCGTGGTCGACGTCGCTGACCGGGTTCTTGACGATCTGCTTGGTCTCGAAGTCCCGCAGGTCGACCACCGCGATGCGGGCATTGGCCTTGTCGTTGATGAAGACGAACTGGCCGTCGTAGTCGCCCTCGGTCTCCGAGAGCGCCGGGTGGTGGGTGTCGGCCCAGCGCACCTGGCGGCCCTCGCGCACGTCGCCGCCGTCCAGCACCGCGTCGGTGCCGTCGGCGCCGAAGCCCCAGCCCTGCCAGGGCTCGGGCGTGAAGACGGCGATGACCTTGAGCAGGCGCATCGAGGGCATGCCGATGACCAGCACCTGCCCGCTATGGCCGCCCGAGGCGAACATCAGGTACTCGTCGTGCGTACCCGAAGGCATGAAGGTCTTGAGGGCGGCCTCGACGTCATCCGGTGAAAGGCCGCGCTCGGCGGCGATGTCGGCCGCGGTGTCGCTCAGCCCGGAGACGGCCGCACCGGCGCCCGGTCGGGCATCGCCGGCGCCCGTCTGGGCTTCTTCGGGGCGGGGCTGACCGCTGGTGTCGACGTCCTGTCTCCGGCAGCCGAAGACCAGGGCCGGCACGACCAACAGCAGGGCCATGATGGTCATTGCGCGTTTCACTGCATTCCTCCTCGTGATCGGAATCGGTGATCGAGTTCGGTGAACGGTTCGAGATCGGTGATCCAAGCGTCCGGCCATCTCAGGGCCGGCGCTCTGCGAGCAAGAGGCGCAGGTCCTGCGCCATCTCTTCGGGCGTGAAGGGACCGATGAAGCTGGTCCGCAATTGGCCGGCCGCGTCGATCAGGAAGACCCGGCCGGAGTGGGCGACGCTGTAGTTTTCGGCGGCGACCTGCGGGTCGGCGCCATCGGGCAGCTCCTTCTCGTAGCGAACCCCGTAGCCCGCGGCCACGTCCGCGATCGCCTCCGGCGAGCCGCGCAGTCCGACGAAGCCCGCACCGAAACCGGTCACGTAGCGCTCGAGTCGCTCGGCGCTGTCGCGCTCGGGATCGACGGTGATCAGGACCGATAGGACCTCGGCGGCTTGGTCGTCATCGAGCTGCAGCAGGGCTTGCCGGACCCGGTTGAGCGTCTGCGGGCAGACGTCGGGGCAGTGGGTGTAGCCGAAGAAGAGCGCGACCACGCGACCGCGAGCTTCGGACAGGCGCCAGTCGGCACCGCCCGGACCCTGCAGCAGGAAGTCGGGGGCCGGGCGCTCGGGCAGGATCGGCTCGCCGCGCAGGCCGGCCGGGGTCGGCGACGGATCCGATGCCGGTTGCTCGTCGATCGCCGCGGGGTCGCCGGAGGGGCTCCGATCGGAAGCCGCCGCGACCCGCGCGCCGGCCTCGTCCACGGCCGCTCCGGGAGGGGGATCCGCCATGCCGCCGCAGGCTTGGATCAGGCCGGCCAAGAGCAGGATGGCCGCCGCGGCCCGGAGCGAGCGCCGCGGGCTCTCGAAGGGGTCGTCGATCGAGGGGCCGCGCTCGGAGGCCGATGCCTCCGAGCCCTCGGCTGCGTCGACTCGACTGGCGATGGCCTCCTGCAGGCGTTCGAGGATCTCTTCGACGGGCAGCGCGTACTCGCGGGCCACGTCGGACAGGCTGCAGAAACGGGACAGGGCACAGCCCGGACAGGCGGTTCTCAGGGAGAGGAACACGGCGGTGGTCTCCGGCCACCGGGCCAGGACCTGCGCCACGCTCATCTCCTTGCTCGGACCCTCCGAGGTCATGACCGCCTCCTTCGCCATCCTCGAGACCGGATCTTCGGAACTCGACCTCGAGACCAGCCTATCGCCAGCAAGAAGGTGCGTCTTTGCGCTAGCGCAATGAGCGGCACGGAAGGGGTATTTTGCTTACGCTTGACAGCAAAAAGATGCCGTGAACAATGCATGCTCGACGAGACCCGTGGACCCGAGGAGGCGCGCATGGACCCGAGCGACAAGCCTTCTTCCGCCCCGTCCGACCCGGGCGCGGGCAGCAGCCGGCGCGGCTTTCTGGCCCGGCTGTCCGGAGTGGCGATGGGCCTGGGGCTGGTGGCCGGCTACGGCAACTTCGCGCGCCTGGCGATGCGCTACCTCTACCCGGCGGGCGATCCGGCGCGGCAGTGGATGTTCCTGGCCCGCGCCGACGAGCTGGCGCCGGGCGCGGCGATGATGTACCGCGCGCCCAACGGCGAGACGATCAACATCGCCCGCCAGGGCGAGGCCGGCGGCGTGGAGGACTTCGTGGCGCTCTCCAGCGTCTGTCCGCATCTGGGTTGCCAGGTGCATTGGCAGGCCCAGAACGATCGCTTCTTCTGCCCCTGTCACAACGGGGTATTCGACCCCTCGGGCGTGGCCACCGAAGGGCCGCCGGCCGAGGCCGGCCAGTCGCTGCCGCGCTATCCGCTGGAACTCCGCTCGGGCCTGCTCTACATCCAGGTGCCCACCGAGCGTCTGGCCGAAGACTCCTCGGCCGAGCGCGGAGGTCGACGCTCGTGACGCTGCTGCGCGACTGGTTCGGCCAGCGACTGCCGGTCTCCGGCGAGGATCTGCGCACGCTGACCAACGAGCCGGTGCCGCATCACCTCGAGCGCTGGTGGTTCGCGCTGGGCGGCACGCCGGCCTACCTCTTCGTGGTCCAGATCGTCACCGGCATCCTCTTGGCCTTCTACTACCAGCCGGCGCCGGAGACGGCCTACGAGTCGGTGCGCTACATCACCGAAGAGGCCAGCTTCGGTTGGTACATCCGCAGCGTGCACAAATGGGCCGCCACCTTGATGATCGCGGCGGTCATCCTGCACCAGATGCGGGTCTACTTCACCGGCGCTTACCGCAAGCCGCGCGAGATCAACTGGATGGTGGGCATGTGCCTGCTCATCGCCACCCTGATGACCGGCTTCACCGGCTACAGCCTGGTCTACGAGCAGCTGAGCTTCTGGGGCGCGACGGTGGGCGCCAACATCGCCGACACGGTGCCGGTGGTCGGCGGAATGGCCAAGCGCATGCTCTTGGCCGGCGATAGCTACAACCAGCTCACCCTGTCGCGCTTCTACGTGCTGCACGCGGCGGTGCTGCCGGTGACCATCGCGGCCCTGGTGGTGGTGCACATCGCCATCATCCGCTTGCAGGGCGTCACCGACCTGCATTTCGAAAGCGAGACGGAGGAGGAGCGGGAGAGGACCTTCGACTTCTTCCCGGACCACCTCTACACGGAGCTGATCATCGGCCTGGTGCTGATGATCCTGCTCAGCGCGCTGGCCACCATCTTCCCGGCCCTCTTGGGCGAGCCGGCCAACCCGCTGGTCACGCCGGAGGTCATCAAGCCGGAGTGGTTCTTCTACGTCGCCTTCCGCTGGCTCAAGCTCTTTTCCGGCACGGCCGCGGTCCTGAGCATGGGCCTGGTGGTCTTCGTGATGTTCACCTGGCCCTTCATCGACGCGGCCATCCGGCGTTGGACGCGCCTCGAGGAAGCCAGTACCTGGATCGGCATCCTGGGCGTCGTGGCCATCGTGGCCCTGACGGTCTGGGAAGCGCTGGTCGAGCATTAATCCGCAATTCGAGATCGAGGGAGACAAGAGCATGTCGCTGGATGCCAAGCGCTGGATCATCGCCGCCCTGTCGGGCCTCTTCCTGCTCTCCCTGATCCTGGTGCAGTACATGGAGACGGCGCGCAAGCGCGCCGAGGTGGGCCTCAGCCAGGCCGCCGTGGCGGTGCCCGAGGCCTCGGCGGATTGCGTCGACTGCCACCTCGAGGAGAATCCGGGCATCATCGAGCATTGGGAGGGCAGCCCGCATGCCGAGTCGGGCGTGGCCTGCGTCGACTGCCATCAGGCGGCCGAGGGCGATGCCGACGGCTTTTGGCACGAGGGCGCGCAGATCGCGACCATCGTCACCCCGAAGGACTGTTCGCGCTGCCATGAGACCGAGGCGGCCGAGTTCGAGGCCAGCCATCACGCGGCCGGCGGCAACATCCTGGCCTCGCTGGACAACTACCTGGCCGAGACGGTCGAGGGCGCGCGGGCGCCCTTCAACCCGCATTCGCCGACGCCGGGTAAAGAGGTCGACATGGTCAACGGCACGGCCAGCGCCTTCTCGGGCTGCCAGCAATGCCATGGCTCGAAGGTGGCTTTGCAGTCGGTGGATGGCGAGATGATCACGGTCGACGATCTGGCTCCGGACGAGAGCGGGCAGCCGACCAACGTGGCGGTGCTGGCGCAGATCGCGCGGGATGACCGGGATGGCCGGCCCATCTTCCACGCCGGCACCTGGCCCAACACCGGCATCGGCCGGCTGAATTTGGACGGCTCGCGCGGCTCCTGCTCGGCCTGCCACAGCCGCCACGACTTCTCGCCCCGGCGCGCCCGCCAGCCCGAGAACTGCGGCAAATGCCACCTGGGTCCGGATCATCCGCAAAAGGAGATCTACGAGGAGTCCAAGCACGGCGTGGCCTACCGCGACCTGAAGGACGACATGAACCTGGACGCGGACGAGTGGGTGCTGGGCGAGGACTACGCCGCCGCGCCCACCTGCGCCACCTGCCACATGTCCGGCCACAGCCGCAACGACGGCAAGGTGACCCACGACCCGGGCGAGCGCATCAGCTGGACCAACCGCCCGCCGGTCAGCGCGGTGATGGACACCGACGAGAACCACGCCATCGTCAGCGAGACGGATCCCGAGCTGCGCCGCGCGCTGGTGGTCGACTCGGCCGCCGACAAGCGCCAGCGCATGAAGGACGTCTGCTCGCATTGCCACACGCCGGACTACGTCAACAGCTTCTACACCCAGTACGACGACCTGGTGATCCTCTACAATGAGAAGTTCGCCAAGCCGGGCCTGGCCATCATGAACGCGCTGAAGGACGCCCAGCTGCGCACACCCACCGACTTCGACGAGGAGATCGAGTGGACCTGGTTCTACCTCTGGCACCACGAGGGCCGGCGCGCCCGCCACGGCGCCTCGATGATGGCCCCGGACTACACCCACTGGCACGGCATGTACGAGGTGGCCGAGCGCTTCTACATGGAGCTGATCCCCATGGCCCGGGAGATCCTCGAGGAAAGCCGCGAGGCCGGCCTGGAAGCCGAGGCCGACTCGGTGGATGCGGTCATCGAGGAGATCCTGGCCCGCCCCGAGCACGCCTGGTTCGAGGAGGGCGCCGAGGACCAGGCCGCGCGCATCCGCGAGGCGATGGAGGAGCGATACGGCGACCAGACCGAGGACGCTCCGGGGATGGTCGAAGAGTCGGGGGACGCGGAGGATGTGGAGGACGCCGACGCGGCGGATGCATCCGATGAGACCGGCGACGACGGCGACACCGACGAGTCCGAAGAGAGCGGCGACGAGGACGAGAGCGACGAGGGCTCGGAGGAAGACGAGGGTTAGACGCGAGACTCCGACAGCTCGTTCGCCCGTGAAGCGACACGTCCGGCCGTCTCGGATCCCGAGGCGGCTGGTTCGCTTCCCCTTCCGCTAACCGCTTCGACCTCGAAGTCCTCGAGCCCCCATGGGAGACGCGCATGCCCGATCTCGATGCCGGCCGCTGGATCTATCTGATCGCCCTGCTGGCCTTCAGCCTGATGCGGATGCCCTATGAGCTGCGCGCCAGCCGCGACAAGGTCGTGGACCGGCGCATCGGCCTGCGGGAGTCGCTGTCGATAGCGGTCCTGGGCATCGGCTGGGCCGGCCTGCCGCTGCTCTACGTCTTCACCGGCTGGCTCGACGCGGCCGATTATCGCCTGCCCAGATCGCTACAGGGGTCGGGCCTTGCGCTCGGCACCGTCGGTCTGGCGCTCAGTTTGGCCCTCCTCTGGCGCTCCATGGCGGATCTGGGCACGAACTGGTCCAAGAGCTTGGAGATCCGAGAGCACCACGAGCTGGTCACGAGCGGCATCTACGCCCGCACCCGCCACCCGATGTACCTCGCGCTGTGGGTCTGGGGCCTGGCCCAGCCACTGCTGCTGCACAACGGGCTCGTCGCGGCCGGCGGCCTGCTCGCGGCGGCCGCCCTGTGGTTCGGGCGGATCGGACCGGAGGAGGCCATGATGCGCGAGCACTTCGGCGATGCCTACACGGCCTACACCGATCGGGTCGGTCGCGTCTGGACCTCGGGCTAGCGCCGCTCAGCCAGAATCGCGGATGCCGGCCGCCGGGCAGGAGAAGGCAACGCTTAGCGCACGCCAGGCCTCGCGCAGCGCCCGGTCGTCGGCGGCCTCGAGGTAGCGCACCGGATCGCCGGCGATGGCGCGTAACAGGTCGGCATCGATGCGGTCGGGCAGCTCGGGCGCGTCGGGCCGGCCGACGCCGATGGTGTAGATGCGGATGCCCGCCGCCCGAGCGCGCTCGGCCACGGCCAGGACGGTGGCTTCTTGGCCGCCGGCCGGCACCGGCGTCGGCACGCGGTTGGGCAGACCGTCGGTCAACAGGATCAGCACGCGGGCGGCCTCGGGCGGTGCGCCGGCCAGCAGCTCGATCCCCTGCTCGAGAGCGAGGTCGAGACGCGTGCCCTCGGCCATGCCCTCGGGCAGCGCGGCCAGCGCCCGCTCGAACGCGGCGCGATCTCCCGTGGCCGGCTGGGCGGTCCAGGCGCGGTCGTTGAAGCCGGCAAGCGCCGCGCGCTGACTGCCCGAGTCCAAATCCAGGGCGTCCAGGAAGGTGCCGGCCGCCTCCAGGACCGCGTCGAGCTTGGGCCGGCCGTCGGCCAGCGGTCGGCGCATGCTGGTCGACATGTCCAACACCAGGGCCAGCTCCAGCCGCCGGTCCTCGCATTTGCGCTCGGAGAGGATGGGCAGGTAGATGGTCCACCGCTCGGGCGTCGGGCTGGCGGTCGGCGGTCGCGTCGCCGTCGCGCTGGGCGCTGGGGTCGGGCTGGGCGCCTCTGTCGGCGTGGCGGTCGGGATCTCGACCAGGCCGGCGGTGGAGAAGGTGACGTGCTCCCACTGGCCGACCCGGGCCAGCAAGCTGACCTGGAAGGCAGCCGCGGCATCGTCCCAGCGAACGTCCCAGAGCTGGCCGCTCTCCTGGGCGATGACCACGTCGCCCAGCTTGTCCAGCCAGCCATCGGCCGGCACGCCGACGATGCGCTTGGCCGCGTAGTCGATGCCATAGAAGTTGGTGCGCGGCGGCACGATGTCGAAGTCCTCCGGCGCGATGCCGAGCTGCTCGGTATGCACCGCACCCGAGGCGTCGACGGCGTAGATCTCGTTCCGATTCTCGTCGCCGGTCAGCAGCCGGCCGGCCCAGGGCCCATAGCGCTCGGGCTCGTTCGGAACGCTGGTTACACCCTCCAGATGCCCTCCGAGGGCCGCCAGGCGCTCCGCTTGCCCGTCGGCATCGATGCGCCACACGCCTCCGGTCGTGGTCACCACCAGCAGGTCGCCGTCGAAGACGCAGAAGCGGTCCTGGAACAAGCCGCCGCGCATCAGCCCGTCCTCGCCCGGCAGGCTGACCCAGGGCCGCTGGATCTGGCTGCCGTCGGAGGAGATCCGGGCGATCTCGCCTGGCACGCCGGTACCGGTGAAGAGCTCGCCCGGCTCGAAGCCGCCGGTGCAGTCGCTCTGCCAAACGGTGCCGATCTTGATCTCCTCGGTCAGCCCGGCGATCTCGGAGAACTGCGTGCGGCTGCCGTCCCAGGCCACCAGCTCGAAGTTGTAGGGCTGGCCGGTGGCGTAGTTGACCGAGACCACCACCCGATCGGTCGGCGCATGGTGGTCGATGCCGATCAGGCTGTTGAACTCGGTCGAGATGGGGATGAGATCGACGGGGGACGGGCCTTGGGCATGGGCGCTGGGCCGGCTACCGGCCTCCGGGCCGAGCAGATCGGCGACGATGGCCGCCAAGACCAGCGCGACGATCGCGTAGGCAATCCACCGCTTCCCGCGAGCGTTCATGTCCTACCTCCCCATCCTCGGTGCCCGACCGGCACGCAGGCTTCCCGTCATCCCGCCATCGCGTCAGTCGTTCGTCCCGTCGTCTCCAGCGGCCTCCACCAGGTCCTCGGCGATGACCGTCAGGCCATGGGGATCGCAGACGCAGATCTCCTTGCGACCCGACTGGACCAGGCCGCGCTCCTCCCAGGCCTTCATCGTCCGGCTGACGGTGAAGAGCGTGGTGCCGGTCATCTCGGCCAGGTCCTGGCGCGAGAGCGGCATGTCGATCAGGATGCCGCGCTCGGTGCGCCGGCCGGTCTGCCCGGTCAGCCGCAGCAGGGCCCGCGCCACGCGGCGCTCGACCCGCTCGGTCGACAGCTCGCGCAGCTGGTCCATGACCACCCGGAAGCGGCCGGCTACCAGGCGCATGCCGTTGACGGCCAGCTGCGGGTGATCGAGCATGAGCTGGCCGAAGGCCTCGCCCTCCCAGGCCAGCACCTCGCTGTCCTCCACCGCCTCGGCCGAGACCGGGTAGCCGATGCGGCCCAAGACCGCGATGATCCCCACCCCGCCGCCGGGCCCGACGAAGCCCATGATCACCTGGTGCCCCTCGGCCGTGACCTGGCTCAGGCGAATCCGGCCCTCGGTAACCACATAGAAGTCTTCGGCCGGCTCGTCCTGGCGCAGGAGCATCTCGCCAGCCGCCAAGCGCTTGGGCCGAGCCTCTCGAGCCACGGCCTCCAAGGCCGTGGCATCGAGCCCGCGGAAGACCCCGACACCGCTCAGCAAATCGGCCCGCTCCCGTATCGAATCCGCCATCCCTTCCCCTCCGCCTGACCATCCGATCGAACCCCGGATCTCGGACTGCGACACCGGTCGAGCCGAGGCCGCACGACATCCCTGCGCACGCGGATTGTACACCGCCCCAAGAATCCACGGGCGCAGGGCGTGAGCGATGGGACGGCACGCTGGTATCGCCCTGTCAGAATCCGCAAACTCCCGGCGGCCCACCCCGGACCTGACAAGGCTGTCCAATTCCGACCTGGCCGCGGGTTAAGGTCTTGTACGGAAGCATCGCTCGGATCGGACGCTTCATGACGCGAGCGGCAAGCCTTGTCGACGGCTTCGGTGAGACCAGGGGAGATGGCGCATGGATAGGATGGTTCGAGTTGTTCGGCAGTGGGTCACGTTCGGAATGGCTCTCGGGTTGCTGTCCTTGCTGCAACCCATGCCCTCCCACCCGGCCGCGCTGGCACAGAACGACCCCAGCCCGTGCCGGATCGAGGCGGACCTGTACGCCCGGCCGGATCAGGTCGCGCTCGGCGAGACGGTCACCGCTTCCTTCGTCGCCGACATCGACTGCCCCGAGGAGTACACGGCCACCCATATCGCCTTGGTCGTCGACGCGGCGGCCGGCCAGGGCGATCCGGACTTCGACTTCGATAGGCTGCGCGCGCGATTGCGTCTAGCGCTCGAGAACCTCGACGGCCAGCCCGAGTTGCAGGTGGGGGTCGTAGTCTACGCCGACAGGATCGAGGCGCGTTGCGCGCTGGAGCCCGGGATGCGGGCCGCGTTTGCCTGTCTGGATACCGTCGAGCCGGTGGTCAGCGGAGCATCGGCATCCGACCTGGCTCTGGGCATCGACGTCGCCAGAGAAATGCTCGTCGAAGCACGCGCTCCGATCGCCCGTCCGATGAGCGATTCCATCATCCAGGAGATCATGATCCTGGTCTCCGACGGACGCTGCCCCGCGGGCTGCCAAGTCGTCCTCGATGCGGCGCGGCAGGCCAAGCGCTCCGGGATGCTGCTGATGGCGCAATGCGCCAGCGGGCGCTGCGATGCGGCCTGTCTACGCCAGGCGGCCATTTCGGGTCGATACTTCTACCCGCCCGAAGACACGGCGCGGCTCGATGAGGACTTGGATCGCGTTGCCAGCTTCCTGGAGAGTCGCTACCTGCGCGACCTCGTCCTCCAGCTCGAGCTGCCGGAGGGAATACGGGCCGTGTCGGGCAGCTCGCTGCCCTCGGCCGAGATCCGCGGCGATGGGCGCAGCCTGCAATGGCGTGTGCCGTCCACCGACACGGGAGTCCAGAGTTTCCGGGTCGGCCTTCGACCCGAGGTCGCGGGCATGCTGCCGCTTGCCCGGTCGGCCAGCATCGATCTGCGGGACCACGAGCGGCGGCCCATCCAGGCCGAATTCGAAATCCCGGAGATCGAGGTGCTAGCCTCGGAAACGGGAGCCTTCCTTCCCTGGCTTGGCCGGTGAGGTAGATCCAGGGTGCAATCGCTCCCGTCCGCCGGGACCTCGAGGCGACGAGCCCTTACCCTGAAAGCCCGGCGCGCATCTCGACGTCGAGCGTACTGCACCGCCGCAGTGGATCCCCTACCGTTCGCAGGCCGATCTTGCAAGGAGACCGACATGTCCCAACTTCGCGCCCCCCTCGTCCTCGCTAGCATGCTGGCGCTTGCCGGCATCCTGGCCACGAGCTCATGGCTCCTGCCCGAGGACACCGGATCGACCGCCCTGGCCGGCCCCACCGGCATCCAGGGTGCCGGCAACTCGCAGCTCTGGATCCAGAACCTCGATTCCAGCCAGCCGGCCACCGTGGTGGCCGACCTCTACAACCAACGCGGCGGTTCGCCGATCTCGCTCGTGCGGTCGCCGGTGGCACCTGGCGCCGCCACCAAGCTCATCCTGAACGACGAGAACACGCTTCAGAACGGCGCCTATGCGGCCATCCTGAGCTCGGATCGCGACATCGGCACGATCTCGCGCACTGAGTGGCCAACCTCCGGTGGTGCGATCATGTACGGCAGCCACGAACCGGCGACGGACCTGCTGCTCCCCGGCGTGGTGAAAGGTCACATGGCAGAGACCTCGCTGATCTCCATTCAGAACACCGACACCTCGCAGCAGGCGCAAGCAACCTTCGAGCTGCTCGGCACGGACGGCAGCCCGGTACAGGAATCGCTCTTCTCGATCGGGCCCGGGACCTCGGCCACGCTGGACCTCGGCAAGAACGCGGAGTTCGCCGCGGTGCCGGACGGCTTCGACGGTTGGGCCCGGATCACGGCCAATGTACCCATCGTCGTCAGCCACATCGTCGACATCGAGAACAGCGACAAGGGCACCTATGCGCTTTCGGGATGGGTGACCGACGAGGCCGCGGATCGGCTCTACGCCCCGATGATCCACGCCGAAGTGCCTTTGGATCCCGGCGACTCGAGCTCGACGCCGCTGGACAGCCAGATCGTGGCCTTGGCGCCGGGGAGTGACCCGGTCGAGCTGAGCCTCCGCTTTCTCGGTGTGGCGGGCAGCTGTGGGGGACAGCAGTTCTCCGCGGGCCCGATCTCCATCGGCGCGGGGCAGATGGTCCGCTTGAGCCAGTCCCCCGCAACCGGACCGCTGCCGGCCGGCTGCAGCGCCAGCGCCATCCTCGAATCGGCTGGCGGCCCCATCGTGGCCACGATCGTCGATCGCAGCGTTGGGACGGGCTCCTTGGCCCAGGCCTACGACGCCATGCCGGCCGATCGCGGCGCACAAACCGTCCACCTGCCGCACTTCCTCAACCGCGCGGGCACGATGATTCGGCAGACGACGGCGATCCAGGTGATGAATCTCGGTAGTGAAGAGGCCAGCGTGACCATCGCCCCCATCGACGCGGCCGGCAGCGATCTGAGCTGCGGTGCGGCCTGCGCGGCCACCCTCCCCGCGGAAGGAGGTGTGCTGTGGTGGCCACCGGACCTACCCGGCCTGCCCCCGGGCACCTACGGCCAGGCCGTCATCCGCGGCGATCAGCCCCTGGCCGTCGTGGTCACCGAGATCGCCGAGGCGGCCGCGATGGATCTGACCAGTTACACAGGCATCCCCGCCCAGGGCGGGGGCATGCCGCGCGCAAGGGATCATATGGCGATGTTGCTCCGAATCGGCGGCTCCTCTGCTCCCACATCGACCCTTCCCCCTACGCCAACCGGTGGAGTGGTCACGGCAACCCCTGCCGTGCCGGGCACGCCTACACTGGCACCCACCAATACCGCAACACCCCTGCCCGGCCCGACGGACACGCCGATCCCGGCTCCGACCTCCACGCCGGGTCTACCCTCGACGGCCACGCCCAACCTGCCACCCACGGCGACGGCCACCGCGGCCGGCGGCGCTGGCGTCAGCGATGCCGCGCGGGAGCGCGTGCCGCCGGCCGTGCTCGCCGCCGCGCTGGCCGACCCGAGCAAGGTGGCCGGCTACGGCCTGCCGGCCAATCCCAACCTGCCGCCGGGACCCAACAACCCGCCGCGCAACTGCCTCTCGCTAGTCGACCCGGGCAAACCCTACCACCCGCTCTTCAACAGCCTGATCTTCAAGGCGGGCTGTCCCTGACGTCACGGGTGCTCGGTCTCGAGATGCGAGCGGCTGTCGCAATCACGCGACCCGCGCGCCACGGCACGGCCTGATCGATCGGCACGCTTCTTGATGAGGGTCGAGGGACTCCGTTCCCTCGACCCCTCTGGAGACCGATCGTGATGTCTCGACACCGATGTCTGGTGATCCTGCTCCTCTTGGCCGGTGCCATCCCGACATCTCGGGCTCGAGGGGTCTCCGCTGAAGACGGGCGACCAGGTATCGTCGCGGCCGCGACCGAAGCACCGCCGGCTCGACGGCCACCGCCCGCCGAGTTCCGACTCGTCGACCAGCTCGGTGGCGCGACCCGGGCCATCGCCCGAAGCGGGGACCGGGTCTACTTCGGCGAGGGCCGGCGGCTGATCGTCGCGCTGCAGCCTGCGGGTGCACCCGGCCGAAGGGTCGGTCGATCGCGCATTCTCGACGACGAGATCACCGATCTCTGGATCGATGGCGACCGGGCCTTCGCCACCCTGGGTCGCTCCGGACTGGTCGAGTTCGACATCTCGCTACCCGATCATCCGCGGCTCGGCGCGCGGATACCATTGCCGGGCTTCGCCTGGCAGGCCGCGGGCGATGACGGCACGCTCTTCGTCGCGACGGGCCGCACCGGAGTGGTGGCGATCGACGTCACGGCGGCCGGTGGCGCGAGGGGGATCGACCGCCTGCTGCCGATGGAAGCCGGCATGGAGATCCGGAGCATCTCGCTCGACGCGGGAATCATGGCGATGATCGAGACCAGATACGATGCGTGGGAACGCCCTCGAACGCCTGGCATCTCGGTGATCGACATCAGCGATCCCGGCCGCATGACCCGACTCTCGCGCCTCGAGACCGAGTACGCGATCACGGCCCTCGCCATGGACGGTCGAGACCTCTGGATGACGAACGGTGGCGAAGTCCATCGTGCGGACCTTCGCCAAGCTCGCGCGCCACGGATCACGGCGTCTATTGGCTCCCAACCGTTCGGGTTGGCACCGGAACTCACGATCGGTGACGACTCCGTCTTCGTCGGAATGGCGACCGAGCCCTCGTTCATCTTGCGCATCCCAAAGGCCGACGTTGGCAAGCCACGGATGACCGTCGAAGTCTTTGCGGGCGACTATCACGAACTCCAGGCCGGCGCGACACAGATCCTGTACGCGAGGGACTTCGGCGGCTACGGCTTCGTCGATCTCGACGGTCCACGCTCGTCAGGCGTGATCGACGAGTCGGAGGACATGCACATCGAGTATTCGACCGACGAATCTGCCAGACCTTGGCAGATCGGTGTCCTCGGCTTCGGCCGGCCGCGGACGATCCAACTCAACGGTGATCGAGCTCATCTCGATGGCGCGCGGGAGCTGAGGACGGTCCAGCGTCCCATCGATCCGCACAGCCTCTCCGAGCCCATCGGTCGCATGCGGGCGGTCGGGGGCAGCATCGTGGACCTTCGGCTCGCCGACGGTGGGCGTTGGGCGCTCGCGAAGACGATCGAAGCGCACCTCCTTCACCAATTTGTCACGGCGGTCGATCTGCCAGACACGGGAGATCCGCGAGAACGATGGCGGCTGTCACATCGCGACCTCGCGGGCGACTGGCTCAACAGCTTCGATCACCGATTCGATCATCGAGGGGAGCAGTTGCTCGTCGGAGGCCGCGCCCTGCATCTCTACGATGTCGTCGGTCCGAACATCCTGCAGCGCCGAGCCAAGCTGCACCTCGGCGATCGCATGGCGCGGTCGATCGCGCTCCAAGCCAACCGCGCCTTCGTCGCCACGGGGCGTGGCGAACTGCTCGAGCTGAGCATCGATCCGGCCGGCTTCTTTCGCCTGGAATCCGAACGCTCGCTCGAGCAGCCAAGCCACACCATCTTGGTCGACGGCAATCTGCTGTTTGCGATCGGCAATCGCTACCAGCATCCCGATGAAGTCAGTAGCATCCACGAATCCGGCTGGTCTGCCGGAATCCTCGAGGTCTATGACATCGCCGAGCCCGGTGCACCCCACAGGCTGAGCCGCATGCGCTTGGGGTATCCGCTGCGGGGGCTGCACCTCGAAGACGGACACCTCTACGCGTGGCATGCGCCTCGCTCGGATGGCCGGGGCCAAGCCGGCATCGTCGACATCGATGTCTCGGACCCCACCCGGCCCCGCGTCCGGCAGTGGCTGCGGTCTAGCTACGAGATCACCGGCCTCGATGTCGACGGCGATCTCCTGGTGGCAGCTGCCGAAGTCGGTGGCTTGCTCTACTACCGGAGATCGAGAGCGAGTGATTCCATCCAGTCGCAAACCACCGGCCCCCCGTGGCCGTCGGCCACCGGCGGATCGACCGGCAGGCCGTTGAAGCCGCGGAGGTAGCCGGCCGGCCCGTCCAGCTGCAAGCGCGCCGCCTCCGAGAGCTCCGCGTCCCCGATAGCGATGGCGTGGATATGCGGCACCGAGCCGGGAAAGACCTCGTTCCAATCGCGGTACCAAGCCGCGAAGCCGGCTTGCCTCAGGGCCTGGATCATGGCCGGCACCTCCTCGAACAAGCGCTCGGCCGGTGCCGCCGGGTTGCGGATCGACAGATCCACCGCCCCGCCCCCGTCGTGGGTGCCGAAGCTGCCCTCCACCGCATCGGTGTAGGAACCCTGCGCCACCCGCTTCAGATCGGCCGGCCCCGCGTAGATCTCCATCGCCGTCTCCAGCATCGTCACCGTACGCCGATTCAAGGTCTCGCCCGCCACCTCCACCCGCGCGTAGTCCTCGACGGGCGGCCGGCAGACCGGATCCGGGCTCGAAGCGGAGGTGGGATCAGGAGCGGCATCGCTCTCCCTCGAAGGTTCGGGCGTGACATGCGGCAAGTCATCCGTCTCGCCTTCGACGACGGACGTGTCGGTCTCGGCGGGTACCCTGCGGGCATGGGTCCCGTCGATCGTTTCGGTCACATCGGACCCGCCCGTCAGGTCGGTCGCGTCGATGACTTCGGTCGGCATGATCGAGGTGATCACCGCCGTCGCGGTCGCCGTGGCGGTCGTGGTCCCCCTGGCAGCAGCGGTCGATCCGGCCCGCGACGCCGTGGCAACCGGCCGAGGGTCGATGGTCGACTCGCGGATCGGCTCGGTTGCGCAGGACATCGTGGCCAGGCCGCCGGCGATCAAGCTGCAAGCGATGAGGACCTTGGTCGCGAGGCCCCGCCCGAATGTGGACGGCTTGCACCGAGGCCGGCCATGCACGCTGCGCGTCCCGATCACCTCCGTCGCCCGATCCAGGGCAGCAGCTTGCCGGTCCGTGCCCGGTAGTGCGCGTAGTCCGGGTAGCGCTCGAGCAGGTGGCGCTCCTCGGCCGCGGCCTTGCGGTCGAAGTAGGCGTAGGCCACCAGCGCGACGGTCAGCGCCCAGAGCCAGCGGCCGGCCAGGAGGGCAAGGCCGGCCAGCATGAGGATCACCGCCAGGTAGATCGGGTGGCGGACCCAGCGGTAGAGACCGCCGGTGGCCAGCTCGCCATCCTCCACCGGCACGATGGTCGGGGTCAGGCTCCGCCCCAGACCCAGCCCGGCGACCAGGATCGAGAGGCTGCCCAGGACCAGCAGCCCGATGGCGAGGATGCGCGTGCCCGCTGCCGGATCGTATCCGTATCGAGCGCGAAGGGCAGCGGTTCCCGCGATCACGAGCAAGAAGAGCAGCAGCTGGCCCAGGACCCAAGGGTCGCGCAGGCTGGCCAGCCACGAGCCGAGTCGCGGGCGCTCGGGCAGTTGGGACATGCTATCGAGGACCGTAGTCGGCGCGGGTCCGGCACATCGACGGACTCCTGGAATGGCGACGGGGCCGCAAGAGACGCTCGCGGCCCCGTCAGTCTATCACGGGCTCGGGTCGGCGGGTCAGCGTCCTAGCCGGCCCCGTCCCGTCGCACGTTGCGATCCATCTGGCTGCTGGTCAAGAGCGAGTTGCGGATCTGCTCGGCCATGTCGGCCACCGCGCTGGGCGAATGCGGCACCACCAGGGTGTTGGTGGTCGAGGCGGCGCCGATCTCCTTGAGAGTGTCGAAATACTGCGTGAGCAGGACGATGTTCATCACGTCTTGGGCCGATGCGCCCGGCACCGAGCGAGCGAACTCGTCGACGCTCTCGCGCAGGCCGTCGACGATGGCGCGGCGCTGGTCGGCGATGCCCTTGCCGGACAGGGCCTTGCTCTCGGCCTCGGCCTGGGCGGCCTTGACCTTGAGGATGCGCTCGGCCTCGCCCTTCTCGGTGGCCGCCACCCGCATGCGCTGGGCGGCGTTGATCTCGTTCATCGCCTCCTTGACCTTGGGATCGGGGTCGATGTCGGTGACCAGGGCCTTGAGGATGCCGTAGCCGAAGTCGTCCATCACCTCGCGCAGCTCGGTCTTGATGGCCTCGGCGATGTCGTCCTTCTTCTCGAAGACGTCGTCCAGCTTGATGGTCGGCACGCGGGCGCGGACCACGTCGAAGACGTAGGAGGTGATCTGCCGCTCCGGGTCGGAGAGCTTGTAGTGGGCCTCGAAGACCCTGTCTTCCAGCACGTTGTATTGCACCGAGACGACGACGCGCACGAAGACATCGTCCTCGGTCTTGGTCTCCACCGGCACGTCGAGCTGCTGCACGCGCAGGTTGATCGGCGCCGAGACGGTCTCGAAGAAGGGGCTGAAGATGTGCAGGCCGGGGCCGGCCACGCGGGCGAACTTGCCGAAGCGCTGCACCACGCGCGCGGTTTGTTGGTCGACGGTGAACAGGAAGGGCAGCACCACGGGATCTCCTCCTCGGGATCTGGACCGCGCGGGTCGAAGAAGGGCATGCGCGGCCGGGTGGATCGATGGTGAACTCTACGCGGCGCTCGGCCCGTCGGTTGCGAAGAACCGGCTTCGAGACCAGATGCCGCAGCCTCGAGAAGCCGCTGGGGTGAAGGAAGCTTAACCGCCGCACGACGCTCGAGGGCCTCACAGGAATCGTCGCATGCGATACAATGTGCGGCAACCTCAGCCCGCCAGCGCTCCGAGGTGGCCCGGCGCCGCGGATGCCCAGGAAAGGAAGCCCAGCCCGATGCGCAAGCTCGTCCTCCTCTGCACGCCCCTCTTGGTGGCCGCCGCCATCGTCACCGCCCTCGGGGCCGGCCTCGTCGCCGCCCGCCCGGCCGACGACCTGGCCGGCCCGGCCTCCGCCGCGGCGCCCGAGCGGCCGGCCGCCCCGCTGGCCCCGGCCCAGGGCTCCACCGGCGGCAGCCCCAGCGCCTGCAGCGTGGCGGTGAGCGAGACCCTCTCGCCGGAGAACCCGCGCATCTGCGACACCGGCGACGTCACGGTGACCATGGCCGTCAGCTGCCCCACCCACCTGCCGGTGCGCCTGGTCATCGCCATCGACCGCTCCAAGTCCATCGCCGACCCCTCGGTCAGTGACATCCTCAGCCAGATCCAGCGCAACGTGCGCCAGGTGCTCGACGAGCTCGACTTCGACCTGGATCCGGAGACCAAGGCGGCCGTCGTCTCGCACGGCTTCCGGGTGACGGTCGAGACCGAGCTGACCAACGAGAAGAGCCGCGTCATCGGCGCCGCCAACGGCATCCGCTTTCTGTCCAGCGACCTGGGCGAGGATCCGGGCGAAGCCATCGAGGCCGGCATGCAGATGCTGGAGGACGAGCGCCGGCCGGGGGTCTCGCCCATCGAGATCATCCTGCTCTACGGCGACGGCTGCGACGAGACGGTGGCCGGCTGCGAGCAGGCCGCCCGCGCCGCCGGCTCCCGGGCCGCGGGCAAGGGCATGCACGTCTTCGCGGTCTGCTACACCGAGAGCGATCGCGAGACCTGCAACACCAGCTACCGCCAGATCGTCAGCAACCGCGACTACTACTTCGAGGGCCGGCAGGCCAGCCGGCTGCCGGCGGAGATCGCCGACCTGGTCGATCAGGGCGAGAACCTGGTCCTGGACGAGCTCAGCCTGCGCGAATGGCTCGGTCCCGATGTGAGCTACGTCGACGGCTCCGGCCAGCCCGCACCGCGGGTCGCCGGGCCGCGCATCACCTTCGACTTCGCCGGGCTCGGTCTCGGCCGCGGCCAGGTGGCCACCGCCACCTACAAGATCCAGCCTGGCGTCGAGGGCACGCTGCCCTTGCGCACCGAGGGCAGCCAGGTGACCTTCGAGGACAGCCTCGGCCGCAGCATCGATCCGATCGAGGTCCCCACGCGCGATCTCGAGGTCGGCCCCTGCATCGTCGAGACGCCCACGCCCAGCGTCACACCAACGCCCGAGCCGACCGAGACCCCGACCATCACGCCCACCAGCGAGCATTCGCCGACGCCCGAGCCGACCGACACGGCAACGACGGTGCCGGCTACCGCCACGTCGACCGTCACGCCCACGCCGGAGACGGTCACCGCCTACCTGCCGCTGGTCGCCCGCCGCGTCTGCAAGCTCGAGGCCCGCACCACCGACGTGGTCCTGGTCATCGACGCCTCCAGCTCGATGGAGCAGCAGAGCGGCGAGCAGCGCAAGATCGACGCGGCCAAGCAAGCGGCCAAGAGCTTCGTCGGACTGCTCGATCCCAATACGGATCGTGCCGGTGTCGTCGCCTTCGACCGGGGAGTCACACGGGTGTCCACCTTCGGCACGCGACTCGACGTCGAGCAGCTTCGCGCCTTCATAGACACCATCACGACCGGTGAGGGTACGCGCATCGACCTGGCCTTGCAGATGGCCGGGCAGCAGCTCTGGGACAGCGGTCGGGATGCCGACAATCAGATCATCGTTCTCTTGACCGACGGCCTTCCGGACGGCGGGACGGAAGGTCTGGTGCTGGACGCCGCCGGCACGGCCAAGGACTCCGGCATCATGATCTACACCATCGGCCTCGGCACGGACGTCGACCCCCATCTCCTGCGCCAGGTCGCCTCGCGCCCCGACCTCTACTTGGAGGCGCCCTCGGCCGACCAGCTGGAGGCCATCTACGCCGAGCTGGCCGGGAACCTACCCTGCCCCGGCGGCGTGATCATCGGCCAGCCCTGACGCGAGGGCGCTCGGGCCGAGTCCAAACGGCCCATACACCTGCTTCGCGCCGCGTATATAGGCCAGCGCAATCAGGTATATAGGCGGCGGTCGCCAGGTATACGGGGAAGCGGAGAGCGCCCCTGCCGAGCTCGAACTCGGCAGGGGCGCTCTCTTTGCGATGCCGCGGGGATCGGCCTAGACTCGGTCGGCGGGTGCAGCCATTGGAGGCAAGAGATGTTTGCTCGATCGGAAGGTCGGCGGTTCACGGCCGAGGAGTACCTGGCCATCGAACGTGCGTCGGAAGAGCGGCACGAACTCATCGACGGCGAGATGGTCATGATGGCCGGCGCAAGTCGGGCGCACAGCCTGATCGTGTCCAATTTATCCGTGGAGATTGGTCGTCGACTTCGAGGCGGTCCCTGTGAGTTCCACACCAGTGACATGCGAGTGAAGGTCGATCGAGACGGATCCTACGTCTATCCGGACCTCGTGATCGTATGCGGGGATCCTGCATTGGAGGACGAGGTGCAGGACACCTTGCTCAACCCGACCGTGATCATCGAGGTTCTATCGCCCTCCACCGAGGGCTACGACCGCGGCGCGAAGTTCGCGCGCTACCGGATGCTGGACTCGCTGCGCGACTACATCTTGATCGCCCAGGATCGGTCAAGCGTCGAGCTCTTCTCGCGCGAGGGCGATCTGTGGCGGATCGAAACGGTTCATGGCCTGGCCGATAGCATGCGGATCCCTGCTCTCGACATCGAGATCGAGCTCGAGGAAGTCTACCGAAGGGTAGAGTGGCCCGAAGAATAGAAGCACATCAGCGCCTGCGCGATCTGCACGTGCAGCGCATCTGCCGACAGGCTGAGGAGGTCGACGACCATGCCCGCATCGACGGCCGGCTACTCCGGCACGCCCCTGCCCAAGAAGCTGGGCATCAAGGCGGGTGCCGACCTGCTGCTTCTCGAGGCGCCCGAGGACTTCGAGGAGACACTGGGCGCCTTACCGGACGACGTCACGACCCATCGTGACGCAGCGACCGACGGCGCGGACGTGATCCTGCTCTTCTCGGTCACGCGCCTGGAACTGTCGCAGCGCTTCCCGAACGCGGCCGAGGCCATGCGCGAGGGCGGCCGGCTCTGGCTGGCCTGGCCCAAGAAGGCCTCGGGCCTGCAGCAGGACCTGGGCGATGCCGAGGTCCGCAACCACGGCCTGACCCACGGCCTGGTGGACTACAAGGTCTGCGCCATCGACCAGACCTGGTCCGGGCTCTGCTTCAGCCGGCGCACCGGAGGTCGCGCGTCGCGACGAGGCCGACGCTAGGGCGCAGCCCGATCGCTCACGATGATCGACGAGGCGGAAGGACTCGTTCGGCCGATCTGATCTCGCAACTCGATCAGCTCCTGCCGATCGAGGAGATCGAGGGTGCCATGCTCTTGTGTTGAGTTGCTTGGAGCGATCAAGCCCCTGGCTTCGAGAATACGCTTGATCCGGGCGATGAGGCTCTCGCCATCTTGTGCACGTTTCGAGTCCTGTCCGTTCCCGTGGCGTTCGTTTGCGCTCATGCAGGTCGGCCCCCCACCACCGTCAGCTCGCGCGGCAGACAGGTAAGGCTCTCGCAGCCGCGGGCGGTGACGACCACATCGTCCTCGATGCGCACGCCGCCCAGGTCGGGCAGGTAGACGCCGGGCTCGATGGTGAAGGTCATGCCCGGTTCCAGGTAGATGTCGCTGCCGGCCTTCATGTCCGGCTCCTCGTGGACCTCCAGGCCCAGACCGTGGCCGGTGCGGTGCAGGAAGAAGGGGCCCAGCTCGGCCGCCTCGATCACCCCGCGCGCCGCCGCGTCGACCTCCTCGCCGGTGGCGCCCGGGCGCACGGCCGCGCGGCCGGCCTCGTTGGCCGCCAGCACCGCCGCGTAGGCCTCGGCCAATTCGGGCGGCAGCTCGGCGCCGGCCACCGCGTAGGTGCGGGTGATGTCCGAGAAGTAGCCCCGGTGGGTCGCGCCCCAGTCGACGATCAGGAGCTCGCCCGGCTGGATGACGCGATCGTCCGGGCTGTGGTGGGGGCTGGCGCCGCCGGGGCCCGAGGCCACGTGGGGCTGGAAGGGGAAGGGCATCTCGGAGCCGGCCTTCAGCAGCTGCATCACGATCTCGGCGGCCAGCTGCCGCTCGGTGGTCCGGCCCGGCTCGAGCGCGGCCAGGGCCGGTCCGATGGCAGCCTCGGCGATGCGCACCGCCTCGCGCATGGCGGCCAGCTCGGCCTCGTCCTTGACCATCCGCAGCTCGGCGAAGACCTCGTCGGCGTCGAAGATTCGCGGGCTCGAATCGCCTCGGGCCATCAGGTCCAACTCCAGAAAGCGCATCCGCCGGCCCTCGACCCCCAGCCAGATCCGCCCGTCCTCTTCCTCCGGATCGCGCTCGACCTCGACCTCTTGCTCCACCGTCCGGGCCAGCGCGGCCAAAGCCGACTCGACCGCCTGCTCGGGCCCTTGCACGTCGTCATAGTCGAAGACTTCGGCCCGGAATGGCAGGTCCTCGGCCTTCATCGCCTCCAGCGTCGGCAGGACCAGGATGGGCTGGCCGGCGGCGGGCACCAGGGCCAGGACCGGGCGCTCGGAGAGGTGGAAGGCCGCGCCGGTCAGATGCCGGAGGTTGGGCCCCGGCACCAAGGCCACGGCATGCAGGCCGGCCTCGATCAGGATGTCGCGGAGATCGTCGAGGCGCTGCTCGTACATGGGTTCGGGATCCTCCGATGGCTGTGGGCGGGCGCGGAAGGGGCGTTGACTCCCCCAGGGGGGTCGATTATACTCGCCCGCCAAGCTCCCCCGTCCAGCCAGGAGACATGCCGTGGACATCGCCCAACAGCTCAACGTCCTGATGTGGATTCACCTCCTGGCAGCACTCATCTGGTTCATCTCGGCCCTGGTGGCCTTCAGCAGCTACCGCGCCTTCAAGCAGTTTGCCGACATGGGCTGGACCGGCACCTTCTTCCTCTTTGGCACCCTGCGGCTGGGCTACGCTTGGGAAGCCCTGCGCTGGAGCCAGAACCTCGAGGTGCTCAACTCCGAGCTGGTGGCCGCCCTGGCCGACAGCTTCCGGCTGCGGGTGCAGTTCGCGGCCGTCGAGCTGGTGGCCGTCCTGCTGCTGCTCTACTTCTTCCGGGCACGCCGCGCCATCGTCTGAGCTGTCCATGCGCCGGAACTCGGTGCGGTTCCACGGATCGAAGCCGGTTCGTGGTGCGGGCGCGTTCCAGCGGATCGCCGGCCGGATGGACGAGCCCACGGATTGACGCGACCGGCCGCGGACCCTATCATCCCGAACAGGTGTTCCCTAGTACTCGGGAGATCCGCATGGCCGACTTCCTCGACAAGCTGAGCCGCGCCATCGACCTCAATGCGGGCGATCTGCGCCGCGGGCTCGATCCTGCGGTGGCACCGGCCCAGCTGGATCTGCAGTCCTTCGTGCGCGACCACTGGCTGGATCTGCCGCCGCTCCTGGGCGAGCCGCAGCGGCCGGCCTACGCCATCGACGGCAGCCTGGGCCAGGTCGACCTGGACAACGGCAGCACGCTCCTGGTCACCCAGGCCCTGTGCATCGGGCCCGGGGCCTTCGAGGAGAAAGAGGTCGACGTGCAGGTGCTGCCGCCGGCCACACCCCGGCCGGCCGCGGCCCGCTTCGCCGACCTCGTGCAGCGCCTGCGCGAGCTGAGCCTGGCGGTCGAGGTGGTCAGCCACCACCTGCCCGAAGAAAGCGTGCTCTACCTGGACGGCGCGCTCTACGGCCTGCTTCCCCAACTCTTCCCCAGCCCGGAGGACCAGGTCCACCTGCGCGACTACCCGGAGCAGGTGCTCGAGCGCTACCTGCGCCTGCTCGAGCGGGCCCGCGAGCGGCGCATCGACATCCTGGCCATCGCCAAGAGCAGCCGGGAGGCCACCCAGGCCAAGATCTGGCTGGCGGCCCTGCCCGATCACGAGGGCCGCGAGATCCCGCCCGACCTGAGCGACTCGGGCATGCTGCAGCGTTGGACCGATGGCCGGCCCGGCCTCAGCGCACCGGTTCTCCTGGGCAAGTGGAGCTTCACCGGCGGTTCGGTGCGGCTGCTCGATCGACAGGACGTGGCGCGCTCGCCGGCCATCGCCAGCTTCTTCGTGCGCCTGGCGCCCTGGGAGGAGGTGCTGCGGGTGGATTTGCCAGCCTGGCAGGCCGGCTCCGACAAACACCTCGAGGACCTGACCGGCGAGATGCTACCCGGCGATGCCGGCGCGGTCTACCCGGCCGTCGACCTCTTGCGCCAGGACTACGGCGGACCCGAGGTCTACAATGCCCTGCTCTACGGCGTCGACCGCGAGGTGCGCATGGGCCGGCGGATGGTGTCCGAGGTCTACCTGCCGCTGATCGCCCGCGAGCTGGGCCTGCCGCTCCGTCCCGACCGTTCCAGCCGGCGCTTCCTGTGAGCGGTGGCGAGAGGCGGAGCCGTGTTCGGCATCGACCGTCGACGCGCACACGAGTGGACCCGCGAACGTCCAGCGATGATCGAGGACATGGACCATGAACGCTGAAAGCGACGAGAATCGAGACGCCGCCGTCGGCTACGTGGTCGGCGAGGTGCGCACCGATGCCTTCACCTTCGTCACCACGCCCGAGATGGCGCCGCCGCGGCTGGAGTACATCCGGCTGCGCGGCTTGCGCGAGGAGAGCGGGGCGGGCCGGCCGCGCCAGGTGGACATCCTGGCCCAGGTGGCCAGCCTGAGCGTCAACAGCCGGCTGCTCTCGCAGTCGATGAGCTATGCCGAGGTCGAGGCCATCCTGCGCCGGCTGGGCGCCTCGCCGCCGGTGGTGGTCGGCGAGGCCAAGGTGCTGGGCTACCTGGACCCGGAGACGCGCTCGGTGCGCCTGCCCCGCGGCGCGGCCATGCCCGGCGCGCCGGTCGAGCGCGCGCCCGACGACATGCTGCGCGAATTCTTCGGCAAGGGCGTGACGGACGGCCTGCACATCGGCTCGCTGATCAACCGGCCCGGCGTCGAAGTCCAGATGGACCCCAACGGCCTGCGCCGCCACATGGCGGTCATCGCCCAGACCGGCGCCGGCAAGAGCTACACCGTCGGCGTGCTGCTCGAGCAGCTCCTGCAGCTGGGCGGCACGGTGATGGTCTTCGACCCCAACAGCGACTACGTGCTGATGGGCCGCACGCCCGAGCGCCGGCCGACGCCCTTTGCCGAGCGGGTGCAGGTCTACCGCGTGCCCAACGAGCAGCAGAACCGCATCGGCGACGAGGAGATCGGCGGCGTCGAGCACTTGAGCGTGCGCTTCAGCGGTCTGGAGGTCGACGAGGTCTGCGACCTGGCCGGCATCAGCGAGAAGGCCACCAACATCCGCCACGCGGTGCGCACCGCCGTCGACCGCCTGGCCGGCCGCGACTACTCGGCCGAGGACCTGCGCGCCGAGCTCGAGCTGATCGCCGGCTTCGCCGGCGCGCCGCCCGAGGGGATGCCGGCCGAGGGCTTCGATGTCCAGGAATACGTCGCCTCGGCGGGCGCCGAGGGCGACGCATCCATCGAGCGTCGCGACGACGACCAGCCCCCGGACAGCCTACCCGACTCCGACAACTCCGACGACTGGTTCGGCGACCCGGAGGAACGGGCCCGGCAGCGGGCCGAGGCGCGGCGCGAGGCACGCGAGGCGGCCGGTGGCCGGCGCGCCCAACGGCCGCCGACCGACGACGCGATCAGCGGCGCGGCCAAGGCGCTCAAGTACATCGACTTCCTGGCCGCCCTGGGCATCTGGGGCTTCAAGGACGTGCCGCTGGAGGCGCTTCTGCGGCCGATGCGCCTCTCGGCGGTCGACTTGGCCGGCGTCGATCGGCGCATCGCCGACTTCCTGGTGACCAAGATCGTCAGCGAGGTCTGGAAGACGGCCACCCGCGACGGCCTGGCGCGGCCGGTCTTCATCGTGCTCGAGGAGGCGCACAACTTCGTGCCCTCGGGCCGCGACGAGGGGCAGGCCGGCTGGTGGCTCAAGCGCGTGGCCAGCGAGGGTCGCAAGTTTGGCATCTTCCTGGTGCTGGTCACCCAGCGGCCCTACCGGGTGCACCAGGACACGCTCTCGCAATGCGGCAGCCAGATCATCATGCGCCTGACCAACCCGGAGGACCAGAACGCGGTCCGCCGCGCCTCCGAGAGCATCTCCGAGAGCCTCTTGGCCGACCTGCCGGGCCTGAACGTCGGCGAGGCGGTGGTCCTCGGCCCGACCGTGCGCGTGCCGGTGATGGTGCGCGTGCGGCGACGCGAGAGCGACGAAGGCGGCAGCGACATCGATCTGGTGAAGGCCCTGGCCCGCGCGCGGGAGGATCTGGGCGTCGAGCGCTATGCCGGCCGCCTGGAGGCCGAGCGCGAGGCCCGCGGCCGGCAGCCCTGGCAAGAGGAGATCTAGACCCGCCCCATGCCCCGAATCATCTTCGCCTCCGACAGCCATCTGAACAAGCACTATGCTCGCATGACGCCCGAGCAGCTCTCGCGGCGCCGAAGCCAGCTGCGCGAAGCCTGGGGCGAGACCATCGACTACGCCCTGTCGAGCAAGGCCGACGCCTACATCCACGGCGGCGACCTCTTCGACGGGCCCAACCCGCGGGCCACCGAGCTGACCTGGGTGGCCGAGCAGCTCCAGCGCCTGGGCGATGCCGGCATCCGCACCTTCCTGATCGGCGGCAACCACGACATCCCCAAAACCCGCCTGTCCGGCTCGACGCCGCAGCGGCTCTTCGAGAAGGTGCGCCTGGCCACGGTCTTCATCGACCCGACGGCCGTCACCTGGTGGAGCGGGGCCTTGGGCGGGATGCAGGTGGCCATCGGCGGCCTGCCGCCCGACCCGCGCCTGCCGCGCGACGCCGATCCCTTCGCGCGCCTGGTCGAGCCGATTCGACGACCCGAGGGCGCCGAGGCGGCCCTGCTGGTCACGCATTACGCGGTCGAGGGCATGCTGCACGCCAAGGCCGAGGAGGCCACCATCACCCACGACTCCATCGCCAATCTGGCCGGGGTGGTCGACCAGCTCCTGGTGGGCCACATCCACGGCGCCAAGAGCCGGGAGATCGGCGGGGTGCCCTTGGTCTTTCCCGGGCCGACGGAGCGGCTGAGCTTCGGCGAGCTGGAGCTGAAATGCGGCTTCATCGACCTTCAGATCGAAGCGGGCCGGCCCTGCCGCATCCGGACCAAGGCCATCCACCTCAACCCGCAGCCGATGCGGCGCGAGACCATCCGCGCCACGGACCTGCCCGAGGAAGCGCCGACCGAGTGGCTGGCCGAGCGCATCCGGGCCTTCTCGGCCCCGGACCAGATCCTGCAGGTCCGGCTGGAGGGCCCGCTCTCGCGCAAGACCTACCACCAGCTGCGCCCGCGCGAGCTCTGGCAGCTGGGAAGCGAGCTGAACTTCTACTTCGACCTGGACCGGCACCTGCTGTCGATCGAGGAGCGCGCGATGGGCGACCTGAAGCCGGCCGGCGAGTCGCGGGTCAGCGCCCGCGGCGAGATCGACCGCGTGGCCCAGGCCTTTGCCGGCGCGGCCGAGGACGAGCCGGAACGCGAGCTGATCGAAGCGGCGCGGCGGATGGTGCTGGAGCAGTACGGCAGCGGGGCCATCGACGAGGAATCGGGCTCGGCGGCGGAGACCGTCGACGAGGCCGAGGCATGAACGAGCTGAGCGTCACCGAGCTGACGGCCCACATCAAGGGACTGCTCGAGCGCGATCCGCTGCTGGAGGACGTCTGGGTCGAGGGCGAGGTCTCCAACTGCCGCAACTACGCCAGCGGTCACTGGTACTTCTCGCTCAAGGACGACGCGGCCAGCATCCGCTGCGTGATGTGGAAGTTCCAGGCCGCGCGCCAGGACCACCTGCCCGAGGACGGCGGCAAGTTCCGCATGCACGGTCGGGTCTCGGTCTACGCCGACCGGGGCGAGTATCAGCTGCAGGTCGACCGGGTGGAGCCGGCCGGTCTGGGCGAGCTGCACGCCCGCTTCGAGGCGCTCAAGCGCAAGCTGGCCGCGGAGGGGCTCTTCGAGGCCGAGCGCAAGCGGCCCTTGCCGGCCTACCCCATGCGCATCGGCATCGTCACCAGCCGGCAGGCCGCCGCGCTGCGCGATGTGCTCAACGTACTCGAGCGCCGCTGGCCGGTGGCCGAGCTGCTGCTGGCGCCGACCGCGGTACAGGGCGAGTCCGCGCCGCCGCAGATCGTCCGCGCCCTGGCGGCGGTGGGCGCGGCCGGCGTCGATTTGGTCATCCTCACCCGCGGCGGCGGCAGCCTGGAGGACCTGTGGGCCTTCAACGACGAGGCGGTGGCGCGGGCCATCGTGGCCTGCCCGGTACCGGTGGTGGCGGGCGTGGGGCACGAGATCGACTTCAGCATCGCCGACTTCGCGGCCGACCTGCGCGCGCCGACGCCCTCGGCCGCCGCCGAGCTGGCCACGCCAGACGTGGGCGAGCTGCGCATGTCGGTGGATGCGTCGCGGCTGCGCATCGAGCGATTGGTAGGCCGGCGGGTCGAGACCGCCGGCGAGGTCCATGGCCAGCTGCAGCAGCGCTTGGCGCGCTGCGCGCCGAGCCGGCGGATCGCCGAGGCCCGCCAGGATCTCTCGGATTTCCGCGATCGCATGCGGCGGGCGACCGCCGCCGATCTGCGGCTGCGGCGGGCCGGCCTGCAGGCCCGCGCCGAACGCCTGGAGGCCATCAGCCCCCAGGCGGTGCTCGACCGGGGCTTCGCCCTGGTCAGCCGCGATCGTGACGGCAGCACGGTGCGCCGCACCGGCGACGTGGCGCCCGGCGAGGCCCTGCGCATCCGCCTTTCCGATGGACAGATCGAGGCCCTGGCCGCCGGCCAGCCGCGCCTCTTCGAACCCGACGACGAGGAGAAGCCGACGTGAGCGAGCCCCGACCGAGCCTGGACGACCTGGGACAGATCGATCTGGCATCCATCGACTTCGAGACCGCCCTGGAGCTGCTCGACGAGGCCGTGCGGCGCCTGGAGGACGGCGAGCTGTCCCTGGATGCGTCGATCGAGCTCTACGAGGGCGCCGTGGGCCTCAGCCAGCGCTGCGCCGAGATCCTCTCCGCGGCCGAGCTGCGACTGCAGGAGATCGATGGCGAATCGGTCTCGGAGGATCCAGACGAGCGAGACCGAGGGCAGGCCGTCGATCGACGCGATGGCAAACGATCTCCGTGACCGACGGGGCCATGCACGCCACCTGACGATCCCCGGACAGACCGCGAGCCGGACGCACCCGGGCGGGCGCGTCCGGCTCGCGGTTGGTAGCCCGAAGGGTCGGCTACCGCAAATGCACCGGGGCTGGGGGCAAAGGGTCGGCCCCGGCCGAAGCGGAGGGGCTCAGAACTCAGTCGCTTCCGGAGAGCCGGTGGCTGCTCAACCAGAAGCTCGTGTCGTAGGCCGGGCTGCTCGCGGTGTTGGTCACCTGGATCTGCCAGACCTCGTTCGTGTCGGCGCTGCGGGCGACCGTCTCGCGATCGTCGCCGTTGGGCTCGCTGGAACGATTGCCCCAGGCCACGCCGACGTGGTTGAGGCGATAGCTCTCGATGGCGATATAGTTGCCGCCGTCGCCGGGCACCGTGTCGGCGGCATCGTAGACCACGTCGAAGCGATAGCTGGTGCCGGCGCTGGCGCTGCAGAGGAAGATCTTGGTCTCGCCATGGGCCAGCGGGACCCAGGTATCGGTCATCGTGGTGCTGGACTCGCCGGCCGGCAGGCAGGGCGTGTCGGCCGAGGTCATCGGCTCCATCGCGGCTTCGGTGGCCTGGGTGGTCGACGGTTCGGTCTCGGCCATGCTCGTCTCGGCCATCATCTGGCCGTCCGAACTCTCGGACTCGCTGGCGTCCATCTGAGCCGAGGCGTGGTTGGAGAAGACGACGGACAGGCCCAGGACGAGCATGCTCGAGGCGAGGGCGATGCGGAAGGGAATCTGCATAGTGTGGGACGCTCCGTTGATGCGTGACCGGGTGAAGGTTCGGATGTTGCCAAATCGGGCCAAAGGGGTCGGTCGACCGGCATCCATTGTACGCCCTGGCCAGCGTCTTGCGTGTCGCGCCGACCACGCTCGGCCGGCGCCCGACCGACGCTCGACCGACGGAGGGCCGGCGCCGGAATGACCGCGCCTAGAGGAGATCGATGTGAGCCATGATCAAGAGCCGACCTGGCGGACGCAGGTCCAGTTTCTGGTGCTGCATCCCGAGCGTCCGGCCATCCTCGTGCGCGCGGGGCTCGAATCAGGGGGCGAGGACCGAGCGCGTGTCGAATCCGATGAGATCGACCATCAGCCGGTCTTGCCGGTCGCCGAAGCGGCGCGCTTCGTTTGGGCCCCCGACTCGGCTTGGTTCGTAGCGTCACTCGGCGAGCTCCTGGGCGTCGAGGGCTTGCGCATGCTGCGCCGAGCGGCCCGCGAGGTGGACGAGGAAACGCGGAATCAAGAGCTGGTGATGGTGGCCGAGTGGCCCTCGGCAGGGCAGGCCCCTGCCGAGGGCTGGTCCTGGGTCGAAGCCGGCGCCTTCGATCGGCTGGCGCCTCTGGACGCCTTGGGTCGACAGGCGGTCGAAGCCTGGCTCGAAGAGCAGACCAGCGGTCGGGTCCCCGTGCAACGGCCACCCTGGGCGCGCGAGCGTTCCGGTTGGCACCGCGAGGCTTGCGAGTGGATCGATGGTTGCCTGGCCGATCGGGGTGTGCGCCGCACGGGTCCGGTCGAGCAGGTCAAGAGCTGGGGCATCTCCTGTGTCCTGCGCGCCCCGACGGAGGATGGGCCGGTATGGTTCAAGGCCTCCGGAGAGCAGCCGCTCTTCGTCGACGAGGCGGCCTTTACCCTGGCCTTGGCGCGACATCTTCCGCGCTGGGCGCCCGAGATCATGGGAGCGCGGCCCGGTCCGGGCTGGCTCCTGATGCGCGACCTGGGCCCGCCGGTCTACTCACGGGAAGACATGGACGAAGCGCATCGCGAGCGATTGAAGCTGGAGCTGCTGGCCGCGCTTCCCGGCTTCCAGGCATCCACTGCCGAGAGACTCGAGATCTGGCGCGAGGTGGGCTGCCCGGATCGAGGCCTCGCGGTGGCGATCGAACAAGCTCATGCGCTCCTGGACGACCCCTTGTTGGCCGAGTCGCTGCAGGCCGAGGAGATCGAGCGCTTGCGAGCGGTCTTACCGGCCATCGTGGAGGCCTGCCAGCGTCTGGCAGCCGCCGGCCTGCCCAACGTCCTGGTGCACGGCGACCTGCATCCAGGCAACCTGGCGCTGCGCGGGGAGGACTTCGTCATCTTCGACTGGACCGATGCCTGCATCGCCCACCCCATGGTCGACTTGCTGCTGATCGCCTTCGAGGAGGACGATGCCCGGCGAGGTCGGTTGCAGGATGCCTATGCCGCCGGCTGGGCCGAGCTGCGGCCGGAGATCTCGATCGAGCCCCTCTGGCCCCTGGCGCGGGTCGCCACCGAGCTCCATCAGGCCGTGAGTTACCAGCACATCCTCCACAATCTGGAACCGGGTCGGCCCGAGCTCTGGGGCGGCCTGGGCCAGTTTGCGCGCCGGCTGATCGAGGCGGCCGAGCGCTTGACTTGAACGAACGGATGTTCTATCGTGGATGCGCTGCCGGCGGAAGCATCCTTGAACGGAAACTTGGAGCGGCGTCCCACGAGGGGCGCCGCCTTTTTGCTTTGCAGGGCGCTTCGGAGACAATTGAGGGTCGCTCCCCGGCGAGCCGCCGCCCATCATGCGGTCTAGAGGATGGGCGCCGATCGCGGACTCCGGGGCTGATTTCCCCACACGACAACGCGGAAGCGAGGACAGCGTGAACGATCATGGCAAGCGCGAGGTGGTCATTCTCTCGGGCGCCCGAACCCCCATCGGCAGCTTCGAGGGGCAGGTCTCCAAACTGCCGGCCACCGAGCTTGGCGCCACGGCCATCCGGGCCGCCATCGAGCGCGCCGGCGTCGACCCGGCGCGCGTCGACGAGGTGCTGATGGGCATGGTGCTGCAGGCCGGTGCCGGCCAAGCGCCGGCGCGGCAGGCGGCGGTGAAGGCCGGCATTCCCTACAGCGTCAGCGCCAGCACCATCAACAAGGTCTGCGGCTCGGGCATGAAGGCCATCATGCTGGCCAGCCAGGCCATCCGGGTCGGAGAGGCCGACCTGATGGTCACCGGCGGCATGGAAAACATGTACCAGGCGCCCTATACCCTGCCCGATGCGCGGGCCGGATTCCGGCTCTTCGACAAGCAGGCGGTCGATCTGGCGGTGCACGATGGACTGTGGTGCGCCTTGGAGGACTGGCACATGGGCGCCGCGGCCGATTGGGTGGCCCAGGAATGCCAGATCCCCCGCGACCGGCAGGACGAGTTCGCCCTCGACAGCCACCGGAAGGCCATCGCGGCCATCGACTCGGGCGCCTTCGCGGCCGAGATCGTGCCGGTCGAGGTGCCCGGCCGCAAGGGCGCGGTGACGGTGGTCGACACCGACGAGAGCCCGCGCCGCGACTCGAGCATGGAGGCCCTGGGCCGGCTGCGACCGGTCTTCAGCAAAGAGGGTACGGTCACGGCCGGCAACGCGCCCGGGCTCAACAGCGGCGGGGCCGCCCTGGTGGTGGCCGGTGCCGACTGGGCATCCGAGCAGGGTCACAGGCCCAAGGCCCGCGTCGTGGGCTATGCCCAGGCGGCCGGCGATCCGAAGGAGATCTTCCTGGCGCCGGTCCACGGCGTCAAGCGCCTCTTGGAGAAGACCGGCCTGAGCCTGACCGACTTCGATCTGATCGAGATCAACGAGGCCTTCGCGGCCCAGACCCTGGCCGACGGCGACCTGCTGCCGGGCTGGGATTGGGACAAGGTCAACGTCAACGGTGGCGCCATCGCGCTGGGCCATCCCATCGGCGCCAGCGGCGCCCGCATCGTCGTCACCCTGATGCACGCCCTGGCCGCACGCGGCGGCAAGCTGGGCCTGGCCACGGCCTGCCTGGGCGGCGGCGAGGCGGTGGCCATGGCCATCGAGATGGTCTAGGCCGCTTCGGCCTGACCGTCTCGGTGTACCACCACCGTGACGTGGGCGGCAATCGAGACGCTCCCCTTCGAACCGAAGCACATCACAGGGGGCCGGTCGGAACTTCCGACCGGCCCCCTGCTTTGCGTCTTCTGCTCGCTCCTCAGTCGTCGGCGGGGCGCGCCGGGCTAGGCTAGGCCCGCGCGCCCGGCCGAGCCGCGATCACTCCGTGGCGCTGCCCGGGATGGGCAGGCCCAAGCCATCGACGGCGTCGAAGACGTCGGTTCCGAACTGCTCGAGGTCTTGCTGGATCTGGCCGATGGCCGGCAGGTCCAGGCCCCGGGGCATGACCTGCGGGCGGGCGGCCAGGCGGCCGCTGGCGGCGTCCAGCCGACCCTCGAAGAGGAAGGGCGTGGGCGGCCGCGGTGGGTTGGGCGGCGGCGGGTTGCCGCCTCCGCCGCCACCACCGGAGCTGGATCGCTCGTAGACCTCCAGCTCGCGCAGGCCCACCTGGCTGCTGGCGCCGGCATTGGCATACAGCAGCACGTAGCGGGTCTGGACGGCCCAGAAGCTGGCGGTCTCGTCACCGCCCTGGCCGCTTCTCTGGGTGTGCATGGCAACCCAGTTGCGGCCGTTCCAGGAGTAGAGCGTGTAGTCGGTGGCGTGCAGGCCGGGCGACCAGCGCAAGACGGCCCGGTCGACCATCATGGTCGTGCCCAGGTCGACATAGAGCCAGGTCGGCACGCCGTTGGCGGCGGTGCGCCATTCGGTGACCAGATCGCCGTCGGTGGCGTTGCCGGCCGGGTAGCCGGCTTCCTGGCTCAGGGCCACCGAGGCCTTGCCGGAGGCGACGTTGGTCGAGCCGGCCGGCACCGCGCCGGCGCCCAGGATCTCGATCTCCTTGAGCTCGTAATGCCAGCCGATGTAAGCCGGGTTGATCAGGTAGAACATGAAGTACTGGCCTTCGACGCCCGGACCGTTGGTCTGCCAGTCGTCCAGGCCGCCGTCACCGTAGCTGGTCGAGCCGAGGTGGCACCAGCCGCGGCACCAGTCGCCCCAGACGTAGATGCCGTAGCCGCGGGCGTAGTACTGGTCGCCCCAGGTCAGGTTGAAGTCGGTCACCTGCTGCGGCGAGCCCAGGTCGACGTAGATCCACTGCCGATTCTGGGCCGCCAGATAGGGATCGCGGCCGGGCAGCGAGGCCCACCAAGTGTTCAAATCGCCGTCCACCGCGTGCTCGGGCGGATGGCTGGACTGGGTCGAAGAGGCGAAGACCGACCGTCCGGTGGCCAGGTTGCCGCTGATCGGAGCCGTGGCGATGGGGGTGACGGTCGGTTGGCCCGGAACGGGCGTGGCCGTCGGCTGACCCGGAGCCGTGGTGGCGGTGGGCTGCTGCGGACCGCAAGGGTTGGTGCCCGGGTTGATCGAGACGACGTTGACGTAGTCGTCGCCGGCGGCGCATTGCGCAACCGCCCCGCTGATGTCGACCCATTGGTTGTAGTAGGGGGTGAAGAAGCCCGAGCCGGCCGGGCCCCGGAGCTGATGGGTGGCGGTGCCGTTGCAGTCGATCAGCACCGCATCCGGGAAGCAGGTTCCCTGACCCGAGGTGACGATGCCGCTGACGTTGACACCCTGCTGTAGGGGCAGCGCGGCGGGCGCTGCCTGTGCGGATGAGCCCTGGCCGGCCATGGGCACGAGGGACACCGCTGCCGTCGACAGCAGGATGCCCACCCAACCGATGACCATGACGATTCTTGGAAGGCGCATGGCGTGGTCTCTCCTCTTTCTGCGCGTTCTCCACCCGGCACGAGCCAGACCCGACCGGGTATCGAGGTGGGGGTAGATATGGATGATGAACGGGTACGCGCTTCGGGCATCGCGCCGGAGAGACGGCGCAGGGCAGAGTGTTCTAACGCGAAATGCGCGCGGGTCGTTACGGCCTGCGGGCGAATCCGACCCGATCCGCGCGCGCGGCGTCACCCTGAAGGCGATGCTGCATCAGGCGTGGCGCTCGTCGTGCGGCAGGCGCCCGCTGGGCGGGCGGAAGTAGGTAAAGGGGGTCTCGAGCAAGAAGTTGGACACCCGCGAGGTGTAGATGTCGGCATGCTGTTCGATCTGATGGGCCAGGAGGCTCTTGTCGTTGCCGGCTCGCAGGAGCAAGCCCCAGCGTTCGTTGTGTAGGTGTCCGGCCGCCGAGGCCAGCGGCGCGATGCGCTCGTCCAGGCCGACCAATTCGTCGCGCAGTTCGGTCATGCGCTGACGCAGCGACTCCGGCGAGCCCTCGCCGGCCGGCCCGTAGGCGGGACGGGCCTGGCGCCGCTCCAGCTCGAGGCGCAGGCGCGAGAGCTCCAGCTCCCGGCTGGTCTTGCGCGCCATCAGCGCCTCCAGCTCGCGTTGGTCGTCCTCGAAGTCGGCCGTGGCGGCCAGCTCCTCCTCCAACTCGCGCAGGATCAGGGCCGTCCGCCAGCGCTGGATGCCCTTGGAAGCGCGCACGTCACCGTACATGTGGTCGCCGACGTAGAGGATCTCGGCGCCCGAGAGCTCGAGCATGGTCTCGACCAAGGCGGCGTGGCCGCCCAGGAAGACCCCGCCCTGGCCGGGCTCGGCCCGCGCTGGGCGCAGCATGCCGGCCTCGTCGACCACCTCGAAGAGGGGCATGCGTTCGCGGAAGAAGGCCGGCTTGCGCGCCCCGACGATGACGATGTCGAAGAGATCGCGCCAGCTCATCCGGCCGGGCAGGAAGCGGTCGAAGGCGTAGCGCATCATGGCCTGGCTGTAGGTCCATTCGGAGTTGGTGACCAAGATCAGTTTCTTGCCGGCCTGGCGCTGGTCGAGCAGCGCCAAGGGCACGGCCGGGTCCAGGACGACGAAATGATCCGGGTCGGCCATGATCTCGGCCTTCAGCTGGCCCTCCATGTGCGCCAGGTCGATGGCCTGCCGCACCCGGGCGTGCAGCTCGGCGAAGCTCAGGCCATGCGGCAGCGCGCCGGCCTCCAGCAGATCGACCAGCTGCCCGTACATGGCCGCCTCGGAGAGCGCGAAGAGCGTGTCCAAGGAGGCCCAGCGCGGATCGCCAGGCTCGACCAGGGTGTCGCGGTAGGCCTGGCGCAGGGCCTCGTAGCCCAGCATCTCTGTGCCGTGCGAGGCGGCCTTGATGTAGCCGAACTGGTTGGCCTTGACGAAGTTGCCCAGCTCGCGGTCGACCAAGAGCCCGCGGATGACGGCCCGCGCGTCGAAGCGCAGCGCCGCTACCGGCCAGCCCAGCTCGGCCAGCTTCTGGCGCAGATGGTCGAAGGCCCGCTGCTCCCAGCGCTCGACCTGGTAGTGGACCAGGGTGTAGTCCATGTCGTAGCCGATGGCGCGCACGGAGCTGCGCAGGTTCAGCGCGCGGTTGCAGTAGATGCCGTGCTCGGGACCGGGCGCGGGCAGGTCGAGCGGGGCCAGGCTGGCCAGGGAGGCTTCGTGGTCGTGGGTCATCGGTGGGCTCCACGGGGGCTCCGGCCGTGCGGGGGTTCGGCGCGCGGCGCGCGGGAGCGGGCGGGCTCGGGCTGCCTATCATAGCGATCCAACGCCGCTCTAGCACGGCCCGGACGGAGCCTGCGCTAGACTCTCTGTCATGAGCAACAGCCTGAAGCAAATCCGCGACTGGGCCCTGGTCCTCGATTCGGAGGGCATTCCCTACCGCAGCGTGCAGGATCCGGAGTCCGGCGGCTGGCGTCTGATCGTCGAGCCCCAATATGCCGAGCGCGCCGAGCAGGTCCTGCGCGCCTGGCATCGCGAGAACCCGCCCGAGCCGGAAGCAGAGGAAGAGACCAAGGAAGATTGGGGCTGGACGCCGGCCGGCATCATCACCTCGGTCCTCTTGGCCCTCTTCTTCCTGGTCACCGGCCCCCGCAGCGGCGGCGCGTTCTACTTTCCCCGCGGCGCGGCGGTCAGCGCCAGAATCCTGAGCGGTGAATGGTGGCGCACGATCACCGCCCTGACCCTGCACGCCGACTTCGGCCACATCCTGGCCAACAGCCTCTTCGGCGCGCTCTTCTTCGGCGAGGTCGCCCGCGCCTTCGGGCCGGGCCTCGGCATGGGCCTGGTGCTGCTCTCGGGCATCGGCGGCAACCTGCTCAATGCCTGGATCCAGTTTGCCGGCCACAGCGCGGTCGGCGCCTCGACGGCCGTCTTCGGCGCCATCGGCCTGCTCGGCGGCCGGCAGTTGGTCCGCCGCCTGGCCCGCGGCCACCGCGGCGGCCGCGCCTGGCTGCCGGTCACCGCCGCCGCCGGCCTCCTGGTCCTGACCGGCATGGGCCCCGAAACCGACGTCTTCGCCCACGTCCTGGGCTTCGTCGTCGGTCTCCCCCTGGGCGCCCTGGCCGCCTGGCTCTTCCCGACCCCGCCCAGCAAGTCGGTCCAGTGGCTGCTGCTGGCGGCGACGGCCGGATTGGTAGTCGGCAGCTGGTGGATCGCCTTGGGCTGATCGGCGGCTGGGCATGCATGCCCGTGTCCCGGCTCGCGCCACCCGTTCCGCGACACAAGACCCTCCGAATCCGATACCGGCTGCAAGTATCGCGCTCCACGTGACGACCTGCTGACCACGTCACGCCTCGACCATGACTCTGCAGATTGGAGCGCCACATGCATGCCGCCCTCGCCTTCATCGGGATCGCGTTGAGCATCGCCTCGGCAGCGACAGCGTTGCCCGTTGCACCAGCCAATGCCCCCGGCTCGATCGACCAATCCGACCCGCCCATCGTGCTCGAGAGCAACGAGTATGGCGGCGGGCTATTCGACATGGTTGCCGTCGATTCCCTGGTGTACGGAGTCTCCGGCCACCGCATCCTCGTATTCGACGTCTCAGATGAGAAGGCAGCGATGCTTGTGGGCATGTCCGATCCCATCGGTGAGTACGGTGCCTTTCTCTCCTCCATCGAGACTTCCGCTGGACAGCTGCTCGTGAGCAACAATTTCCAGCTCTGGCGCGTTTCCATTGCTGATCCCCTCCAGCCTAGAACGATCGATAGCGTGGAAGTACTCGGCTCGATCATGGGAAGCGCTGCGTTGAACGCATACGTGATCGATAGCGATCGACTCAGCATCGTATCGGTCGATCCGCTCGAGCCGCCCGCGGTCATCGGAACGACGGCGCTGGCAGGGCGGGCTCTCGATGCCGTTATACTCCCCCAGGAGCGGCTGCTCTATCTCACGGAGTCCTCTCTCCACGCGCTCGATGTCAGCGATCCCTCGAACGTCTTTGACACGGCTCAGCTGGACTCGTATGGAGCCACGGCAGTGGCAGCACGCGACAGCTGGATCTTTCTAATCGGACGGCATGAGACCTGTGGTTTCGATCCATGCTTGATCATGATGGACGCATCCGATGCGACAACGATCCGAGTAGCAGGCACGGGTGTTCTCGAGCGCTCGGACAGGGTTCACCTTCTTGGAGTCAGTCCCAATGCTGCGATCGTCACCGTGGCGCACGGCTCGGGTCTACTTCGAACGGCATATTCACTCGAATTGATCGACGTGTCCGAACCTGCGAGTCCACAACCCATCGCAAAAATCGAGCTTCCTGGACTCACGTTGCCCAGAGCATCAGCCTATATCGGCGATCTGCTTCTCACTGCTCGTACGTATGGCATCGAATCCATTGATATTGGTGATCTGCCGAATCCGGTGCATTTGAGAACGACCCAGCTGCTTCTCGCGCCGAGTGGAGTATGCCCGATCGGGAATCGTTGGCTCGCATTCAATTGGGAACAGCGCGCATGGCTCATCGATTCGGTTGCCGAACCACCGGCATCAACATCGTCAGATCTCGAGTACATGGGAGAACAAATATGGGACACGGTCGCATGCTCTGAAGATTGGGCATACGCAGCTATTACCACAGGCAATGAGTTCCAGAATGATTCTGCGCCATGGAGTCAGGTGGCGATCGTCGATATTGCCGGACCGGTTCCGGGCCCGACACGGATAGTTCTCTTGCCGGACTCGAAAGAAGTCCAGGCAGTTGCTACTTGGGACCGAGGCTTCGTCACCGTTGAGTCAGACTACGCTGATACCTTCAACCTTCGCGTCTGGGAGCACTCGCCATTTGGCTCGTTGGGCGAGTTGGGGAGATTGAATCTGGAACACCCCGGCCCGGTAGGCATGGGTCTTCGAATCCAGGCAGTCGGACGAATGCTGGCGATCCTCGTAAGTGGGAGTCCTACGGGTACCGCGGACCGCAGAATCGTGCACATCGTCGATATCTTGGACGATGGGCAACCGATGCTCCGCAGCACCATCTCAACGATTCCGGTCATCAGCGATATTGACTTGCAGAAGAACCTGTTGGCCGTACTCTCGCCAAGTGAAGACGCTGTACTTCTCTTCGACGTCCGTGGGCCGAGGATCATCGGGAAACACATGATTCGGGATGATCTGGGCAACGCACCATTCCTGGCGTCGGTTGCGCTTGATGGTGCTCGTGCATTCGTTTCCGGCTACTTCAGGATTCCGGTCGGACCGAACAACTGGAGTCGAAACGAAGCTCGCATTTGGGCAATAGACTTTTCGAATCCGACCCGACCCACATCGCGTTCCGAGATCATGCCAGGCATCGGCTACGGCAGGTTGATTCCATCAGAGGGTGGTCAACGACTTGGCGTCATCTTCAGCGGCAACACATTCCATGAGCTCCGCATCGGTCTCGAACCCGCCAGCCCGATGCCGGATTCATGGTACTCGCTCTCGCTGCCCTACCTCACGCGGTGAAGTTGAATTCTCCGTCGCGGTCGCTGGCTTTCGTGCCAGACGGCTTCTGCACCGACGATCACTCGATCAGCGCTCCACCGGCCCGTCCGTGTTGAAGTAGACCAGATGCCCGTCCGGGTCGCGCAAGGTGGCGCCCAGCGTGCCGTCCGACTCGACGTGGGCGTCCTGCTCCAGCGCGAGGCCGGCCTCGCGCAAGGCCTCGGCGATGGCGCGAACATCGCCGTCACGGAAGTTGAGCGTCAGCTCGCCGATGTGTCCGCGGTAGAGTGCCAGGCGGGTGCCGTCGCGCTCGAGGACGGCCCAGCCTTCCTCCAGCTCGCCGCCGATGCGCTCGAAGCCCAGCACGCCGTAGAAGGCCAGCGAGGCATCGAGATCGGCCACGTCGAGGCAGAGCTCGAAGTAACCCAGGTCGGGTGCGGTCGGGGTCGGATTCGTCATCCCATGCTCCTCGGCGTCCAGCCGTCGGCGATCTCGGATCGCACCGGTTTGCTGCCTTCACGTTCTCGCGCCTGAGCTTACCAGAGCGCGGCCGCCAGCCTACTGCGATACTCCTGACCGAGCGGGTGCTCCTCGCCCAAGGCGGTGAAGACCTCGAGCATCGCCTGCCGAGCCGCATCGCGGTGCTCGCCGCGATCACGCTGGACCACGGTCAAGAGACCCTCGAGCGCATCGCGGTACTGGTCGCGGCCGGCCAGCGCCCGAGCCAGGGCGATGCGGGCTGGCATGTCGTCCGGGTCCTGGGCTACCTGCCGGCGCGCCTCGGTCTCGGCCTCGTCCGGGCCGCCGTCCAAGCGGAAGCGAGCGCGAGCCATGAGGGACTCGGCCTCCCTGCGGGGCTCGCCGCCGTGGGGCACGCGCTCCAGCTCGGCGATAGCGTCCTCGAAGCGCTCCATGGCCAAGAGCGTGCGGCCCATGCCCAGGCGCGCGCTGGCATGCGCCTCGTCCTCGGCCAGGGCCTTGCGGTAGGCCTGCATGGCCATGGAGAGCTGCCCTTCGCCCTCCATACGCTCGGCCTCGGCCACGATCTCGTCCGCCTTGCCAGGCAGGAAGCCGGCCAGCCACTTGCGCACCTGCCGTTCGGGCAGCGCGCCGACGAACTCGTCGATCACGCTACCCTTGTGAAAGGCCTTGACGGCCGGGATGCCGCTGATCTGGTACTGCATCGCCAGGGGCTGGTTCTCGTCGGTGTTCAGCTTGGCCAGGATCCAGGCGCCGCCGGCATCCCGGGCCAGCTTCTCCAAGACCGGACCGAGCATCCGGCAGGGCCCGCACCAGGGCGCCCAGAAGTCGACGACCACCGGCACCTGCTGCGATCGCTGGATGACCTCGGTCTGGAAGTTGGACTGATCGACATCGATGACGGGGGTGATGGTGGTGGCATTCGAAGACATTGGTTACACTCCGTTCAGGTTCGCATCGCGGGTCCAGTTTGCTCGCGAGGCCTGGCCTTGCGCAAGATCGCGCGCCGGCGCGCAAGCCGCCTCTCAATCATAGAGGCCCGTTCCCGAAATCGCGTTCCCGACCGTTCATCGGTGGATCATTCATCATAGGGAGCCGCCCGTGCCCACGACGACTCGCTCGATCTCGACCATCGGCACCTTGCGGTCCGCGGCCTCGCTCTACGCCTGCCGGCCGCTCGCGTGGCTGCTCTTGGCTTCCCCTGCCTACTCGACGGTCGTCGTTGATTGGGCACACACGAGGCTTGCGTCATCGTTTCCCGGTCAAAGAGACCTCATCACATGGTCGAATGCAGGAGCGGGATTGCTCTTGCGTTTGGCCGGGATGTATGCCGGCTGGATGCTGCTGTACCTGATGGCCTACGAAGCGATCGGGGTACGCCGACGCATTCGAGAAGCCTATCGATGCGTACGACAAAGACTCCTCAACCTCCTCGGACTGATCTTCCTTTCTACCTTCCTCGGATTCGTGGCCGCCTCCTTGGTGAGTCCCTGGTTCGGAACCGTGGGGCTCGTGACATCCTCGTCCGTGGCCCCCGCGGTAGTGCTCACCGGGATCGCGCTGATCATCGTGGCCTTCTACCTACGCTTCCTGTTCGCCTTTCTGGAGTTGATCCATCACGACATCGCGGTCTTCGACGCACTCGACCGGAGTTGGAGGCGGACCAAGGGCAACGTCGGCGCGATGCTCAGCCCCTTGTTGCTCGCTCAACTGCTCACGGTTGCCACGGTTCTTCTGCACGTGATCGCGCAACGGCAGTCCTGGCCGCTGGCCGATGTCATGCATTGGCCGTCCACGCTCATCGCCTGGCTCGTGACCCCGTGGACGATGGCGACGATCGTGCAGCTGTGGCTCGATCTAGGCGACGGCCCACGGGAATTGACGAAGGCGCCGATCGTCGATCTCGAGGCCGTCGAAGCGGCTAGCAACCCCGAGTAGCGAGATCCCGATCGGGACCCGTACGGTTCAGCGTCCGCCGAGCAGTAGCGGCAGGTAGGCGCAACTCACCTGACACTCCGGGGCCGGCGGGACGTCTACCACTTGCGCGTAGCGCAGCATCGCGCCAACGCCCGCCGGCTCGGACCAGACGAGGTGCACGCCGCCCGCAGCATCGCGCGCCGCCGCGACGGGTCCTAGCCGGCCGGCCGGTTCGCTGGGCGCCGGGGCGCTGATGTGCCATCGGAACTCGCCTTGGCCGCGGGCCAGCCAGATGCGCGCTCCGTCGGGCCAGACCAGGACCGGCGGGCGGTCGGCGCCCGGCAGCATGCGCGGAGCCTCGGCGCCCTGCTCGGCCAAGGTCTGCACGCGGTCCCAGCGCTCGCCGATGCGTCGGCTGTACTGCAGGGCGCGGTCGTCCGGTCGCGACTCGGTCCAGGCGGCGTGCAGCAGGCCGTCAGCGGTGGCGTGAAGTGCCGCGGCCGTGGCCTCCTGGCCTTCGGCCTCCGAGATCGCCTCGGGCAAGGCCTCGGGCTCGAGGGGCATGCCGTAGACCGCGAAGGGCTCCTGTCGCGATGCGCGCTCGTGCCAGGCCAGGAAGGCGCGCTGCCCAGCACGGGCCAGCGCAGCGCCTTGGCCGCGGGCCTGCAAGACCGGCGCGTGATGCCAGCGCCCCGCCTGCCAGTAGGCCTGGTGCACCAGCGGGCCGGCTGCGCGCAGCTCGGTCCAGGCGGCCAGGAGCGGCCGCTCGGGCGAGCCGTCGATCAGGGCCGGCGCCACCGAGAAGGCCTCGGTCTGGCTGACGTTGACCGGCAGTCCCCAGCCTTCGGCCTCGGCATCCCAACGCAGGTGATAGATCTCGCCATTGCCATCGAAGGTGTTGGCGATCAGCAGATGCAGCCCGCCGTCTGCCGCCAGGCTGGCCACCGGTTCCGAACCGGTCGCCACCCGCCGGGCCTCGGACCACCCGCCGCCGGCCGTTCGGCGGCTGTGCAGGATGCGGCCGGCCTCCTCCCAAAGTGCATGCGGCGCGCCGACGGCGTCCACGACCAGGCTCATCGCAAAGGGCATCTCCGGGCGCTCGGCGATGGCCGGCGCGGACGCGGTCGTCGTGGCCGGGTCGCCGGATGCGATCCTGGCGTCTGCGCCCTTCAAACTCGAAGCGTCCCCGGTCCACGGCTGCATCGACGATGTGATGGGCGCACGACCCGCAGGTGAAGCGAAGTCCGAACCTCCGGCTCGGCGGGTGATCAGGAAGGGCAGCAGGATGCGCCTCCCCAGCGCGTCGGCGTCGTCGGTCGGCGTGCGCTGTGGCGGCTCGAGGGTCGACGTGGCGCTGGGCCGCGCCATGCCTGTGGGCGTGCTCGGGACGAGCGTTCCGGTCGGCTCCGATGTCGGCGTCCGGGTCGCGCTCGGGCCCGGGCTCGCGGTCGACGTCGAGATCGCTGTCTCGCTGGGTCCTGGCTCCACCGTCGGGCTGACGCCAGGCTCCGGCGACGACCCCGATGTGGGCTCCGAGGTCACGGTCGGGGTCGAGGTCCCGAAGGGGGTCGGACTGGGCGCCACGGGCGCGTCGGCGGGCTTGTCGAGCGCGCGCAGCTCGCGCCCGCCGGCGGCATCGGCGACGAAGACCAGGCTCGGCAGGCCCTCGTCGGCAGCGATCGCGGGGTCTTCGGGCTGCTGGTCGGCCGCCGCCAGCCCTCGCTCGGCTTGCCAACCGGCCCCGGCCGCGCGCCAGCGATAGCGCAGGCCGGCCTCGGCCCCGTCCACGCGAGTCCAGGCCAGATCGAGGCCGGCCGGCCGCAGCGCCAAGCTCGGCGCGCCGAGGATCTCGCCCTCCGCCACCGGTTCGGGCCAGTCCCAGAGCCCGGGCTGTCCCTGCAACCAGCGCAGGCCTTCCTCCGCGTCTCGCCAGACCAGATGGCGCTGCCCGTCGGCGGCGACGACCAGGCGGGCATTGCGGCCCCGCTGGCCCGGCGCGACCAGGATCTCGGGCAGGCTCCAGACGCCGGCCGAGCGGCGGGCGTGCCGGATCTCGCCGGCGGCCTCGGCTCCGGCCTGCCAGATCAGATCCAGCCCCCCCTCGGGCGCCACCCGGAGAATGGGGTCTCGGCCCTGGATGGCGCTGCCGTTGATCAGGACCGGCCCAATCGACCAGCGATCGCCGTCCTCCGAACGTCCTAGGTAGAGCCGCCCGCCATCCGACCATGCCAGGTGGCGCGTCTCGCCTTCCAGGGCCAGGCTGGGGGCACCGCTGATGGCCAGCGTGTCCGAGACGTTGCGCGGCAAGGCCCAGCCCAACTCGCCCCGCAGGCTGTAGAAGATGTCCTGACGGCCGTCGATCTCGTTGACGAAGGCCAGGTGCGGCCGGCCCTGCTCGTCCAGGACCAGGTCCGGCGCATGACCGGTGGCCACCCGCTCGCCCGGCTCCCACGGACCCGCGGCGTCTCGCTGGGCGACGCGGATGTGATCGCCGGCCGACCAGGCCGCCCAGCGCCGGCCGCCCTCGGCCTCCAGGTCGACGGCACCGGCCAATTCGACCGGCCCGTCGACCCGGACCGACTCGCCCCAGGCGTCCGACCCGGCCCGCAGGCCGGCCGGTCCCAGCAGGCCGGCCGCCAGGAGCAGGCCGCCGGCCAGCGCGCGGCGCAGGGCTCGGGCTCGCCGAAGATTCATCGGATGCGGATCAGCTCGGTGCGCAGAGGGCTGTCGCTCACGCGCTCGACCAGCACCCGCGCCCGGGCCCCGACCTGCGCGCTGCCCCGGCTCTCGTCGATGATCGTGTCCTCGCTCACCTCCAGCTCGAAGCGCTGGAGTCCGGCTTCCTGGTCGACCTCGATCTCCCACACGCCGGGCACGTCCGTCACCGTCACCAGCACACCATCCAGGGACTCCAGGCCGCCCAGCAAGCTGGCCAGGACGTTGATGCGCGTGGCTGCGACCTTGCCGTCCTCGTCCACGGTGCCGCTGACCTCGGCGTGCAGGCCAACCGCCGCAGGCAAGCCGACGATGACCGTGGTCAGCAAGTCCACCTGAACCTCGACACCATCCACGACCCAGCGCGTCAGTCCCAGGCTCTCGATGCTGCCCTCGAAATCCACCCGCACTTCGAGCTCGACCTCGGCCAGGAGCTCGGCCCGGATCTCGCCGGAAGCATCGATCCGCGCCTCGACCTCGACGAAGTCGCCCACCTCCGGGTCGCCCTCGATCTGCAAGCCGGCATCCACGACCAGGGCTTGGCCGTCGACCACGATCTGCGCGTCGCTCATGACCTCCAAGGTGCCGCGCAGCTCGATCCGTTCGACCAACTGCAAGGTCAGGCTCAGGGTTTGCAGCTCCAGCTGCCCGGAGGCATCCAGGCCGGCCTCGGCCTCGACCCGCTGGCCGACCTGGGCCTCACCGGCGCCCTCCAGGTCGGCGGCGACGAATACAGCCGTCTGGCCGACGATCCAGCGCTCGCCCTCGCCCGCAGGACCCATGGCCCGCAGCAGGCCCTCGACCCGCAGACGGGCCGGCCGGACGCCGGCAAGGAGCTCGATCCGCTCGGCGCGCAGGCCCAGGCCGGCCTGGCCGGTGCCGGAGACCTCGAGCGCCGCGCCGACGACCAACTCGGAAAAGACGAGGGGATCGCCCTCGCCGGAGCGGATCTCGGTCTCGGCCGCCACTTCGACGATGCGCTCGCCCTCGGGGCTGGCCAGGACCAACAGGTGGCCCTGGCCGGAGGGCGCCGCACCCTCGATGGCGGCGCGGACGCGGCCGCGCAGGACCAGGGTGTCCTCGCCGGCCGGCTCACCAGCCTCGAAGACGGTCATCGCCTCGGCCGAGACGATGGCCTCGGCCTCGACCAGGCCCTCGAGCTCGATGCGCTGGCCGGCCGCGATCTCCGCCATGGCCATGGCCTCTCCGCCTTCCGCCTCGATGCGCGTGTCGGCATCGACCTCGATCTCGAAGGCACCGCGCGCGCTCAGGAAGCCCAGCCGAAGCCGGTCGGCCTCTAGCATGGTCACGCTCTCGACCCAGCCCTCGACGATGATGCCGCCGGCTTCGGACTGCTGTAGCGCGGCGGGCGCGACGGGTGCGGCCGGCGCGGGGGGCGCAGGCGCCGCGACGGGCACGGCCGGCACGATCGATACCGCCGGCGCGGCATCGTCCCCGCCACGGGCCTCGGCGGCGGCCGCGCTCATCCAGAGGCTCGCGCAGGCCAGCAGCAGGATGGTCGACCAGCGGCCGATGCGACTCGGATGCGCGCGCACCGGGTGGGTCGGCTCGATCGGGTCTTGGTTCGGGTTCATCGTTCTCGGCTCCTTGCGGTAGTCCTTCGGCAATCCCGTGCTGCGGGGATCGCGCGGTCTGCGGTTGCGGTCCACCAAGACGATCGAGGCGGTCGGGGGTTACAGTCGATGGCGGACGGCAGGAGGTGCCGATCCGTCACCCGCGTTCCCAGCCAGATCGCGCAGATCGATCATGACCTGCCGGAGCCCGAAGGTCCATCCCGAAGAAAAGGGGCTCGACGGGCGTGAAGCCCCAAGCTCTTTGGGGGGGAGACCGCCACTGGGGAAGTTGTGACGGCTCCGATAGAGCTTGGGGCTTCGCGCCCGTCGAGCCGGGGCGACCGGTCGCGGCTAGGCAGAGGGCCGCGGGCGGCCGGACGCGAATCGACCGACGGGTCTCAGCGGCGCTCCGCGGGCTCGGTCGGCAAGGGACCTGGTGCTTCCGGGGGACGGGATGGATCGCCGGGCACCGAGGATTCGGTGGGCCGGGGCGAGGCGGGCGGGAGCGTCGGGGTCGGGTCGGGCCCCGAATCGGACGCGGGGCCGCGCAAGAGGATGCCGAGCAGCCGTCCCTCCGGCAGCTGGGCCGCGCGGACCTGCACGCGATCGCCGACGCGGGCCCGGCCCTCGATTCGCGTCTCGGGCCCGATCTCGATGCGCAGTCCGTCGACGATCCAGGCCGCGGCCTCGAGGGCATCCAGACGGCCTTCGAACTCGACGATCAGGACCTCGGCCGTCTCGACGCGGATGATCCTGGCCTCGTAGCGTTCGCCCGGATCGCGCGCTCCGGCCGGGTAGTAGTCGGCCTCGACGTTGGCCATGCGCCCCAGCGCTGGCTCGCCCTCGATCCGGGTCTCGGCCGTCAGATGCAAGATCCGGCCGTCGAGGACCCAATGCGCCGGCTCGATGGCTTCGATCCGGCCGCGCAAGGCGACGATCTCGGGCTCGGCGATGCCGGCGAGCACGGTCAGGCGCAGGAGCCGCAGCGTTTCGCCGACTCGCTCGACCTCCACGCGGACCTGCGCACCGGGCTTGGCCAAGCCCCGATCCTCGTTGATCTCGCCGCCGGCCACCAGGAAGCTCACGCCGCCCACGCGCCATCGCTCGGGCCCGACGGCCTCGAGCACGCCTTCCCATTTGAGGCGCTGGCGGTCGCGCTCCTTGGGCGCCTCGGCGCTCCGCTGGGGCGGCGCGCTGGTCGGGGTTGCCGGAGGGACCGACGTGGTCGGAGGCGGCTCGACAGGGGGGGGTACCCGAGCCGGCGCTCCGGCGACGGTCGGCGATGCGAGAGCCGGGGTCGCCGCGCGATCCTCGATCGGGGCGGCGCTCGGCGGAGGGTTTCGCAGCGCGGGCGGTCGCTGGCGCTCGATAGGCGCACCGGCCAGCGGATCGGCCTGGGCGCGGAGGCCGGATGCCGGCAAGATCTCTCCAGCTCCCTCACCTGAAACACCGGCAGGCTCGGCGGAATCCGCGGAATCGGCGCTCGGATCGCGATCCGTGTCGGTCACCGAGCCGGACTCGCCGACCGGGCCCTCGGCTTCGATCCCGGCTTCGGCTGGCAATTCGGACCGGCCCGGGCGCGATCCATCCTGTCGCGAGGTCCAGAGGAGCAAGGACATCAAGCCCAGGCCCAGCAGAAGGAGCAGGCTACCTCCTCCACGCAACAGGGCCTCCGAGCTCGGGGCGCGGGTCGGTTCCGCTCCGCCGCCGCTGGCGGCGCCGGCGTCGATGAAGGCTTCGCGCGCCGCGTGCAGGCCGCCCGGCGCGGGCGGGACCTGCCGCAGCGGCCTCAGCCAGTCAGCGGCCTCGACCAAGCCGGCCAGCTCGGGTTCGATTGCCCTGTCCACGGCCGGCGTCGACCCGCCTTCATCGCTCGCTTCCAGGGCCGACAAGATCTCGGCCAAGCGCTCGGCTTCGCGCTTCATGTTCCCGCCTCCTCGACATCCGGCTCCATCCATTCGCGCAGCTGCTTGAGCGCACGGTGCTGGGCGACCTTGACCGCCCCTTCGCTCATGCCCAGGTGGTCGGCCACCTCGCGGTGGCTCATGCCCTCGCCAAAGCGCAAGAGCAGGATCTGGGCGTTGCGGTCCGTGAGTCGTTCGATCAGGGTCCGCACACGATCGATCTGCTGGCTCTGCAAGGCTTGTCGCACCGGGTCGGGTCCCCCACTCCTGGAATGCGCCGCGTCCAGACCCACCTCGCGTTGGGTGCTGGCCTTGCGGCGATGATCGATCAAGAGGTTGCGCGCGACCCGGAAGAGCCAGCCGGTGAAGGACCGATCCCAGTCCTGGCCGCCTCGGAGCGCATCGACCAAGCGGAGGAAGACCTCACCGCAGAGATCCTCGGCCAGCTGCGCGTCGCCGCATTGCCGATGCAGGAAGCGATAGACCATGCCGCCATAGGCATCGAAGAGCCGGCCGAGGGCCGCCCGCTGGCCGGCCTGGGCACGCGCGAGGGTCCGCGCCAGCTCCTCGGGTGGCAGGCCCTTGGCGCCGGCGCTCACCGCCGCGTCATCGGCTGACGTGGCGGCGCGATCCCTCGGGCTCACGCGCGGGCTCCGGCCGCGAGCAGCGCTCGCGAAACCGGAGCGCGGCATGGCCCCACAGTGCGTACCTTCCATGGCTCGCGGCGAAGCGATCTCCCCTGTCGATGTCGTCGCGCCATCTTCGCGCTCGCCCTCCCATGACGGTCGGCCGGCCGATGGGTTACAGGCGATCGAGAACCTCGACCGTCCGCACATCCTCGACGTCGCCGGTGTTGCGCGTGCCGGCCGGCTCGAAGAGCAGCACCTGGCAGGGCTCGTCGGCCACCGGGCAATGCTCCACACCTCGCGGCACGATCGCCAGCTCGCCCGGGCCGAGCGCGATCTCGCCATCGCGCAAGAGGATCCGCAGGCGGCCCTCGATCACCAGGAAGAGTTCGTCGGCCGCTTCGTGCTGGTGCCAGACGAACTCGCCCTCCAACTTGGCCAGCTTGACCTCCTGGCCGTTGAGCTCGCCGATCAGTCGCGGGCTCCAGGTCTCCTCGAAGCGGCCGAACATCTCGGCCAGGTTGACGACGCGCATGATCGTTCTCCTTACGAACCTACACGGTCCCGATCGCCCGCCCGAGCGATGCGCGGGTCCAAGCGGCGCATCAGCCGCAGCGCGACGGGCTCGAATCCGAGCCGCGGCCAGAAGCGCGAGGCCAGCAGGTTCGGCAAGTGCCAGTCCACCCGGACCTGCCGATAGCCCTGCCGCCGCGCTTCCTCCAATCCATGCCTCACCAGGTCCCTGGCCAAGCCCCGGCCGCGCGCCTCCGGCCGCGTGGCGGCGATCTTCAACTCGATGCAGGCTTCCGGCGCGAGGAGATCGTCCGGCCCGGGCTCCACACCGAAGAAGGCGGCGTAGGCCAAGGCCTGGCCCGCCCGCTCGGCCAGCCAGACGGTCCAGTCGGTCGCATCGGCCAGCTCGGCGAAACCCTCGGCCAGCGCCTCGAAGTCCTCGGGCAAGCTCGGGTGGAAGGCCGGCGAGCGCAGCGAGGCCTCGGCGATCAGGTGCGATAGCCCGGCCAGCGTGGCGGCATCGCCCGGGCCGGCTCGCCGGATCGCCCAGTCGGCCGAGCCGTCGACCGACTTCGACGAATTCACCCCGCCTGGCTCGATCGGCGCATCCAAGCTGCGCAGCGCGTAGGCTTGCGAGCCCCCGAAGCCGAGGCAGAAGAGCGCGGTTCGTGCCGCCGCATCCGCGGCCGGGATCAAGATGTAGTGATCGAAGCAGCCCCGCGCGACCCAATCGGCGGCCGCGGCCGCGTAGAGGTCGCGATAGACGTCCGCGTCGGTGCCTGCCGCCAGCGCGTGGCCGGGCAGCCGGATCCAAGCCGAGGATCGGGGGCCATTCAGGCTCAGGTCGGCGATGAGGTAGCCGAGGACCTCGTCACCCTCTAGGGCCACGATGCCTTTGGCCTGCGGTCGTTCGAGGCATGCCTCGATAGCCTGCCGCGCCCGCCCCGCATCCTCGAAGCCGACCGGGAACTCGGGATGCAGGCGCCGATCTCGCGCATGCCGCGCGGCGAGAAGGGACGCGGCTGCGTCGAGCTGCCGCGAGTCCAGGTCGCGGATTTCCATGTCAGGGATCTCCATGGCTGTGCTCGGCCATCATCTCGAGCTGCTTCCCTTCCAGCGGCGTCGCCTCGATTTGTGTCCGTCTCGAGTCCCGGCGCGTCAGGTCCCGGCGCGTCAGGCCTCGGCACCAGCGGACTGTGTCCGACGAAGCAACGCCGTGGCCTCGACCTCGATCCGCAGGTCCGGCAAGGCCAGGGCCTGCACGCCCAGCCAGGTGCTGGTCGGCAGCGGCCGATCGCGAAAGACGCTGCGCATCGCCAGTCGCACGGTTTCGGCCTGCTCGGGCCGGTAGTCGACGATGTAGATGCCCAGCCGTAGCACGTCCCGCGGCCCCGCGCCGGCCGCTTCGAGCGCGCGGGCCAGGTTGGCAAAGGCCAGCGGCGCCTGCGCATCGAGGTCACCCGGCGATTGCACCCGATTGCGATCGTCTACCGCCACCTGGCCGGAGATCTGTACCCGACGCAGCGGACCTTGATCTACGATGACGACCTGCGAGAAGGACTCTCCCCAGTCCGGCAGGCCGGCGGGGTTCAGGTGGGTCCAGCGCAGCGTGTCGGCCACGTCCCGGCCCTCGGTCTCGCTCGATCCCCCGACCTCGCTTCGATCATGGTCCATGCCCGCTCAAGCCCCTTCCACGGCATCATCAGATCGCCGCCGGTAGACTTGGAAGTTGCGGAAGCGGCCGCCATCGGCCGTCGGTCCCTCTTGCATCACGGACAAGAGGTGGCCGTCGGCGCTGGCGACGCGCCGGGCGTAGGCCAGGGTCGTCTCGCCGCGCAGCGCGGCGCTGTCCAGAGTGCGCTCGTCCACGCGGGTCAGGCTGAAGGCATCCGGCCCCGGACCCTCAGCGCCCGGGATGGGCTGCGGGCTGCCGTCGGCCGGCCCGCCGAAGACCGTCGATTGCGGCTCGCCGCCCGGCTCCATCGTCCAGTCGACGCGCAGCCGCAGCGCATCGCCATCGCGCTCGATGGTGTAACGGCCGCTGGCCGGCATCGGCCCCTGTTGGTAGATCGACAGTTCGGGCAGCAGCTCCCAGACCCCCAGGTAGAGGTCTTGGCCGGCCCCGTCCTCTGCTTCTCGCATCGTCTCGCCCTCCAAGGCTGGTTCGGGTTCGGCGATTCGCACCACCGCCAGATATGCCAAGGCGGTCGCGCCGGTCCACGAGCCCAGCGTCCAGCCCGAGGAGATGGTGAGCAGGGCCAGGTTGAACGGCCCTCCCCCCAGTTGGGCGAAGATGCCCGGTCCCCGATAGGCACACGCCGCATCTGCACTGCGCGCGTAGTACAAGACCGCCAGCGCGCTGGGCGGCACGGCACCGAGAATCGTGAGCAAGCCCGCGGCGATCAAGGGTCCGATGCTTCTCCCGAGGATCCGAGAGACCGCGATCACCAGAAGCAAGGCCAGACCCGAGGCGACGAGTCCGAGCGCGACATAGTAGATCGTGAGCGCGAACACAAAGCTCATGCGATTCCCTGGACCGGTTCGACAAACGCCACTGGATCACGGCAACACCTGGCGGTCTTCGATCTAGGAAGCGCCAACCGGCCTGTTCGACCCACTTTCGGCGTTCCCGCTCTCAATTGTGACGCTCGAAGATCCAGCGGGTCTCGCTACGAAGCGTCGATGCATGCCTGCTGTGATCCTGCTGGAGGGCATCCCATTCGCGGATCGTGTAGACCAACAGGTCGACCGGCACCGGGATTTCCGTTAGATCCCAATCGAGGGGTCGTTCGATGAACGCACGATCGGAATCGGTCAGCACGAGTACGATGTCCAGGTCGCTGCCTACACCCCAGTCGCCGCGCGCATAGGAACCGAAGATCCCCACACGCTCTAGCTCGGCACGGGCGGTGGCTTGGCGAAGCGCCCAAGCGCGAGCAGCCTCACGAACGGTCGTCGCGTCGGGCCATTTCAGCACGGACGAAGTCGAGGATCGCACGGGCATAGTCCACCGCCTGGAAGCTCTGAAGGCTGCCGTAGTGTTCGAAGGGCGGACCCTCCGGATGACTGTCCGGGTAGCGCGGAGGGATGTAGAAGGTGTCGAGCACCCGACAGCGTTCGACGATCTCGCTCGGCGGATCGATCGAGTCGGGTAGTTCGTCGATCAGCTTGGTCAGGACGTGCCCCCAAACCTGCTGCCGATGCGCGAGGTGCAGTGCCTTGATGGCCTTCTCGGCAGCTTGGTGCGCAGCGAAACAGGCCCACTCGTGAAATCCATCGCGGTGGGACCGTTCGGAATGCTCCAAGTCTCGCTCGGCTTGGTCCATCCAGTCCTGCGCACGGTTCGGCATGTCACCTCACCTTGTTGAGCTTGGCCCGAGACCTCATCATAACTATAGGCGACCCACACAGCCCTTGTAAGCGGATCGACCAGACCTGGGCGTCCGATCTCTGGAGGTGTCCCCTGCCCCGCTACCGCCGCGCCAGCGAGATCGGCCAGTTCGTCTACTGCCAGCGCGCCTGGTGGCTGCGCCACGGCCTGGGCCTGCCGGTCGGCAACGCCGAGGCGCGCCGGCGAGGTGAGGGCGCGCACGCCGAGCTGGGGCGTGATGTCCGGCGTTCCGCAGGCCTCCGGCGGCTGGCCCTGCTGCTGCTGATCCTCGCCCTCGCCCTCTTGGCGATGGGACTCCTGTGACGCGGCTTTCGACGTGAACGCCGACCTGCTGACCCTGTCCGGCGCAATGTTGGCCACGCTGGCGATCTACCTATGGCTGCGGGCGATCGCGCTGGGTCGGCGCAGCGGCCTGCCGCGGGCGCGCGTGCTCTACGACGACAGCAGCCAGGGCCGGCCGCTCGAGCGGGCGCTGGTCTCGCATCGCCACCGGCTGATCGGCCGGCCCGACTTCCTCCTGGAGCGTGGCGGGGCGCTCTTGCCGGTCGAGGCCAAGCCGATGCGGCGGGCGCAAGAGCCTTATCGCGGCGACCTGCTGCAGCTGGCCGCCTACTGTCTGCTGGTCGAGGAGGACCTGGGCCGGCCGGTCTCTTCCGGCATCCTGCGCTACGCCGAGTGCAGCTGGGAGGTCGATTGGGACGAAGGATTGCGCAAGGAGCTGATGGACTTGCTAGAGGCCATGGACCGGGCCGAGGCCAGCGGAGATGCCGGCCGCAGTCACGATCATCCGGCGCGCTGCGCGGGCTGTAGCATGCGCGCGCATTGCGATCAGCGCTTGGATCGATAGGCCATGTCATCCCGACGGCGATCGGGCGTCTGAGAGGCCGGCCAGGCACGAGATTCCGCAACCCCCGGCCGGCTTACGCGTAGAGTGTCCTTCGGCAATCCGCATTCGAGCCATCAGAAAGCACCGAGGCCCATCCCATGATCCAGGTCCAAGACTTGCAGTTCACCTATCCCGGCTCGGCCGAGCCGGCCGTGCGCGGCATCGACTTCACGGTGGCCGAAGGCGAGATCTTCGGCTTCCTCGGGCCCAACGGGGCCGGCAAGAGCACCACGCAGAAATGCCTGATCGGGCTGCTGGATCGCTACGAAGGACAGATCGAGATCCTGGGCCGCGCTCGTGGCGACTGGGACGATCGCTTCTACGAGCAGGTGGGCGTGGGCTTCGAGAACCCCAACCACTACGGCAAGCTCAGCGGGCGCGAGAACCTCGCGCTCTTCGCCTCGCTCTACGCGGTGGCCACCGAGGATCCCGAAGCGCTCCTGGAGATGGTCGATTTGAGCGATGCCGCCGACCAGCGGGTCTCGGACTACTCCAAGGGCATGAAGGTGCGCCTGGGGCTGGCCCGGGCCCTGCTCAACCGTCCGCGGCTGCTCTTCCTCGACGAGCCCACCGCCGGCCTCGACCCGATCAGCCGGCGCCAGGTGATGGACATCGTCCGCCGCCAGCAAGCCGAGGGCCGCACCGTCTTTCTGACCACCCACGACATGGACGTGGCCGATCGGCTCTGCGACCGGGTGGCCTTCATCGTCGACGGCCAGATCGCGCTGATCGACGCGCCCCGCGCGCTGCGCCTGCAGCACGGCCAGCGCATGCTGCGCGTGGAGTACCATGCGAGCGGCGTCTCGGCGGATGATGGAAAGCCCGCCGGCAGCGCCGAGTTCCCGTTGGAAGGTCTGGGCGAGAACGCCGACTTCCTGCGCCTGATCCGCGAGCAAGCGGTGGACACCATGCACACGCAAGAGGCCTCCCTCGAGGACATCTTCGTCCGCGTGACCGGGAGGCAACTGCGATGAAGCGCCTGATCGGAATGATGCGCGGCGACATCAAGCTGCAATGGCGCTACGGCCTCTGGGCGGCCGGCATCTTCGTCGTACTGGTCTGGACCGCCATCTTCGCCCTGCTGCCGGCCGAGGTGGTACCGCTGATCGTGCCCTTCGCGCTCTTCGTCGATCTGGCCGGCTTCGGCTTCTTCTTCATCGCCGGCCTGGTCCTCTTCGAGCGCGACGAGGGCGTGCTCTCGGCCCTGGTGGCCTCGCCGCTGCGCAGCCGCGAGTACCTGGTCTCGCGCCTGGTCACGCTGACCTTGCTGGCCCTGGCCGTCAGCTTGGCCACCGTGGCCTCCGCCTACGCCGTCAGCGGCGCCTGGTCCCTCCTGGGCGGGCCCAACTGGGCTTGGCTGGTGGCCGGCACCATCCTCACCTCGCTGATCATCGTCCTGGTCGGCTTCATCGCCGTGGCGCCCTTCGAGAACCTGAGCCACTTCCTCTTGCCTTCGACCCTGATGGTGACCGTCCTGCAGCTGCCGCTGCTGAACTACTTCGACATCCTGCCCAGCCGCCTGTGGTGGCTGGTGCCCAGCCAGCCGGCGCTGTGGTTCCTCGAGGCCGGAGTGCGCCCCGTGGCCGGCGCCCAGCTGGCCCTGGGCCTGGTCTACGGTCTGGGTTGGCTGGTCCTCCTCGAGCGCTGGGCCGAGCGGCGCTTCGAACGCTACATCGTCCGTCAGGAGCATCGATCATGAGCAGCTCGACCCTACAGCAGCCCGCCTACCTGAGCACCGGAGAGGTGCGCTGGTCGCGGCGCCTGGCCGGCCTGGCCCGCGCCGACCTGCGCCTGGTGGCCCGCGATGGTTTCCTGGGCTTCCTGCTCTTCTACCCGCTGGTGCTGACCCTCATCCTGCGCTGGGCCCTGCCGGCCGCCTCGGCGCAACTGGCCGATCGCTTCGACCTGACGGCCTACTACCCCCTGATCGTCGGCTACCAGTTCGTGCTGCTCACGCCGATCATGTTCGGCGTGGTGGCCGGCTTGATGCTGCTGGACGAGAAGGACGAACACACCCTGACGGCCATCCGCGTGACGCCCCTGCCGCGCCGCGCCTGGCTGGCCTGGCGCTTGCTGCCGGCCTACGTCCTGGCCGTGGTCTACAGCCTGCTCTTGCTGTGGGCGGTGGGCCTGCATCCGGGCTCGCTGCTGCCGGTGGTGCCGGTGGCCCTGGTCGTAGCGCTCGAGGCGCCGGCCTTCGCCCTCTTCCTCTCGGCCTTCGCCGCCAACAAGGTCGAGGGTCTGGCCTTCATGAAGGCCATGGGCATCTTCCTGGTCGCGCCGCTGGCCGATTGGTTCTTCGACGCGTCCTGGACCGCGCTGCTGGGCATCTTCCCGACCTACTGGCCGGTCAAGGCCTACTGGATCTCCTCGGTCGACGGCAGCACCGGCTCGCTCTTCTGGCTGCACCTGGCGATCGGTCTGGCCTATCATCTGCTCTTGATCCTGTGGATGATGCGACGCTTCAATCGCGCCACCGCGCGCTGAGCCCCCAAGACGAGACGATCCCGCGATGGCCCATCAAGACCTGCCAGAATCCGCGCCGGCCAGCCCGCACATCAAGCGGGTCGAGAAGCGCCTGATGACCTTCGGCTGCGCGCCGGCCATGATCGGCGGCATGCTGGCCTTCGCCGCCCCCTCGGCCGCGACCATCGGCTTCGGTCTCACCCTGCTGGTGGCCGTGCCGATCCTGGTCCAGGCTCGCCGGCTGCGCGGCGACAACCAGCGGCGTTGGAGCCAGGCCCGCGCGCGAGCGATGGACGAGGGGCTGGTGGTCAAGACCGCCGAGACCGCGGACGGGGATCACGACTACCGCCTGCTCAGCCAAGCTGAGCACGACCGCGAGCGCTGGGGGGACGACTTGGATCGATGGCAAGCGCAGCGAGCCGAGCATGATTCGCAGGGCCTGTTGGAGGCCGAGCGGGCGTCCGAGGACGGATCGACCGAGACCGGAGCCGAGCCTCCTTCCGAATCCGACTTGGAAGAGGCTTGACCCGACGGTCGGGGCCGCATAATATCTGAATAACCACACGCAGGCACCGCCCAGCATCGCAGTCTGAACGTCATCACTGCACGGGCATAGCATGAGCGACCTTTCGTGGACGGCCGTTTGGGCCGTCCACCGTGCCAAGGAGCCTGCCTGATGGACCTCTCGCTTCGGACCCTGCGTCCCCTCCTCCGTGCCGCCTGTCTGACGGCCTTGCTCTGCTTGCCGGCCGGCCTCGAGGCGGGCAGCCCCGTTTCGGCCACGCCGGCCTCCGCCCCCACAGCCCCGCTGGGGCTCGACGACGGCGCCGGCCCCTCGCCGCGCGCCCTGGTCGTCGACGGCGAGTACGATGCGGTGCGCGTGCCGGCCCATCCCGATCTCCAGCCCGAAGGCGCCATCACGCTGGAGGCCTGGGTCAGCCGCGAGCCGGCCTTGGGCTGTGGCAGCCTGATCGGCACCGGTCGCAGCCAGGGCTACTGGCTGGGCATCTGCGGCGGCCGCCTGCGCTTCTCGCCCGGCGGCGGCGCGGCGGTCGACGGCGGCGCCATCCTGCCCGAGCAGCTGTGGACGCACGTGGCGGTCAGCTACGCCGGCGGCGAGGTCCGCTTCTACATCGACGGCGTCCTGGACCGGCAGATCGGCCAGCCGGCCCGGCCGATCACGGCCGGGCCCGAGGCGCTGGTCATCGGCGCCGACGCCGAGCTGGGCGCGGCCTACGCCGGCCGCATCGACCAGGTGCGCCTGTGGCGCGTCGTCCGGAGCCAAGCTCAGGTCGAGGCCGACCGCATGCGCCAACTGGGCGTCACACCCGGCCTGGTGGCCGAATGGCCGATGGACAGCGATGCCCGCGACCGGGTGGGCATGCACGACGGCGAAGCGGTCAACGGTGGCACCTTCACCTTCGACGGCGTCCTGCCGCGCGCGCTCGACCTGCCGCTCAGCGAAGCCGAGGTGACCGTCGACGCGCGCTGCGATCCGGGCGAATACGGCACCGCCGAGCGCATGGCCCTCGACGGCCAGGACCGGCCCAAGGCCTACGTACAAGCCTCGGCCGAAGAGCTCTACGTCTGCCTCGAAGACCTGCCGGAGGCCAACCTCACCAACGCCCTGGCGGTGGTCTACGTCGACCGAGATGCCAGCGGCGAGGCCCAGACGCAGCCGGGCGACTACCGCTTCTCCATCCGCGTCCGCGGCACGACCGAGGCCGAAGAGGCCAACGGCCAGGGGGGCTGGCGCGATCTGGACCTCCTGCCCGGCGAATGGCAAGCGGAAAGCCTGACCCGCGACGAGCATTGGCAGGCCGAGTTCCGTCTGCCGCGCCGGCTGATCGGCGCGCGCGAGGATCCGGGCGACGAGGTGCAGATCGGCCTGGCGCTGGCCTACGAGCAAGGCCGGACGGCCGGCGACGGCATCTTCTGGCCGGTGGACGCTCGCGCCACATCGGCCGGTAGCTGGGCCCTGTCGACCCTGGCCGAGGTCCCCGGCATCGCCCCCGAGATCCGCTTCGAGGGCCGGGTGCTCCGCTGGGACGACGAGGGCCAAACCGAAGGCATCGCCGGCAGCGATCTGCAACTCCTGGGCGCCTACGAAGATGCGCTGGTCCTCTTGGACACCGACCGCAGCGACGCGGCCGGCGGCTATGCCCTGTCCTATCGCGCCCGGGGCCGCATGCCCCAATCCTTCCTCTTGCGCCAGGCCAACGCGCCGGGCACGCATTCCTTGCGCGCCGAAGCCGGCGCCGAGGCGCGCATCGTCGGGCCGGACCTGATCGCCTACGCGGTCGACGAGGACCTGCCCACGCCGCGCACCGACTACGCCGATTCGCGCTTCGTCGATCGCGAGGGCCCACCGCCGCCCGAAGCGGGCGATCGGCATTACCTGATCGTCTACGCCCCGCCGGTCGAGGAGGAGGACCTGTGGGCCATCGTCGAGGCCAAGCGGGCCCAGGGCTTCCGGGTCGAACCGATCAGCACCGAGCAGCTGCAGCGCGAGGGCAGCGGGCGCGATCTGGCCGAACGCATCCACAACTGGCTCGAGGCGCGCTGGGAAGCGGCCGACGAGGCGCCGGTCTACGCGCTGCTGGTCGGGCGCGGGGACAAGATCCCCTTCCGCGACGTCGGCTGGCTGGACAACGATCACCGCCGGCCGGGCAGCCCGGGCTACTTCCCGGCTTGGCCGACCGACTGGTACTATGCCGACCTCGACTCCGATTGGGATGCCGACGGCGATGGCTTCCACGGCGAGTTCATGGGCTGCCGGCCCGGCGCGCAGTACGCCGATGCCGAAGCCGAAGAAGGCCTGGCCGATTGCCCCGAGTCCGGCAGCCTGACCCGCGAGGGGCCCTTCGGTGCCCTGCGCACCGCCGATGACGACTTCGAGGCCGAGATCGCGGTCGGCCGCATCGCGCTCAACGAGCCCGGAGAGGTCCGCCGCGCCCTGGCTGCCTCGGTGGCGGCCGAGATCGCCGGCGGCCCCTCGCGTCGCCGCGCCCTGGTGATGGGCGGCTTCTGGCATTTCGCCGGCAGCTCCTACTCCGAGGATCTGGGCGGCTTGGTCGGCGGCGGTGCGCCCCAGGCCGACCCCTGGGTGCGCGCGCCCTGGACCGGCGAGAAGCCCTTCGGCCTGGACAGCGCGGAGGCTTTCGAGACCGGGCTCCTGCCCCGCCTATCCCCCTTCCTCGGCGCCTCGCGCCGGCTCTACGAGGCCAACGTGCCGGACGGCCTGAGCTTCCTGAGCCCCAGCGCGCGCCAGCCGGATGCGCCGCTGACGGCCGCCGCGGTGGCCCAGGCTTGGACCCAAGGCTACGGCTTGGTCCAGGCGGCCGGCAACGCTGCGCCGGAGGGCCTGGTGACCGGCCATTGGGAGCACGATTGGAACGGCAACTTCGCCATCGACAACCCGGCCCGACCCGGCGACTGCGAAGGCGAAGCGACCGGCGACGGCCGCTTGGGTCCGCCCTGCTACGAGATCCTGGCCGAGACCGTACTCGACGCCAGCCTGCCGGCACCCGAGGGTCCGGCGCCGCTGGTGGTGGCCAATGCCGGCCGCAGCGCCGAGGTGGCCTGGACCTGGTCGGGCGTCAACGAGGGCGGCAACGTCATCGATCTGCGCTACGGGCCAGCGGCCCTGGCCGGCGCCCTGCCGGCCCGCGGCCGCGCCTCGGCCTGGGTCGGCGCGCTGACGGCCATCCGGCCCGGCGCGCTGGACGCCTTCCAGGCCGGCTTCAGCGAGCGGCTGATGTCCGGCGGCACGGATCTGGGCGGCGCCTTCTGGGCCGCCAACGCGGAACTCGCGCGCGGCGCACCCTACGATCTGCGGTCCTACGCCGTGACCCTCTTCGGTGATCCGGCCATGGGCTGGTGGCAGGGTCCGGCCGAGACCCGCGCCATCTGGCCGGCCGACGGACGCGACGCCGCGGCCAGCAGCGCCTCGCCGCTGGCCGGCCCGGCCTCCCCCGAGCGGGTCTGGAGCTTCGGTCAGCAGGGTCCGCAGTCCCCGCCGGTCGTCGATGCCGACGGTAGCCTGATCCTCGGCGCCGCGTCCGGTCGTGCCTTGCGCCTGGACAGCGCCGGGGATCTCTTGTCCGTGGATGGTCCCGGCGGCGGAGCGGCGCGCTTCGCGCCGGCCCTCGCAAGCGGCGGCCTCTACCTGGCGGTCGGCGATCGGCTGAGCCGGCTGGATGAAGACCTGCTGCCGACCGCCCTGGTCGGCCTGCCGGGTCAGGCCGTCGGCGCACCGCGCATCGCGCCCGACGGCGCGGTCTGGTTGCCCAGCGATCGCGGCATGCTGCGCGTGGACGGCCAGGTGGCCCAGCGCATGGGCGACTCGGGCCTGCCCAGCGGCAGCGTCGTCTTCCGTTCCGACGGCGAGGCGGTCTGGTCCACCCGTGACGGTCTGGTCTACGCCCTCAACCTCGAGCGCGGGGAGACCCGCGCCCGGCGCATCGCCGACTTGGGTACGGGCCTCACGCCACCCGTCCTCGGCCCGGACGACCGAGTCTACCTGGGTACCGCGGACGGTCGTCTGGTCCATCTGCCGGTGGACGAGCCGATGGGACAGGTCGGTCTGGGCGGTCGCATCCTGACCCGCCCCGTCGTGGACAGCGACGGCACGGTCTACGTCGGCAACGACCGCGGCAGCCTGGCGGCCTTCGCCGAGGGGCGCGGCAGCCCCCTCTGGCGCCGCGAGTTGGGCCAGGCCCTGCGCGCGCCGGCCAGCCTGGACGGGCGCCAGCTCTACCTCGGCCTGGGCAGTCAGCTCGTGGCCCTCGATCTGGCCACGGGCCTGACCCTCTGGAGCGAGGATCTGGGCGGCCCCGTCGACGAGCGCTCGGTGCCGGTCATCGGGCCCGGCCGTAGCCTCTACCTGCTGCGCGCCGACGATCAGCTGGTGGCCCTGCGCGAGCGGGGTTGGTTGGCCCCGCCGACCGGACTGCAGGTAGCGGTGGGCGCCGACAACACCCGGCTGAGCTGGAACGACAGCAGCCAGGGCGAGACGGGCTTCGCGGTAGAGATCTGCTCGCGCGAGGGCGATTGTCGGTCCCTGGACCGGACGCCGGCCGGGCAGCGCATGCTGCTGGTCCGCGAGCTGGACTTGGATCCGGGCGAGCCCTTCTACGCACGCGTGACGGCCCTCGGATCGCGAGGCGTCATCGCCTCCGGCTACGGCAACTCGGCGCTGATGGCGGCGCCGGCGACACCGCCCCTACCGCCCCGGGCCCTGGTGGCCGAGGCCGAAGGATCCGATCGCATCGCCTTGCGCTGGGACTATCCCGGCGATCCGGGCCAGCTAGAGGGCTTCGCCATCGAGCGGCGCGATGCCTCCGGTGGCGGCTACCGACCGCTGGCCATCGTGGGCGCCGACGCCCGGATGCATATCGATCGCGAGCTGGTGGCGACGCGAGCCTATGACTATCGGCTGAGGGCCCTAGGGCTCGCCGGCGGCAGCGACAGCGTCGAGGCCGGCGCGGAAACCTGGCCGCGCAGCCTGCGGGCGCCCAGCGAGCTGCGGGCCCGCGCCCGCGGCCCGGTGGTCCAGTTGGACTGGCAGGATAACGCCCGCGACGAAACCGGCTACCGGGTCGAGCGGCGCGACCCCGGATCGTCCAGCTACCGGGTGGTCGGCCAGCTCTCGGCCGGCGTCACGCGCTTCTTCGACGCGCTCTACCTGGCCGACGGCAATTACCACTACCGTCTGCGGGCCGTCGGAGAGGAGGCCGACTCGCAGTGGCGGAGCATCGGCGTGCTGGTCTCGACCATCCAGCGCGAAAACCTGCTCCACCTGCCCTGGTTGACCAAGAACCGCTGAGCTCACCGCGACCCCGTCCGATCGCCCGAGTCTCGACTCCGGGATCGGGATCGGGTGGCGCGGCGCGCGAAGCGCTCGACCATCGGAGTCGCAGATCGCGAGAGGGGCGTCCCCGCGGGGACGCCCCTCTGGTTAGGACTCGCCCTTATTCCATCGGATCGGTCGAGGACCGCGCTCGGGCTTGGCTCGGCGCGGCCCAACCCCGAAAGATCAGCTGCCGTCCTGCTCTTCGGCGCGCAGGTCGTGGCTCTTGACCAGCAGCGGCAAGTGGATCTCGAAGCTCGGGGCTTCGCGCATCCAGGTCACCGGCAGCTGGATCAGGGCCGGCGCGCCGCCGGGACCCATCACCAAGACGCCGTTGGCCGGACCGTCCTCGCCTTCGAGCACGCTGGTGTCGGCGCAGATGCGCAGGCTGGCCGGCACGCCGGCCTCCAGCTCCGTCGGCGCGTCCTCTACACCAACGGCGTTGCCGCTGATGACGTCGATGGTCAGGTCGAAGCGGCTGTCGTTACCGGCCACCTCCCAGCCCTGGACCCAGACCTGGTAGGCACCGGCCGGCGGGAAGCCGGGCAGCTGAACCTGCTCGTCGGCCGTCGGCGTGGTCGAGGACGCGACCAACTCGTTGTCCGGGCCGGTCGGGTTGTAGGTGAACTCGCCGTCGCCATTGGCATCGTAGAGCACCCACAGGTCCAGGTCGTCGTCATCCTCGCCGTCGAGGGTAACGATGAAGCGACCGCCCTGGGTATCCAGCGTCACGTCGTGCTTGAAGCTGGCGCTGGACGGATCGTCCGGGTCGTCCTGCTGGATCGCCTCGTCCTCGAAGACCTCCGGCACCGACATGCCGAAGCCCTGACTGGCGAAGCCGGGCATGTCGAGCTGTGAGGTGATGGTGACATCGGTGCAGGCATCGCCGAAGAGCTCGACCCGGCTGGTCGAGATCTGCATGCTGGCCACGTCGGTCTGGAAGGGCATCTCGATGGCCGCGCCGCTGTGCAAGACGTTGTGCAGCATGACCTCGTGGAGGCCCTCGGCGGCCGGCGCCGAGATCCAGTCCTCGTCTCCGTCCGAGCTGGTGTCGAAGGGCCAGGTGCTGCCCGAGACCAGGTAGGGGCTGCGGGCCTTCAGGCCCAGCGTGTAGGGCCCGTACCAGTCCGGGTCGCTCATGTCCTCTTCCTGGTTCTCCCGCGCGTCCGGGTCGCTGAAGCGATCGTCGGTCGGGCCGTAGACCCGGGTGTCGATGTCGCTCTGCTGGTCCTGGGGATCCTCCCAGCGCGTGCGGAAGAGCCAGAAGGTGCCCTCCTCGGGCTCCTCCTCGGCGTCGATGAAGAAGAAGCGCCAGTCGCCGGACTCGGGCCGCCAGTTCCAGCGGAAGTGGCCGCGGAAGAGGCCGTTGGGATAGGGCGAGTCCATGTCCGCCGCGGCCTCACCGCCCAGGGCGATGCTGCCTTCCCAGTCGTAGCCGGCCGCCACGTTGACGTTGACCGGGATGACCACCCGCTGCTGCGGGATCTCGTAGCCGCCCGGCGCGGCGGCCGGCTCGTCGCCCTCGCCGCGATCGTAGTCGGCGAAGATGGCGCCGCCGTAGCCGCCGGGCGGCGCGTCCTCCGGCACGCTGAGCGTGATGTCGAAGCTGGCCTCGCCGCCGGCCGGAACGGTCAGGCTGGTGGTCGACAGCTCGGCGTTATCGTCCGCCTGGTAGGCGTAGTAGTCCAGGCGCAGGCTCAGGTGGGTGTTGGTGATGGCCGTGCTGCGCCCGGTATGCCACAGGGCCACGTAGAGCCCGTCCGACCAGCGCTCGCGCGGGTGGTGCACCGACACCTGGTAGGTGTTGGAGGCCGGTCCGTCGTCAGCGAAGCGCTGGTACTCCCACTGTTGGATCTCGCTGCCCGCGAAATCCACCGGCGATCCGCCATCCAGGCCCTTGGGCATGACGTCGCGATGGTACATCCGCGCCGTGGCCGTCTCGCCCGCATCGACCAGGGCCGACAGGAGCTCCAGCCCGGCCGGCCGGTCGATCATCACGGCCGGGATGTCCACGAAGCCGTCGCCGCCCATCGTGACGACCGCGCGGTCATCGGTGAAGACGACGGCCCCGATGGCCCCGGCATTCTGGGCATTGGTCAGCTTCTCGACGAAAGTGCAAACGCCGCGCTCGATGAGCGCGATCTTCTCGGAGACCTCCTGCAGCTGCGGGTCGTCGTTGCAGCCACGGCCGAAGGCCGCGATCTCGCCGTCGAAGCCCTCCTCGGGCACGGCCGCGTTGATCCCTCCCGGCGTCGCGTTGTGGTCGCGCACCTGGTCGGCCCAGCTGAAGGTCACGCCCACGGGCGAGACGGTCCGGCTGTCGACGGCGCCGTTGCCGTTGGCGTCGTCCCAGAGTAGGCCGTCCTGGTTGATGTCGGTGTGCTGCATCACGCCGACCTCGAAGGTGTTGTCGGCCGCGTAGTCGCCGTTGATGTCGAACTCGCGCAGCGGCATGGTGGCGCGCACGACCATCAGCTCGGTCTCTTCTGGGATGGACTCGGCGTCGATGGGCAGGAGGTAGTCGGGCACGGCATTGGCCGGGCTCAGCTGCGTGCGGTCACCGACGAACTCGGGCAGCTCCTGGCTGCCGACGCGGCGCAGGGTCTGGGCCGAGAGGCTGACCTCGACGTCCTGCCCGGAGGGATTGTGCAGGCTGATGCTGCCGGTGTCGCTCTGGCCGGCGTGCAGGACCTTGGCGAAGGCTTCGTAGCGCTCGCCGCGGTAGCCGCCGGCGGTCCACTCGCTGGGCGAGGCGAAGACGCCGTGCTGGCCCGAGGCGATGCGCACCGAGTCGGCGGCGTCGACCACGCCGGCGCCCATGGTGAAGGTGTCGTAGCCGGCATGCCGCGCGCCGGACATCAGGATGGCACGGGCCTCGGCATTGGTCGGCCAGCGGTCGTGCTGGGCCTCGAAGGCCTGGTAGACCAGCGCCATCACGCCGGCGGCCACCGGGCTGGACCGGCTGGTGCCGCCCCAGGTGCCGTTGGCCAGGGTGCCGTTGCCGCCGCCCACCGTCACGCTGTTGATGGGCGTGGCACCGGCGGCGTAGGCGCCGTCGGCGGCCACGGTCGGACCGTTGCGGCCATCGGCGCCGGGGCCGCGGTTGGAGAAGGGAACGATGTCACCGAAGGTGATCTGCATCGTGTCGGTGATCGAGTCCTGCCCGGTCGAGCCCATCTGGGTCGAGGCGGCCACGCCGATGCCCACCGAGGGGCTGGGCGGGGCCAGCGTGCCGTAGCCCGGCGCGCCGTTGCCGGTCGAGAAGAGCAGCGACTGGTTGGGTGCGTAGGTCCGGACGTAGTAGTCGATCAGTCGCGAGTTGGACTCCCAGCCGTCGTCGTCCCCGCCGGAGAAGCCGTAGCTGTTGGAGGTGATCTGGATATCGTCGTCCTCGCGGTCCATCTCGTGGCCGAAGGCCACGTAGCGCCAGGCAGCCTCGAACATGTTGCCGGCGTAGACGCTACCGACCGAGACCATCTTGGCATCCGGCGCCATGCCGAGGTTGGTGCTGACCGGCTCGCCCTCGCCCTCCAGGTCGCGGAAGCGCAGGTCGTAGCCCTCCGGCACGCCCAAGGTGCCCTGGCCGACCACGTTGGAAGCGCAGAGCGTGCCGTGGCCGCCGTAGGCCCAGTGGATGGCGATCAGCTCGCCCTCGCCGAGGATCCAGTCCTCGAGGCCCCAGACCCAGCTGCCGGGCACGGGGCGCTCGGCGTCGGAGATGAAGTGCAAGAGGCCGGCCGTCAGGTCGGTGATGCCGTCCTCGTCCACGTCGCGCCAGCCCAGCGGGCTGTCCTGGGTCATCGGCTTCTCGTCGGAGAAGTCGTGATCAGTAGTTCCGATATTCGGCTGATGCAGTAGACGCGAAAGGGCTCCGACG
>CAZJWJ010000005.1:0-89292 GCA_964549495.1 uncultured Anaerolineales bacterium | reverse complement strand
GGAACCGTTCCGTCTGACACCGCCCCGGTAACATTTTAATCTGACTTGACACGGGTTGGGAGGCCAGTGGATGGGCGTCGAGGATCGGCGACAGCGGCCAGTCGATATTAGAAAAACGAAAACAGACTTTAGAAATCCGAAATAGGATATTGACATTTCGAAGATCGCGCGGTATATTCTCGCCCGGAACGATGGTTCCCCGCAGGCGGATCGATCCGGCGGACGTCGACGATGAACGCGAGACCTTGAACGGAAGAAAGGAGTTGGACGCCATGAACCCGATGATGAGCCTCTGCCCGGTCTGCGAGGAGGAGCTGGCGGTCACCCGCCTGCACTGCGGCGCCTGCGGCACCACGATCGACGGCCGCTTCGCGCTGGGGCCCTTCTCGGGGCTGTCGGCCGAGCAGCTGCGGTTCGTGGAGGCCTTCGTGCGCTGCGAAGGCAAGCTCTCCCACCTGGAGGGCGAGCTGGGGATGTCCTATCCCACCTTGCGCGGACGCCTGCACGAGATCATCGGCGCCATGGGCTACCAGCCCCGCGCGCAGGCCGAAGCGGCCAAGGGCGAAGCCGCCGAAGCGCGGCGCGGCATTCTTGACGCCCTCGACGAGGGCGAGATCGACGCGGAGGAGGCCATGCGCCGCCTGCGCGAGCTGGGCGACTGAGGCCCGGCCAGTCAGCATTCGAATCGGCCGCGACCGCTAGACCGGCGCGGCCCGAGCGCATCGCAAGACGATGAAAGGACAGTACGCGAGATGGGAAGCCAATCCCAAGAGATTCTGAACCTGGAGGCCGGGGAGCTCCCCGAGATCCACTGCGGCGAGCTGCGGGGCGACTTGCGCCTGCGCGCCGGCGAGGCCGACCGCATCGAGGCGGCCGGCGAGGAGATCATCCGACTCGAGCGCGGCGAGGACGGCCGGGTGCATCTGGAGGCGCGCGGAGACGTGAGCCTGCGCTTGCCGGCCGGCTGCCGCCTGAGCCTGCCGACCCTGCGCGGCGACGGCCGAATCCACGGCCTGCGCGGTGGCCTGAAGATCGACGAGGTCTCCGGTGACCTGCGCCTGCGCGAGCTCGGTCCGGTCACGCTGGGCGCGGTCTACGGCGATCTTACGGCCAGCCGGGTCGACGGCGACCTGAGCGTCGACAACGTCTACGGAGACGCCCGGATCAGCGGCCTCGGCGGCGACGCGCGCCTGGGCAGCGTCGGCGCGGACCTGAGCCTGTCGGGCGTCGAGGGCCGCATCGAGGCGGAGGTCGGCGCGGATGCCCAGCTGGATCTGAGCGGCAACGAGGCCGCCCACTGCCGACTGAGCGCGGGCGCCGACATCCATCTGCGCTTGAGCCAGGATGCCAACCTGTGCCTGGATGCCGAGAGCGGATCCGGCCATGTTCAGCTGCGCCTGTCGGAGGTCGAGGTCGTCGAGCGCGAGGAGTCGGAGGGGCACCTGAGCCTGCGCCTCGGTGAGGGCGAGGGCCGGGTCCAGCTGGCAGCCGGCGGTTCGCTGCGCATCGATGTCGGCGAGACGGGCGACTGGACCGGCGCGGCCCAGTGGGCCGAGATGGGCGAGGACTTCCGCAAGATGGCCGAGCAGTTCAGCCAGCGCATGGAGCAGCAGATGAGCTCGATGACCGAGGCGCTCGGCGAGCGCTTGGGCCATCTGAGCGACAATCTGCCCGAGGTGCTGACCGCGGCCGGGCTCTCGATGGACGAGGCCGAGCGCATCGCCATCAAGGTCCGCCGCGCCGGCGAGCGCGCGGGCGAGAAGGCCCAGCGCAAGGTCGAGCGTGCGATGAAGCGCGCCGAGATCCGCATCGCCCAGGGCGAGAGGCGAGGCCACGGCCATCACCGACGCCGGCATGCGCGCCGCTGGGTCTACGACCCGGAGGCGGACACGGGCGAACCCCAGCGCGAGCCGGTCTCGACCGAGGAGCGCATGACCGTGCTGCGCATGCTCGAGCAGGGCCGCATCAGCGCTGCCGAAGCCGAGCGACTCTTGGCAGCCATGGAGGGACGGGAGTCGGGCCATGAGCAGGCCTCCTGAGGCGCTCGCGACGCCCGAGTGGCGCCGCGCGATCCGGGGCGGGCCCGGATGTTGAGCGCCGCCGAGCGCAAGCGCATCCTGGCCATGATCGAGTCGGGGCGATTGAGCCCGGAGGAAGGCATGGAGCTTCTAGAGTCCTTCCGACAAGCGCCCGGGGGCGAGGCCGCGGCCTCGCCCCCTCGGGCCGGCCGGCGCCTGCGGCTGCGCATCACCGACGCGGCCACCGGCCAGGTCATCGCCAGCGCGCGGCTGCCCTTGAGCGCGGTGCGCCTCCTGCAGCAGGCCATCGGCCGCTTCGTGCCCGATCTCGATCTGGTCGATCTCTCCGACTGGCTGGACGAGGCCGAAGACGGCGAGGGCCGCATTCTGGACCTGCTCGAGCGCGAGGACGGACAGCGCGTCGAGATCTTCGTCGAATAGCGATCCGAGGAGCGATATCGACATGGCAAGCCCCCTGATGACCACCCGAGACGAGGCGCGAGTCGGTACCGACCTGGCCCGCGCGCGCCACGACGAGATCGTGGCCGCCGAGCGCGACATCCTGCTCAGCGGAGACCCGATCCAGGATGTCGAGATCTTGCGCATCGGCAGCCAGCGCGGTCCCGGGACGGCCTTGCGCCGCCTGCTCTTCGTCTGGCTGCGCATCTTCGTCGCCGAGCGCAAGTCCAGCGGCGACTGGCAGCGCGTCGATGTGCGCCTGCCTATCCCGCTGCCCTTGATCGGCTTGATGCTCCGGCGCAAGTTGGACGGGCGCTCGGCGATGCGCCTCTTGGCGCGCATCGAGGACGATCCCGAGCCCGGCGGTGCGCTGGGCCGGCAGCTGGACGCCTTCACCGGCTTCGAGCTGATCCGGGTCGAGGAGAACAAGCCCGGCTCGGGCAAGTCCCAGCTGGTCGTCATCGGGATCGACTGAACGGTGCTCGACCGGATCGTCTTGGTCGCGGCCGGCGGTGCCTTGGGTGCCGTCGGCCGCTATCTCGTGACCCTGATGGCGCATCGGCTCTTCGGCGCCGGCCTGCCCTGGGGCACCTTGGCGGTCAACCTGGTCGGCTGCTTCCTGATCGGCCTGGTCATGGGCTGGACCCTGGACGGGCGATCGGGGCTCTCGGAGCCGGCACGCTTGCTCTTGGTCACCGGCTTGCTCGGTGGCCTGACGACCTTTTCGTCCTTCGGACTGGAGACCGTCGAGCTGCTGCGGGCCGGCCGCGGGCTGGCCGGCATCGGCTATGCCCTGGGCAGCCTGCTCTTGGGCGTGGCGGCCGCGGCTCTCGGCTTGGCGATGGCGCCCGGGTCCTGATCGGATTCCCGGTCACGGCGCAGCCGGACATGCTCCAAGAAACCGGCGCTCAGTCTTTCGCGGGTTCGACGCGCACGCCCCGCAAGGTCTCCGAATCCAACTCGTGCTGCACCCAGCCTTCGTCCTGGAGGATCTCGAGTCTCAGGGATCCCTCTCCCACCCGGGCGGCTGCGCAGCGGAGCCGCGATCCCGGCGCGATGCCCAGCGCCTCGAGCCGGCGCGAGCGATCCCCGTCGCGGTCCGGCACGCGGACCACGACGGCCTGGACGCCTGGCGCCAGCGCATCGATCGCCTGCCCGCGCTGCTCGGGGATGCTGCCGTCCTTGCGCGGGATGGGGGCGCCATGCGGGTCGTACTCCGGGTCGCCCAGGACCTCTGCCATCCGGTCCTCGAAAGCTTCCGAGATCACGTGCTCGAGCCGTTCGGCTTCTTCGTGGACCTCGTCGCGCCCGAAGCCCAGCGCCTCGTGCAGGTAGAGCTCGATCAGGCGGTGGTGCCGGATGACCTCGACGGCGATGCGGCGCCCGACCGGGGTCAGCCGCGCGCCCTGGCGCGGACGATAGTCGATGAGCGCCGGCCGATCGGTCGACAGCTTCTTGAGCATGCCGGTGACCGAGGCCGGTGCCACCTCGAAGTGATCGGCCAGCGCGGAGGTCGTCACCCGGTCACCGTTCGCCCCCAGCTCGAAGATGGCCTTGAGGTAGTTCTCGCTGGTCTCCGACAAGGCTGGGCCGCTGGCCCGTTGCATGGACATCGAGGGCTCCGAAGGCTGACTTGCGCGTGACGAATCTGACGACCGGGTGTCCAGAATCTCCCGTGGTTTGCGTTAACCTCATTAAAGGAGAAAGATCGCGTGCCTGCAATCGGGTCCGTGATCGCGACCATGGAGGTCGAGCGATGAGACGCGCTACCTTGATCACCCACGTTCCTACCGGAAATCTTGGCGCTCTTGCCATCTGCATCGCGCTCGGCACGATGCAGATGGCCTGGCTGCCCCTTCAGCGGGTCGAACCGCTCGCGGCCGCTCCGAGCTTCCAGGGCGGCGAAGCATCGAGCTGCTCCGACCTGGATCCGGAGTCGGGATTGCCCCTCTCGACGCGTGTGATCTCCCCGACCCACATCCGGCAATGCGAGACCGCGGCGGTTTCGGTGACCGTCAAGGTCTCCTGCGAGGCCGTACCGCTGCACATCTTCCTGGTCATCGACCGTTCGGGTTCGATGACCGGCCAGCCCATCCGAGACGTGAAGGAAGCGGCGCGCGCCCTGGTCGACGCATTGGACAATGCGAACAATCCCAACACCAAGGTCGGCATCGTCTCGCACGGGGGCCGGCCGCGGATCGATCTGCGCCTCACCGATAACCTGGGACAAGTGCGGAGCCGGATCGGCTCGCTGGACGTGCTGGCCAACGACATCAACGACAACCTGCCGGACGCCATCACCGAGGCCACGAACCAGCTGACCCGAGAGCGGCGAGACTCGCCGGTCACGCCCGTCGACGTGATGGTCGTGCTCTCGGACGGAGGGCAGACCTTTCCGCCCCAGGAGGCGGTTCGCTCGGCCGGCCGGGCCAAGCAGCAGGACATCCTGGTCATCGCGGTCTGCATCGAGAACGGGACCCCGGGCGGCTGCGCGGCCATGGCCCAGATGGCGTCTAGCCGGCGCTACTACTTCGAGTCGCAGGGCACCAGCGGCCTGACGCGCATCTTCCGTGACATCGCCGACGAGGTCACCGACATCTTCCTGCGCTCGATGCAGATCGTCGACACCTTGCCCGAGGGCCTCGAATACGTCCCGGACAGCGCCGTGCCCGTGGCCGCCTGGGACCCGGACGACCGCAGCCTGAGCTGGGACCTGCGCTTCATCTCCAAGTCCGGAGCCGAGCTGGGCTATCGGGTCGCGCCGGCCGAGGTCACGACCTACACGGTGGCCATGGACTCCGAGGTCGAGTTCCGCGATACACGCGGTGCCATCGGACGGATGAGCCTGCCGACGACGGTCTTGACCGTGACGGAGCTCTGCGTGCCGCCGCCGCCCTCAACGGTGGTCGTGCCGCCAACCGCCACCGACACACCGACCCCGACGGCGACGAACACCGCGACCGCAACGCCCACCGATCGGCCCAGTCCGACGCCGACCAGCACGCCGACCATGACGCCCAGCCCGACCCCGGCACCGATCTACCTCCCGATCTTGAACCTGCGCCGCTGCTTGGAGCGTGACATCCCGGTCGACATCGTGCTGGTCATCGATGCCTCGACCAGCATGCGCACGCTGACGGGGGCCGGCCGGCCGCGCATCGAGGCCGCCCAGGCCGGTGCCAAGCGCTTCGTCGAACTGCTCCGTCCGGTCGACCATGCGGCCGTGCTGGCCTTCAACGACCAGACCTTCCTGCTCTCGGAGCTCAGCGCGGACCGATCCGCGCTCTTCGCGGCCATCGACCGGATCGAGACCGCACCCTACACGCGCATCGATCTGGCCCTGGACGCGGCGCGAGCCGAGCTGACGGGTCAGCGGGCACGGCCCGAAGCCCGCCAGGTCGTGGTGCTGATGACCGACGGGCAGCCCACGCGGACGACGCCCGAGGCGGTACGCCAGGCCGGCGCCCGGCTGGGGGAGGTCGCCGATCGCTTCGTCATCGGGGTCGGAGGTGACATCGACGTGCCGCTGATGGTCGACGTGGCCGGTGCGGCCGATCGCTACTATCCGGTCGACGATGCCGAGGCGCTCGAGCGGATCTACGCCGAGATCGCCGAGCGCACGGTCTGCGAGGATCCATGAGTCCAGACGGGCCGTCGGAGCCGGCTCCGACGGCGGTGACGTGCCGGCGCCCCGTCGATCCTCGCGCTCGATCGACGGGGTGCGGCGCACTCGGGATCAGTCTAGCGAGCCGTCCATCGCGGCCAAGAAGGCATTGCGCTGTTCGGCTCGGTCGAGTTCTCCCGCCAGGCTGCTGCAGAGCTCGGCTAGGCTGCTGCACCGCGTCACGGCGCGCTCGACCAGGATCTTGGCCATCGGGCCGACCTGCTTGGCCAAGGCCTGCTCGATCCGAGCCCGCTCGTCATCGGTCCAGGCCCGCACCTTTCCCCCGAGTTCGGCCGCGTCCGATCGTGCGCCCGAGGATGGCGAGCCGGACTCGTCCGCCGGGCCGTCACCGGGCGCCGAGCGGGCGATGAAGGCCGGCCGGTCGTGCTCGGGCAGGGCGCTGGCCAAGATGCGCAGGAAGTCGTCGACGTTGCGGGCCGAGGTCTTGGCCCGCCGGACGAGGACGGTCGCCAAGGGGCCGATCTGGACGGCCAGATCGTGCTGAACGGAATCGAGCCAAGCCGACTCGAGCGTGACCACATCGGAACCCGTTGTGGGCTCGGTGGCGGATTCGGAAGCGTGGTCCACGACCTCCATCGTGTAGGGAGCACGGATCGAAGCGGAAGGCGAGTCGGATGCACCGGCCTCTGGCTCGGAAAACCCGATCCGGGTGCTCTCGTCGGCCGCCTCCAGGTGCACCTCGTAGATCACGTGCTCGCGGACGTGCTTGTCCTGGCGAGCGCCGTGGTACTTGAAGAGTGCGGCATGCTTGTTGGACAGGCAGCCGACCACCTCGAAGTAGGAGCGCGAGACCAGGATTTGCTCGGGATCGCAGAAGCTCATGATGCGCTGGCCGACGTTGATGCCGTCGCCGATCAGGTTCATCCGGCCGTTGAGGTCCTGCACGGCCCGGACCGGCCCCAGGTTGATGCCGATCCGCACGGCCGGATAGGGCTCGCCTTCGATCTCCGGCTCGGCGGCGATGTCGTTGCGCAGGTCCATGGCCACGAAGAGCGCATCCTCCGGATCGCCGATGAAGCACAGCGCTGCGCCGTCGCCGGTATCCAGGATGATGCGTTCGTCGGTTGGGATGCGCTCGATCTGCGCCGCCACCAGCGCGTTGAAGCGATCCTTGACCCGGTGCTGCCGCGCCACCGGCAACAGGCTGTAGCCGACGATGTCCAAAAAGACCACGCTGCAGATGATGGTGCGGTTCTTCTTCGGTTCCATCGAGAGGGCTTCCTTTGCGGACCGGTGACCGCCTCGTTCAGCCTTGGATCATCGACATCGCGCGCTCGAGGCTGCGGCGCATGCGGTTGAAGGAGGCCTCCAAGGTGCCGATCTCGTCCTCGCGATCCGCTTCGAACTCGGGGATGTCCATATTGCCCATGCTCACTTCGTCGGCCACGCGCGAGATGCGGGTGATGGGCTGAACCACCAAGCTGCCGAGCATGAAGTTGAGCACGCCGAAGAGGAGGGCGAAGATGCCGGCCAAGGAGGCGATGACCAACAGGAAGGCCTGGCGCGCCTTGTCGATAGCCACCTCCATCGGCACGGTGACGATCTGGCTGCCGACCACCTCGTCGAGCTGCCAGCCGAATCCGTTGGCATCGCCGTAGGTTCGGATGAGGCTGGCCGGTGCCGCATCCGGCGTGCTGTGGCAGGCCAGGCAGTTGGGGTCGGTGATGCGGATCGGGCGGGCCATCCATAGCACCCGACCGCTCGGGGTCTCGCGCTCGCCGACCAACTCGCCCAGCTCGCCGTCGTTGCGGAAGCGTTGGATGACGTCGGATTCCCAATCGACCGCCTGGTCGCGCGGGTTGGTCGGGTTGAGCGTGGCCTCGCGGTAGCTGAACTCGGGCCGGTCGGCGCGCAGGGCCTCGAAGGCCTCGGTGGCCGCGAAGGCCGGCACCGTCTCGGGGATGAACTCTTCGTGCGCATCCAGATCGATCAAGGGGCGGATCTCGTCGACCGTGTAGTTCCGGATGGCGAAGGCGGCGCTCATCATGATGCCCGCGTTCTCCAGCACCTCCTGGCGTGCCGAGCGGTTCAGCTGGCGCCAGGAGAGCAGGCCCGAGATGAGCAGGCCGGCCAGGAAGACCAGCCCGACGACCAAGTTGAATTTCGTCCGAACCCCCATCGCGCAGCAGGCCCCCCGTGTGCTCCGAGCTACCGGATCGATCGCGTCGCGCACGAGTCTAACCCAGCTTCATCACCTGTCAACCTGGATCCGAGCGAGTCTCGAGGGTCGTCGATCGCCTCACCTCGGTGGTTCGCCCCGCACGGCCCGCTCGACGATCTCGCTAGGGCGCGTTTGCAGAACGGATTCGAGCGAGCATGGGTCAGCGCGTTCGGTGACAAGTGGATGGCGTGGATGGGCGCGGAGACGGGGCAGCGCCCCGTTGAGCACCCAGCCGCGTCAGCCGCGCAGACAGCGGGCGTGCTGACCCGTGTGCAGCCGAAACGAGTCTTGCGAACGCGCCCTAGCCCAAGGACTTTCTGCGGTGCCGCAGTCGCCACCCACGGACGCGTCGGACTCAGATGATGGCACGGCTCATCGGGACTCCAGTCCCAGCCAGGGCAGCAAGAGGTCGCCGCGCGGATCGGGCTCGGGCGTCGGGGACTCGCCGGGTCCGGTGGTGGGTTCGGGGCTGGCCGGTCGCGTCGCGCTCGGCCCTGGATCCACCGCCGTGGGCGTCGGCTCGGCCTGGCCTTCGGTGCGCAGCTCGTAGAGCCAGGTCCGGTAGCGTCCGTCGATCTGGACCGTGTTGCTCTCCCGATCGAGCTCGACCGCCTGCGGTACGCCGTGGATGTCCAGCGGGCGGGCCGAGACGATGGGCGCGCCCTTCAGCGTGATCCGCGCCTGGACCGGCTCGAGCATCAGCGGCGGGTTGCCGAAATTCTCCAGCCGGCCGCCATCTTCGGATTGGATGGCACCGGTCGGAAGGTCGCGGGCCATCGCGCTGACCAGGATGTGACCGCTCTGGCCGATCGGCCGGTCGTCGAGCGCGGTCAGGATCAGGCTGACGAAGGGCGTGTCGACCTCGATCCAAGCACCCGGCAAATCGAAGCTGCCGCCGCCGGCGAAGCCGATCACCGCCTGCGTCCGGTCGGCGGTGACGGTCACGACCCGCTCGCCATAGTCCCAGGTCAAGTCGCCAGTGGCGCTTCGAAGGACCTGATCCGCCTGGTCCCAGGTCGCCGACCAGTCCGAACGGGCGGAGCGACCGAGATCTGCGGTGGCGTCGTTGAAGTGCGTGCTCACCCGGCCGAGCGCGAAGACCTCGCGGGGTGTGGCCAGACTCCCGGGTCCGCTGTCCCAGCCGCCCGAGGGCGTCTGCTGCTCGATCGCGTCGACGCCGCGGAAGATGTCGTCCAGGTTCAACCGGCGAGCGGCCGCCGCGTCACCCTCCTGGATATGCCCCTGGTGGATGGCCCGGGCCAAGGCCGGGAACTGGCCCATGTAGGCCGGCGTGTCGCTGGACCAGGGCGTCAGGTCGCTGGGCCAGCCGCCGCCGATGCGCGGCAGGGCCGAGTGGAAGTGGGTGCTGGCATCCCAGCCCTGCAGACCGAAGCCGTAGAAGGCCACCAAGGGCGCGATCTCGGCCTTCCATTCGTTGGGCGGCTGCTGGGACCACTCGGAGATCATGAAGGGACGGTCCTCGATCTGTTCGAAGCCGGTGGCCAGGATGCCGGTGCCGGGCCGCGAGAGATGCGAGTCGTTGCGCACTGGACCCTCGGTGATGCGCCAGAAGGGGTCGTTCTCGTGGCCGCCGAAGTAGCTGTGGCGGTCGATCATGTCGGCGGCGGTGTCGGTCCAGAGGTTGGCCAGACGGCCGGAGGGGCCGCCGGCCTGCCAGGCGGTGGTGACCGTGACGCCCTCGAAGCCCAGCGCGCGCAGCTGGGCCACGCGTTCGGAAAAGTAGCCCCGCTGCGCCTCGGCCAGGAAGCGGGTGAAGTCGCCCATGCGCGCCGTCTCGCCCTTGCGGTTCCAGGGCCCGTCCGACTCCATCTCCCAGGCACCGTAGATCGGCATGGCCGGGTTGTCGAGCGCGTCGCCGGGCCGGCTGCCCTGGCCCGATGGGCCCCAGGCTGCCAAGAGCTCGGCTGTGCTCCCATAACGCCCTTGCAGCCACTCCATCCACATCCGCTGGACGGCCGCTTGATGCCGGGCCAGCGAGCGGCCACCGTCGTCGCCGGCCGCCAGCGGGTTGAGCGGGTAATGCCAGAAGATGCTGTCCTCGTTGTGCACCTCGACCACCGCCAAGGCCGGGTCTTCGAAGTAGCGCAGGCCGGTGTAGGGGTTGCGGTGGGTCAGCAGCTGCTCGGCCCAGGCCCATTCGGCCGCCTGGAGCTGGGGCATGAGGTTGACGAAGCCGGAGGTGGACTTGCCGGCGCCCGAGTCGGGCAGCTCGGCGTAGAGATCGGCCGAATAGCCGTCATCGGGCGTGATCACATGCGGGTAGAAGAGCGACCACTGCATGTAGATGCCCTGCTGCTTGAGGGTGTGGAACCAGCGGTCCAGGCGATCGAGGCGCTGGGGATCCAGTCTGCGCTCGCCCGAGTCCGGGTCGCGCTGGAGCAGGCCGAGCTCGGCTTGGACGGGGTGCAAGCGCACCAGGTTGATGCCGTGTTTGACATAATGCCGGGCCTGGCGTTCCATCACCGCATCGCTGCCGCCGATGGCGGCGTTGACGCCCCAGAGCTTGACCGGGCTGCCGTCGGCGAAGCGCAGCGCGTCCCCGTCGCGCTCCAGGGGACCGCGCTGGCCGGCCGGCGCCTCGATCAGCGGGCTCAGATCGGTGACCGATGCCGGGTCGAAGGGATCGTCGGTGGGGATCAGCGGATACCAGTCGTCCGGTGCCGGCTCCGGCGGATCGATCTCCGGCCGCATGCCGCCGCTAGGCGCCCAGGCGAAGTTGGCCAGCGCGATGGCGTCGATGCCGCCGTGGGTCTCCTGTCCGCCTTGGCGCCGCGGTCGGAGTCCGAAGACCAGGCGATGCGCGCCGGCGTCGAGATCCAGCTCGGCCACGCGGTACCAGCTGATGAAGCGCAGGTCGATGGCCGGCGGCTCGTTGAGCCGTAGGGTCTCGCGCGGGTCGGCGTCCATGTCGATGTCCACCGCCTGGCCACCATCCAAGGCGTACCACATGCTCGTCTGGAAGCTGCTGGCGCGCATCCACAGCGTGTAGCTGCCCGGGACCGACACGTCGAGGTCGTAGCGAGCCTCCGGCTCGGTGGGTCCGTTGCTGTAATGGGCCAGCCAGTCGCCGGCCGGCCCGCCCGGCCGGCCGGGCGAGAGCTGGGTCATCCGCAGGCCGTCGCGGCTGTACCAATTGTGCTGGTTGAAGTCGTGCCGATTGGCCGCCTCGCCCTCGATCCAGATGGCGGCGGGCTGGGCGGCCTGGGATCGGGCGGGTTTCGGTTGATCCGAGGCCAAGGCGAGCACTGCCGCGAGGCTGGCGATCGAGAGGACGACGAGCCGGCGTCGGCTCGAGTCGGCGCGGGATGTCGAGACGAGCACGGACATTCTCCTTGGCGATGGGGCGGCGCGAGGTCGCCCGCTACGAGCATCCAGGTGCGCGATGAGGCGGGAACGTGGACGCCTCGTATGCCGGACGACGGGCTCAAGGCTGCCACGTGGAGGGCGGGCTGACAATCCATCTCCCATCGCCGCGATCTACCGGCTCCGAGCCGGACCGGACACGCACGAGAGGATCCAGGATGGGTCGTTGACAGCCCGTGGGCGGCGGCATACAATCCGCCGGATCGTGCCGGCCATTGCGCTCAGGGATGGGCGCTTGGTCGGCCGCGCCATGTCGGCAGATCGCAGGCCGACCGGCGCCCGCGATCCCGGCCGGCCGCATTCGGGCCCGGCCGGTGGCGAGCACCGAAAGCGTGCCCACCCGGGCGCGAGAACCCGACAACCACTATGGGGGGAACCCGAATGGACGTCTTGATGCAGAGCTCGGTGGCGGCGCAGTCGGCGGCGCCGGCCGTGCCGGTCTACCTCTGGCTGGGCCCGCTCGGCGCCTTGGTGGCGCTACTGGCCGCGGCCTACTTCTATCGCGGCGTGATGGCCGAGGACGAGGGCAACGCGACGATGGTCGAGATCGCCGCGGCCGTGCGCGTCGGCGCCATGGCCTACCTGCGGGCCCAGTACCGGGTGATCCTGGTGGTCTTCGGCCTGCTGTTCCTGGTCTTCGCCGCGCTCTCCTTCGGGCTGGGCGTGCAGAGCCCCTTCGTGACGGTGGCCTTCCTGACGGCCGGCTTCTTCTCGGGCCTGGCCGGCTTCATCGGCATGCGCACCGCCACCGCGGCCTCGGCCCGCACGGCCCAGGCCGCCAGAGAGGGCCTGGACAAGGGTCTGCGCGTGGCCTTTCGCGCCGGGGCCGTCATGGGCCTGTCGGTGGTCGGCTTCGCGCTCCTGGACCTGACCCTCTGGTTCTGCCTGCTGCACTTCGTGCTGCTGGACAGTAGCGATCCCAACCACATCGCCTCGATGAGCTCGATCATGCTCGGCGCGGCCATCGGTGCTTCGACCATGGCGCTCTTCGGCCGCGTGGGCGGCGGCATCTACACCAAGGCCGCCGACGTGGGCGCCGATTTGGTCGGCAAGGTCGAGGCCGGCATCCCCGAGGACGATCCGCGCAACCCGGCCACCATCGCCGACAACGTCGGGGACAACGTCGGCGACGTGGCCGGCATGGGCGCCGACCTCTACGAGTCCTACTTCGCCTCCATCCTGGCCACCGCCGCCCTCGGCGTCTCGGCGGCCTTGAACCTGGGGCTGGGCGTGCAGGATCAGTTTGCCTACATGGCCGCGCCGATCATGCTGGCCGGCATCGGCGTGATCATCTCGGTGCTGGGCATCTTCCTGGTGCGCGCCAAGGAAGGCGCCACCATGCAGCAGCTGATCGCCATGCTCGACCGCTCGGTCTACCTGGCTGCCGCGCTGATCGCGGTCGCGGCCTGGTTCCTGCTGGGGCAGCTCGGGCTGGCGGCCTCCTCCGTGGCCAGCATCTGGGGCTGCGTCGTGGCCGGGATCCTGGTCGGCGTGGCCATCGGCAAGATCACCGAGTACTACACCTCGGCCCACTACAAGCCCACCCAGGGCATCGCCGATCAGGCCAACACCGGGCCGGCCACCGTCATCATCGACGGCCTGGCGGTGGGCATGCGCAGCACGGTCGCACCGGTGATCATCGTGGTCGTCGGCAGCGGTCTGGCCTTCATGATCGCCGGCGGTGCCGACAACACCCTGCTGGGTCTCTTCGGCGTCGGCATGGCCGCGGTGGGCATGCTCTCGACCCTGGGCCTGACCCTGGCCACCGATGCCTACGGGCCCATCGCCGACAACGCCGGCGGCAATGCCGAGATGAGCGGGCTGCCGCCGGAGGTGCGCGAGCGCACCGACCAGCTCGATGCCTTGGGCAACACCACCGCCGCGGTGGGCAAGGGCTTCGCCATCGGCTCGGCGGCCCTGACCGGATTGGCGCTGCTGGCGGCTTACGTCGAGCAGATCCGCGCCAACCTGCTCTTGGCCGACGTCACGACCCTGACCGACCGGCTGGGAATCCAGCTGGACGTGGCCAGCATGCAGATGGTCGACTTCATGCGCTTCTACCAGGTCCACCCGCTCAACCCCTTCTTCCTGCTGGGCATCTTCATCGGCGCCATGGTGGCCTTCTACTTCTGCGCGCTGACGATGAGCGCCGTCGGCCGCGCCGCCGGCGCCATGGTCGACGAGGTGCGGCGCCAGTTCCGCGAGCTGCCGGGCATCATGAGCGGCGAGCAGAAGCCGGACTACCAGCGCTGCGTCGAGATCAGCACCGCCTCGGCCTTGCGCGAGATGGTCCTGCCCTCGGTCCTGGCCATCCTGGTGCCGGTCTTCGTCGGCATCCTGATGGGCGTGCCGGGCGTGCTCGGGCTCCTGGCCGGCGGTTTGGCGACGGCCTTCTCCTTGGCCATCATGATGGCCAACGCGGGCGGCGCCTGGGACAACGCCAAGAAGTACATCGAGGAGGGCCATCACGGCGGCAAGGGCTCCGCGGCCCACAAGGCAGCGGTGGTCGGCGATACGGTCGGCGATCCCTTCAAGGACACCAGCGGCCCCTCGCTGAACATCCTGATCAAGCTGATGAGCATGGTCTCGGTCGTCTTCGCCGGCTTGATCACCTACTTCAACGATGGCCTCGGTCTGCTCTCGATGTTCATGCAGTAGCGACCCAGCCGCGTCGCTTCGAATCGGGAATCGTCCGGCGGCCCGCCCGCCTTGCGAGCGGGCCGCCGGACGCCCAGCCCCCAAGGATGGAGGGAGGATCCATGCGCCGTCGCGTGCCCAATGCCCTGGTCCTATTGCGGATCCTCTTGATCCCGGTGGTCATCTCCCTGATCCTGGCCGCCGACGGGCAGCTGTCCGGGCTGGACGCGCCGCAGGATCCGAGCATGATGATCGCGGCCGCCACCATCCTGGCCGTCCTGGCCTCGATCACCGACCTCTTGGACGGCTACTTGGCCCGGCGCTGGGACACGACCTCGCTGCTCGGCGCTTTCCTGGACACGACGGCCGACAAGCTCCTGGTCAGCGGCCTGCTCATCGCCTTGGTCGCGGTGGGCCGGGCCTCGGCTTGGGCCGCTTTCATCATCATCGCCCGCGAGCTGGTGGTGATGGGCCTGCGCGGCTTGGCTGCCATGGACGGCACCTTCATCGGGCCCTCGATCTGGGGCAAGACCAAGGCCACGCTGCAGTTCATCGCCATCCCGATGGCCATCGCCCGCCTGCCGATCGAGTTCTACGGTCTCTTCCTCGACGAATGGGTGATGTGGCTGGCCGCGCTGGCCGCCCTGCTGTCGGGCTGGGATTACTTCCGCGGATTCTGGCAGGCGCATCCCGAGGCCGGAGAGGCGTGAGGACAGCGCGCGCCTCGGTTCGTTGGCCGAGCCTGCGCTCGGAGAGGCGATGACGGAGGACGGGTCGGATCGACAGGCCGGTGAAGCGCCGCTGGTCTTGGTGACCGGTGCCTCTGGCGCCGTCGGCCGGGCCCTGGTGGTCCACCTGCTCGAGGAAGGCTGGCAGGTGCGCGGGCTGGCCCGCAGCCAGGTCGCCGCCGATCGCGTCCGATCGATCGGGGCGCGACCCGTATACGGGCACCTCTTCGACCCGGATGCGCTGCGTCATGCGGCTGACGGCTGCCGCTTCGTCTTCCACGTGGCCGGACTCAACGCCTATTGCCTGCGCGATCCGAGCCCACTGTTCCGGATCAACGTGCGGGGCAGCCTGAACGTCCTTCGCGCGGCCGAAGCCGCCGGCGTGGAGCGTCTGGTCCACACCTCCTCGGCGGTGACCATCGGCGAGGAGCGGGGAAGCGTCGGACGGGAGGACAGCCCGCATCGAGGCCATTACCTGACGGATTACGAGCGCTCGAAGCACGAGGCCGAACTGGCCTTGCTCAGCGAGCACACCGCCGTCGAACGGGTGGTCGTCAACCCTTCCTCGGTGCATGGGCCCGGGCGACGAGAGGGAACGGGGCGCCTGCTGCTGGACCTGGCCCGGGGTCGCTTGACCTGGCTGGTCGAAGGCCGGCTGGACATGATCGATATCGAGGACTGTGCTCGGGGGCACCGGCTGGCCGCCGAACGAGGCCGGCCGGGTCGGCGCTATCTGCTCTCGGGCTTCCAGCTCGACATGCGCCGGCTGGTCGCGGGCTTGGAAGGGGCGCTCGGTCACCCGCTCTCGGTCCGCTATCTGCCCGCCTCGGTGCTGCCCGCCGCGGCCCGATTGGCCCTGCTCGGCGCTCGGCTGACCGGTCGGGATGCGAGGCTCTGCCCGGAGACGGCACGCAACCTGCGCCAGGCCGCGGTCTACGATGGAGGCCGCGCTCGATCGGAGCTCGGCCTGGACTACCGCGGGGCGGATCAATGCCTTGCTCGGCTCGTCGCGTGGTATCGCCGGCAGGGCTGGGTTCCGCCGGCCGGCTCTCAGAACTGCATCTCGTAGAGCAAGAAGTAGATCAGCCAACCGCTGGCGGCCACGTAGAGCCAGATGGGCAGGGTGATCCGGGCCAGGCGCTTGTGCGCCGCGAAGTCCAGCTTGCGGGTAGCCAAGTAGATCAGCCTCAGTGCCATGGGGCCGACCGCGATGGCCAGCACGATGTGCGGCAACAGGTTGGCCAGGTAGAAGACGCGCCATGCGCCTTCGCCGGCAAAGGGCTTGGAACCGTAGAGCGACCAGCGGGTGACGTAGGCGACCAGGAACAGGCCGGCCATCGTCGTGGCCGACAGCATCGCGCGTCGATGCCAGCGGATGTCGCGCCGGACGCGGATGAAGTACCAGCCGGCCAGCAGCGATAGTCCGCTGAGCACGATGCAGGAGGTGCTGATGAGGGTGAGATCTTCCAAGGACATGGTGGCGCGAGACTCCCAGGGCTAGGACAATCGATCGCCGGCACGCGGGCCGGTGACGGCAGTCTACGGGCGCCTTGGGACGGGGTCAACGCGGTCGGGTCCAAGTTTCGTGCCGATCGGCATGGCGTAACGCGGCGCCTCGAGTACCGTTAAGCGGTGCCGAGATCCGTCGATGTCGAGTCCGGGAGTTTTCCTGGTGGGGGACCTGCCCGCCCGGACGCGTCGAGATCCGGCGGGGGCATTGGACGATGGACGGGCAGCGCTTCGATCCGCGAAGCGACCCGCGCGGAGGAGAAGACGAGCGATGCGATCGATGAAACGCCTTGGACGGCCCCTGCCGGCCATTTCACTGCTGCTGATCCTTGCGGTTGCGATCTCGCCGAAGACCTCGAAACATCTGCCGGATTCGGTCTCGGCAGCCGACACGGACCCCGTGCCGGGGCGAGCTTCCACGGACGGTCGCTCGGGGAACCGTCCCGTCGGCGATGCCGCCGAGATCGTGGCCGCCGGTGCACAGTTGGTGCCCCTGGCCGAGGAACCCGCGGTCGAGCGCTCCAGGGCCATCCTGCGTGCTGTAGGCAGCATGTCCGGGGGGGATTCGACCCATACCGCCAGCCCGAGCGATGTCCCCTTGGGGCGACTGCAGAATGCGGGCGTCGAGATCTATAGCGATGCGGTCGCCGGCTGCACGCGCCTCGAGGGGCTGGCCGATGCCACCCTCGACTGCTCGATGTTGGTCGGTTCGAGCTTCTCGCAGCGTTTCCGCGCTCGTGCGGTCGATCCGGAGGTGGTCACCGACGTAGAGGTTCGCATCACGCCGGTCGGGCTGGTATCCAACATGAGCCTGAATCGGCTAGGTGGCCAAGGGCAGGCCGAGCCGGGCCCGGTACAGGGCATTGGCGGCGCCGATGGGCGATTGGACTTTGCTCCCAGCGCAGATCAAGTCACCGTGCCGGGGACGCCCATCGAGATCGCGCTCCGCGCCGAGCGCCTGGCGGACGAGGGTGGCGTGGTCGCCAGCGCTACGGTGCGCCTGCGCATCCATGTGCTGCCGGCCGACAGCGCGCACGTGGTCGGCTTCGTCTTCGAAGACCGCGACGGGGACGGGCAGCGGGACAGCGGCGAGCCGGGCCTTGACGGCTGGGATGTCGAGCACCTCGGCGGGACGGCGGCACGGAGCGATGCCCACGGGCGCTTCGAGCATCGGGGGCTCGCAGCGGGCAGCCACAGCTTCGAGCTCGGGCAGCGTGCCGGTTGGGTCGCGACCCCACCGCCGCGCGTCGATCTCGAGATGCAGGCCGGTCGGATCGTCGAGGTCCACTTCGGCCTGCGCCCCGGTGGAACGGACACGACCGCCGGCGCGCGATTGCAGACCGATCGGGGCTGTGGCGTGGATGTCGCGGTCTACCAACCGGGCGAGACCGTCCAGGTCTTCTTCGAGGTGACCGGCCTGGCGGAGGCCGACGTCAGCCTCGAGCGGCGCGGCGGCGGGGGAAGCCAGTCGCTGCTCGAGCGGCGCCGCGTTCCCGGTTCGCAGGCCTTCGGCTTCGAGGTGGACGCAGGACAAGAGCTGGGCAAGGCCGAACTGCATCTGAGCGTCTTCGCGCCGGGGGCCAATCAGCCCGCGGCCAGCGCCAGCTGTAGCTATCGCTTGGAGTCGGCCGAGGGGCCGACCGTCTCGGTCGCTCCGCTGTCGGTCGACTTCGGCAATGTGGCCCAAGGCGCTTCGGCCACGGCTCGGGTGACCATCCGCAACGACGGTCAGGCGCCGCTTCTGCTCAACAGCTTGGCCATCCAGGGTGGCGGCGGCTCCGCCTTCCGATTGAACACCGTCGGACTGGAGGGCACGCAGCTTGCGCCCGGGCAGAGCCAGGTGGTGGACTTGGGCTTCTCGCCCACCGGCAGCGGCAGCCACCAGGACTTCTTGCTCCTGCGCTGCAATGCCGGTAACCAGCCCCTGGTCAGCATCCCACTCTACGGCAGCACCCAGACCGGCGGCCTGCCGGCCAGCGGATACGTACGCACCGACCGCGGATGCCTGGAGACCCAGGAGAACCCGCTCTACTTCGTCGGCGATCCCATCGCGCTGCGCCTGCGCGTGGACGGACAGGGAGCCAGCCAGGCGGCAGCCCGCATCGACGATATCATGCCGGGAGGCCAGACCCGGGTGATCTTCAGCCGCAACGTCCCGGTTGGCCAGGAGCTCGATCTGGGCGGTGCGCGGGTGCTGCCCCCGGTCGGCTACGAGACCCTTCGCCTCACGGCCCAGGTTGGCTACGAGTTGATCCGCAACGAATGCAGCTTCCGCGTGGCGGCCGGCGGCTCGCGTATCGTGGGCTACAAGTTCGAGGACAAGAACGGCAACGGCATCTGGGAAGGCAATCCGGCCACGCCTTGGATTCCCGGCGACGAGCCGCCCATCCCCGGCTGGGGGGTGACCCTCACCGGTCCCGAGAGCTACGGCGGCTACACCGATGCCAATGGTCGCTTCGAGTTCGTGGTCAGCACGGCCGGCCGCTACTACGTCACCGAGGAGCAGCGCGACGGCTGGCAGCCGACGCGGCCGGCCTCGGTCGCGCTGGATCTGCAATGCTACCCGGGCGAGCAGCCGCCGGAGATCTACTTCGGCAACAAGCCGACCCAGTGCCAGCCGGGCAAGGATCCCTGCTTCCCGACGCCGACGCCCGGTTGGCCGACCCAGACGCCGGTCTGGCCCTCTCCCACGCCGGCCAGCGCCACGGCCACCGTGGCGGTGCCGACGGCCACGCCGACCGATGGGCCCAGCCCGACGGCCGGCGCGCCGACCCAGACACCGCCCTCTCCGCCGCCGCCCCCGGTCTGCTCGGCCCTGATCTCGCCACGTCCCTCGCTGATGAACGTGGGCGAGCTGGCCCAATTCGGTGTCGCGGTCTCCGGCGGTGGTCAGGTGCTGGGCTACCAGTGGTCCGTCGAGGGCGAGGTCATCCGCGACTACTACGAGCGGACCCAGCAGTCCTGGTCGGTGACCCCGATGACGCCGGCCGACTACCAATCCCAGAGCATCGCCTTCTACTGGAAGCCGCTGCCCAACCAGCGGCATCCGCAGAACGCCGGGCCGCAGCCGCGGCGGGTATCGGTGACGGTGACGACGCAGGCCGGCCAGTGCAGCACCGAGCACGTGCTCAACGTCGAGCGCAACAACAACAACCTGAGCCGGCAAGCCGAAGACTTTTACACCGGCAACCACCAGACGGCCATCCTGACCGAGCATACCCTCTGGCATGCCCAGTATCCCTTCGCCGGCTGGAGCTACGACGGGACGCTCTTCTTCGACTTCCACCGTCAGTACCTCAACCGCTTCAACAGCTGGCGCAACGAGTTCGGCTACCCGCCGCTGGGTATCTGGGATTCGGGCACCTCCATTCCCAACGGCGTCGAGATCGACCACGCGGCTCGCAATCCCAACTACACGCTACAGTTCAAGCCCAGCTGGTTCACCCTCAACGGCGTGCTCACGCGGCCAGGCAACAGCCTGCCCTGTGACACGAGCCGGGGCGGCGAACGCAACTTGCGCGACTACCCGGCCAACCGCCGGCTCCTGGGCTGCGCCACCACGCATCCCTGGCACAATGCGGTGCACACGGCGATCGGCGGCGACATGCTCAACCCGCAGTTCTCGCCCCGCGATCCGGTCTTCTGGCGCTGGCACGGCTTCGTCGACATCATCTCCCAGGAGCGGATGGGCGTCTTCGCCGCTGCGCTGTTCGACCGCATCGATCCCAACGACCAGCGCATGCCCGCGCTGCCGGACGGCCTGGACGACCAGGAGCGGCCCCCCTACGTGGTCTACCAGGAGCCCTTCCGGCTCTACCGCTTCCTGGCCGACCTGCCCAGCTTCACCGTCGAGTTCGATCAGCCGGTCAGTGGTGTCAGCGCCGATGATCTGTTGGTGGATGGTCGGCCGGCCACCGAAGTCGAGCGTATCAGCAACCAGCGCTTCGTCTTCCGCGGCTTCCCGCAGCCGCCGCTGGGCCGCTTCGAGTTGGAACTCGCACCGGGCGGTATCCGCAACGTCTACAACGTCGAGTTCGGCGGCGAGCGCTGGAGCTATCATCGCGTCGACCCCGACATCGACGAGGACCGCGACGGTCTGGTCAGCCGCGAGGAGCTGGAAGTCCACCTGACCAGCCCCATCGACCGCGACTCGGACGACGACGGGCTGAGCGACGGCGACGAGGTGCGACTCTACGACACCCGCCCGCTCATGTGGGACAGCGACCTGGATGGTGCGCACGACCGCTGCGAGATCGAGAAGGGCTCCGATCCCAACGATCCGTCCGATACCGCCCGCGGTTGTCCGGTCTCCTCGATCTTCGTCTGCTGGGCGGGCAACGGCGTGCCCGATCGCTGATCGCCGGTCTGTCCGCGGGAGGTTCGGGTGCCAGGGAAACCAGGCCGAGTCCGCGAACGCGGCCTAGATCAGGGCAGCGGCCGATCGAAACCGAGCGGGGCCAGCAGCAGGGCGTGCCAGTAGGCCCGGGCCTCGCTCGGATGCCGTGCCAGGATCAACATGGCCTCGCCCTGGCCCTCCGGACCCCAGCCTCGGGTGAGCAGGGCCGAGAGCGGATCGACCTCCGGCCCCCAGAGGGCGGTCGGGTCGGTGCCGTCGAGCAGGGCGGCCAGGTCGGGCTGCGGATCGACGATCTCCAGCGCCTCCGGGTTCGGAAGATGCTGGATCGCCAGCTCCTCGGCCGCTTCCCGGGGAGGTAGGCTGCGGCCTTCCGAGCGCCAGAGGGCGATCTGGAAGGGATCGCCCATGCTGGTGGCCACGATCTCCAGCTCGCCGCGGCGCAGGGCGTCCACGATCAGGCTGCCCAGTTCCGCCCGCGCCTTGGGTGAGACGGCGGTCGCCTCGATGGCTTGGCGTGTTGGGTCCGCGATGTCGGTTCCGCCGGCCGTCGCGTCACCCCCGACCTCCAAAGCTCCCGGCCCGCCGGGCGAGGCGAGGCTCGAGTCCATCGCGGGAACGGAGCTCGGCTCCGGCGGGCTGGTCGGTCGCGTGCAGGCGGCCAATAGGGTGCTCGTGACCAAGGCTAGGTACAAGCCGGAAGATGGAGCCGGGCGACGTCGGTTCGGGATCATCTCGGACACTCCGGGCGTCTGGGCTGAGGGCTGGCCCAGCCCTCAGCGCGGGCGGGCGATCGCGATCTTCAGCGGCGGCCGGCCGTCGGGGCTGGGGAAGTCGGCCTCGGGCATCAAGACCTCCAAGCTGTCGAGGGGCCGGCCGGCCTTCTCGGCACAGCGCTCGAGCTGGTCCAGCCAATCTTCCAGGCGGACCTGGGCCGCATGGTGGGTAGCCAGAACCGCGCCGCCCGGTCTCGTGGCCAGGATGGCCGGCTTGAAGAGGCTCTGGTAGTCGCGCAGGATGTCGACCGCCCCGAAGGGTCCCGTGGCCCAAGTGGGCGGATCGAGCAGCACCCAATCGAACTGGCGAGCCTCGAGCCGGATGTAGGATCGGTGCTTGCCCCGCCGAAGCGGAACCGAGAGCCCGGCCAGCTGACGGATGACGGGCAGGACGTCCTGTTCGAGGTAGTGGAAGGGACCTTCCTGCAGGCCGTTGAGTCGGGCATTCCGACGGCCGACCTCCAGGGCGCCGCCGGAGAAATCGACGTTCCACACTTCGCTGGCCCCGCCGGCCGCCGCCGCCACACCCAGGCCGCAGCTGTAGGCAAAGAGGTTGAGCACCGATCGGCCGCGGCTCTCCCCGAGCAGCAGCCGCCGCCCGACGCGCAGGTCGAGAAAGAGCAAGGGGTCCTGCCCACGATGCCGCGGGGGCAGTTCGTAGCGCAGACCCAACTCGCGGCCGGTCGGAGCCTCCGGTAACCCTTCCGGAAGCGGGAGGGCTCGGCCAATGGCTGGGCCACGGTGGTTCCATACCAGGGGAAGGTCGAACGGCCTGGCCAGCCGCGCGTCGATGGTCGCTAGGTCGGCCTCGTCGAGCGGCTCGCGCCAGGTTTGGGCCAGTAGATAACTTCCGTAGCGGTCGATGGCCAGACCGGGCCGGCCCTCGACGGCACCGTGGAAGAGCCGGAAGCAATCGCTGCCCTCGGCCTCCAGTTCGGCCAGGAGCGCTCGACGCGCATCGAGCGCGCTCGTCAGCAGGTCGCTCAGGCTTGCCGTATCGTGCATGCCCATGATGCTAGCACGGCCGGCCGGGATGGCTTCGCTGCGGCTCGCGCCATCGCTTCTTCCTAGGGCGCCTCGTAGCGCAGGATCAGGCCGCCGGATCCGACGGCCCAGCCCTCGGTGGCATCCTGATTGACCCAGATGCCGAAGATATCCCGCTGCGCGCCAAGGATGCGCTGGGTCTGCCACTGTTCGCCATCCCAGGTGAAGATGGCGTTCTGGCCCGCGCTGGCGTAGATGCGGTCCTCGGAGAGCATGTGCAGGCCATAGACCGGCGTGCCCCGGGTCACCGGCTTGGCCGGCATCGGCGACCACAGGCCCCCCTCGTCCAGTCGATACACGCTGCCGTTGTCGCCGCCCATCACGCCCATGCCGGGCACCGGAACGTGCACGTCGCGCATGGGGCCGACCGAGCTGCCCGGCCACCAGCGTTCGCCATCCCAGTCGTAGAGCCGGCCGCCACCGCTGGACTGGATGGAGACGGCGCTGTTGGGGCCGAGCATGGCCACGCCGCTGTAGCTGTGGCCGGTGTTCCGATCGTCCGGCGAGGTGGTGTTCCAGCTGCTGCCGTCGAAGAAGAGGCGGTTTCCTCGCCCGGCGCCCAGGAGCCAGCCCCGCGGCCCGTCGATGGTGTCGAAGACCGCCAGGCCGCGCCAATCGTCGATCACCGCGTTGGTGTTGGCGCGCACCCAGCGCCCGGAGCGCATCTCCAGGGCCGTGCCCTCGTCGCCGGCGATGAAGCCCCGGCGCTGCGAGAGCATCTGGATCCGGCGCAGGTCGCTCTGGCCCGGCAGGGTCTCCTGCAGGAGCTGCGTGCCGTCCCAGTAGAGCGCGGTGCCGGCGGCGCCGATCAGCCAGACGTCGTCAGCCGCCGTGCCATCCACGTCGTAGAGGTTCTCGCGCGGCAACCGTGCCAGCGGTCCGGGATCGTAGATGCTCCAAGTGCCGATGGGCGCCAGCTCGGCCTGGCGCGTCGCGGTCGGGCTGGCGCTGGCCGTCGAGGTGGGCGTGCGGGTCGAAGTCGGCGTGCGCGTGGAGGTCGGCGAGGGGGTCGCGCTCTGCTCGGGCCGCTCGGTCGGGGTGGGTAGCACGGGAGTCGCGCTCGGCGTGATGCCGGGTCGCGGCGTCGCCGTCGCGCTCGGCTGCCGCGTGGCGGTGGGGCTGGGCTGGGGGCTGCCGGGCCCGAGGGTGGCGGTGGCGGGCGCAGGGGTGGCGGTGGCCCGGCCGCAGCCCAGGCAGCTGGCCTGCAGCTGGACGACCGGGAGGAAGAGATGACAAGGCTGGCCGGCCCCGCAGCGGCTCGGCCCCGGCGTCCGGCTAGGGGTGGTCGTCGGGCGGGTGGCCAGCGAGGTCGGGCTGGGTTCGATGGAGGGCGGCGGGGTGGCGCTGGCCGGCGCCCGGCTTGGCGTCGCCGTCGGCGGGAGGGCGGGGGACCAGCGGGAGAGCCCGGCGTCCAGCGTGCCGATCCACATCGACTCGCCTTCGCGCGCCAGGGCCGTCACCTCACTGGAAACCAGGCCGCTGTTCTCGGCGGTGTACTCGAACCACCGGCTGCCGTCGTAAAGCTTGATCCCGGCCACGGGTGGGACCTTGCCGGCGCCATTACGGTGGGTGCCAGCCCAGACATGACCGTTCGCATCCTGCGCCAGGGCGGCCACGATGCCGTCGCCCGGCCAGACCTTGGACTGCCATTCCTGGTTGCCGCAGGATTCCAGCGCGCACCAGTTCAGGGTGGCGTCGATGCCGTAACCCTGCAGCCAGTGGAAGCTCTCGGCGGGCGACCAAGTGCCGGCCCAGATGCGGCCGTGGCCGCGGTCGACCAGCAGCTTGCGCACGTCCCCTCCCACACCGAAGGCCTTGAGGTTGGCCGCCGGCTTGCTCCAGGTGGTCCAGCGGGCGCCGTCCCAGCGCGAGACGCCCCCGCCGATGTAGCTGCGCGACCAGCCTCCGCCCAGGTTCTGGGTGTATTGGACGACCGCGTGGTGCGCGGTCCAGACGTCGCCGTTCTCGGGGTCGATGGCGATGTCTGCCACGCCGTTGCTGCCCATACGGCTGTCGCCGGGCATGGTCGATCGCTCGTAGACGGTCCAGCTGGCGGTCTGGGGATTATAGACTCCGATACCGTCGCCTTCCGATCCGCCGTCGCCGGTGCCGATCCAGACCTGACCCGCCCTGTCGACCGTCACCGCCTGGACCTCTTGATCCGGGATCTGGCTGCCGGCCTCATCGAAGTTGCGCCAATGTCGTCCGTCGAATCGCGACACGCCGCCATCCAGCCAGCACTCGCCGCTGCGCTTGCGATCCGGAGGGCAGTTCTCGCCCAGCCACACGGTCTCTCGACCGCCGATCCAAGCCGCACCATCGGGCGTGAAGTCGATCTGGGTGCTCGCGTCGCTGGCCGGCCCGCGGTCGACCACCCGGATCGCGTCGCCGGCGGAGACGGGCTGGATCAGCGGCGGGCTGAGCTCGAGGTAGGCCGGGGTGTTGCCGGCCGGATCCTTGTAGCGCTTGACCGAGTAGACGATCGGATGCTCGGCCACGCGGACGCTGGCCGGCTGCACCGGGAAGCGTTCCTGATATGCCTCTCGATCGGGGATGTCGACCTGTACCAGAGCGTAGCCGGCGCGCGACTCCAGCGTGACGCTTCCGACCTGCGGGCCAGCTCCGAACATGCGCCAGCCCTGCCAACGCTGGCCGTCGAAACGGGCGACCCCCCTGCGCTCGAAGCTCAGCCAGAGCTTGCCGTCGACCGGATTGACCTCCACCGCGCGGACGTGGTTGCTGGGCAAACCGTCCTCGGCGTCGCGGAAGGCTTCCCAGCTGCCCTGGCTGGGTCGGTAACGCCGGATGCCCTCACCGTCGCCCTTGCGGTGGTCGCGGGTGCCCATCAGGACTTCGTCGTGGCCGGTCACGAGCAGTTGCGTCACCAAGGCGTCGCTCTCGCCGGCCACGCCATCCAGGTCGACGTAGCTCCAGTCGTCGTCGCTCTGGCAGCTATCGCAGGCGGAGGAATCGGAAAACGTGCCCTTGTGGTCCAGGATGGCGATGCCCTGGCCCACGTCGTTGCCCTCGCCGTGGCCGATCCAGATCTTGCCGTCCGGCGCCACATCGACCGACCAGACGGTGTTGCCACGCAAGCCGCCCTCGATGTTCGCCCGCCGCGGCTGGGTGTAGTAGGCCAGGCCCGCGGCACAGCTGCGCACGGTCAAGCCCTGGCGCAAGACCAAGAGGCCTCGGCCGAGGGTGCCGACCCACATCCGACCGTCGACATCGGCGGCCAGGTCCGTTACGTGGCTGGGATAGCAGCTGGCCGAGCTGTCCGCGGCATTCCAGCGAGCCCATTCCCCGCCCTGATAGGCCGCCAGACCGCCGCCGGCTCTGATCCATGCGCCATCCTCCGGGCTGCACTCGTCGCCACAAGCCGACCGGTCCCAGAGGTAATAGGGCTGTGTGCCCACCCAAAGGATTCCGTCCGAACCATAGGCCAGCCGGGTGATGTTGTCGGAGGCCAGCGAGATGTAGCGGCTGCCCTGCAGATCTGTTTCGATCTCTGCTACGAAACGGTCCACCCAGCGGTCCTCGTCCGGCAGGTAGCGGGCTAGCCCGCCGGGCGCGAAGGCTCCCGGCGCGCCGGTGCGGGGATGTGGCAGCTCGGGATCCCATTCCTGCCCGAAGCCGACCCACAGACCGCCCTCGGCCGCCGGCAGCAGGGCGCGCACCACCCGGGCCGGCATGCCCTCGGACTGCTCGGGCGTGATCGTCACCCAGCGGTCCGCGGCCTCGTCGTAGCGCGATAGACCCCGTTCGGTGGCCGCCCAGAGCCGGTCTTGCGCGTCGCGGGCCAGGTCCCAGACCCGATTCGAGGCCAGACCGTCCTGGGGCGCCAGGTACTGCTCGGAGCTTCGATCCGCCTGCGACCAGCGAAGCACGCCGCCACCATCGGTGGCCGACCAGATCACATCGTCCTCGTGCAAGATCCGCGAGATGCGATCACCGTTGGCCAGTGTTTCCCAGCGGCCACCGGCCAAGGGGCCTTCGGCCGGCGTCTGGCCGGAGACCAGACCGCGGGCCGTCGTCAGGCTCGCTAGGAGCAGCGCCGCGAGGAGCGCGACGCGCGGCAGGCGGAGCATGGGCGAACGCTTGGCTTGGGGGGTCAAGGCAATCCTCGGGCGGGTCCGGACGGATGCGGCCCGGAGCCGTGGTCGCGATCCTCGCCGGGCGATGCGGGATGCGGCTGCGTCGGATGAGCGGGTGAGATGGAGCGCGATCCGCGAACCGGGACGGGGTGACAGGGGAATGGGATCGCGCACGCCGACATACAAGACGAAGAGCGGGTCGGAAAGTTATGCCGGATCCTGCCCGTCACGGCAGAGCCGAGCCAGGCGGCCATCGGTGACCGCCAGCAGATCCTCGACGGCCAGCTCCAGCTGGAATCCGCGCCGGCCGGCGCTGATCACGACCCGACCCGCCGGCAGCTCCGCGGACCGCTGGTCGACGAAGGTCCGCATCCGGACGGCGGTGGCCAAGGGCGAGATGCCGCCGATCTGCAGACCGGTCAGCGCTTCGGCCTCGACCTGTGAGGCCATGGCCGCGCGCTTGACCCCGGCGGCCCGCGCCAGGGCCTTGGTGTCCAGCTGCCGATCGCCCGGGATCAGGGCCAGGATGGCCGGGCCTTCGGGGGTCGACGCCACCAGGGTCTTGAAGACCACTCCGGCCTCCAGGCCCAAGGCCTCGGCCACGGCCTCGGCCGAGCGAAGCGTGGGATCGTAGCGGTGCACGCCGAAGTCGATCCCCGCCGACTCGAGCCGGCGCATGCTGTTGAGCTTGATCGGCTTGGCCATCGTCTGCTCCCTCGCTTCGATGTCGGCGTCGGCCTCCGCAGGACCGTTGCGGCGTCTCGAGACGCTGCGCTAGTACCTGTTATCAATGCGGTTTCGGCTGCGGTTCGAAGCCACCGCCAAGCGGGTGGCGCGACCGGGCCAGCAGCTCCAGCCACGCGGCCCAGACCAGCCCGCCCAGACCAGCCCAGGCTCCGGGGCCCGTTCCGACGAGGCCCGGCGCCGAAAAGGGCCAGACGACCAACCAGGCCGCGGATCCCGGCTCGGGCCATGCCAGATCTGCCGCCCACGATCCGAGCGGAGCCCACGCGATCAGCCCGGCGATCAGAGCCAAAGGCAGGAGCTCCAGGAGCGATGCTTCACGGCAGCGGACGAGCAGGAGCAGCGCGACGCCGATCGCGATCGCGGCCAGCACATGCGGATCGAGTTCCAGGAGCGAAACCCTCGATGAACGCGATCCATCCGCGACGGGTCCCGCGGTTGCGAGATCGAGGCTTTCGGCACGCGCCAGTCGCAGGGCGAGCGCCACGGGGAGCACAGCCAGAGCGAAGCGGGCATTGCGTCGGGCGAGGGCGAACAGGTCCATCGCCGCCATGCCGAGAGGGTAGCCGACCGTGCTTCCACTACCGGACTCGGCGCCGACAGGATCCGGACCCTCGGCCGTCCAACGGCTCCCGCGCCGAGGATCCCTCGTCACCCCGTGAAGGAAGGCCAGCCAGGACAGGGCGGCCAGGCTTGCGAGCGTGATGCAGAAGGCCGCCGGCGAGAAGCGGTAAACCGGCTCGAGCGCCCACGCCGGCCAGGCCGCGCCGGGTAGCGTGCCCAGTAGGGTGCAGGCCGGCCAGCGCAGAAGCACGCGGTGCAGCGGCGAGCGGGTGAACTTCGGGACGAAATCGGGCTGTCCAATTTTCGGCACTGGCGTGTTAAGGCTCCTGGTCGGATTGCTGCCGCCAGCCGGATGTCGCCGGGACATGCATCGTCTTGCGCTGCATGCGGACTGGCTCTCCTGGACGGGCTGCGATAGGATGCGACCGGATGCCGTGCTTCGCAAACGCCGATATGGTGCCGCCGCTGGATGCGCCAGAGTCGTGCCCCGGGGATCCGATGTCGATCGGTCCCGCGGGCATCGACCCGCCCGGCGACGGCGAGAGAGGGAGTGGATCGATGCCTTCGTGGATGCGAGCCCTTGCGCTCTTCGCTGTTCTATGCGGTCTGAGCTTGGTCGCCTTGCGCTGGATGCCAACGCCGGCCGATGCCGCGCCGGCCGCCCAGCCGCCCGGACCCCGGGTGGGTCAATGCGGCGGCGGGATCACCAACACCATGACCACCGACGAGGTCTCGATCTGCGCCACCAACAAGATCACGGTGGCCGTCGAGCCCCAATGTCCGGTCTGCCCGGGCGGGGTGCACGTGATATTCGTGCACATCGACACGCCGCAGAATCGCTGGCAGGAGCAGGAGTCGCGCAAGGCGCTGCAGGAGATCGAGCGCTGGGCCGACCGCTATCTGGATCCTGACACGCCGCTGCGCGCGGCCCTCGTCGAGTACGACAACAACGGTGCGCAGACCAAGCAAGCGCTCACCGATCGCGTGGAGCAGGTCTATGCCAAGCTGACTGCGGACAATTCCTACAATCCGAACGGAGCGGTCGAACGGGCGGCGAATCTCGCCCGTCGCGAGCTCGATGCAGCTCGCAGGGAGTCCGATGACACGCCTTGCGAGATCGTCATCATGTACGCCTACACCAAGAGCCATTACGAAGAACAGCGCCAGGCGATGCTGCGCGCCGCGCAAACGCTCAAACGGGACGCCAACCTGATGATCGGCTGCCCGATGGAGCCGGGCAGTTGGTACTGTCGTGTGGCGCCCGAGATGCCGCGGGAGCGGCGGAACTACACCGAGTACAGCGAGTCGGGCAAGCTGCGCCGGATGGTCCAGGACGAGATGAAGGACTTCCCGCGCGGGGCCGACGTGCGATCGATGCACCTGACTCAAGTGCTGCCGGCCGGCCTGCGATACATCGAGGAGAGCGCGACCGGCGGCGAGCCGGAGGTCTCTGCGGGCGAGGAGGGCGGCACGGTCCTGACCTGGAACTGGGAGGCTCCGGAGGCCCTGCAGACCTATACCGTCACCTACGAGGTCAAGCCCGAGGAGCTGGGGCCGGCCAAGATCAAGGGCGAGCTGACCGTGGTCGACAGCGGCCGCTTGGTACAGCGCTTGCAGGCTCCGGAGCTGGACATGGAGGTGGTCGACCTCTGTCCGACCCCGACCCCGACGGCTTCGAACACGCCGACGCCGCCGCCGACGCCCACGCCGACGGCCACTCCCTTGCCCAGCGCGACCCCGACGGCGACCCCCTTGCCCAGCGCCACCCCGACGCCCTCGATCTTCAAGATCTACCTGCCGATGATCCCCTGGGACGAAGAGGTCTGCATCCCCGAGTTCCAGTTCGCCGACGCGGTCCTGGTCCTGGACATGTCGACCTCGATGTACCGCGAGACCCGCTTGGGCCGCAGCAAGCACGAGGCGGCCATCGAAGCCGCGCGGCTCTTCGTCGACCAACTGAGCCTGGAGCCCGACGAGCGCGGCCGTGGTGATCGCGTGGCCGTGGTCGGCTTCAACGACCGAGCATGGACATCGATCGGCCTCACAGAGGACCGCGCGGCCGCGATGGCGGCGGTCGACGGGCTCTTGGATGGCGTGGCGCAAGGCACGCGCCTCGATTTGGCCTTGGCCGAGGGGCAGACGGTCATCGACGCCAGCCAGCGCCGTGCCGGCAACGATCCGGTGATGATCCTCCTGACCGACGGCTTGCCCAACCGGGTGCCCTTCGGGCCGGGCAGCGACCATCCCGGCTGCGACCGCCAGGAATGCAGCGTGCTCCGCGTGGCCGAGGCGGCCAAGGCGGCCGGCACGCGGGTCTTCACCATCGGGCTCGGGCTGCCGGACGACATCCTGCGCGACCTGTTGCTGGAGGCCGCCAGCGCGCCGGCGGACTACTACTTCGCGCCGGATGGCGAGGACTTGGCCGGCATCTACCGCCAGATCGCCGGACGGATCAATAGCTGTCCCTAGCCGGCCGTCTGGAGTCCGAACCGCTCGGTCCCCGCGATCAGCGGGGATCGAGTTCCAGCCGGCGATAGATGCGCAGCCCGTCGTCGAGCCAGGCCAGCTCCAGGGCCTGGAGGCGTGCCGGGTCGACGCCGCTCAGGCCGTTGCCGCGATCCAGGAGATCGACCGACCAGCGGCCGCCGGCGTCGGCGTCGGTCGAGAGCCGCGTCGGCGGCTGGCCCGTCGCGGTGATGGCGGCCAGGTCGACCAGCGCATCGGCCGGCGCCAGCCCCCGCGCTCGGCGCCGGTCGGCGTCGACCTCGAGCTCCAGTTGGGGTAGCTCGACCGCCAAGGCGGCGTTCGGGGTCTGGAGGCGCAGCCGGTCCCCGGTCGCGAGAAGTTCGGCATCCGAGGGCAGCCGGGCTTGCCAGCGCCCATCGAGTCCGACGTCGACCGATAGCTCGTCGACCGCTCCGTTTGGCGTTTCGCGCCGGATCTCCAGCCGGCTACCGGCTTGGGCACGGCCTTCCAGACTGCCTTCGCCGAGACCCGCTTCGAGGAAGATGCCTTCGAAACGCTGACGTAAGTTGTGGCCGGTGGGGGTGCGCTGGTAGACCTCGATGCGGACGCCCGGCCGCAGGCCGCCATCGTCCAACCACTCGCTCGCGTCCAGCTCGAAGCGCCCGGAACCGTCCGCCCGCGTCCATCGTTCCAAGGGGCGTTCGGGCAGGGCCAGGTCCAGTTCGGCATCGGGTGCCGCGCGGCCCAGGATGCGGCCCGAGGAGGGGTTCAGCTCGGCCTCCAGCCGGCCCACCTCCAGCTCGATCGGCCGGCCGTCCAGCAGGGCGCGCAGGCGGTCTCCCGGTAGCGTGGGAGCCGGATTGCCGGCGGCGTCGCGCAAGATCAGGCCAAGGTTGCCCGACCAGGCGCCGCCGCCGGTGGCGTTGGCGATGGTGCGCCCCTCGCGCAGCAGCTCCAACTCGGCTTCCACCTCCCAGAGCGTCTGGACCTCGACCAGGGCGCGGCCCGGGCTGACATAGAGCATGGGAAGCTGCCGGCAGGAGTAGAGCTGATCGCCGGACGGCAGGTGTTCGGTGACATAGAAATGCGTGGCCGGCTGCAAGTCGAAGCCGGGATCCAGGGCCCACCGGCCGGCCGGGTCGACCCGGCCTTCCGGCGAGCCGGACAGTCCGGGCCACCATGGATTCCAGGAGACCAGCCCGATGAGGGCATCGGGCAGACCCGAGCCTTCGATTTGCCCCAGGTCCGGATTCTCGCGGGCTCGCAGGTCCGGAATGTCCAACTCGATGCGGCTGAAGCCATCCTCCGCGATCAGCCGCTGGCCGGTCCGGGGTACGATCCGCTTGCCCGACGCATCCAGGATCCAGGTGCTGAAGCGGCCCAGATCTCCGGCGATGGCCAGGCCGTCTCCCAGGCTCGCGCCGTCGGGCCCGTCGAGCAGGCGCAGGCGGATCTGTGCGCGGGGCTGCATACTGCCCACCACGTCGCCCGGATGGAGCGACACCCGAAGATAGGGCACCAAGCGGGTGAAGGCTTCGTCAGGGGGATCGCCGGTCAGCGTGAAGCTGATGACTTGCCCGCCCCGAAGCGATCCACTCGCCGAGGTGACCTCGAAGCGGCCCTCGGCATCCAGATCCAGCTCCCGCGCTGGCACGAAGCCCTCGCCTTCCAGCCGCAGCCGACCGCCGCCGGCGGCCGGCAGCCGTCCGTGGACCCGACCTTCCTGCCGGTCGAAGCCGATTTCAGATTCCTCGAGGCCGATCGCCGGCCCTGGTTCGTCCGTCGCATCGAGATGGGGGGTCGGCACGCGGCTCGGCTCGGGCCCGGAGCGGCAGGCGATTTGGCCGGCGGAGAGCCCGACCAGCAGCGATAGCAAGACGAAGCGGGATTGGCGCATTTCGGACTCCGATCCAGGTGGCGAGATGCCTACGGTAGGCGCCCGTCGGGTGCCGGGTCAAGAACGAGTACTTGACAGCCCGCGCGGGCCTGACCGATAATCCGCAGCGTCGCGCAATACCTTGGGCGCGACCGCAATCAGGCCGTACCATGGATCCGAACATGGGTCCCAGGGAGGAAGAAGAACATGAGCGATTCGATTCTGAACCGACGACGATTCATTCAACGCATCACGGTGCTCGGCGCGGCTACGGTCGGCGCTGGCTACCTGACTGCCTGCGGCCCCGGCGAGGGCGGCGGCGAGGGCGAAGGAGAGGGTGGCGGCGAAACCGCAGCCCTCGATTGCACGGATGTCTCGGCTCTCGACGAGTCCCAGGTCGCGGTCCGCACCTCGCTGGAGTACGTCGAGATGTCGGAGACCGAGGGCGAGAACTGCACGAACTGCCAGCAGTACCAGGTGCCCGACACCGAGGGCAGCTGCGGAACCTGTCTCGTCGTTCCCGGCCCGATCAACCCCGAGGGTTGGTGCAGCAGCTGGGCCGAGAAGGTCAGCTAGCGAGGCCGGGCCTCGTCCCGTTGATCCCGTCATAGACCGACCGGGCACATCCGTCGCCGACGGATGTGCCCGTCCATATGTTTCGAGCCGGCAGCGGCGCGCAGGTGGGACCGCCGCTGGCCTCCGTCGGCGAGTTCGGTTATGCTCTCGCCACGCGATCCATGCCTGTGCCAAGGAGGGTAGGAATGGGCTTCCTCAAGAAGCTGTTCGGCGGGGACAAGAAAGCCGACAAGGCATCCGGTCCGGGCGCCAGGCGCTCAGGTCCGGACGCGGGAAAGGCCCCGCCGGAGGCGCAGTCCGAGTCCGACGGCATCGATCAGATGTCGGCCAAGCAGTTGGTGCGATTGCTCGGTCAGAACAATCCCGTGCGGCGTGCCCGCGCCGCCGAGCGGCTGGCCGAGATGGCGACACCGACCGGGATGCGCCCCTTGATGAACGCCTACCTGAACTTCGGGGACGATGCCGTGCTCGAGGCCCTGTCGACCTATGGCAGCAAGCTCTCGGCCGCCGCGCAGCGCGAAGCCTTCGACCTGAGCGTCGTCGGCATGCGCCGCGCACGCCTGATGGACATCCTGGGAGTGACCGGCGACGAGGACTGCCTCAACGCCGTGCGCGAGAGCCTCGACGCGGATGATCGCGAAGAGGAGGACGGGCTGGAGATCCACATCCGCGCGGCCGCGGCCATGGCGCGGCTGGGTGATGCTTTCGGCATCGACCGCCTGAGCGATGATCTTCGGCTCAACGATCCCGAGCGCCGCACCAAGGCCATCGATGCCCTCGAGCGGCTGCGAATGGAGCGCGCGGACAAGGCCTTGGCCGAGCACGTGCGCCGCTACATGGCCGAGTCCGAAGCGGTACCCAAGGCCATCGAGGTGCATGCGCCCTTGATGGCGGATCCCGAACTGCGCTTGACCGAGTACGCCTGCGAACATATCCGTTCGGCGCCCCATAATCTGACCGTCGTGGTCGGCTCCGGAGGGATCCAGATCGCGACCACGCGCCGTCCGGTCGTCGAGCAGTCGCTGAAGGGCTGGGGAAGCCTGCACTACGCGATGGTGGTCAACACGCCCGAGGAGCAGATCGCGGCTCTTGCGGAAGCGCGGGATGCGGCCGCCGCCGGCGGCGATGCCCGCGCGGTCTTCTTCGGGCGTGTGCCCGGCCCGGGCGACACCCCGCCCCTGCCGCACTTCTTGACCCGCGAGGAGGGTGAGGACTACAACGCCAAGATCCTGATGGTCGATCCGCACGAGTACGCCCAGCTGCAGGATTGGTGGCATTACGTGCAGGACTTGGCGGCGGTCCCCACCGACTTCGAGGTCATCCTCGCCATCAGCCTCTCGCCCGGCAGCCCGCTGACCGAAGAGGAGCGCCGGATCTACGATCTATGCACCGACGAGCAGAAGCAGGTCTTCCCCAGGGCCTATCTGGCGCATACCTGAGCCGTCGGAGCGATGTCGGTCGACCGCGCCCTGCTACCGGCTTGGCCCAGCCGGCCGATCGCCCGGGCCCGCGCGATCGCATGACGCGGGAGAAGGTGGCGACGCTGCGGCAATTCGCCGAAGGCGTGGTGCTCGGCCGGAGCATGGTCGAGAAGCTGGCGCCGGCCCCGAAGGACCTACTGGACGAAGGGGCTGCGCCGCGCGAGCTGCCGATGGTCCCGGGCCGGCCCGAGGGGCTGGAGATCGTCGATGTTCGGCGCGCGCGATCGACGCCGAGCATCGAGGGCATGCGCGATCCGGACCAGCGGGCGCGCATCCTGCACGCGATGGCCAATCACGAGCTGCAGGCCGCGGAACTCTACGCCTGGGCGCTCTTGGCCTACCCCGACGCGCCGCCGGACTTCCGCCGCGAACTGCTGACGATCCTCGGCGACGAACAGCGCCACACGCGGATGTACATGTCGCGTTGTGCCGACCTCGGTTGTCCTTTCGGCAGCCTGCCGGTGACCGGTTATTTTTGGAACAAGGCCGCCCAGTGGACTCGGCCCCTGCATTTTGTTTGCGCCATGGCCTTGACCTTCGAGAACGCCAATCTCGACCATACGGTCGACTACGCTACCGCCGCGCGCGAGGCCGGCGACGAAGCCACCGCCGCGGTGATCGACAAGGTCCATCGGGACGAGCGCCGGCACGTGGCCTTCGGCTGGCGCTGGCTGAAGCGCCTCAAGCCGAGCGATCGAGGGATGTGGGAGGCCTTCTGCGACCACATCGACTGGCCTCTGCGGCCCAGCCTCGCCCGCGGACGGAACTTCTACCCGCAGGGCAGGCTGGCCGCCGGCATCGATCCGGACTTCCTGCGCCGGCTGGAAGGCTACGAGGCGGATCGCGATCGCCTCGAGCGCAGCCGCCGCGGGCAGGGTCGGCCGACGGATTCAAGGTGAGCCGCGAGTCCGTCGCCTCTTTTCCGGGTTGGCCGACGGTCTCGAGGCAGCGCGGCAGGGCGGCGCGCGACCGACAGCGGCGGAACCCGACATGCTCCTGATCGCCAACCTCGACTGCGAGTCCGAATGGGCCCGCGCCTCGATCGGCAAGCCTCTCGACGCGCCGCCACCGATCGGGGGCTGGGCGACCGAAGTCGCGGCGGTTGCCGGCAGCCTGATGCGCGCTCTGTCCGCCGAGGAGGAGGATGCGCTCTGGCTGCCGGGCCACTGGAAGCCCCGGGCCCTGGCCCTGGACCCGGTGCTGCCCACACCGAGAGTGCTCGAAGGCGCCTGGAGCGCGCTGCCGGCCCTCGCTCCGATCCTGGCCTGGGGGGAGAGCGATGCCGTGGCCAGCCTGCGGGCACGATCATCCCCCGCGCCCGCCCCGAGTCCGGCGCGACTTGGCCGGCCGATGGCCGACCGGCTGCGCGCCCTCCCGCCATGCGCGCCGGACCGGGCCGCCGCGGTGAACCATCGGGGCTTCGCGCTGCGCATCGCGCGGGAGGCCGGATGGGCGTTACCCGGCGCGTGTATGGTCGAGAGCATCGAAGCGATCGACTCGGGGCTCGAGCTGCTCCGCGACCGGCAGGGCGAATCGGCGCCATGGGTGCTCAAGGCCGCCTGGTCGGCCGCGGGCCGGCATCGGCTTCGAGGCCGCGGCCAGCTCGACCATCGACCCGGCCAGCGGGCTGCCGCGCGGCGCCTCCTGGATCGGCATCGCCAGCTCTGCCTCGAACCGTGGATGGATCGGGTAGACGACTGGGCCCTGGTGGGCGTGATCGACGAGGGCGCGCCGGCCCGTTTGGGTGGGCACCACTTGCGCTGCGATGCCCACGGCCGCTTTCGCGGACTGGATTGGAGCCCCGGCGCGCCGATCGGTCTGGGGGCGGATTCGACCTCCGGGCCGGCCGGCCCATCGCCCGAGCGCCCCCTGGCGCCCCGCGTCGGCCAACTGACCGCGGCCGAAGCCTCGCTGCTCGAACAAGCCTTCGACGCGGCAGGACGCGCCCTGGCCCGCACGGGCTATCGCGGGCCCTTCGGTGTCGATGCCTGGCGCTACCGTGATGCCGCGGGTCGCTTGCGCTTCCATCCCTTGGGCGAGATCAACGCCCGGCTGACGATGGGCTTGCTGGCCCATGCGGCGGGCGAGGCCTTGATCGCCAGATCCGCCATCCCGGCATCGGCCTCGTGGCTGCGGCTGCAACTGGGCGCCAGAGCGCCGGAGGATGGTCCCTCGGTCTCGGAGAGCGAGTCGGGGCTGCGGCTGGCCTCGGCCCCCGGTGGCACCGAGCTGCGCCTGAGCTGGGGGACCTCGCTTGCCCCGCGAGCGCCCCTTGCCGATAATCCCGGCCCCGATCAGGAGGCCGAAGCCACATGACGAGACTCTGGGCTGGTCGATTCGAAGCCGAGCCGGATCGAGATCTCTGGCACTTCACCGTGGATCCGGCCGATCGCCGGCTCCTGTTGGACGATCTCCGGGGCTCGCTGGCTCATCTGCGCATGCTGGGCCGGGTGGGCCTGCTCGGCGCGGACGAGGTGGCGACCCTCGAGACAGCCTTGCAGCGGCTCCAGGAGGAGGCCGAGCAGGACCGCTTCGAGTTCGCTCCCGACGACGAGGACGTGCATACGGCGGTCGAGCGCCGGCTGGGGGAGCGGGTCGGTGCGCTTGCCGGAAAGCTGCATACCGGTCGCTCGCGCAACGACCAGGTGTGTCTGGACCTGCGGCTCTACTTACGGCGGTCGGCGCGAGCGCGAGTTCGGGACCTGCGGGCCTTGGTGGCCACGCTGGCCGACCGCGCCGAGACGGCGGGCGACAGGCTGGTACCGGCCATGACCCACCTGCAGCCGGCCCAGGCGGTGCCCCTGGCCCACCACCTGCTGGCCTACGCCTGGATGCTGCTGCGCGATGCGCAGCGCTTCCAGCAGGTCGAGGAGCGCATCGCCGTCTCGCCGCTCGGAGCCGGCGCGGCCGGGGGCAGCGCGCTGCCGCTGGATCCCTGGGCAGTGGCCGAAGACCTGGGGCTGCCGGCCATCTTCGACAACTCCATGGACGCCGTCGCCGCGCGCGACTTCGTCAGCGAGTACGCCTTCTGCTGTGCCCAGGCCATGGTCCACCTCTCGCGACTGGGCGAAGAGATCATCCTCTGGGCCTCCGAATCCTTCGGCTGGCTGGAGCTCGACGACCGCTTCGCCACCGGCTCCTCGGCCCTGCCGCAAAAGAAGAACCCGGACATCGCCGAGCTGGCCCGCGGCAAGGCGGCCACGGTCATCGGCGAGCTGACCGGTCTGTTGGCCCTGCAGAAGGGGCTGCCCCTGACCTACAACCGGGATCTCCAAGAGGACAAGGCCGCCGTCTTTCGCGCCGACGATGCCCTTGCCGGCGCCCTGCCGGCCCTGCGCGGTATGATCGAGAGCGCGCGCTTCGATCCCCCAGCACCCTCCAGCTGGGTCACCGCGCTGGACCTGGCCGAGCTGCTCGTGGCGCGCGGTCTGCCCTTCCGGCAGGCGCACGGCGTCGTCGGCGGCGTCGTGGCGCGCCTGCTGTCCGAGGCGCGCCGCTTGGAGGACCTGCAGGTCGACGAGCTGCGGGCCGCCCATCCGCTCTTCGAGGCCGGCGATCTGGAGCGGATCGACCCGGCCGACTCGGTGCGCCGCCGTTGCACGCCCGGCGGAGGGAGCCCCGCCAGCGTCGAGCAGCAGCTCGGCAAGCTGCGCGCCATCCTGGCGGAGGATCCATGGACGGATGCCTCCGACCACCCATCTCGAGAGGGAGCAGGTTGATGCCAGCCTCCAAAGGTCGCAAGCTGAACAAGGTCGTCCTGGCCTACTCCGGAGGCCTCGACACTTCCGTGATCGTCCCCTGGCTGCGCGAGAACTATGGATGCGAGGTGGTCTGTTTCTGCGCCGATCTGGGCCAGGACGAGCCGCTGGACGCCCTGCCGCAAAAAGCCCTTGCCAGCGGCGCGGTGGATTGCATCGTCGAGGACTTGCGCGAGGAGTTCGCGCGCGATTTCCTGCTGCCGATGATGCAGTCGGGTGCCATCTACGAGCGCCAATACCTGCTGGGCACCGCCATCGCCCGGCCGCTGATCGCCAAATGGCAGGTCTCCATCGCCGAGGCGGTGGGCGCCGACGCCCTGGCCCATGGCTGTACCGGCAAGGGCAACGACCAGGTGCGATTCGAATTGACCTACAAGGCCCTCAACCCGGCCCTGGAGGTCATCGTGCCCTGGCGCGAGTGGGAGATCCGCTCGCGCGACGACGCCTTGGACTACGCCGAGCTCCACGGCGTGCCGGTCGAGAAGCGCGAGGCCTCCGTCTACAGCCGCGATCGCAACCTCTGGCATATCTCGCACGAAGGCGGCCCGTTGGAGGACCCGAATCGGCCGCCGGATCCGGAGATGTTCCAGTGGACCGTGTCGCCCGAGGACGCGCCCGACAAGCCCGAGCGGGTCGAGATCGAGTTCGAGCGCGGCGTCCCGGTTGCGCTGGCCGGCGAGGCCCTGACGCCGGCGGCCTTGATCCAGCGGCTCAATGGGATCGGGGCCCGCCACGGGGTGGGCCGCATCGACATCGTCGAGAACCGGTTGGTGGGCATGAAATCGCGCGGCGTCTACGAGACGCCGGGCGGCAGCATCCTGTATGCAGCCCACCGCGAGCTCGAGTCGCTGTGTCTGGATCGCGAGACGGCGCATTTCAAGGAGCGTCTGGCTTCGCGCTACGCCGAGATGGTCTACTTCGGCCAATGGTTTCACACCCTGCGCGAGGGCTTGCAGGCCTTCATCGATCAGACCCAGCGTCACGTGACCGGTCGGGTGCGGCTCAAGCTCTACAAGGGCCAGATCATCGTCGACGGTCGCAGCAGCCCGCGCAGCCTCTATCGCGAGGACTTCGCCACCTTCGGCAAGGACGACGTCTACGATCAGGCCGATGCCCGCGGCTTCATCAACCTCTTCGGCTTGCAGATGAAGGTGGAGGCGCTGATGGAGATGACCGAGGGCGGCAAGACCCGCTACGCCGCGCCGGACTACTCGCAGTTCAAGCGGGATTGATCGCGCGGGCCGACCGCTCGGCCGAGACCTCGTCGGCCGCGCCATAGAGCATCTCGTTTTCAGAGTTCGGCGTAGACCTCCGGGCGCCGGTCGGCCAGGAAGGAGAAGTCGGCGCGCACCTGCCGCACCTGCCCGGCGTCGACCCGCCCGGCGACGATGCCGGGCGCCCGGGCGAGTTCCGCGTGGGCTTCGCCCATGGGGTCGATCAGCGCCGAGTCGCCGGCATAGCGCAGCCCGTCGCCCTCGCCGACCCGGTTGACGCCTAGGACCCAGGCCTGGTTCTCGATGGCCCGCGCCCGCAAGAGGCAGCGCCAATGCGCGCGTCGCGCTTCGGGCCAGTTGGCGATGACCACGAAGAGATCGCTGCGCGCTGCCGCGACGCGGAAGAGCTCGCCGAAGCGCAGGTCGTAGCAGATCAGCGGGGTGACGCGCAGGCCCTCGATCTCGACGCTGGGCAGCCGCTGGCCACCCCGATAATGCCGATCCTCGCCGGCCAGCGAGAAGGGGTGGATCTTGTGGTAGCGCAGGCGCTCCTCGCCCTTCGGATCGTAGAGGCTGGCCGCATTCCGTGCTCGCCGGTCGGTGGCATCCCGCTCCGCGGCCTCGGGATAGCCGCCCAGGACCCAGCAGCCGTGTCGGCCGGCCAGGCCGGCCAAGAAGACGCGGGTGGCCGCGGCATGTGGCGTGACGGCCTGGACGTCCATCGAGAAGCCCGTGGCGAACATCTCGGGCAGCACCAGCAGCCTGGCGCCGCCGGCGGCGGCCCGCTCGGCCCAGTGGCTGGCCCGCTCGAAGTTGCGCTCGGGATCCTGCCAGGCGATGTCGATCTGGAGTCCGGCGATCTCGATGCCCTTCATCCTCACCTCTCTCTTGCCAGGGTCCGGTTCGGACCGGACGCGATCAAAACGGGGCCGGCGAGGTCAGCTCCATCGGCCGCCCGTCCACCGGGTGCTCGAAGCTCAGCGCGCAGGCGTGGAGCATCAAGCGCGGCGCCCGCTCGGCTTCTCCATAGAGCCGGTCGCCCAGGATGGGCCGGCCGAGCCCGGCCGGATGCGCCGCGTGGATGCGCAGCTGGTGGGTGCGCCCGGTGATCGGCTCCAGCGCGACGCGGGTCCGGTCGCGGCCAGCCGCGTCGAGCTCCCGGGCCAAACGGCGCCAGACCGTCCGCCCCAGCTTGCCCCGACGGGGGTCGACCATCCGGCGGGGCCGATCTCCCGGATCCAAGCGCGTCGCCAGCTGGACGCAGCCGGCCTCGGCCTCGAGACGGCCATCCAGCAAGGCGACATAACGCTTGTCAACGCGCCGCCCTTCGAAGGCCATCGACAGGGCGCGCTGGCTGCCTGCATTCAGGGCCACCAGCATCAAGCCCGAGGTGTCCATGTCCAGCCGGTGGACGGTCAGCGGTCCATCGGCGTCGGGGAAGCGGTCGGCGATGCGCGCGATCACGCTGTCGCGGCGCCAGGGACCGCGCCCCGGCACGGCCAAGAGTCCGGCCGGTTTGTCGACCACCAGCAGGGCCTCGTCGCGGTAGACGATGGGCAAGGGGATACCACGGAGATCCGGGGGCTCGAAGCCGGCCGCCATGGGCGGGAGCGCCATCCTCACGCGGGGCCGACCTCGAGTTCGCGCTCCGGCTTGCGCCCCTGCTCCCGCTCCGAGCTACGCAAGGGCCGCGGGCAGAGCATGAAGCCGAGCAGGGGCTGGCAGAGCCGCTCGCAGGCGCCGTAGATCCGGCCCTGCTGCCGGACTCCGGAGGTTGGCGGTGCACCGATCCAGATCTCGGCCATGCCCAAGGGCTCGAGACCCTGGCGCGAGGCCCAGGCCAGCAGCCGGGGCGCGCAGCAGTCGCCCACCCCGCCGGGCATGCGGTCCGGCTCCAGATGTGCGCACTGCAAGCGATGCTCGCGCCCGGCACGGTCCACGATCCGGTAGGCCGCGTGGATGCGGCGCATGAGCCGGCGCGACAGGTCCCGCCGCTGGCGCGAGAGATCTCTGGCCGGCGCCTCGAGCGCGGCCAGTTCGGCCTGCAGCGCCGAGCGCGCCTGGCGATGTCGCCGGCGAAAGCGGGCGATGTCGGCCTTCTCGCGACGGCTTTCGGCATCCAAGCCTTCCAGCGCGGCGGCATTCCGAGGATCGGTCGCGGGATCGAGGCGGCCATCCTGCAGCACGGACCGAGCCCGGGCGCGCGCCCGTCGTGCCGCTCGGCGAGCTGCCAGGCGCTGCTCCAGATCCCGATCGAAGGCCTGCCGCTGGCTTCGAAGGGCGCCATGCAGGGTCTCGCGCAAGTCGGCGACGGCCGAACGCTCGGTCTCGATGGCCTCCCCCAGGGCGTCCAGCGCGCGCGTGCCCTCGATCCACCAGTCGGGGTCGCCATCGGGGAAGACCAGCGGGGGCGCCCAGCCCGGGACCCGCGCTCTTCCGTCCCAACGGCCGGAGAAGGCGCGCAGCAGATGCTGCTGCCCGTCGGGGGCGCGGGCCACCAAGACCCCGATCATCTGGCCGCCCGAGGCCTCGAATCGCGGGCTGATGGAGGGGCCTGGCGGGCTGCCGACCGGCGTCGGCAAGCGCCCCGCTTGCAGCGACCGGTCCAGCAAGTCCGCCGCCTCCTGCGCGGCACCGTGGCCGGCGCCGATGGCGTGTCGGCGGCCACAGCGGGCGCAGAAGCCGCCGTACTCGTGCCCGCCGACGTCTTCGAGCCCGCCATCCAATTCGAACCCGCCCACGGCCCGAGCCTCGTCCGGAGCCTCGTCCGGACGCGACGCGCTGGCTGCCTCGGAGGATCTCGTGGAGCTCATCCCGCGCCGGCACGCACGTTTCGGGCCAGGCGCTCCATCGCGCGCTCCAAAGTCTCCCGCCGCTTGCAGAAGGCGAAGCGCAAGAGATGCTGGCCTTCGGCACGGTCCCGCGCGTAGAAGCTGCTGGGCGGGATGGTCGCTACGCCCGCTTCGCGCACCAGATGCTCGGCAAAGCTGCGGTCGTCACCCTCCCATAGTGCCGAGAAGTCGGCCAGGACGAAGTAGGTGCCCTGGGGCGCAGCCGCGGCGAAGCCGGCTTGCTGGAGGCCTTCGAGCAAGATCTTTCGCCGGGCGGTATAGTCCCGGCGCAAGGTCTCGAAGTAGTCCTGACCGAAGTGTCGGATGGCACGGCCGGCCGCCACCTGCATCGGCGCCGCGGTGCAGAAGGTCAGGAATTGGTGGGCCGACTGCGCCGCGGCCACCAGTTCGGGCGGGCCCTGGGCCCAGCCGACCTTCCAGCCGGTCATCGAGAAGCTCTTGCCGAAGCTGGAGATGCGCAGCGTGCGCTGGCGCATGCCCGGCAGCTCGGCGATGCTCTGGTGCCTGGCATCGTCGAAGGTCAGGTGTTCGTAGACCTCGTCGGCGATCACGATCAGGTCGTGGCGCCGGCAGCGCTCGGCCAGGGCCTCCAGCTCCGCCCGGTCGAAGACCTTGCCGCTCGGATTGTGCGGCGTGTTGAGCAGGATGGCCCGCGTGCGCGGCGAGATGGCCGCGTCGAGGGCCTCGAGGTCCAGCGCGAAGTCCGGGAAGCGCAGCGTCAGGTAGCGGGCCTCGGCGCCGGCCAGGGCCACCAGGGCCGGATAGCTGTCGTAGAAGGGCTCGACGAGCAGGATCTCGTCGCCGGGGCCGGCCAGGCCCAGGACGGCGGCCGCCAAGGCCTCGGTCGCGCCGCAGAAGACGCTGGTCTCGCCGGCCGGATCGTAGTCCAGCCCATAGCGCTGGCGGGTGGCTTCGGCCAAGGCCGAGACCAGCTCGGGATGACCGGTCGAGGGCGCGTACTGGTTGTGTCCCTCGCGCAGGGCCGCTTCGGCCAGATCCAGCAGCTCGGGCGGTCCTTCGAAGTCGGGGAAGCCCTGGGACAAGTTGATGGCGTCGTGGTCCCGGGCCAGGGCGCTCATCTGGCTGAAGACCGAGGTGCCGAAGGCGGCCAGGCGGTGCGAGCTCATCCGTCGTGCTCCTCCTTGGATCCGTCCCGGTGTAGGTGCACGTCCAGCTGCGGGAAGGGGATGAGGACGCCCTCGGCCTCGAAGCGCCGGTAGACGTCCTTGCCGAGGCGGTGCACCAAGAGCCCGCGCTCGGCCGGATCGGCGCACCAGCACAGGAGCTCCAGGTTCAGCGAGGAGTCGCCGAAGGCCCGGAAGCGCACGCGCGGCTCGGGGCGGTCCAGGACCAGGTCTTCTCCCGCCGCGGCCTCGAGCATCTGCCGCTCGGCCGCATCGATGTCGGCGCCGTAGGCGATGCCCACCGGCAAGCGCACCCGGAAGCGTCCGCCCGGACCGCTCTGATTGACCACCTTGCTGGCGGCCATGATGCTGTTGGGGATGGTGATCAAGACGTCGTCCCGAGTCCGCAGCCGGGTCGAGCGCAGGCCGAGGTGCTCGACCGCGCCCCGCTCCTCTCCGTCGAGCACGATGTAGTCCCCGATTTGATAGCTGCGGTCCAGAAAGAGGCTGACGCCGCCGAAGAAGTTGGCCAGCGACTCCTGGGCCGCCAGGGCCACCGCCAGACCGACCACGCCGGCCGAGGCCAAGAGCGGCGTGATCGAGATGTCCCAGATCGACAGCACGCCTACGGCCGCGGCCAGCAGCACGGCCACCTTGCCCAAGTTGACCAAGAGCGGTCCCATCTCGCGGGCCAGGCTGCCGGCTCCGTCCGCTCGCTGGCCCATGCCTTCCACGGCCAGACCGACCAAACGGCCGGCGGCCAAGGCGATCGCCAGGAAGGCCAGGGTCCAGAGCAGGCGGTCGGCCGTCTCCAGCTGCTCCGGGGCCAGGTTGAGCTTGGCCAGGCGCAGGAGCCGGCCGCCGGCGGGGTCCGCGATGGCCCGTGCCGCCTCACGCGCCAGCTGGGCCTTCTGCTCCGACCGGCCGACCTCGATCTCCAGCGGGACCACCAGCAAGCGCAGCGAGCCGGCCAAGCCCAGAAGGCCCGCCAGCGCCATCGCCGGCCCGTGCAGGGCCGCCACCGCCAGGTCGTCGAGCTCCAGGCGGGTCCAGGAAACCAAGCGCCCCAGGATGAGGTCGATGACCAGGTCGAGAAGTTTCATGCCCAGACCGAGCAGGAGCAGGGCCGTGGCGAAGTCGATCAGCGGGAAGCCGGACCATCGCAATAGGTCGATCATGACGTCCATTCTAATGGGCCCATCCAGCACTCGCCAGCGCCGCGGGCTTGGGCTAGACTCTGCCCAAAGATTCCCCGCCGGGGATCGAGCCAGAATCCGAAGCGCGGGTGGCCGCGGCCTCGACGTGCGGGCCGCGCGGACCCGACGCCGAGCCCGAGGAACGCCGCATGGCCGCATCCGAGAAGCACCGACGCCTGGTCCGACGCCGCAAGCGAAGCAAGAAGGTCGCCAAGCTCAAGGCGCGCATCGCCGAGTCCAGCGATCGCAAGGAGCGCGAGCGCCTGGTCGAGAAGCTGCAGCGGATCGCCCCCAAGGTGGTGATTCCCGACTGATCTGCCCATCGGTCCGAATCCCCTGCGGCCGCCATCGGCGAATCGCGCGGGCCTTCGGCCGGATGAGGGCAATCGGCGACGGACGTGACGAGGGCCGGTGACCGCGCGGTCACCGGCCCTCTGGATGTCGGCAACCCCGTCTCCGGCTCGCTAGAAGGAGGGCAGCAGCGGCCGCGCATTGGGCATGAAGGGCCAGGGCACGCCGATGAGGATCAACAGCGCGGCCAGGCCGAAGAAGATCGCGGCCTGCTTGTGCTTGAGCACCGCGTCGATGGCCCGACGGCTGCGCGCGCGTCCGATGTGGATCAAGACGATGGCCGCCAAGGTCATCACCAGGTGTTCCATCGAGTAGTAGCGCAGGGCCGGGTTCTCCATCGCGGCGCCCATGTCCTGTCGGGCTTGGATGACGATCGGGCTGAGGACGTAGAGCAGCAATCCGAGCAGGAGCTGGATGTCGGCGCTGATGGTCAGGTAGCGGCCGAAGGCATCATCCAGGCTGGAGAAGTCGCGTCTCCCGAACCAGCCGCGCAGCGCCGAGAACAGGGCCAGGGCGAGGAAGATGACGACGGCCCAGCGCATCAGGGAATGTGCGACGAGGCCGAAAGAATAGAGCGCGTCGGTCATGGAAAGCAGATCTCCTGGGTGCGGGTTCGGGGGGATCGTCCGGTCGGGAATCGCGCGGAATCGGCGCCGTGGGCGCTCAGGCTGTCGCGCGCAGCCAGAGCAGGGCGAAGAAGGTGACGATGATGCCGATGATCAGGCCGACGCGGCGCAAGCGCTCCGAGCGCGGATGGTCGAGCCCAGGCGCCCGCAGGGCCGCCGACCCGGCGAAGCTGATCAGCAGGAATGCGGTCAGCGCCAGCACGGGGATGGTGACGAAACCGAGCCAGTTGATGTAGCGCCCGGCGCAGGGCACACCGGCCTGGCAGGCGGTGGACTCCGAGAGGAAGCCGTTTTGAATCAAGATGTGATAGCTGGAGACCAGAATGCCGAGCAGGGAGAGCGGCAAGACGTATAGCGGAGCCCCGCGGTCGTTGCGCAAGATGCCGACCAGCGCGATCAGGGCGATCGGGTACATCAGGATGCGCTGGAACCAGCACAGCCGGCAGGGCAGGTAATGCAGCACCTCGCTGAAGTAGAGGCTGCCGAGCATGGCCGTCCAGGCCACGGCCAGCACGATGCTCGAGCCATGACGCTCGAGCCAACCCGCCTCTGGGCGCGCGTCCGGTCCGGCTTCGGTCGGGGGATCCGTCATCGCTGGAGACTCCATGGCTAGGGTTCCTCACTTCGATCGTCCAGCTGTCGGATGAAGGCCAGCAGGTCGGCCATGGCCGCATCGTCCAGATCGTAGGCCTCCATGTCCGTGCCCGCACGTCCGTGGCGGATCGTGTGGGCCAGATAGGCGTCGCTGGCGGTCTGCTGCAGGGTATCGCCGGCCAGTCGCGGTGCCTGGCTGCCCCAGCCCTCCGGCCCGTGGCATTCGGCGCAGCGATCGGCGTAGAGCTCGGCGCCCGCGGCCACATCACCCCCCGAAGCGTCGAAGGGCTCGGGCTCGATCCTATCGCCTTCGCGCCAGCCGCCCAGGTGGGCCACGATGGCCCAGATCTCCTCGTCGGATAGGACCCGACCGTCCTCCAATCCGTAGGCCGACATCTTGGTGCCCGGGCGACCGCGGCCGTTCGAACCGGGCCGGCCCTGGGCGATGCTGTCGAAGAGGAACTGGTCGTCGACCACCCGCAAGAAGTCGGGATGGCTGATGGTGACCGGGTTGGTCACCCCTTCGACCATCCGGCCGTCGGGGCCGTGACAGACCTGGCAGTACTGGGCGTAGAGGGCCGCGCCATCCGGGCCCGTCTCGGGCGTGGACCGGGTCAGGCAGCCGGCCAGGGGGAGGGCCATGGCGATCGGCAAGAGGCATCGGATCCAGCGCGTTGTCGTCCTCATGCGCATCGAAAGCATCCTGGTGCGGGCGGGGCGGTCGGCGTCGCGGGGGATTATAGCCCAGGCTCCTCGGCCTGTCCGGGACGGATGCGGTAGATCGAGCCACCATCCAGGTCGCTCAGGTAGAGCCGGCCCGCCTCGTCCTGGCCGAAGCTGCTGATGTCCAGCTCGGTCTCCAGGATCACGCGCGAGCGCCAGCCGCCCGCTTCCTCGCGTGCCACCCGGATCTGGCCCGAGCAGTAGTCGGCGTAGAGGTAGGCGCCCTGCAACGCGGCTCCGCCATCCTCGGCCGGCCCCCGGTACACGTAGCCACCGGTCACCGAGCAGGCCCCGGCTTGGTGCTCGTAGACCAGGATGGGCGCCTGGAGGCTCGGGTCCTGGCAGGCGCCATCGTCACGCTGGCAGGCCCGCCCTTCGAAGATGGGCCAGCCGAAGTTGAAGCCGGCGCTGCCGGCCGGCATGAGGTCGATCTCCTCCCAGCGCGCCTGTCCGACGTCGCCGATGTAGAGGTCGCCGGTCTGCCGGTCGAAGCTGAAGCGCCAAGGGTTGCGCAGCCCCCAAGCCCAGGTCTCCGGGCGATAGCCTTCGCGGTCCAGGAAGGGGTTGTCCGGCGGCAGGCCGTAGGCCGCCCCGTCCTGGCGCGCATCGACGTCGATGCGCAGGATCTTGCCCAAGAGGCTGCCGGGGTTCTGGCCATGCCCGTAGCGGTCGTCGGCGCCGCCCCCGTCGCCGGTGGCGACGAAGAGCATGCCGTCGGGGCCGAAGGCCAGGTGTCCGCCATTGTGGTTGCCCGCCGGCTGCTCGAAGGCCAGGATGGTCTCCTCGCTGGCCGGGTCGAAGCCGTCGGTGCCGGGCAGCGCGCGCAGCTCGGCCACCACTGTGTCACCCGCCAGATCCGTGTAGTTGACGAAGAGCCGGCGATTGCGCTCGAAGTCCGGGTGGAAGGCCAGGCCCAGCAGTCCCTGCTCGCTGGCCCCGTCCTCGATCCGCTCGCGAATGTCGAGTTCCATGCTGCGCGAGCCCTCGGGGTCCTCGAGATCCATCGAGTAGATGCGGCCCGCTTGCTCCACGATGTAGATGCGGCCCGAGCCGTCTGGGGCATGGGTGACCAAGAGCGGCGAGTCGAAGCCGCTGGCCAACTCGAAGAGCTCGATGCGAAGGTCTTCCAGGGCCGTCGGGGTGGCGCTGGCCGAGGAGCTGGGGACGGTGGACGCCGTGGCGTCGGCCTCGACCGGGCTGGCTTCGGTCGCCGCGCCCTCGGACTCGATGGCCATGCCTTGGCTCGCTGCCGTGCCGAGCGGAGCGGAGGTGGCGATCGAGGCGTCTCCGGGGTTGGCCGGGTCCGTACCGGTGGTCCGGCAAGCCAGCGCCAAGACGAGCGGCACGATGGCCATCCCGAGCCCGACAAGTCGGGCCGGAACAGCGTTGCCGGTGGTCCTGCGTATCATCGATACCATTCTCCCTGGTTTGCGCCGATCGGATGCCTGGGTGGCTGCGGACGGGTCGGCACGGCCCGCCTCGGCAGGGTTGCGCCGATGCCTCTTCCCACCGACGCGCCGCATGCCCTACAATCCTAGCGCCTGTCGCCGGCGCTCGCCCGGCGACCGACGATGCCCACCCACATGGATTGGAGGACCCGCCGTGACCCAGCCTTCCGTCTCCGCAGGCCGACCGGCCTTGCCGGCCGCAATCCTCGTGCTCCTCGCCCTGCTCGCCGCCCTCCCGCCTTCGGCAGGCGCCGAGCTGCAGCACGAGGACGTCGACTACCGATGGTCCGGTCTGCCCTCGGATCTGCCCCTGGCCGGACACAGCAGCCTGCTCGCCGCCGAGGACCGGTGGCTGCTGATCGGTGGCGAGTCCGGCTTCGGCGCACCGGGCCTGGCTCGAAGCCTCGAGCTGGGCGCTGTCGCAAGCGAATGGGCGGATCTGGAGCAGACGGGATCGATCCCCCGTTCGCGCCAGGCCGGCCGCGGCCTGATCGGTGCCCGCGCCATCCTGGATGCCGATGACGACCGCCTGCTCTTGATCTGCGATTGCCAGGACGGTCAGACCTACCTTTACGATTTGGCCAGCGGCGAGTGGACCCAGGTCGAGACCGAGACCGATCTGGCGCTGTGGTACCCGGGACTGGTCTACGATGCCGAACGCGATCGGGCCATCCTCTTCGGAGGGGATCGCTACGGCACCAACAGCCTCAGCGACGAGGTCTGGGCTTTGGACCTCTCGGCGGCCCCCGGGTCTTGGCAGGCCTTGCCGGCCGTTCCCTTCCGGCTGCTGCACCAGGCCTATGCCGTCGATCCCGCCAGCGGCGACCTGCTGGTCGTCGGCGGTCAGGACGAGACCGGTGCGGCGGTTGCCGCTGCCTGGCGGGTCGACCTGGCGTCGATCGATCGGGCGGACGCCTGGCAGCCGCTCGGCCTGCGGGACGGCGCGCCGGCGCCCAGCGCCCGCATCGGCGCCACGATGGTCTTTGCCACCGGGCAGTCCGCCTTCCTGCTCTACGGGGGCTACGTGGCCGGCGAGGACGGCGCCACGGACCTGGCCGAGATCTGGCGGCTGGACTACGACCATCCCGAGAGCCCCGCCTGGGAAAGCGTCGAGGCGCGACTGCCGCTCGACGGCCAAGGGCCCGGCGCGCGCGCCGGGCATGCGGCGGACTGGGACCCGAGCCAGTCGCGGATGCTGGTCTACGGCGGCACGCGCGGCGAGGGCGGTGACGTGCGCTATCTGGCCGATGCCTGGTCGCTGGCGGTGGGCGAGGATCTCGACGGTGCGCCGATCTACCTGCCGATCGGATTCAATGGGCTGGCCGACGGCGAGCGCTGATCGCTGCTCTGCTCGGCCGGCTTCCGGGCTTCGATGGCGTAGAGCGCGAGGCCCCGCCCGGCCGAAGGCGGCGCGTCCGGCGGGAGGCGCGTCGGATCGAGGGCTCGCTCGCGTCGGCGCAGGATCTCCAGGCCGGCCGCGCGGCAGAGCGCCTCGATCCGGTCCAGATCCTGGGGCCACCAGTCGACCCTGCGCCTGCGGCCCGCGGCATCGCGGAAGCTGCGCGTCCAACCGCGCTCGGCGGCATCCGGATGCAGGTCGATCAGCAGGAGCCGGCCGCCCGGTGCCAAGACGCGCGCCATTTCAAAGACGGCGACCTCGATGCGCGGCAAGTGGCTCAGCGCCAGGCTCAGCGCGACCCGATCGAAGCTCTCGGCGGCCAGGGGCAGCGCGCACAGCTCCGCCTCGATCAAGGGCGTATCGGGATGGCGGCGACGCGCGGCCAGCAGCATGCCGCGGCTGAAGTCGAGTCCGGCCCGAAAGCGCGTCGCTTCCTGCCGCGCCAGACCGAGCACGCGGCCGTCGCCGCAGGCCAAATCGAGCAGGCGTTGTCCACGCAGATCGCGAAGCCACGGGCCCAGCAGCTCTTCGGCCGCCGCCGTCAGCGGATTGTGCCCGCTCCGCTCGTAGGTCGCGCTCCAGGCGGCGTAGGCCTCGCGCACGCGGCGGAGCGCTCGGCGCTCGGCGATGTCTCGAGCGACTTCCATTCGCTGCTCTCGCTCCGGCTGCTGACCGATGGGACGGGTGGGCATCCAGGTAGGGCGCTACCGAGCGCTGCCGAGGGCTCGGCCGAGCCATCTCATGCCCGAGATGTGCACAAGGATGCCACGGCTTCGGCGGGGCGGCCGGTATCTGCTGGGCCGACCTGCCGGCCGGCCTCCGAATGGACCTGCCTGCCGAGCATCGGTACCATGCGACGTCGCAGCGGTGCCCGAGCCGGGCACCGGCGATCGACGGGAGGCAGGCACCTGAGACAGCTGCTGATCGAAGGCGCGGGCATCGTGGATCCGGTGACCGGCAGGTTCCGCCGAGGGCGCCTCTTGATCGAGGCGGGTCGGATCCAGCCGCTGGCCCGGATCGGCCGGCGCGCCCACCGCCTCGATCTCTCTGGTCATTGGCTCTTGCCGGGCCTGGTCAACGCCCACGACCACCTGGGGCACAACCTCTTTCCGCCCGGGCCGGCGGCCGGGGCCTACCGTCATGCCGACGACTGGATCGCCGACATGCGCCGCCTCCTGGCCAGCGACGTCTACGCCGCGCTCCGCCGGATACCGATGCCCCAGCGCGCCTGGCATGGCGCCGTGAAGAACCTGATTTCCGGTGTGACCAGCGTGCTGCACCACGATCCGTGGCTGAGCGTCTTCGAGCGCCGGGACTTTCCCCTGCGGGTGCTCGACTCGCCGGGTTGGGTGCACTCGCCCAGTCTGGCTGGTCGCTATGGGCCCGGGCTCGAGGAGGGGCTCGCGGCTCGGCGGCCGGGTCGGCCCTGGGTCGTCCACGCGGCCGAGGGCATCGGGCGCCGGGCGCGGCGGGACTTCGATCGGATCGAGGCGCTCGGGGGGCTGGACCCGCGCACCCGCTTGGTGCACGCCGTGGGCCTGGATGCCGCGCGCCGCGGCCGGGCGCTGGCCGCGGGCTGCGGGATGATCTGGTGCCCGGCCAGCAACCGGCGGCTCTTCGGCCGGGCCGCCGATCCCGTCGACTTCGCGGCGGCACGGCGCCTGGCCCTGGGCAGCGATGCTAGGCTGACCGGTTCGCGCGATCTCTTGGACGAGCTCGGGCACGCGGCCGCCGACGGGCGCTTGCGCCCCCTGCAGCTGCTGCGGATGGTCACGCTGGACGCCGCCGCGCTCTGCGGCCGGTCCCGGGCCGGCCGTATCGATCCGGGCGCGCCGGCCGACCTGATCGTCCTGGCCGACCAGGGGCGTTCGCCCATCGAGCAGCTCTTGGCCAGCCGGCGCTCCGACCTGCAACTGATCCTGCGCGCCGGCAGGGTGATGCTGGCCGCGCCGGAGCTGGCCGAGCGGCTCGACCCGGCCCGGGATCCGCTGCTGCGGGCCCGACTGGATGGTCGTCCGCGTCGCATCGCGGCAGGACTGCTCGAGCCCCTGGTGCCTTCCGGACTCATCGAGCCTGGATTCCATCTGGAGCCGGCCGGAGCGGCGACGAGGCGGCCGGCATGAGTCGATCGCCCGCCATCCGCCGGTCGCCCGCCATCCGCCGCTTCGCGCCGCATTGTCGCGGCGACGCCGGCGGCCCGGTCGACGTGCTGCTCGGCCACACGCTCTACATGGCCCTGGATCCCAAGCAGGTCGCGCGGATGCGGCCCTACCCGCCCTTGGGCACGCTCTACGCCGCTTCGATCCTGAGACGGGCCGGGCTGCGCGTGGCGCTCTTCGATGCCATGCTCGCCCCGGGCCCCGAGGCCTTCGAGGCGGCCCTGGAGGCCAGCCGGCCGCGTCTGGTCGCCCTCTTCGAGGACAGCTTCAACTTCCTGTCCAAGATGTGCCTGTCGCGGATGCGCGAGGCGGGCTTCGAGATGCTGCGGACCGCCCGCGCGCGGGGCCTGCCCTGCCTGGTGGCCGGCTCGGATGCCAGCGATCGGCCCGAGCTTTGGCTGGAGGCCGGGGCCACCGCGGTCTTGACCGGCGAGGCCGAATGGAGCCTGCTGGAGGCGGTCCAAAGCCTGCCGATCGCGGCGCGGGGTCCGGTCGAGGAGCCGGTGAGCTCGGCCGAGGAGGCGCGAAAATCGGCCGAAGGCATGGCATGGCAGCGCATCGCCGGCAGCGTCACGACCGGGCCGGACGGCGCGCTCCTGCGCGGTCCCGCGCGTCCCCCGGCGCGCAACCTGGAAGGCTTCCCGCTGCCGGCGCGCGACTTGGTCGACATGGAGGCCTACCGCCGGCGATGGCGGCGGGCGCACGGACATTTCCAGCTGAACCTGGCTGCCTCGCGCGGTTGCCCTTACGCCTGCAACTGGTGCGCCCGGCCGATCTGGGGCCGTCGCTATGCCCAACGCCGGCCCGAGTCGGTGGCCGACGAGGTGGCCCAGATCGCGACCGAGCAGGCGCCGGACGGGCTCTGGTTCGTCGATGACGTGCTCGGTCTGCAAGCGGACTGGGTGCGCGAGTTTGCCGACGCGCTGGAAGCCCGGAGCGTGCGGCTGCCCTATGTGGCGCAGAGCCGGGTCGATCGGGTGGACGAGGACTACGCCGAGCAGCTGGCGCGCTCGGGTTGCGAGGAGCTCTGGCTGGGGGTGGAGAGCGGTTCCCAGACCATCCTGGATGCGATGGAGAAGGGCATCCGGGTCGAGCAGGTAGAGCGCGCGACCCGGACCTTGCGCGCGCAGGGGATCCGGGTGGCCTTCTTTCTGCAGCTGGGCTATCCGGGCGAGGGCTGGGCGGAGATCGAAGCCACGGCGGAGCTGATGCGACGATGCCTGCCGGACGCCATCGGGGTCTCGGTCAGCTATCCGCTGCCGGGCACGCCCTTTCATGCGCGCGTGGCCGAGCAGCTCGGCGCACGCCGGCATTGGCGGGACAGCCAGGATCTGGCCATGCTCTTCCAGGGCAGCTATCGCAGCGCCTTCTACCGCGAGCTGCACGCGCTGCTCCACTGCGAGCACGAAGCCCTGCTCCGCCGCCGAGATCTGATCGAGGTGACCTCGATCGCCGAGGAGGACGGGAGGTCGGGTCCGCTCAGCCGGAAGGCGCAGGAGGCCAGCCGCGCCGAGCTTCGTGCGATCGGCGACCGATGGCGCGAGATGGCCCGGCGCGAGCGGGCGGAGCGCAGCGAGCAGCCGACGCGCTTTGGCGCGGCGAACGGTGGGTCCGGCTAGGATGAGCGTCGACCTGCTGCTGACCCACGGGCATCGCCTATGCGAAGACCTGGCCGAGCAGCGGCATGTGCGCCCCTACCCCCCGCTGGGGCTGCTCTCGCTCTCGGCCTGGCTGCGCCGCGCCGGGCGGTCGGTGACGGTGGTCGATGGCACCTTCCTGGATCGCCGGATGCACCGGCGCCGGCTGGGGGCGGTCGCTGCACCCGTGCTGGGCATCTATGCCAACATGATGACCCGCGCCGCGGCCCTGGAGCTGATCGCCGAAGGCCGAGAGCGGGGCCAGCGCGTGGTGGTGGGCGGCCCGGATCCTTCCGAATACGTGGAGGAGTACCTGGATGCCGGCGCCGATGCGGTCGTGATCGGCGAGGGCGAGATCGGCCTGACCGAGCTGCTGGATCGCTGGTCGAGCCAGCCCGATGCGAGCCTGGAGGGCATCGCGGGGCTGGCATGGCGCGACAGGGCGGGTGCCATCCAGCGCGAGCCGGCCCGCCCTCCGATGCGCGACTTAGCCCGCTTGCCCTGGCCCGACCGCGAGGCCATCGACTTGCAGCCCTACATCGATTGCTGGCGCGAGCAGCATGGCCGCGGCTCGCTCAACCTCGTCACCGCGCGGGGCTGCGCTTGGCGCTGTCGCTGGTGTAGCCACGCCGTCTTCGGGCATCGCCATGCCCGCCGCTCGCCGCGGGACGTGGCCGAGGAGGTGGCCTGGATCCGCGCGCGCTACGCGCCGGACCAGCTCTGGTATGCCGATGACGTCTTCACCGCCAGCCGGCGTTGGCTGCGCGACTTCGCGGGCGAGATGGAGCAGCGGGGCCTGCAAATCCCCTTCGAATGCATCACCCGCGCCGATCGGGTCGATGCGGAGACGGCGCGGCTCTTGGCGCAGCTGGGCTGCTTTCGGGTCTGGTTGGGAGCCGAGAGCGGATCGCAGCCGGTGCTGGATGCGATGGAGCGCGGGACCACCGCGGCGCAGGTGCGCCGATCGACCGGCCTGCTCCAAGCGGAGGGCATCTCGGTGGGCCTCTTCGTGATGTGGGGTTACGAGGGGGAGACCGGCCAGGACATCGAGGCCACCATCCGCGAGGTCAAGCGCGTCCGCGCCGATCGGGTGCTGACCACGGTGGCCTATCCCATCCGCGGTACGCCCTACTACCAGAGCGTGGCCGACAAGGTGCGGCTCCGACGGCCCTGGGCCGAGGGATCGGACCGCGATCACGCCGTCCTCGGCCGGCCGGGCCCGGCCTACTACCGCGCGGTCTCCAGCCGCTTGCAGGCCGAGCTGGCGCAGCGCGATCGCCTGGATGCCGGCCGGCATCCGCGCGCCTGGCCGGCCCTGCTGCGCGGCGCGCTGGAGATCGCCTGGTACAAGCGCCGGATGCGGCGGAGCGTCCATGACCCCGAAGCCTGAGCAGCGGATCGAGCCGGCCGCCTTCGACGGCCTGGCGGCCGACTACGACGTGCGCTTCACCGAGCGCGCACTGGGTCGGGCCTTGCGGGGCGAGGTCTGGCGCCGCTCGGCCGCTAGCTTCTCCGCCGGTGATCGCATCCTGGATCTGGGCTGTGGCAGCGGCGTGGATGCGCATTGGCTGGCCAGCCGCGGATGCCGGGTCGTCGGCCTGGACGCCTCGTCGGCCATGCTGGAGCGGGCCCGGGCGCGCTGCGCCAGCATGCCCGAGTCCCTGCGGCCGCGCTTCCACCACGTCCCGGCCGAGCGGCTCGGCGAGCTCTCCGCCTTCGACGGGCCCTTCGACGGGCTGCTGAGCAACTTCGGGGTCATCAACTGCATCGCCGATCTGCCGGCGCTGGGATGCCGGCTTGCCGAACGCATGCGGCCCGGTGCCCGGATCGTTCTGGTCGTGATGGGCCCCTTCTGCCTGCTCGAGCTGTTGGGCTTCGGAATCCGCCTCGACCGCCGCGCCTGGCGTCGTCTCGGTCCGAGGCCGATTCGCGCCAAGGTAGGCGGGCGGGACTTGTGGCTGCGCTATCCGAGCCCCGAGCGCGTTCGGGCCGCCTTCGGCCCGCGCTTCGCGCCGCGCGGGCTTCGGGCGCTGGGCTTGCTCCTGCCCCCGACCGATTTGGCCGGAGCGCTCGAGCGCCGGCCGGAGCGACTGCGGCGGCGCCTGGTCGTCGAGCGCCGGCTGGCCGGCCTGCCGCTGGCCGCGCGGCTATCGGATCACTACCTGCTCGAATTGGAGCGCAGCGCATGAGCCCCATCGACGAAGCTGGCCCCAGGCCCGCCAGGCCCGCATCCGGCGACGACGATTTTCGGTTTCCGCAACTGGCATGCCCCGAATGCCGCCGCCCGCTCGGGGCGCTCTCGGCGGCCGCCGATGGCCTGGTCTGCCCTGGCTGCGGCCGGCGCTGGTCTCGTTCGGAGTCCACCGGCACCGTCGACTTCCGCGACCTGACGGTCGCCCAGCGGCGATTTCTCGAGGAGTACGAGCAGGTCCGGATCGCCGAGGGGCGCGGCGAGGGCGGCGTGGAGCGGGCGCGCGACCTGCCCTGGCCTGGCGCGGAGATGCGCTTTGCCTGGGAGTGGTGGCAGCGCGCGGCCAGCTACGACTGCCTGCTGGATGTCTTGCGCGCCCGCGCCGGCGCGGTATCATTGCGCGTGCTCGATCTGGGCGCCGGCGTCGGCTGGCTGAGCCGTCGCCTGGCCTTCGAGGGGCATCGCCCCTTGGCCATCGACCTCTCGGATCACGCCCGGGTCGGACTGGGCGTGGCGGCTCGCCTCGGGGCGGACCGCGAGGCCCCCTTCGACTGTCTGCTGGCGGACTTCGATCGGCTGCCCTTGGTCGCGGCTCGAGCCGACGTGGTGGTCTTCAACGCCAGCCTGCACTACGCGCCGGAGCCGGCCTCCAGCCTGCGCGAGGCGCTGCGCGTGATGGCGACCGGCGGCAGCCTGGTCATCATGGACTCGCCGGTCTACCGCTCGCCGGAGGCCGGACGCGCCATGGTCCAGGCGCGACGCTCGGCCTTCGAAGCGCGCTACGGCTTCGCCTCCGATGCCTTGGGCAGCCGGGAGTACCTGCTGGAGTCGGACCTGCCGCGGTGGGCGGAGGCCTTCTCGCTGCGCTGGGCCCGACCCGGACCGCGCCGCGGATGGTCCTGGCGCTTTCACCGGCTGCGGCGCCGCCTGCAGAGCGGTCGCGAGTCGGCCGACTTGCCCTTGCTGGTCGGCCGGCGCGTCGCGGAGGCCGAGCCGGAGGCCGGCCCCGGCGCATGAGCACCCGGCTCGGTCCCCAACCGCGTTCGGATGGACGACTCGAGCAGGTACCGTCCGGCAGGCCGCGACGGCCGGCCGGCCTGCCCCGCCTGCCGATCCTGCTCATGTCGCCCTTTTCCGGCTGCTGTTGGCGCTGCCGCATGTGCGGGATCTGGCGCGACCGGAGCGGGAATCACTTGCGCTCCGAGCCGCTGGCCGCCGAGGCCGAGGACTGGCTGGCGGCCGGCCTGCGCCGCTTGGTGCTGACCGGTGGCGAGGCGCTGCTCCACCCCGATCTGTGGACCCTCGTCGATCCGCTGCACCGTCGGGGCGTGGGGCTGAGCCTGCTCTCCAGCGGCCCGGGCTTGGTCGAAGAGGCCGGGGAGATCGCGCGACGCGTGGACGATCTGGTGATCTCGCTGGATGGTCCTCCCCACATCCACGATCGAATCCGCGGCCAGGCCGGGGCTTTCGATCATCTCGCCGATGGCCTCGAGGCCCTCCGCTCGCTGTCGCCGGGCCTGGCGATCACGGCGCGCTACACGGTCCAGCGCGGCAACTGCACCAGCCTGGTCGATGCCCTGGAGGCGGCCGGGCAGCTGGGCATCGATCGTGTCTCCTTCCTGGCCGTCGATGCGCACAGCTCCGCCTTTCAGCGCGGCGAGGAATGGTCCTCGACGAGGCGGAACGCGCTGCTGCCGGTCGGCGCGCAGATCGACGCCCTGGCCGAGCAGATCGCCGCGATCGAGGCCGATCCGCGGCTGGCCCGTTCGACCGTCGAGACCCCGGCCAAGCTCCGAGCGCGTCTGGTGGAGCATTTCAGGGCGCTGGAGGCGGGCCGGCTGCCGGAGGCGGGCCGCTGCAACGCCCCGCTGGTCAGCGCCGTCATCGAGGCCGACGGGACGGTCCGGCCCTGCTTCTTCCACCGATCGGTCGGCCGTTGGCCGCGGGATGGGCGCCTGCTGGAGATCCTCGCCGGATCCCGGGCCCGGGCCTTCGAGGCGGCCTTCGATCCATCGCGGGACCCGACCTGTCGGCGCTGCGTTTGCCGGCTCGACCTGGTGGCCTCCTCGGATGGAGGCGCGCCCTAGGCGCGATCCGGGCTCGGTCAGCGGAGGGCGGGATGGGACGTGGTATAATCGGCGCTTGCGCCTCGCCCGGTCTCGCTGCCTTTCGGGATCTGTCCGCGGCGGGTCCGTCGAAGCCGAGTCTTCCATCCACATCAAGGCCTCTCGATGTCCGACAGTCCCAGTCCGGTGCCACTGAGCGAGACGGAGCTGGCCATCCTCGAGCTCGTCGCCACGGGCGCGACGAATCGCGAGATCGCCCACGAGCGGTCGATCTCCGAGGCCACCGTCAAGAAGCACCTCTCCAACATCAACGGCAAGCTCGGCACGGGCAACCGGACCGAGGCGGTGCGGCGTGCACTCGAGCACGGGCTGATCCACCTCGGCCCCGTCGAGGACAGCGATGAGGATTCGCCGCGCGCCGAGGAGCAGGAGGCCCAGCGTCAGGCGGCGCGCCGCCTGGCCGAGGAGCTCGAGCGCGCCCGGCAGCAATCCCGGCGCACGGTGCGGCTGCTCGGTGGCCTGCTGCTCCTGCTCCTGCTGGTCATCGCCGCGATGGGATGGGCCTTCGGGGATCGGGTCCTGCGCGGCTCGGCGACCGCCACGCCGGCTCCCGAACCGACGGCGCAGCCGGGTCAGCCCTGGACGCCGGCCGGCTATCTGCCCAGCGAGCGCGATGGCTTGGCGCTGGTCTTCGCCGACGGGCTCTACGCCATCGGGGGCGAGGACGAGGACGGGGTCTTGGCCGACACGCTGCGCTACACCCGCGGCATCGTCCAGGTCTGGGACGAATTGGCCGAGAAGCCGACGGCCGTGCGCGACATCCAGGCGGTCGCGGTACAGGGATTCATCGTCGTCCCGGGCGGCTGCGATGCCAGCGGCCGAGCGCTGACCACCGTGGAGCTCTTCGATACGGAGTCCGGTCGTTGGAGCGAGGGTCCGCCGCTGCCGGAGCCGCGCTGCGATTACGCGCTGGCGCATCTGCCCGGTCGCGGCCGGATCTACCTCTTCGGCGGGCGCTCGGGAGCTTCCCCCGACAGCGCCAGCCGCAGGGTCTACTCCCTGCGCTTGGGCGAGGATGCCTGGCAGATCGAGGACGAGATGGCTCGCCCGCGCTCCGGGCTGGCCGCCGCGGTGGTCGACGAGCAAGTCCATGTCCTCGGAGGTCGGGACGAAGGCGGCCGGCCGCAACGGAACCACTGGATCTTCCGCCCGGGTTCGAGCCCCGCTTGGCTCGACGATACAGGTCAGGAGCTGCCCTCGGCCCGGGCCGGTCAGGCCGCGCTGGGCGTGTCGGTGCTGCGTCGCATCTACCTGGTCGGCGGAACCCAAGACCGCGATGAAGCGGCCGCCCTGACGCTCGATTTGGGCGGCGAGGCCGGCTGGCGTCCGATCCCGGGTCCGCTGCAGACGCCGCGCCAGGGCGCGGGCGCCGACCTGCGCAACGCCGGGCGCGAGATCTGGATCGCCGGAGGCTTGGGTGTGGACGGCCAACGACTCCATCGCGTCTACCTGCTCAACCAGACCCCGCTCTTCGAAAGCCTGCTCGGGGCGCCCTGATCTCGCCCTTCGGCCGGCGCCGGAGCTCTGGCCTCGGTCCTCGAGGCTATGCTAGACTGCAGGGGATGCGCCATTGCGCCTCGCTGCGCCCGCACCTAGGGAGGAGACCCATGAACGTTCGCAATTCGAGTCGACGAGATCGGCTGTCGATCCGCGCCAGGGGATGGTGGCCGGCCTTGCTCTCGGCCTTCGCCCTGGTAGTGGCTCTCGGCAGCGTGGAAGCTGCGCGTCCCTTCGATGGCCCCGTCCCGGACCGAGGCGAGCAGGTCCTCGCCTCGGGCCTCGAGATGCGCAGCCGTCCCGCGCCCGTCGAGCTGGTCGCAGTGGCAGACCATCTCGATGCCGGTGGTCTGCAGCCGATGGCTCCGAATCAGGCCGAGCTGATCGACGAGCTCGACTTCGAGGATCCGCAGTTTCCACCGGAGGGTTGGGAGGTCGACGACCAGCTGACCATCGCCACCCAGCCGGATCCGGTGAACACCTGGAGTCGTCAGATCTGCAACACCGAGGCCAACGTCGGCGGACAAGCCGCGGCCTGGGTGGCCGGCGGCGGCAGTGAAGGGGAGAACCTGAGCTGCGGGCAGAATATCGGCAAGCCCACCAGCACCCGACTGTATCTGGACGGGATCGACACGACGACCTATCCCTTCGGCGTGCAGGTGGACTTCCGGCTTTGGCTGGACATCCCGCAGGGCAGCGAGTCCTTCAACGTCTGCTGGCGCGAGTCGGGCGCGACCCAGGTCGGGGACTGCTTCTACATCAATCCGAATGCCAATCAGCAGCGACGCTGGTTGGGCTTGCAGAACCCGCTGCAGTTCCCGGGTGCCGGCAGCAAGGCCTCGATCGAGGTCATGTTCTGGTTCAACGATCGCAATGGCAGCGGCAACTATGCCGGTGGCTTCGTCGACAATGTTCGCGTGGAAGCTTTGACCGAGGCGCCGCCGCCGACCGCGACGTCGGCCGTCTCGCCGACGACCCCGCCCACGGTGCCGGTGACGCCGCCCACCCCGACGATCACGCCGACGCCCACGGAGCGGGCCAAGATCGCCTTCCTCCCGATGCTGCTGGCCAATGCCGACAAGGACGATCCGTCGCAGATGCCCTCGCAGTACGTCGACATCTGGTTCGGTACCGCCATCGATCCGGCCGATCGGGTGCAGAATATCGGGCAGCAGTTCCAGTACGGCGCCATGCGCCTCTGCGCGCAGGTGAACTGGTTTGGTTGGCCGGACGCGACCCGCGTGCGCTGGGAGTGGGCGCAGAAGTCCGGCAATCGTTTCGAATCGATCCAGTCGGGTACGCTCAACGACTTCATCACGGTCGGGCAGGAGCAGCGACCCTACGCCACCCGATGTATTCGCGCGGTCGACGAGCAGGGCAACGACGTGCCGATCTGGGCCAACGAGTATCGGGTGCAGGTCTTCGTCGACGACGCGGCGGAACCGGCCGCGTCCAAGATCGCCGAGATCACCCAGGATGTTCCGCCCAACGCGACGGCCCTGCCGGCCAGCCCGACGCCTTGGCCGACCGGTGAGCCCAGCCCGACACCGCAGCCCGACCCGACCAACGATCCGCCCTTCGATCCGGGTTGCACGCAGGTCATCGAGAACGGGGACTTCGAACGCGGTCCTTCGGTCGGCTGGTCGCTGGCGACCAACGTCCAGCCGCCCAACAACACCCTCTCGCGTGTGATCGTCCGAGCCTCCGACCTGCAGCTGGTGGCCGACGAAGGGGACTGGTTGGCGGTCGGCGGTCGTGCGGTGAACGTGCGCGACCAGCTGATCTCCACCGCCTTCGACTTTCCGGAGGCATCGGACATCGTTTCCGCAACCCTGGACTTCGCCTTCGGCATCATCACGGAAGAGGTCAAGGACGGTGTGGCGGATGACTTGTTCGTGGCAGGTCTGGTACCTGCCTCCGGAGGCGATGCGGTCGGGATCCCGGGTAGCGCATACTCCGAGGAGCTGATCGAGTCCAACTCTTGGTATCGTCTCAGTCAGCCCATCGACGTCACCGCCTTGGTCACGGCTCGCGCAGGCTGGACCGGCGGCCAGCTGCTCTTCGAGAGCCGCAACGACGCCGAAGCTGCCTCGGCCCACCTGCTCGACTCGGTCGAGCTACAGATCTGTGTGGGCGATGCTGCCCAGCGCGCCGGTAGCTTGCGGCTCGATTCCGGCCGGAACCCGCGTCTCCTGTCGGTCGAGCCGGCCGGGATGATCGAAGCCGAGAAGATCCGCGAGATCGGACCCTTCGAACACGCGCGAGGCATCTTGCGCTGATCGAGGCCTAGCCGGCCGGGCTGGCGGGCAGCGACCCGCCGCCCGGCCGGCCACGTTGACGCACGATGAGGCGGCGCGGGGAGTCATCCCCACGCCGCCTCTGCTATCCTTGAGCGACCCATGGTCCCCCCCCATCGACTGCGCCGGCTCAAGCTGGTCCTGCTCCTCTTGCTGCTCAGCCTGGCCGCCTTGGCTTGGGTCGCCACCAACGCGGTGGGCCCTGCCGGGCCGGGTGGCCGGCGCGCGGCGCGCAGCATCCCCCTGACCGACGTCGATCCCTGGGGCGCCAACTTCTTCCTGCACGAGGAGGTGGAGGCCTGGGATCAGCGCAAGACGGTCGAGGAAGCGCGATTGGCCGGCATCCGCTGGGCCAAGCAGCACATGCCCTGGTACGAGATCCAGCCCGAGCCGGGGGAGTACAACTGGGCCAAGTTCGATCGCATCGTCGATCTCTACGTCGAGCACGGCATGGAGGTCATCCTGCGGCTGGACTTCCCGGCGGCCTGGGTGCCACCGGTAGCCTGGGCGCCCGGCGAGAAGCTCGGTCCGCCCAACAACATCCCCCCGGCCTCGCCGGAGCAGTACGCCGAATTCGTTCGGGCAACGGTGGAGCACTTTCGCGGGCGGGTGCGCTTCTATCAGATCTGGAACGAGCCGAATCTGATCACCGAATGGGGCCTCAACCCCCAACACCCGGTCGATCCGGCGGAGTACGTTACGCTCCTGGCCGCCGCGACCCGCGCGGCCCGCGAGGCGGATCCGGACGTGGTCATCCTCAGCGCGCCCTTGGCCATCAACAACGAACGGCCCGACCAGGTCGGCAACATGAGCGACCTGGACTATCTGCGCGGGATGTACGAGGCTGGTGCCTCCGAGCACTTCGACGTGCTGAGCGCCAACGCCTTCGGCCTGGATCGACCGCCCGAGGACGAGCCCTCGCTGGACCGGCTGAACTTCCGGCGCATCGAGCTTCAGCGCGAGATCATGGAGGCCGAGGGCGATCGCTGCAAGGCCGTCTGGGCCAACGAGTATGGCTGGAACGCCTCGCCGGAGGGGCTCTTCTCGATCTGGCAGAGCGTCAGCCAGGAACAGCAAGCCGAGTGGACGGTCGACGGGATCCGCTATGCCCAGCAGCATTGGCCCTGGGCCGGAGTCTTCAGCATCTGGTACTTCCGGCATTGCTGCAAGTCGCCGGACGATGCCGTCTATCACTTCCAGATGCTGGATGAGAGCTTCAACCGCCGTCGCCTGTTCGAGGCCGTGCGCGCCGTGGCGGCCGAGCCCAGCGTGGCAACGCCCGGCGAATGGGCCGAACGCTCCGCGCCGGTGCGGCTGGACCAACCGAGCGACTGGGCCTGGCGCTGGGACGGGAGCCTTTCATCACGCTCGCGGGACTGTGGCCGGGTCTTCCTGGAGGAGCCCGAGACCGCCATCGACCATCGCTTCATCGAGTCCAGCATCGCCGGTGCCAGCCTCCGGATGAGCTTCCGGGGCACGGCCATCGAGCTGCGCTTGCTCCGGGGCGCCGATGCCGGCACCCTGCGCTACCGTATCGACGGCGGCGGTGACTTCCAGTCCCTGATCCTCCAAGGGCAGGATGGCTGGCGTTGGGAGAGCCTGGCCGATGGGCTCGGACCGGGCTTGCACGAGCTCGAGCTGGAGGTGGGTGCCGCGGGCGGTATGGTGGCCATCGACGGCTTCCGGGTGTCCACCGACCCTTCTGCCGATCCCCGGCGCCCATGGTGCCTGGCCTTGGGCGGTCTGGCGGCCGGCCTGTTGATCCTGCTGCTGATCGACGCGCGCGCCCTGCTGCGAAGGGTGGATCTGGATGATGCCGGCGATCCATTGGCCCGCTTCAGCGGATGAACATGGCGTCCCCGAAGCTGAAGAAGCGATACTCCCCTTCGATGGCCTCGCGGTAGGCCCGGTCGATCAAGTCCTTCCCGGCGAAGGCGGCCACCAGGACCAACAGCGACGAGCGCGGAAGGTGGAAGTTGGTCAGCAAGGCATCCACCACATGGAATCGCGAGCCCGGACGAAGGTAGAGATCGGTCCACGCCGAGCCGGCGACGACCGCTGCCTTGCTGCCGGCCGACTCCGCCCAACCTGCGGCACTCTCGAGCACGCGCATGCTGGTCGTGCCGACGGCGATGATCCGCCCGCCCGCCGCGCGCGCGTCGGCGATGGCCCGCGCGGTGGCCTCCGGCAGCTCGATCCACTCACGGTGGATGCGATGGGCTTCGATGTCGCCGGCTTCCATGGGCTTGAAGGTGTCCAGCCCGATATGCAAGGTGACGCTGGCCCAACCGACACCGGCGCGGCGCAGGTCCTCGCGAAGGGCCGGCGTGAAGTGCAGGCCGGCGGTGGGCGCGGCCGACGATCCCGGTCGGCGCGCGTAGACCGTTTGGTAGCGCTCCGGATCCTCCGGAAGATGCCGGATGTATGGCGGCAGCGGCATCTCGCCGATCCCTTCCAACCAGTCGGATACCGGCCGCGAGAAACGCAATTTGCGCTGGCCACCGTCGAGCAGCTCGAGGACCTCGGCCTCGACCGATTCCGTGCCGGACTCGAACCGCAGCCGGCTCCCGGGGCGGACGCGCCCTCGCACCAGGCAGCGCCAGATCGAGGGCTCGTCCCGAGACGCGCGCAGGAGCAAGGCTTCCACCGCACCCCCTCCGGGCAGTTTCGAGCCCCGGATGCGCGCCGGCAGCACGCGACTGTCGTTGGCCACCAGGAGATCCCCTGCACGAAGTAGCGCCCCCAGGGCATCGAATCGGTGGTGCTCGATCTCGGACTTCGAGCGGTCGACCACCATCAGCCGGGCGCGATCGCGCGGTTCGGCGGGATGCTGTGCGATGCGCTCGCGCGGCAGATGATAGTCGAATTCCTCGCTTCGCATGGGGCGGAGGATAGCATGCAGGGCGCCTTGGCCCCAGCCCCTTCTGGGATCGGCCGCGGCCGGCCTCGGCTGCGACCATCCGCCGTCGCCCTCTCGACATGCTGATCGCCGCGTCGCCATGCTATCGTTGGGCGAGGAGCAGCGCCGCCACCGGTTCGGTTCGGCGTTGCCACGCGGTCCGGGTTGTCTGGACCGGACGGTGAGGCGGTTTGGGGGCGATTCGCGATTCCCCTTGCCTGAGCGATAGGAGCGCGCTTGGCAGCGCAAGCACTGATCGAAGGGCGCGTGATGCGCGCGCAGAGCGGCTTCTACTCCGTGCGCACCGACGCGGGTGAGCAGTATACGGCCGTGCTGCGAGGCCGGCAGAAGAAGGAGCGCCGCAGCGAAGGGCTGGCCGCATTGGGCGATCGCGTGCGCATCGAGGCACTGGAGCTCCCGGAAGGCGAGAGCGGCAAGGTCGATGCCGTGTTGGTCGAAGTCTTGCCGCGGCGATCCGTGCTGGCCCGGCGTGCTCCCGGACCCAAGGGCGTCTGGGCCCAGGACGTGGTGGTGGCCAACGTGGAGCAGCTGCTGCCCGTCTTCTCCGTCCGCCTGCCGGATCCGCGACTGGCGATGCTGGACCGCTTCCTGGCGCTGGCCGAGATCGATGACATCCCGAGCCAGATCGTCTTCAACAAGATCGATCTGGGCATCCCGCCCGCCTTGGAGCGGGAGATCGAGACCTACGAGGCCATCGGATACCCGGTGATCCGATGTTCGGTCGTAGACGGTCGGGGCATCGACCGGCTGCGCTCGGCGCTCAGCGGCAAGATCAGCGCGGTCGTCGGGCCGAGCGGCGTGGGCAAGTCGAGCTTGCTCAACGCGGCCGAACCCGGCCTCGGCCTGCGCGTCGGCGAGGTGAGCGATGCCCTGCAGAAGGGGCGCCACACGACCCGGGTCGGGCAGCTGCTCCCGCTAGCCGGAGGCGGCTGGGTGGCCGACACGCCCGGGCTGCGCGAGCTGGGACTGTGGTCGGTCGATCCAGGTGAGCTGGAATGGGCCTTCGTCGAGTTCGAGCCCTATCTGAACGCCTGTCGCTTCTACGACTGCAGTCACATGCACGAGCCGGGCTGCGCGGTGCGCGAGGCGGTCCAGGCCGGGGATGTGTCGAAGCGTCGCTACGAGAGCTACCGACGCATGCTCGAGGGCGAGGAGCGCTGAGATGCGCGCCGATCGACATCGGATGCGTCGAGCCCGAATGCACCGATTCCGAATGCGAGGCCTCGCGCGCTTCGGTCGCGTGTCCGAGCATCGCGCTCAGCGCTGGCGTCGGATCCGAAAGTCGATCTGCTCGTTGCCGAAGCGGCCGAAGTCCCCGGCGCTGACCTCGCGCGGATTGGGGGAGTTGGCGCACATCTCGTAGCCGCTCGGTACATCGAAGCGGACTTCGGCCCCGTCCCGGCTGGGCAGTAGGAAGTAAATGCTGCCCCTGCGGCTCAGCGGACCGCCGAGGGCTACGCCACCGCCGGTGACCAGATCGATCCGCCGGCCCGTGACCCAGCTGTCGACGCCCGCGTTGTAGCGCCCGTCACAGCGGAGGTCGATGAAGGCCTCGACCCGCAGGCGACTGCAGTCTTGGCCGCTCGGGCAATAGACCGTCCGATCACCGGGCGTGGCCGAGGGGGACGGCCCCACGCTTGGCGTGGGCGTGGAGCGTGGGGTGGCGCTGGCGGTGGCCGTGGGGCTGGCCTCGGCCGTGACCACGACGGTGCTGGACTCGAACTCCAGCGCCATGTCGTCGATGTAGATGCCCCGGCCGTTGCCGGCGTCCTCGCTGCTGACGAAGAGCAGCTCGAGCAAGATGATCTGTCCGGCGAAGTTGCGCGTCCAGGACGGGTCCTCTTCGTCCACCGCGCGCAAGAGGTCGATTCGCTGATCGCGCGCCCAGTCCATCAACTGGCCGGTAAAGGAGCGGATGGCGTGCCGGCCGCGCAGGCTGCCGTCCCTCGCGTAGTCCAGGTAGTTGACGATGAGCCCCTCATGCGGCTCCGCCTCGGTCCAGATGTCCATGACCAAGTCGAGGCGATCCATCTCGCGCCAGGGCGCCAGATCCAAGCGCAGGATCACCGAACTGGCGACCCCATCGGGGTAGGGGTCATCGCAGCCGAGCTGTTGGCCGCCGGTGCCACCGCAGATCGCGCAGAGCGATCGCAGGCCGCCCGCGGCTCGACAATCGCTGCCGGCCCAGTGATAGCCGAAGCTGCCGCCGCGCAAATCGGTCAGGCTCTCGACCAACCAGCTGGCGGCCGGGTGGAGGCTCGTCCCCGCCGGCCAGGAGCCGTCTTCGAAATCCTCCAAGGCCAAGCGGGTGGGGTTCTGCAGGAGCCCCTGCGATCCCTCCCCGATGCCCGACTCGGGCTGCAGCAGCGCTTGGATCCGCTCCCCCTCGATCGGCGGCGGGGCGCTGTCCAAAGCGGCTCGCAGGTCCCGGGGCTGCATCGACTGGATCCCCGAGGTGGCGGCCGGTTCGGTGGTCGCCCAGCCCAACATCAGGCCGGCCATCGAGAGGCACACGATGACGGCCAGACGGACGCGGCTTGGCCGAGACGCCCGAGAGCGGGGATGAGGGAACACGTTGAACTCCCAGTAGCAGCGCTCCCACGGATGCCGGTGGCCTTCTCGCACGGGAGCTACGGGTGGACCGTGGTGAGGATTCTAGCGCCTCGGTCCTAATAAATCAATAACCACCGCCGCGGTGGGGGCAGGAGCAGGGCCATTCCAAGGCCTGCTCCCGTGGGGCCGACCACGCGACGCAGATGGAGGGCGCGATCGATCAGGGCGCCCCGGAGAAGCGACGCTGCAGAGTCAGGCCGGCGAGGAGGATGAGGATGCTTGCGCTGCAGGGCGGAAGCGCAGGTAGGTTCCGATCGCGCTCCGAGACCGGCCGGCGCTCCCGGTCTTCAATCGTGGCCCCTTCCACCGGCTGGGCCGGGTCGAGCGAATGGCTTTCCCGATAGGCCTGGTAGAGCCCCAGCTGATCGTAGCCGTAGATGGACTCGAGGGCCTCGTCGACGCTGGCCTCTCCCGAGCCGATTCGGGTCAAGAGCTCGCGCATCGGCACCAGCCCGCGCGACTGGATCATGAAGGACACCAGGTCTTGGCTCTGGGCGTAGGCCAGGACGACCAGGGAGGCATCGCCCGGAAAGGAGCTCATCGAGCGCACGCTCATCAGCTCGTCGGTGACGATAGCCCGATCGAGCACCTCGCGTTCCTCGGCGTCCAAGGGGCCCTCGATGTACATGGCCAAGCCCTCGTCCAGCCAGAGCGGCGCGTCGATATAGGATTCCTCCAGGTATAGGTTGAGCGCGATGTGGCTGAGCTCGTGGGCCAGGACCTCTTCGAACTCCTGGCTGCGGGTGCCGGCGTCCAAGATCAGGATGTCATCCGCCACCCGGGCGCCGAGCGTGGCCAGCCGCGCCTCGTAGGTTTCGCCGCGATCGACCAATGCCGGCCTCAGGTCGGCTTGGGATCGGTAGCAGACGATCTCGACGCGGCGGTCGAAGCCGCCGCCGAAGAGCGCCTCCAGCGCGTCCAAGGACCGCCGGGCGGAGTCGCGCACGGAGGCCGCGAACTCGGGCGGCTGGTCGTACCACCAGATGCGCAAGTCCTCGGACTCCATCGACTGCCAGTCGAATCGCTCGTCGAGGTAGGTCCGTTCCTCGACGGGTCCCTGCAATTCAGCGGCTTGCCGGCCTTCGAGGCTCCACCACCAACGAATGCGGGAGGCCGGCGGGATCTGTCCTCGGACCAGGCCCTCGCTGTGGCTGGCGCGCCAGCCACCTTCGGCAGCCTCGACCTCGGGTATGCGCCGATTGATGGGACCTTCGCTGCCGACCTGGAATCGCAGGACCAGCTGGCTGGCCCCAGGGTCTTGTCGGATCAAGGCCTCGAAATCCAATCGCTCGGCAAAGACCGAGTCCAACCGGTTGTCCTCGACCGCCAAGCTGCCGGCCGTCTCCTGCGCCAAGACCCGCTCACCGCCCGGCAGGGACAGCAGCAGGCCGATCGCGGTCGCGGCGATGAAACGCCGGGTCATGGAGTCGTGCATGGGCCGATTCTATCACAGCCCGCGGCCGATATCGCAGTCTCGCAAGCCGCCGGGGCCCCGGGGCCCGCCAGCGCATCGGCTGCTTCCCGGGAGGCTAGCGCCGCAGGCTCGGCAACCAGCATCGGCTCGCGACATCGGTCGGCCAAGTCGTCGGGCTGGCCGTGGGTTCCGGCCCGGGGGTCGGGCTCGTCGACCCGGCCGTTCCGGTCGGAGTGGGTGTCGGGCTGGAGGTGGCCGGGCGGCTCGGCTCCGGGCTTGGCGTCGGCGAGGCCGGCGGACTCGGTTCCGGGCTCGGGCTCGACCGGGGAAGCAAGATCGGGTCCGGCAGCAATGCGGCGGCGGCATCGACTGCCATCACCACCGGACCGCCAAGCCATGCGGCATCCGGTGCCGGGCCGGCCGGATTCTGGCCGCTGAAGGCGGCCGCTTCGCCGAGCCGATCGGCGGCGAAGTAGTCCTCGAGCACCAGCCGGCCGCCGGGCAGGACCGGTTCCGGGGATAGCCGGTAGCGATCATGCGAGACCCGCGCCGCATCGTCGTGGGCCGACGGTGCCTCGCGGCAGCTGTGCAGGGCGGGGTCCTCCGGCCGCGCGCGACCCCGTCCGGTGCGGCCGGCCTCATCGGCCAAGGGATCGGCCAGATAGACCGCCTCCGAGGTGCTGCCGGCCAGGCTGGCGTAATGGCCGCCGACGCGCAGCCACTCTTCGTCCTGCATCTCCCACAGACCCAAGAGGAGCAGGATCCCGGCCGAACGAGCGACCTGCTGGTTCAGCCAGTGACCATCGGGCGCATCTTGCTGCTCGAGCGAATACAGCCCGGCGATCCCGCGGGACTCGACATAAGACTGAATCGCCGGGATGACCTCGCTCCAGCGCGTGCCCCGGAGCGCGCCATCGTTGGTGCCCAGCCGGCCGGCAAGATCGAGCACCAGGGGATAGAGGTTGGCGACCTCGTGGTCGTCGCGGGCCGGCCCGAACACGGGATAGGCGCTGACCAGGGGATGCGTGTCCCGAACCCCTGGCGGCGGCAGCGGATCGCGCTCGGCCGCCGAGTCCAGCCACCATAGGAGGTCGGCCAAGGCGACCGGTGCGGCATGGGTCCACTGGGGCGGGCTACCCGGCAGGCTCCACTCGCCGCGGCATTGCGAGAAGTCGGGCATGCCCGATGGGGCGTAGTCCGGCAGGTCGCCGGCCAGCCAGTTCGGCGCCTCGGCGCGCAAGCCAGGGCTCGAGCCGGCCAGCGAGAGGACGAGGATCAAGAGGAAGATGCCGTGCTGCCGGTGGGAATGCATGGGCCTCGGATCTGGCGATGGCGCGGAACGCGAAGGGGACGGGGCATTGACCGCCGGATGCCCGAATCCTATGCTTGCCAAAACGGAAGGGCAGGGCCTGCGTTATGCGCCGACCGTCTCGACCCGAAGCGCGGGCGAGGCCGCGCCCGATTCCATCACCTCGAACTCGCAGGATCTGGACAGGATAGGAATTCATGCCTTCGAAGCCCACCGATCTTCCCGGCGACGAAGATCCGGTTGCCTCCGTGCCGGATATCGCTAACTCGGGCCAAGACGGTCCGTCGATCGAGGATCGGATCTTCGGGCCGAGTGATGTGCCGGAGGGTGGTCGGAGCGGCTTCGTGGCCTTGGTCGGGCGACCCAACGTCGGCAAGAGCACCCTCCTCAACGCCTTGGTCGGAGAGAAGGTGGCCATCGTCTCGCCCAAGCCGCAGACCACGCGTCGCCGGATCCTGGGCATCCGGAGCGAAGGCGGTAGCCAGCTGGTCTTCCTGGACACCCCCGGTCTCCACGATCCCGCGCCCGGCCTGGGCCGCAGCATGGTCCGTGCCGCCACCGCCGCGCTTCCCGCCGCCGATGTCGTGGTCTGGGTCGTCGATGCCTCGCGTCTGCCGGATGCGGAAGACCGGCGCATCGCCCGCCTGCTGTCCCGTGCCGAGCGTCCCTTGATCCTGGCCATGAACAAGGTGGATCAGCTGCGGCCTCGGGACATCGAAGCTCACAGTCGGGCGTGGATCGAGCTGGCCGAGCCAGAGGCCTGGCTGATGACCATCGCCACCGAAGGGCACAATCTGGACCGGCTCTGGTTGGAGATGCTGGCGCGCGCGCCGCAAGGTCCGCCGCTCTATCCCGTCGATCAGGTCAGCGACCAGAGCGATCGGATGTTGGCGGCCGAGCTGGTGCGAGAAGCCGCGCTGCGCTACCTCCAGCAAGAGGTCCCACATGGCCTGGAGGTCGTCATCGAGTCCTGGAAGACCCGCGAGGATGGCCTGGTCGAAGTCGCGGCCAAGATCTTCGTCGAGCGCACCGCGCACAAGGCCATCGTCATCGGCCGTGGCGGCACCATGATCCGGCGCATCGGCAGCGCCGCGCGGCGCGAATTGGAGCGGGCCATCGACGCCAGGGTCTTCCTCGAGCTCTTCGTCACCGTCAAGCCGGGCTGGCGCAGCGATCCGGCGGAACTGCGGCGCCTGGGCTACGAGTAGGCGAGCGCCTTCTGGAGCCGGGAGATGAATGGCCCCTCCGGCGCGCATGCTCGGTCCGGTTCGGGCCGGCACGGGCTCAAGCCGTGCTCGCCCTCCGCATGATGCTGGCGTGCAGCCAGCCATCCTGTCCTCGACGAGGACCGTCGACGAGTTCGGCCGGGGCAGGCTCCGGTCCCGCATCGCCGTCACGCCAGACCAGACCCCGCGTGCCGCCGGCGCCGGCGGCGAAGACGCTGGCCGATCGCGAAGATCCTAGTGCCGAGAGCCAATCGGCCAGGATCGCGGCCTCGTCGCCGGCCTCCTTCGGGCCGTCGAGGCTCAAGAGCTGGGGCCTGGCGTCCGGCCTTCGCGGTAGCCGGCCGCCGGCCGCCGGCCAGGATCGGCCATCGGCAGCGGCCACTTGGCCGGCCAACAGCGCCTCGAGGCTGCCGGCCGCGGCCTGGCATAGATCGGCCATGTCGAAGCCGCGGAGGTGCGCGCGCGGGCCCCGCGGATGCTCGACGACCTGCCAAGAGGGTGCTTGCTCGGCTGCCAGGATCCGCCGCGAGATCTGGACATCGAGGTGCATCTGCTCGATCAGGTTCTCGATGCGCTCGAAGCGCTCCTCGCCGCGTTGTCGCTCGATGAAGGCCACATCGAGATGCCGGCCGTACAGGTCGCCGTCGAAGTCGATCAGGAAGACCTCGACCGACCGGGGCCCGTCGTCGAAGGTGGGCCGGACGCCGATCGATGCCACGCCGTCCATCCACTCGTCCCGCGGCCCCGCTCCCGATCCCTCCCATCGAGCACGGACGGCATAGATCCCGTTGCCTGGCACCACGACATCCTGGCGCAGGTCGAGGTTGGCGGTGGGAAAGCCCAGCTCGCGGCCGCGGGCCGCGCCGTGGACCACCGTGCCGCCCAGGCGGGGCGGCTCGCGCAGGAGACTTCGGGCGGTCCGCACGCGTCCGGCCTCGATGGCCGTTCGGATGCCGTGGCTGGAAACCCGAGTGCCCTCGACGTCCAGCGGCTCGATCACCCGCAGGACGAAGCCCCTTCGATCGGCCAGATGGGCCAACGCGGTGACATCGGCCGCCCGCTCCCGACCGAAGGCGAAGTCGGGCCCGACCGCGATGGCCGCCAGTTCGAAGCGCTGCTCCAATCGGTCGAGGAAGGCTTCCGGGCCGAGGGCCGCCACCTCTTCGGTGAACTGCAAGGGCTCCGCGAAGTCCAGGCCCAGCGCGAGCAGGCGCCGGCAACGTTGACGCACCGTGGAGAGCCGCGGGATTCTGAGCCCGGCCAGCACACTGGCCGGATGGGGATGCAGGATCAGGGCGGCCGCAGCGGCCTGGAGCTCGGAGGCGGCTTGGAGAACGCCGGCGGCCAGGAGCCGGTGGCCGGCGTGGACACCGTCGAACTTGCCGATGGTCAAGGCTACGCGGGGGCGGAGGCCAGCCGATGCGGGAGCGCTCACCCGCCCGGCCTCGGAAACACCTTGTCGGGCTGCCAGCGCTGGTGAAGATCGTCCCAGCGCACCAGGGCTACGAAACGGCCATCCCGATCGTAGACCCGAACCAGATCGGTCGTGTTCGAGTCCGGATGGGCGGCCTCGATCTGCTGTCCCATGCGCAAGGCGGCCTCCTGGTCGTCGTCGACCAGCATGGCCGAATGGTGCAGCAAGGCCGCGTCGAGAGGATGGATCAAGGCCGGCCACCAGCCCTCCAGGAAGGCCTCCACGACCCGGGTCAAGGGCTCTGACTCCTCGACCCGAAAATGGCCGACCGCACTGCGCTCCAAGGACGTCAAGTGCGCGCCAACGCCCAGGTCCTGACCCAGATCGTGGGCGATGGAGCGAACGTAGGTGCCCTTGGATACCTGCATCTCCAGGGCTAGCTCCGGAGCCTCCCAGGCGGTGATCTCCAAGCGATCGACACGCACCCGCCGCGGCTCGCGCTCGATTTCCTTGCCTTCTCGAGCCAGCTCGTACAAGCGCCGGCCCTCGTGACGCAAGGCCGAGTACATCGGCGGAACCTGCTCGATCTCGCCGCGATAGGACTCCAGCGCGGCTTCGACGTCCTGGCGTTGGATTCCCGAACTGTCCCGGCGCTCGACGATTTCACCTTCGCGATCATAGGTATCGGTGGTCTCGCCCAGGCGCAGTCGCGCACGGTAGACCTTGGGCATGGCCTGGACCTCGTCGATCACGCGCGTGGCCGAACCCAGGGCCAGCACCAGGACGCCCGTGGCCATCGGGTCGAGCGTTCCGGCATGCCCGATGCGCCGGAGTTCGGCCGCGCGCCGAACGGCCTGGACCACGTCGTGGCTGGTCTGGCCCGCCGGCTTGTCGATGACCAGGATTCCGCTCTTGACCGGCTCGTCGCGCGGGGGCGGACTGGGGCGCCGGCCGGCCGGCATCAGCGGGATGACGGCGTCGCGATCTTCGTTCAAGCGCTGCATCCACTCGGGCACTTCGGCCGGGTCCGCACCAGACTGCCCCGGCTCCGGCCCTCGCGCGTCCTCGGTCATCAACTCGAGCCCTCCGATCCATCCGGGCTAGCATGCGCGGTCGACCACGAGGTCGATCCCGACCGCGGGTCGTCCAAGAGGCCCTCGGGCAGGACGGACAAGAGATGGTCGCGAGCCCGCTCCAGCGGTCCGTCCAGGCGGGCGCCCGCGGCCTGGGGATGGCCGCCGCCGCCGAGGGCGCGCGCCAGCGGGATCAGGTCGACATCCGGCTTGCTGCGCAGCGAGAGATCCCAACGGCCGTCCTCCCGCTCGCGGAGGATGGCCACCGCCGCCGGTTCCGCCGCACTGGCGACCAGGCGGGTCAGCTCGCGCGTATCCCCCGGCTCGCAGCCGTGGCGGGCCAGATCCTTGCGAGCGATCCAGGTCCAGGCGAAAGCACCGCGCATCTCCAAGCGATCCAAGGCCTGGCCGATGAGCCCCAGGGCACCGATCGGCTGGCGATAGAAGACCATCTGGTTCACCCGGTCCAATTCGGCGCCGGCTTCGACCAAGCGGCCGGCGCGTCGCAGGCTGCTGGCACTGGTGTTCGACGTGCGAAAGCCGATCGTGTCGGTGATCAGTCCGGTGAGCAAGCAGGTCGCCGCGTCGGGGCTCGGAGCGATATCCATCCGATCCAGTAGCTCGACCAAGATCTCGGCCGTCGACGCGGCGCCGGGATCGATCAGGTCGATGTGGCCGAAGCCCGGATTGGAGCGATGATGGTCGATGACCAGGCTGGGTCGCGTGGCGAAGTCCTCGGCGCTGGCGATGCGTCCCAGGCGGCCCGGATCGGCCGCGTCCAAGGCCACGAGCAGATCCTCGCCACCCGGACTGGCGGCCTCGATACGATCGGCAGCTGGCAACCAGCCCGCTTCTCGCGGTGGCGCGTCCTGGCAGCACAATCGCACCTGTTTGCCCATCGTCTCCAGGACGAGTCCCAGGCCGAGCAGCGAGCCGATGGCGTCGCCGTCCGGATCGAGATGGGTGCCGATCCACACGCGATCGGCGTCGCGGAGTGCCGTCGCGGCGGCGTCGAGAAGGCCGGGGTGATCGACCGCGCTGCCGCCCTCGCTCGATGGCACGGCTCAGCGCTCTTCGGCCTGGCCGCCGGCCTCTTCCTCGGAGTCCGATGATCGATCATCCTCCGGATCCGACCCGCGCAGCCCTTCGAGGATGTCCAGCACCCGCTGTCCGCTCTCGAAGCTCTTGTCGCGGGCGAAGACCAGGTTCGGGATGCGACGGAGGCCCGCGCTGGCCAGCTCGTGCCGGAGATGGCCCTCGGCGCGCCGCAGCGCGTCGGAGACCTCGGCGTGGTCCGCATCGGCGGCATCCGGCGCCAGAACGTAGAAGACCTTGGCCGTGCTCAGGTCTTGCGTGCTGTGCACGCGGGTGATGCGCACGTCGGTCAAGCGCGGGTCGGTCACCCGTCCGGGCAGGAGCATGCTCAACTCTTCGAGAAGGAGCTCGTTGATGCGCGCCTGTCTGCGGGTCGGCATCGGCCTATCGCACCCGTTCCTTGGTGAAGAACTCGAGGATGTCCCCTTCTTCGAAGGCGTTGAAGGAACTGAGCCCGACACCGCATTCGAAGCCCTCGCGCACCTCGCGCACGTCCTCGGTGAAGCGCTTGAGCGAGGCCACGCCGCTGGTGCCGATCTCTTGTTGCTCGCGGATCACGCGCACCGTGCCGTTGCGGTGGATCACGCCACTGAGCACCGAGCAGCCCGCGATCTTGCCCTGTCGCGGCACGCTGAAGACCTGCCGCACCTCGGCCTGTCCGGTGGTCACCTCTTCGTAGACCGGATCGAGCATGCCGGTCAGGGCATCCTGTACGTCCTCGACCAGCTTGTAGATCACTTCGTACTCGCGCACCTCGACCCGCTGCGCCGCCGCCGCGGCCTGGGCGCGACCGTCGGGCGAGACGCGGAAGCCGATGACCACGGCTTCGGAGGCCGCCGCCAGGTTGACGTCCGACTCGGAGATGTCACCGGTGTCGGCCAGCAGGATGCGCACCTTGATCTCGCCGCCCAGGCCCTCGAGAGCCTGGACCACGGGCTCGAGGCTGCCCTGGACGTCGGTCTTGACCACCAAGTTGAGCGTCTTGACCTCGCTGGCCGCCGCGCGCGCGAAGATGTCGTCCAGCGTCATCGGCTGGCTGCGCAGGGCGACATCGGCGGCGTGAGCAGCAACCTGGCGCTCGCCGACCATGGCCTTGGCCGTCTTGTCGTTGGCCACCACCTCGAAGCGAGAACCGGCCACCGGAACCTCACCGAGGCCCATGATCCCGACCGGCGTGGACGGGCCGGCGTGTTGGATGCGCTTGCCGAAATCATCGAACATGGCCCGCACCTTGCTGTACTGTTGGCCGACCACCACGATGTCGCCGCTCTCCAGCTGGCCGGACTGTACCAGCAACGTGGCCATGACGCCGCGCCGTTGGTCGATCTCGCCCTCCAGGACCACGCCCCGTGCGGGCCGCGTCGGGTTGGCCACGGGCGGAGACTCCTCGGCCACCAAGAGGATGGCATCCAAGAGATCGTCCAGCCCCTCACCGGTGGTGGCCGAGGTGCGCACGAAGAAGGTGTCGCCGCCCCATTCCTCCGGCGTGATCTCCATCGCCGCGAGCTGCTCGAGCACCTTCTCGGCCCGAGCATTGGGCAGGTCGATCTTGTTGACGGCCACGATGATGGGCACGCCGGCGGCCCGAGCGTGGTCGATGGCCTCGCGCGTGGTGGGCATGAGGCCGTCATCGGCGGCGACGACGATGATGGCGATGTCGGTGGCCTGGGCGCCGCGGGCGCGCATGGCGGTGAAGGCCTCGTGACCCGGCGTGTCGATGAAGGTGATGCGCCCGTCACCGTGCTCTACCGTGTAGGCGCCGATGTGCTGGGTGATGCCGCCGGACTCGCCGGCCGCTACCCGGGTGTTGCGGATCGCGTCCAGGATGCTGGTCTTGCCGTGGTCGACGTGGCCCATGACCGTCACCACCGGCCAGCGCGGCTTCAGGGCGTCTTCGTCTTCGTCGATCAAATACCAGGGCGTGCCGGCCACCTGCTCGGCCTCGGCCGCCTCCGCCGCTTCGGCCGCCTCGGCCAGCGCGGCTTCGCGCTCGGCCGTCCCTTCGATCTGCAAGGTGAAGCCCAGATCTTCGGCGACGATCGCCGCGGTCTCGAAGTCGATCCGGTCCGTGATCTTGGCCATGATGCCGTTGCCGATCAGGGCCTTGAGGAGATCGACCGGGCTGACGCCCAGCACCTCGGCCAGGTCGCGGACCGCGATCTCGTTGGGGATCTCGATGATGCTCGCTTCTGCTTGCTCAATTGCCATGTCTGCCGTCCACCCGCTTATCTTGCCGAGGGCTCCAAGGAACCCAAGGGGTCGCTCGAGCCGCGTTTCGATTCCGTCATGTTGATCGCGGGGGACTTCGGCAGGGCGCTGGGCCCTCGCTAGGGGCTAGCGCATCGTCGAGTCCTCCAAGTCCTCCGCTCTTTCACCCCTGTCCACCTGCTGCCCGGCCCGGGTGAAGGGGCCACCGACCAGTGTCGCGATGTCGGTCGCACCGCGATCGCCCGGCCTCACGAGGTCGCGAGAGGACGCGGGCTGGAGCCTTCGCTCATGTCTCGTCCTCCTCCTCGTCCTCCTCCTCGTCGCCGAGGAAGTCGTACTCCGTGAAGCCGAGCGCGTCGTCCAGCTCGTCCTCGTTCCACTGACCGATCTCGTCTTCCCACTCCGGCCGGCGGCGCGAGCGCTTGCGCTGATGCTTGGTGACCACCTTGCCGGTCTTGGGATCGCGGACCAGGCGCCGCGACTTGCGCTTGCCGCCCTTACCGCCTTCGTCGTCCTCGTCGAATTCTTCCTCGTCGTCCTCGTAGCTGGCCCGTCGGCGCGCGATCTGATCGGCCCGAATCGACTCCCAGTCGCTCCAGGGCTCGCTCTTCGCGGGCTCCTCTTCGGCCTCGGTCTCGACCTCTTCCGACCGGACCTCGCCGGGCGCCGTCTCCACCTCGGCCGCGGGTGCCATCGGCGCCTCTTCGACCTCTTCGGGCTCGGGCTCGGCCTCCTCGACGGTCTCGATCTCGGCCGGCGCCACCGCTTCGGCCACCGCCTCCTCGATCGCTTCCTCGGCGGTCTCGGCCGGTTCCTCGGCCTCCGCCGCGCGCTCGGCCTCGATCTCGGCCCGCGCCTCGGCCGCGGCCGCCGCGGCCCGTGCCTCTTGCTCTGCGCGCTCGGCCTCGAGCCGCTCGATCAGCTCGCCGGCCTCGCTCTCCGAACGGATGTCGATGCGCCAGCCGGTCAGCTTGGCCGCCAGGCGCGCATTCTGCCCTTCGCGACCGATGGCCAGCGAGAGCTGATTGTCCGGTACGACCACGTTGGCCGTACGGCGCTCGCTCTCGTCATCCAACCACACGTGCATGACCTTGGCCGGCGAGAGCGCGTGCGCGATGAAGACGCGCGGATCGGCATCCCATTCCACGATGTCGATCTTCTCGCCGCCCAGCTCGCGCACCAGGGCCTGGATGCGGACACCGCGCATGCCGACGCAGGCGCCCACCGGGTCGACCCCGCTCTGCGATGCCCAGACGGCCACCTTGGAGCGGCTGCCGGCCTCTCGGGCGATGGCCTTGATCTCGACCACGCCCTGGAAGATCTCGGGGATCTCGACCTCCATCAGCTGGCGCAGCATCTCGCGATGGGTGCGGCTGACGATGACCTGCGGGCCCTTCGGCGAGCGCTTGACCTCGGCCACGTAGACCCGCAGCCGCTGATTGGGCGTGTAGCGTTCGCCCGGGATCTGATGGCTCTTGGGCAAGACCGCCTCGACGCGGTCGAGCGCGACGGTCACCAGATCGCGATTGGCGGTCTGGACGACGCCGTAGACGATCTCGCCCTCGCGGTCGGCGTAGGTCGAGTAGGTCTGCTCGCGCTCGGCCTCGCGGATGCGCTGCAGGATGACCTGCTTGGCGGTCTGGGCCGCGATCCGCCCGAAGTCCTCGGGCGTGACATCCTGGGTGATCACGTCGCCGACCTTGGCTCCAGCTTGCCTTTCCTGGGCCACCTCGACGCTGAGCTCCGTGCTCGGGTCCTCGATGTAGTTCTCTTCGACCACGGCCCAATGCGCGTGGACCCGGGTATGGCCCTCGTCGTCGAACTCGACCGTCACGTTGCCGGCCGTGCCCTCTGGCATCTTGTGGTAGGCCGAGACCAGAGCGTCCTTGAGCGCCTCGAGGATGACCTCCGCCGGGAGGTCGCGCGCGGCGCTCAGGCCGCGGATCGCGGCCATCAGCTCGGATCTCGATGTGCTGATCGCGGTCATGAACCCACCCCTTCTCGGGACCTTCGCGGGCTGGTCCCTACGCAAAGAAAAGTGGGGCAACACCCACTTTCCACCGCCGGTCGTCCTGCCCGATTTCGGACCGCGAGTATAGCACGCCGCCGCGCGCGATGACAAGTAGGCTAGGCCCAGCCAGCACGGTCGAGATGCGCGATTCCGCCTTGGATTTCGGCTTCGTCGAAGTACCAGTCGAGCTCGCAGGTGACCAGGATCGAATCGGGCAAGCGAAGGGCGAGATCGGCCAGATCGAGCTCGCCCATGCCTGGGACCAGGTGATCGCGCAAGCCCACCAGGTCGTGGAGATGCACCCCCAGCCAGCGGCCCTCCACGGCCGCCAGCCAATCCGGCAGACCGTCCGGCCCGATGCGCTGGCGTGCACCGACGTGGCCCACGTCCAACCAGGCGCCGACCACATCCTGGTCGTAGCCCCGATCGGTCAGCCCGGCCAGGAGCCGGCGCATGCCCGCCGCCGTGGGCAGCTCGTCGGCGTGATAGCCGCTCTCCAGGCCCAGTCGGAGGCCCAGCGCGCGGGCGCGATCCAGGATCGGCGGGAGCGCGTCCAGGGCACGCTCTAGGGCGCGGTCCTCCCGCTCGGCGAGCCAGGCTCGCAGGGATCGACGTGCCCGGTCGAAGCGCCGGCCGTCGACCAGCCCGCCGCGCCAACGCGCTTCCACCTCGAATCGCAGGCGCCGGCAGCTGCCGTGCTCATCGTCCTCGATCCGTCCCAGATGGGCCACCACCACCTCGGCTCCCAGACGGGCCGCCGTCTCGAGGCTGTGGATCCAGGCCTGCTGAGCTCTCGCCCTGGTTCTCCCCTCGCGGGAGATCGGACTCTCGCCCGGCTGGCTTCCGGCCTCCAGCGGGCAGGGATGATGGACCGAGGGGATCGACACGCGGCGGGGATCGATGCTCGCGATCTGCTCCGGCGAGTGGCCGTGGCTCAGCTCGAAGCGTTCGAAGCCCATGCGCCGGCCGGCCTCGAAGAAGGCATCCAGGTCATCTGCCGGCTCGAAGCGCTGGGCCCACATGCTCGACAGCGCCAGGCGGCCGGCCGCCTGGCGGCTCATCGCAGCCACCACAGTGCCAGCAGGCCGAAGGCCCAGCAGTAGACCGCGAAGGCGCGCAGCGACGCGCGCCGGAGGTAGCTCAGGAGCCAGCCGATCGCCAGATAGCCCACCGCGAACGCGGCCAGGAAGCCCAGCACTAGGCTGCGGCCCTCTCCCGGCGCCAGCCCTCGCTCGAAGAGCTCGCCGAGCTTCAGCACGGCGGCGCCCAGGATGACGGGTGCCGAGAGCAGGAAGCTGAAGCGGGCCGACTCCTCGCGGTCCAGGCCGAGGGCCAGACCGGCCGCGATGGTCGCGCCGGAACGCGAGATGCCCGGCAGGATGGCCAGGGCCTGGGCGACGCCGATCCACATGGCCCGCCGTACGCCCAGCCCGTCGAGCCCCACCTGTCTCGCGGTTTCGCGGCCCGCCAGCCGCTCGCCGGCGATCAACAGGCCCCCGGTGACCAGGAGCAGGAGCGCTGCAAGGCGTGCCGAAGCCAGCGCCTGAGTCTCCAATGCCGACTCCAGGGCCGGCTCGATGGCCAACCCGGCCACCAGCGCCGGCAGGGTGGCCAGCGCGATCCAGCTCAATCGCGCCCCAAGCGGATCGCGCCAGGGCGCCCCACGGCGCAGCCCGCGCAGGCCGCCGCTCAGCAAGGCGGTCCAGTCGCGACGGAAGTAGATCAACACCGCCATGGTCGTCGCCCAGTGCACGATGACGTCGAAGGTCAAGCTGGAGCTCCAGCCCAGCAGGGCCGGCAAGATGACCAGATGCCCGCTGCTGGACACCGGCAGGAACTCGGTGGCGCCTTGCAGGGCGCCCAGGATCAGGGCTTCGAGATCGCGCATCAGGCCCGCTCGTAGGGATCGTAGAGGCGCTGATGCTCCTGCAGGGCGTAGCGGTCGGTCATACCGGCCAGATAGTCGCAGATCACCCTATAGGCCTGGGGCGATAGGGGTCCGCCGGGCCTCGCATCCGGTTGGGCTTCGAGAAGCCGCGCCAAGGTCTCGGCCGGCAGCTGCCGATGGTCCTCCTCGAAGGCCTCGAAGAGCCGCCGCAGCGTGCGTTGGGCCTTCTTGAACATGCGAACCACCCGCCAATGCCGATACAGCCGAGCGAAGAGGAAGTCCTTGAGCTCGCGCTGCTGGCTGGCCATCGCCTGGCTCAGGGCCATCATCGGGCCATCGGCCCGCCGGATGGCCATCGAGGAGTCGGGCGCCGCTGTGGCCAGGCGCTCGGCGCTGGTCGCGACCAGATCGCCGATCAGGAGGTCGATGACCCGGCGGATGCGCTTATGCCGGCTCAGCTCCGGATCCCTATCGCGGATGCCGGCGCCGGCTCGCTGCCAGATCTCCAGCCGCTCGAGCTCCGGCATGTCGGCGCGGATCATCCCGCTGCGCAGCCCGTCGTCCAGATCGTGGGCGCTGTAGGTCAGCTCGTCGGCCCAGTTGACGATCTGGGCTTCCAGCGAGGCCCGCAGCGACGGCTCGTAGGGGCCCATCCAATCTTCGTGCACCGCGTCGTACTCGGTGGCGTGCTTGACGATGCCCTCCCGGGTCTCCCAGCAGAGGTTGAGCCCGTCGAAGCCCGTCCAGCGCTTCTCGAGCGACTCGACCACGCGCAAGGACTGCAGGGTGTGGTTGAAGCCGCGGCCGCGCTGCGCCGGGTCCTTTGGGTCGCCGCCCGCCCGCTCGAGCATCAGGGCATCCAGGGTGGCCTCGCCGGAATGCCCGAAGGGCGAGTGGCCCAGGTCGTGGGCCAAGGTAATGGCCTCGGTCAGCTCGCTGTTGGCGCGCAGCGCGCGGGCGATGGTGCGCGCGATCTGGGCCGCCTCGAAGGTATGCGTCAGGCGCGTTCGGTAGTAGTCTCCCTCGTAGTTGATGAAGACCTGGGTCTTGTACTGAAGGCGCCGGAAGGCCGTGGTGTGGATGATGCGGTCGCGGTCCTTCTGAAACTCGGTGCGATAGTCGTGCGGGCTGCTGCGATGCTCACGCCCGCGGCTCTCGGCAGAGCGTTCGGCGTAGGGCGCCAGCCACTGCAGCTCGTGCGCCTCCATGTCCTGGCGACTGCGGAAGGTCGGACTGCTTGCCGGCTCGCTCATCCATCTTCACCTGACGTTGATCGAAGTGGTGGCCGCACGGCCAACGCCTCGAGATGCGGGTCTGTCGCCGCGCAATGGACCCTGCTGGCAATGGGCAGCTCGCTGGGTCAGTAGGGCAGATGGCCCTGGGCGATGCCGCCACCCCGGTTGCGGCCGACCGACGCGATGCGCGTCGTGGCCTGAACGAAGCTGGGCATCGGGCTCCAGTTGCCGGCACCGTCCACCGCGCGGGCCGCGAAATGGTAGCGTCGACCCGGTCGCGCTTCGAAGGGCAGGCGGATCCTCCCGGCTTTGGGATCGGCGCTCCAGGCCGCGGGACCGGTGTGGAGGCGCCACGCGGAAGCATCGGTCGGGGGATCGGGTCCGGTGGCCACGTAGAGCATCCAGGCCGTGATCCCGCTGCCTTCGTCGGCGGCGGCGACGGCCAAGCTCATGCGCGGCGGGGAGACCTCGGGCAGGGGCTCGACCAGGGCCAGCAGCGGCGGGTCGCGATCCGGCCCGGCATCGGCCGGTGCGCCGGCCGACGGTGCCGCGGCCGAGGAGGGCGCGAGCAGGACATCGCCCTCGACCAGCATGATCGGCCGGCCGTCGAGGATGCCGCGGCCCCCGATGTCGTTGCGGTTGGCGGCGCCCGGCAGCTCGACCCGGTAGCGACCGCCCTCGGCCGGCAGCTGGCGCCGCGAGACGCTGCCGTCGGCCTCGATGGCCGAGAGCTGCGCGATCGCAGCGGTGGCCGGGATCTCGATGCGCCGGCCTTGCCGGCCGGTGGCCCAGGCCAGGGTGATGCGCGTGCCCGGTTGTCGATCGAAGACCAGCTGGCGCCAGCCCTCGCCGCCCCGTCCGCTGCCCGCGCGCGGGCTGGCGCCCGAGAGCTCGCCGGCCAGACTGCGGAAGGCCTCGTAGGCCGGCCGGGGCTGGCCGGCCGTGGCCGGGTCGGGCCGCCAGCAGTCGCGGCCCTCGGCCGGCAGCCAGCAGGACCAGCCGATGGGGTTGCGCACCAGACCGAAGGCGTCGTAGCTGCTCGGCCCGTTCCCGCAGTCGTCGAAGAGTTGGAAGAGGATGACCACCTCGACCCCGCTGGCCGCCGCCTCGCCCAGAGTCTGCCAGACGAAGTCGGCTTGCTCGACCACCGTCGCCCGGCCGGGGCTGCCGGGATCCCAACAGGGGCCCGGGTACTCGCTCCAGACCGGCAGGCCCGTCTCGGTCACCCAGATCGGCTTGGCCGGCAAGCCGGCCTCGGCCAGGAGCGCCCGCGCCTGGGCGGGCCCGGTCATCAGGAGGCCCGGCGTGCGGTACCAATGCCAAGCCGCCTTGTCGAAATAGTAGCCGTGGGCCTGGACCAAGGGCGTGTCGGCCGCGCGGGCCGCCAGGGCCGCCAGGAAACCGCGATACCAAGCCTCGGCGTTGCCGTCGTCGCCGATGCCGCCGTGCAGCACGGTGGCGGCCGGATCGCGGCGGTGGATGACCAGATAGGCCACCTCGAGGTAGCGGGCGTAGTCCGCGGGCGTGCCCGAGAAGAAGCTGGCCAGATTGGGCTCGTTGCCGATCTCCCAGGCCCGGATGCCGCCGCCGGCCGGCCAGCCGCGGGCCCTCGGAAGGCTGCCGCCCGGCATGTAGCGCGCCACCGCCGCGTCGACGAAGCGGGCCCAGCCGTTGGCCGGGTGGATCTCGATCGCACGCTCGGGATCGTCGGTCGGCTGGCCTTGGGCGTCGACGAAGATCGCGGCTTGGAAGCCGTCCCTTGGCCCCTGCAAGATGGCCAGGGTCGACAGCCCCGCGCGGGCGTCGCGTTCGGCGATGCCGTCGCTGACGCTCCAATCGTAATCGCTGCTTTCGTTTCGCTCGATCAGCTCGCGGTAGATGCTCCAGCGATGCCAGCGCGCGCCGCTATCGCGGGCCAGCTGGTAGCGCCGCTCGATCTCGCCGGCCGGCAGGGCCGCGCGAGCTACCGGCGGGCCCTCCGGCTGGCGTTCCAGGTGGAGCTCCATCACGTCCACGTGGGCCAGGCCGAAGTGGATGCCGGCCGTCTGGGCCCGAATCGGCTCGGGTGGGCCGAAGAGGCCGAAGAGGCCGAAGAGGCCGAAGCCGGCGCCGAGGATGGCGATCGGCATGCGTCGAGGCGCGTGCCCCGGTCGGTGCTGGCTCAGCTCAGGGCTCCTTTGTCGCTCTGCGCCGCTCGATCTCGGTCCCCGGGCTCGCTCGCGTCGCTCAGCTCCCGCCAGCTCCGGCCGGGCCGCGCCCGCGTCTCGGCCGGCAGTCCCAAGTCCTTCCAGCCGGGCGCGATCGAGCGGCCGAAGGGATCGTGCAAGCCCTTGAAACCGCCTTGCAGATTGGCCAGGTGCCGGTAGCCCGATCCGGCCAACAAGACGCAGGCATGGTCGGATCGCGGCCCGGAGGCGCAGCTGAAGATCAATCTCCGATCCGGCTCGAAATGGGCGCGCAGGAGCTCGACGAAGCGGCGATTGGGCTGCAATCCGACCGGGCCGGCCAGGGCGATGGGCAGGTTCCAGGCGCCGGCCGGATGCCCCGCCTCGAACTCTTCGACGCTGCGCACGTCGATGATGGTCCAAGGCTGCGCCTCGTCCTGCTGCATCTCGTAGGCCTCGCGGGGCCCGACCTGAAGATGTGGCGACATCCGCATCCGCTTCCCTTCTCGAGCGTCTTGCGCTCGACCTGGGGAAGTCTATCATCTTCGCAGGTCGCAGGTGGACTTCCAGCGCTCGGTTGGAGACCCCGGTCCCGGTCGAGCCCTCACTCCTGGTGGTGAAGCAGCAGCTTGGGCAGGTAGATCCAAGCCCGGAGCCCAGGCGGGGCGTCGCTTGCGGTCGGCGTCGGAGCGATCGTCGGCGTGGGCGTGAGGGTCGGCAGGCCCGGTCGGCTCTCCGGGTCGGCCGGATCGCTGCCGGCAGACCGCTCGTCGCCGTCGAGGTGGCCGTCGCCATCGCGATCGAGCGCGCTGCGCCGACCGTCGCCGGGCGGCACGCAGGTGAAGCTGAGCGGCGAGTTCGGGCCCGCCGCCTCCGCGAAGAGCATCCCCAAGTCCATCGTCTCGGCCGCTTCGCGATCGGCCTCGAAGCGATCGTCCTCGGGCCGGTAGAGCCACGCGGCCGGTCCGCCATCGACCCGTCCATGGGCGACGAGATCGCAGTCCCCCTCCGCCGCCCGAGCGATGACCGTCTCGAGCTCGCCCTGCCGCGCATGCCCGTCGAGCGCTCCGGCGAAGCTGGCCTGCCAGCCGACGGCCGGCGCCATGCCGGTGTCGAAGGCCAGGACGAAGGCCGCCAGCTCGCGCCGCTGCCGGGCCTCGTCTTCCTCGTCCTCTGCCGGCATCTCGAAGACGCCGGCCTCGACCAGGAAGTGTTGGATGCTGCCGATGCTCCCGTCGTGGATCAAACCGAAGCCGCTGGGCGCTCGGGCATCGGCCTCGTCGATGCGACCCATCTTCTGGTAGACGTTGCGCAAATGCGGCGACTTGAAGGCCTGGCTGCTGCGATCGCCCTCGAAGTTCACCCGGCCGTTGGTGCCCAAGGGCAGGCTGTGGCAGTTCTCGCAGTTGACGATGCCGCTGTCGATGGGGAACTCGCCCGAGAAGAGCTCGGCGCCCGCATGGGCTTCCGGCTCGAGCTGGCGGTCGAGGCGCTGATGGGGATTGGGCGGGTAGCGGATCGAGAAGAGGAAACGGGCCATGGCGTCGATGTCGGCCAGCGCCAACCGCTCGTCCCGCCCGTTGAGGCTGACGAAGGCGGCGTTGAACTGCCGGAAGCTGGCCAGCTCGTCGCCGGCCGATCCCTCCGGACCATAGCGATCGGCGCGCCAGTGCATCGGTCCGGCGCCTTCCATGCCGCGGAAGCTCTGTGTGGTCATCGGACCCTTCATCGGATGCAGGTGGAAGTCGCGCGGCTTGAGCAGGAAGTTCTCGTGCGTCAGCTCGAAGGGGATGTCCAGCACCGCACCGCCCGGCTCGCCCAGATCCCAGGCCAGCTGGTCGAAGTCGGCAAAGACATGGCAGCTGGCGCAGGCCATGTCGCCGTGAAGGCTGGTGGCCCGGGCGTCGTAGAGAAAGGGTCGTCCCCGCCGGATGACCTCGGGCGTCGGATCGAAGCCCAGCCGCACCGTCTGGACCACGCGCCGGCCGTCCAGATCGACCACCGAGATGCTGGCATCCAGGCGCTCGAGGACGAAGAGCCGCTCGGCCGGCGCGTCCAGCGCCAGACCCGAGGGGCCGAAGCCCACGTCGATGCGCTCGAGCAGCCGGCCTGCGCCATCGAGCACGCCCACCTTGCCCGACTGGAAGGCCGCGACGTAGGCGCGCTGTCCGGTCGGATCGAAGATCAGGTCGGTCGGTTGGGCCAGGGCCTGGTCGCGCAGTGCGTCCGAGCCGACTTCGGGTCGTGGCAACAGCTGCGGGTTGAGGTCGATGGCCTCCGCGACCGCGCCGCCGTCCAGGCTCAGGCGCGTGACACGGCTGTCGACCGCATGGCCGCGCAGCTTGGGCTCGAAGCGGACCAGGTTGCGGGCCTCGGTGTTGCTGACCCAGAGTTCCGCGGATCCTGGCCGAAAGGCCATGTTGAAGAGCACGGTCCCGAGACCCGAGAAGCGCCGGCCGAGGACGGGCGCGTCCGGCGCAGCGGCCAGCAGTTCGAAGACATCCTGATCGGGTAGGTCGAAAGGCACCTGCTCGGACCAGTCGCCGCCGGCCTCGTCGCGCCAGCTGCCATCGGCTTGCTGCTGCACGATCAGGCTGGTGCGAGGCGGCGGCTCCTCGGCGTCGCCCGGAGGGTCGGGCAAGGGCGGGCCGCCGGCGGCTTCCACCGCCATCTCGCCGACGGTCGTCGTGCGATTGCCGGAGTGGAAGACCGCGGCGTAGACCCGCCGGCCGTCCGGGCTGGCGGCCAGGGCGCGGACCTTCATCGAGGGCAGGTCGATCCGCTTGGGAAGCTCGTCGGGTGTTTCGAGCTCGATCATCCAGACGCTGGCCTGGTGGCTGGCATCGTCCAGCACCCCATCCCGGCGAGCGGTGGCGACGAAGAGCCGATCTCGATTCGGGCCAGCCACCACCAGGTCGCGCGGCTCGTCGCCGACCGCGATCGTCCGCATGAGCGCTGGTGCGGCTGGATCGGCCACGTCGATTTGGACCACCGCGTCGGAGAGGTGACAGGAGATCCACAGCTCCTGGTCATCGCGCAAGGCCAGGGCCACCGGCCGCAGGCAGACGAAGGTCGAGGCCAGATGCCGCAGGCCGGCCGGCTCGATGGCGAAGACCTCCAGGCGGTCGTCCGGGATGTTGAGGGCGTAGAGGTGCCGGCCGTCCGCCGATCGCGCCAGGGGCCGCACCGGCTCGGTCTCGAAGTTGGTGAAAGCCTCGCCGTCGGCGCCGATGGCCGGGCGCGACAAGCCGGGCAGACCGGCGATCGACAGGCCCAGCGCGACGAGGATCAGCACGGCGACCGCCCGCCGCGACGGCTTCGGCGCGAGCGCTCGGATCGGGGACGGTCGGCGACCGAGACGAGCCTGGCGGAAAGGCCCTGGCCTTTCGAGCCGGCCGCGGGGTCGCGGCAATGTCGGCCTCGCCATGGCCTAGAAGGGGCCGAGCACGATCTCGAAGCTGTGGATCTGATTCAGCATGCCACCGGAGAGCAGCAGGTCCGTGACCCCGTCGCCATCGAAATCGCCCATGCCCCAGACATGGCGTGAGTCGCCTTCCGTCTGGCGACCATTCCAACGCGCCTGCGGCGAGATACGCCGGGTGTCGAGGACGCGCCGCTGCTGCCAGTCCTCGAGGTAGAGCTTCGCGCCGGGTTCGAGGATCAGGTCGAGGTTGACCCGCGGATCCTCTTCAGGGGGCCGAGCGGGGGCCGGCTCGAGAGGATCCTCCGGAGCTTCGGGCTCGGCGGGCGGCCGCGCTGCGCCCTCGGCCTGCTCGGTGAGGAAGAGGTCGAGCCGACCATCGGCGTCGAAGTCGGCCGGCCGCCAGCTTCGCGAGAGCGGCGTCATGCCGAAGCCGGCCCCCACGTAGATCCGGTCACTGCGCAGCGCAGCCACCCGTTGGGCGACATCCGGTCCGCCCAGCCAGACGTGCGTGTTGGCTCCGGCCGCCATCACGATGTCGGCCAGGCCGTCCCCGCTGACGTCTTGAAGGAAGAAGGGCCGGTTCGGGCCCTCCAGCGGACCGCGCGAGCCCAGGAGCGCCAGGTAGCCTCGATTGCCCGGTGGTGGCGCGGGCACCTCTTCGCCCGAGTCCAGGCGACCGAAACCCGGCAGCGAGAGTCGGGGCTGGGAAGGCAGCACCGGCCGGATGTGGCCCGAGCCGTCGGGGCTGGTCTCGCCACCGCTGGATCGGACTTCCAGCAGGTCGGGCAGGCCGTCGCCCGGGCAGCGCCGATACAGGATGTCGTCCATCCCGTCCCCGCTGACGTCGGCCAGGCCGGCCAGCGAGCCGAGGCAGCTGCCCAGTCCGTCGATGGTCTCGTCCGGTTCGAGGTGGAGGGTGGCCGGCCAAGGCTGGTTTGGGCCTGGATGCCAGGGGAGATCGCGGAAGACCGAGACCTGGCTCTGAATGGTCGGCTCGGGGACGTCGATGAGCGAATCGACATCGATGGGCAGATCGCTTCCGAGCACCAGGTCGAGGAGGCCGTTGCCGTCCAGGTCACCGAATCGGGCCTGCAGTTCGGTTGCCGTCCGAGCAGCCTCCAAGGGCGCTACGACATCGCGTCGACGTTCGATGGTCAAGTCCGCGCCCCCCGTGTCGACGCTGATCTCGGGGGGCCAGACGGCGCGCCCGCGCAGCAGGAACACCGACTCGAGGATGGGGCCGTGAACCAAGCTGCCGGTCAAGATCAGATCCGTCAGGCCATCGCGGTCGACGTCCTGCGCGAAGACGGCATTTCGGCTGGACGACCGGCGCAGAGCGATCGTGACGTCTGCTGCACGAGGCTCACTCGGCTCCCCATGCGAGGAGGCCTCCCGGAAGGGCGCGAAGTAGATCCAAAAGACCCTCGCGGCGATGGGGGCTCGACGGCCACCGAAGACTTGTTCTTCGGCCGGCGCGACCACCAGGTCGTCCAGACCGTCGCCGTTGAAGTCTCCGATGGCGCGCAGGTGGCAGCTGAGCGGCTCCGGG
>CAZJWJ010000004.1:0-89333 GCA_964549495.1 uncultured Anaerolineales bacterium | reverse complement strand
ACCATCGTCACCCAGATCCCCTGCCCGCCGAGTCGGTTCTGGGCCGGGCGGTGAGGGCCGGGCGGTGAGGGCTGGCCGCGCGAGTGCTCGATCGCATCGACGCGACCCGCGAGGAGATCCTGCTGGCAGCGGCCTTCGAGCGCGCCTCCAACCTGGCCGGCGCCTCGCCGCTCGGCGACCACTGGGCCTCCATTCGTGGTCCAGCTCCGAATCGCCCGGATTCTCCAGCCAGGCCAGATCCACGGACTCCCCTTCTGGCCCTGCCACGGCATCTAGTGCACCGTCACCGTCGATGTCCGCCAGGCGGTTGCGGTCGGGGTTGCCGAACACATCGTTGGCGCTGTGGGCGCCCCAGGACGCACCGTCGTTGCGGCGCCGCTCTGCCTCAGGGGACCCAAGGAGACCTCGGCATCGCCACCAGCCCCAAACGGCACACCGCCTCAGTCCGTCGCCAGGGCATCGTCGATGGCCTCCTTTAGCGCCTTCGGATCGTACTCGCGCCCAACGTAGGTCACCAGGCCGTCCCGGCCCACCACCACGTCGACCGGGTAGGGGTTCAGCCCGCGGAAGTTCGTCGTGAGGCCCTTGTAGGTCGGCGTCTCGACGTCTTCCAAGCCGATGGGATAGGTGGCGTTGCTGTGAGCAACGAACTGCTGCACGCCTGCGATGTCGTCCCCGTTCGGGTTAATGGCCACAACCTGCACGCCCTGGTCCTGATAGGGCTTCCAGAAGCGCGTCTCTATGTCTGGCAACTCCAGACTACATACCGGTCAGAAGGTGGCAAAGTAGGCCAGGACCAGCACATTTCCCGCCGCCTCGGAGGAACTCCATTCGCCGCCCTCCAGCAGGGTCATCCGCGTCTCGGGCAGTGGGCGACCGACGCCCAGGCCCGGCCGGTTGGCGGTGAGGTAGGCGGTCCGGACCGGAAAATCCGGGTCGTCGGACCGGATGTGAAGGTTGCTCCACTCTGGCGCCATGGCTTCCGCCGCCGCGCCCGAGCCCTCTGCAGTCCCTTCCGCCGCGCCGGCGCCCTCCTGGTCGGATGCAGCCGCCGCGCCTCCCGGCGTGTAGGTGATCTGGAGTGTGGTCTTCTGGCCTGGCGGCACCCGCACCTGCTTGGGCTCAACTTGGAAGGCCTGGCCCTCGGTCCAGTTGTGGTAGAGGTTCAGCGGCGCGGTACCCTGATTGGTGATCTGCAGCGGCACCGATTTGCTCTGCCCAGCGGGGACCGGCCCGAAGTCGATCGTGTTGGCGTCTTCCGCGATGAGGATGTTGGGTGCGACCCGTTCCGGATGCAGCCGGTAGGAGTACAGCACCCACCAGTTTCCAATAAAGGCGATGTCGTCATGGGCAGCGATGCCCAGCGTGCGCACCGTCACCGGTGGCCGGCCGACCTCTAGGTCCCCGGCTTGCGGCCCGTAGGTCGACTGCTGCGTCAGGCGGGTGGCGCCGATGAAGCGCGGATTGGCCGGGTCGGTGACGTCATAGGCTCGCGCGTCGTTCCAGGCCGCAACGTAGACGTGGTCCTTGGCATAGGCCAACCGGACGGCCGTGCCCGCCGTGTCGGCTTGTCCCAAAAGCCTTGGCGCGGCCGGATCCGAAACATCCACGATCACCAGCCCGCCTGGTCCGGCGGCGACGTAGGCGGTATCGCCGTTCAGGTCCAGCCCGCGCCCAACGCCCTCGAAGTTCACCCGACCCAAGCGCTTGGGAGCTGTCGGGTCGCTGACGTCAACGGTGACCAGTCCGCCCTGGACGTCGCTGAGGTAGACCGTGTTGCCTTGGACGCGCAGGCCCCAAGTGTTGCCGATGCCGGAAAGCGCGCCGATGCGTTGGATCGCGTTGGTGTCCGGATCCCGGCGGTAGACGCCCAGGCCGTTTTCTCGAAGGGCCACGTAGACGATCCCCTCGGCCACGTCGACGCCTTCATAGCTTTCGCCGGGCTCCTGCACCACCGGTAGCTGCAGGGGCTTCAACTTGACGCCGTTTGGATCCGCCGGGTCCTTTTGCGAGATGTCCCAACCGCTGATGAAGGCCGGGTTTCGGATGTTGCCACGGTGGGTCGTGTAGACGATGTCGCCGTCCACTGCCAGGTGGATGCATCCCGGGCTACGCTCGTCATCCGGGATCGTGTGCTTGATGTTCTCGGCCAGATACCGCACGTTGGCCGGATCCTGCACATCCAGTACCCCGAAGGTGTAGGCGCATTGCAGAAGCTTGCCGTCGTCGCGATAGCGCACCTCATCGGTATGCAGGTGTAGGATTTGTCCTTCGATGCGCTGCAGTCGGGCCAGGGGTGCTAGATACTCCCCGGGCTCCACGACCGGCGCTGGCGTCGGAGGCGGCGGTGATGGATCCTCGTCGGCCGTGCAGGCCGTCAGCGCGCCTAGCGCTAGCCCCGCCGCCAAGGCCAAACGGCCAATCGACGGCGTGCCAGCCGACGCTCGACGGCTGTATCTCCATCCATATGCGCTCATGTCGGTGTGATCCCTCTCGTTGGTGGTCGTCGAAGGCCGGAGCAAAGGTCGGACTTCTCCTGATCGCAGAGATTCCAACCAAGGCAGGCTTTTGCAAGCCGCCCTGCTCTGTCCGACGCCAAGAAACACTGTACGGGATGGACGAAGACACTTCAATGCGGTCTAGTCACCAGAAGGCTATGGGTAGGGACGGTCTGGCATGAGGGCATGACCCCAGCCCCGATGGGAGCTTGCCGCCGCCGAGGGTGGTTCGCGTAGCCCGCGAGAGCGTCGATCAAGGGCGGCTGTGGTACGATGCGGTGGCAAGGCGATGTCCCCGCTGGACCGCATCATGACTCTCCAGAGTAAAGCGTGAGCATTTGTGCCCGCTACACCGCTCCGGAGGTCTGTGCCCATGGAAGCCGCGACGACGACCGACCCGCATGCCAGCTCGATGACCCAGTCCGCAAGGCCCGCCAAGGCGCCCGAAGCGCCGACACTCCGCAGCAGCAGCGGCGATCGATCGGCGCGCTATGCCGCGTTGGTCGATGCCCACGCCATCGCGATCGCGCGCTACTTGTATGGTGTCGTGGGATCCCAGCAGGTCGCGGAAGACCTGACGCAGGACACCTTTCTCAGCGCCTGGAAGAACCTCGACCGGCTGCGCGACCCGTCTCGGGCGCGCAGCTGGTTGTTCGCGATCGCGGCGAATGCGGCCCGCCGGCATCTGCGCCGCCGCGGCCGCTTCGCGTGGCTATCGATCGATCGTTTGTCCGGCACCGCCGGTCGGGCGATCGAAACGCAGGATCTCGATCCGCCGGCCCTCGCGCTCGAACGCGCGCTCGGCCAGCTCGGCCTGCATGATCGGCAGCTGGTCCTGCTCGTCGGCCTGGAGGGCTTCACGATCGGCGAGGCCGCCGGCCTGCTCGGCCTTTCGGCTGCCGCCGCAAAGAAGCGTTGGCAGCGAGCCTGTGCGCGGCTCAGGCCGATGCTCGACGGCGGGGATGATCCCTCCGGTCGGGGCTCGTTCTGGGGTCGGGAGCTGGGCCGATGAGCGGGCACGAGAGGACGGACGGCAAGCGACGCACGGAACCGGAATCGCGATCGGATAAGGGGCAAGAGGCCATGAACGCAAACGAGAACCGACGCATGGACGCCGAGCGGGTGCGCGACGCGCTGCAGGGGCACCCGTGGCCCGAGGCGAGCGGGTCGATGCTGGCCCGCATCCGGGCCATCCCGGGCAAGAAGCCTGAACGCCGCGCGGTGGGTAGACCTCGGTCCATCGGGATCGAGGCGATCAGCACCATCGCCGTCGCGCTGGTGCTGGCGGCGATGCTCTTGCGCGGAACGGGTGACAGGGTCGCGCCGTCGGATTCCGTGGATGGTGCCGGCTCGGCTGCCGGGCCAGCCGTCGGGCCGGCAGTCCAGCCGGCGGTCGACCTGGCGCCGGGCGACGAAACCTCGGAGGGATCGGAGCTGGGCCTGCAGACCACCATCGACCTGAGCTTTGACGCCACGTCCGCGGTCGCCGAGGGGCAGATGGTGGTGATCGGCGGTTTGGACGGCCTCGTCGTCGCCGGTCTGTCGCCGAGCGGGCAGGTCGCGTCCCTGCGGGCCTATCAGCCGGCGCCGCCGGCGACGCTGGGCCTTCTGGGCGATGCGGATGTCGCCTGGCTGGCCGCGCAGAAGACCCGCGGTGATCTTGACGCCGCCCGCAGCTTGCTCGCGGAGGCTTCGACCTCGTGGCGCGTCATGGCGGTGGCGATCCGGGGCCGGCACGCCTACGCGGCCATCCGGTGGCCGGAGGACTACGGCATCGCCGCGCTGCATGTGATCGATCTCGAATCGGAGGACCTTGCGCTGGTCGATGCCATCCCGCTGCTGCCGATGTCGACCGAAGCGGCGGCCGGGGTCACCATCGAAGCGATGGCGCCGGCCGGCGACCGCCTCGTCGTCAGCTCGTCGAGGGGGCTCTTGACGGTGGACATCTCCGATCCGACGGCCGTCGTCGCCGCGCCCATCGCAGCCGAGCTGCAGCAGATGACCTTCGGGCTCGGCCTTGCGCCGGACGGGCATCGCGCGTGGACCAGCAATCCTCAGATCGATGCGGGCAAGCTCTTGACCCTCGACCTGGCCGGGCCGACGGGCCCGCGGATCGCGGGCCAACGCGCGACCGACGTCGCCCTCTTCGACCTAGCGACGGATGGGCGCACGGCCTTCGTGACCACCGGCGGCGAGCAGGATCACCTTCGGGTCTTCGATCTTCGTCAGGGAGGAGAACCTCGCCAGCTGGCGGCCTTGCGCCTGGCAGCGGATGCCGTGTTGCCGCTGGTACTATTGGGCGATCGGCTGGTGGTCGGCGCCGCTGGAATGCATGGAGATGCCTTCCTCGAGCCGGGTGATCCGGAGCCGGCGTATCCGGCGCCCGCCGATCGGCCTGGTCTCGGCCAGGTCGGCCTGCTGGTCTACGACGTCAGCCAGCCGGCCGAACCCTCGCTGGTGCAGACGATCTCGCTTCCCGGCCCCGCCTGGAGGCTGAGCGAAAGCGACGGCCGCGTGCTGGCGCCGGTCGAAGGCGCGCGGCAGGTTCGGATCTATGCGCCAATGCCCATCGCGCAAGACCCGGTCGAGTAGGGCGGGAATGGCACCGGCCCCGGGTTCGACGAGGGACTCAGTGGTGTTGGGTTCTCGAAAGGGTGGGCGGAGTTGACGTTGAAGAAGCCGCCGCCGTTGGTGCCCAGCTGCTTGATGGCGATCTGCGAGGCCGCCGGACCGAGCGGCAAGGTCTGGGTTGCCGTCTCGACCGGCGGCGCGAAGGACTGGACGACCCCCTGAGAGACCAGGGCGAGGGCAAGGATCAGCGAGAGTGGCAGAAGGATGTGGACCACGGTCCGCGTCAGGTCTACCCAGAAGTTGCCGAGCTCCGCCGCCTGTCGGCTGCGCAGGCCTCGGATCAGGACGACGAGGACGGCCATGCCGGCGGCCGCGGACAAGAAGTTCTGCACCGCAAGCCCGGCCATCTGGCTGAAATGGCTCATGGTCGTCTGGCGCTCTGGGTCGATCCCGATGAGCCGGTAGACCAAGTGTTCGATGGGCCGGCACAGGGGCGACAGCAGATGTCGCTTGCCCTCGTAGACGCGCGCCATGAACCAGCCCAGAGGCAGGGCCATGGCGAGTAGCAGGACGAGGTAGAAGCCAAACTGCAGCAGGCCGGAGGCGATCATGAGAAGTCCTCCGGTCGCATCAGGGCAAACATGAGGTAGACGCCGAGCAAGACGGCGCCGACCGCTCCGATGATCAGCAATGTCGATTCCATGGCTACACTCCTTTTCGGCTCGGAGTCTAGCCCTGGTCGGATCAAGGCGGTGGCAAGGCCTGTCAGGGGGAGATCAAGATCGTATCAATGTCGCGATCTGGCGCCCAGGCTCGTCCATCGGCTCGTCGTCCCGCCGGGGACGGTGCGCAGGGAAATCTGAGCCCCGCGTGATCGAAGTCTCCCATACACGCGGCCGAGGCCGCCTGTATAGGCGGCGTCAGCCTCCTACCCTACGGTGGATGGGGCCCCGTCGCCCTGCTCCTGCTCGAGGCGGCCTTCCTGGTCTGGATGCCCGATCGCCTGCAGCGCTACATCGCCTCGGGCCTGGCTGCGGCCTGGACCGTGTGGCTGCTCGACTCCTTCTTGCCGGCGGGTAGCGTTTGGCCTTTCCCGCTGGGCACCATCCTGGCGCTGGCCGCCACGGTCCTGGTCTGGCTGGCGCGGTCGGTGCCCCGGCTCGACGCGCGTGCTTGGGCGGCCATCCGCGTACCAGTGGGCTACGGGCTGGCGACCGCCGCCTGCGGCCTCTTGCTGGCCGACGAGACGCGGGGGCTCGATTCCGATGCAGCGGGACTGGCAGCCAGCACCGGCGTCGCCTTCATCCTCCTGCTGATCCTCTGGCAGATCCTGAGGGCGCAGGACGTGCCGCCCGGCAGCCGGCAATCCGTGGTCACCCTCGGGCTGGCGGCATTGGGCTTCCATGTTCGCGAGCGCGCGCTGGTGTTCCTGGCCTTGGCCTTCCTGCTGGTCTTCGGCGGGCATTACTACTACAGCCTGGAGCTCGACCTCCTGGCCAAGTCGGGCGTGCTGGTAGCCTGCTCGCGCGGCCGAAGCGCAGCGCATCGATCCGCGACGATCCGCGACCGTCGAGCGAGCCTGGATCACGGAGTCGGCAGGCTCAACCAGGGAAGGTAGAGCCGGCCCTCCACCTGGGTCGGTATCGGGGTCGGCGTACTGCTCGGAGTGCGGCTCGGAGTAACCGTGGCCGGCGCCTCGGTCGCTGGCAGATCGGGGGTCGAGCTGGCAATCGGAGTTGGCTGCGCCAACACGCCAGCTAGGTGATGCCGAAAGAATCGGACCTGCTCCTGGACGGCCAGTCGCTGGCTGGACAGCTCGAACAGCCCATGCCTTTCGTCACGGAAGCGGAGCATCCTCGTTTCCTGGCCACCGGCTTCGAGGGCGTCGTGCATGACGATCACGGGATCGATGGGCAGGGAGTCGAGCGTGCCGTGGAACACAAGCGTTGGCACGCGGATCTCGTCGACGCGGCGGTAGGGGGAATCGCGTCGGTATTCGCCTGGCGACTCGTCGGGGCTCGATCCCATCCAGTAGGCAGCGCCGAGCTTGGACTGCGGATCGGATGCCCAGTAGCTGGCCAGATCGACCAGGGAACACTGCGGATTGGCCGCGGCGTAGGTCCCGGGTGCCTCGACCAGGCTCTGCCAGGCCAAGAAGCCCCCATAGCTGCAGCCGGTGATTCCGATGCGCCCGGCATCCGCCAGTCCCTGTTCGATCAGGGCCTCGACACCGGCTTGGAGCTGGCGCACGTCGACCTGCCCGAAATGGTCGTCGTCAAACAGCAGCGCGTGCAGGTCGGCATCGCCGGCCGCCCGCCCCGCGACGTTGGCCACGAAGACCGGCAGGCCCAGGTTGGCCAGGATGCTGGTCGGCGCCTCGGCCGTGTGACCGAAGCGATCCGAGGCATGCCAGTCCGGCCCCCCGATCTGCCATACGACAACCGGCCGCCGCGCTTGTGCCGATGGCGGCTGGTCCTCCCGATAGATCAACCGTCCGCTCAGCCTGCGACCCCCTTCGTCGGTCCATTCGACCTCGAGGCTCGCGAGTCGGCTGGCCAATCGGGCGTTCTCGTTGACGGAGGTCACGGGCCGGGCGCTGGCGCTCCAATCCGGACCCTCTGCCAGCCAGATCTCGGCGGGCTCGTCGAAGGACTCGTGGACGAAGAGCATGCGGTTGGCGACCCGTTGGAAGAAGTGGTTTCCATCGTCGATGCTGCCGGGTCGATCCCAGATCCGCTCCGTCCGTCCGCTGTCGATCTCGTGGCGTAGCAGGACCGAGTCCATGCCGTCCTGATTGGCGATGAGGAGGTTCTCCTCGTCCTCGAACTGCAGATGGGCCTGGATGGAGGGATCCATCGCCATCTCGATGTCGCGCACCTGCCCCGTCTCGACCTCGACGATCCGGTGCACGGAGTGGCTGCTGCGCTGATAGGTCGGGTGGGGCCGGTCGTCGAGATGCGAGGGCATGGCGACGGTGAACTGGAGCCAGCGGCCGGCCGGGGAGAGCCTCGCGCTGCGCCAGATCCGGCCGTCCGCGACGAGGGCGCGATCGAGCCGCAGGCGCTCGCGCCCATCCCGCGTATCGAAGACCCCGTAGACCAAGCCATACTCGCGCCACGGGTTGTCGCGCGGATCGAGCCGGCCCATGATCTCCAGCAAGGTCTCGTCGAAGCTCAGGGCATTGAGCACGCCAGTATCCCGTGTTCCGATCGCGATGCGGCTCGCGTCGTCGCTCCAGACCACGTGGTCCACGCTGCCCGGCAACGCGCCCAGCTCGCGCCGGTTCCGGCCATCGGCATCGATCAGCGCCAGGTGGGACCGGCCCCTCACCAGCGGGCTCGGATCGTCCTCCCATCCGACCAGGAGGTACTGGCTCGCGTCGGGGCTGCTCTGCGAGGACCAAAGCACGTAGGGCTCGTCCGCGAGCCAGTCGATCGCAGTTCGGCTCATCACCTCGCCGCGTAGATCCAGCTCCACGCGTTGGACGGGCTCTCCCGACCGGCTCTCGAACCAGACCAATCGATTCGCATCGACCCACCGTGCGTACGAGGGCACCGGCGTTTCGAGGCTAGAGACGCGGCCCGTGTCTACCTCCAGGAGATCCCGGAACAGGCTGGCCGGTGGATGCCCGGCCAGATCGGAGGTCGAGGCAAAGAGCAGGGCACCCCCATCGGGCCGGATCGGCCCGATGGCGACCTGCTTTACGTCGAGCAGGGTATCGACCAGCGCCATCTCCTGGGGATCCAGGATCTCCGGCACCAAGTCGCGATCGGGATCGAAGTCGACGATCTCGGCGCGCACCGGGACCGGCCACAAGGTGATCAGGCCGATGAGCAGTGTGCTCGCGACGGTCGAGCGGATGCGGTTGCAGGACATGGTGGATCTCCGCGAAGTTGCGTTCGCCCGATTCGGCGACGAAGTGTTCCATCACGGATGGGGTCGCAGGCAGCCCGAATCCGATTACACCCTGCGGCTCTGATTCTCTCCGCGCAGGTAGGCGATCCAATACACGCCGGCCACCAGCAGCGTGCCGCCGACGATGTTGCCCGCGGTCACGAAAGCCAGGTTGCGCGCGGCGCCGTCCAGCGGGATGGTCTGGCCGCCGGCCAGCGCGATGCCCCAGGGCAGGAAGAACCAGTTGGCGATGGAGTGCTCCAGGCCGATGGCCACGAAGGCCGTGATGGGGAAGATCACCGCCAGGATCTTGTCGGTGACGCTGTGCCCGCCCATGGCCAGCCAGACCGCCAGGCAGACCAGCGCGTTGCAGAGGATGCCGCGGGCGAAGGCCGCTCCGGGCGCGAGGAAGACCTTTCCCACCGCGATGCCGACGGCCGTCTCGCCTACCGCGCCACCGCCCAGGGTGTCTATGTCGGCCCAGACGACCAGGGCCACCGTGGCCAGGCAGCCGGCCGCGTTGCCCAGGTAGACCAGCAGCCAGTTGCGCAGCACCTGGCGCGTGCCGATCCGGCCGCTGGCCCAGGCCATGGCGATCAGGTTGTTGCCCGTGAAGAGCTCGGCGCCGGCCACCACCACCAGGATCAGGCCCAGGCTGAAGCTGGCCCCGCCCAGGAGGCGCGTGATGCCGAGGCCCAGGCTGGATCCGGTGACGACTACCGTGTAGAAGAGCCCGCCCAAGGAGATGAATGCGCCGGCCAGGACGGCCAGGACGAGCAGGGTCAGGGCGTCGGCGCCGGCCTTGGCCACGCCCAGGCGCTCCACGCGCCGGGCGATCTCGGGCGGTGGGAAGGCATCGGCCAGCTGGAGGTCGGGGGCTTCGGACATCGTGGCATCCTCGGTCGAGAGCGGTCGTCGAAGGGGCTTCGAGCAGTTTCGAGGCGATCCCGCTGCCCTACTCCCCGATCGAGTCCAGCTCCGCCGCGGTCACCCAGAGCCCGCCGCCCACCGCCACCGCCGTCGAGGCCAGGCCGAGGGTGAGGCCGGCGATCCAAACCAGTGGCGTGCCGCCGAGCATGTCGAAGCGGCTGATGGCCATCGGCAGGGCCAGGGCGATGCCGGTGACGCCGCCGAAGCCGCCGTAGAGCACCAGGCTCAGGCAACCCACGTCGGGGCTGAGCATCTCGTGCGGCGTATCCCAGCGCATGTTGGGCCGGGCGGCACCGATGGCCAGCGTGATGGCGATGGTGCCGGCGCCCACCGCGGCCACCACGAAGAAGCCGTAGAGCAGGAGGGCCGGATCGAGGGTCTCCTGCATCGCCGGCAGGATGGCCGTGTCGAAGAGGCGCGCGTCGCTGAAGGCGCGGGCGAGCTCCAGGGCCAGCACCAGACCGCCGCCCAGGAGCAAGTAGGGGATGTAGGCCACCAGGAACTTGCCCACCACCAGCTCGCCGCGGGCGATGGGCGCGCCCTTGAGCACCCAGTAGCTGCGGCCCTCGAAGCTGAAGGCCGTCAGCCCGAAGCGGGTCAGGATCATCGAGGCCACGCCGGCCGCGATGGCCGCCGAGAGCATGGCCAGGATGGGCCGCACGAAGGGCTGCGCCATGCCCTCGCTGCCGAAGCGGATGGGGTAGAGCAGCTGCTGCAGGATGAAGAAGACCCCGATGGCCAAGGGCGAGAGCACCTGGGCCATGTTGGTCACATCGCGTGGGATGACGCGCAGGTCCTTGCGCAACACGGCCACCGTCGGCTGGGGGAGGAAGCGAAGCAGGCCCGAGGGCTGGCCGAGATCACTGGCGCGGTCGACGCGCGCCCAGGGCCATATACCGCTGCGCAGCTCCGAGCGGCGGGCGGCCGAGTGCATCTTCAGCCAGCCCTCCTCGTAGATCCGGCCCGAGACCAGGACCAGCGGCAGGAGGCAGAACAGGCTGACCACGATCACCAGACCAAACCATCCAAAGGCCATCGAGGCATCACCGGTGGCCGAGCCGACCATGGCCCGGGTGAGCCACTCGGCCGGCGACCAGGGGTTGCGGAAGCGGCTGAGCACGCCGATCAGGTCGCGGACCGTCAGCGCCTCCTGCAGCTGGCGGGCGCTGCCCAGCACCAAGGCGATGGACATGGTCATGGCCACCACCAGGAGGCCGACCACCTCGCCTACGCGCTGGGCCGAGACGTGACGCACGATCAATGCCACCAAGGTACCCCCGATGGCCGTCGGCAAGAGGGGCAGCAGCAGCAGCGAGGCCAGCATGGCCAGGTAGTAGGCGTTTCCGTAGTCCTGGGCCAGGCCGTGGCCGATCAGCGGCACGGCCGTGATGGCCTGGATCATCAACATGGCTGGCGCGATGCCGGCCAGGAGCTTGGCCGCGAAGACCGCCGGCCGCGGCATGGGCGCCGAGAGCAAGAGGTCCAGGTCCTTGGAGAGGTAGAGCGCCGCCAGGGCCACCGTGAAGCTGACCATGAAGCTGAGCGTGAGGCCGCCGGACAAGGCCGAGTTGACCAGCACGTCGGCCTCGCGCGGGCTCTCGCCCACCTCGACCAGGAAGCGCGTGAGCACGAAGCTGACCAGCAGCGCCACGCTGGAGAGGAAGGCGACGGCCAGGAGCACCACCAGGTAGACGATCCGACGCCAGCGCGCCCCGCGTCGGAAGCCGTTCCAGCCGATCCGCCAGCGTGCGCCCATGAGCCGCAGCACCTCGGCCACCAGGCTTCCCGGCCGCTCGGCAGCCGCGGCATGCGGCTGTGCGGCGGGCAGGCCGGCCGGTCCGGTCTGATCGAGCTGCATCGCCGCCCCCTCGGTGTCGGTGCCGGCCTAGGCCAGGATCTCGGCGATCTCGGCGTAGGCCGCGCCGCCGGTCAACTCCAAGAAGATGTCCTCGAGCGTGGCCGAGGCCTCGGCTCGCGCGTAGAGCTCCTCGACCGTCCCCAAGGCGATCAGCTTGCCCTGGTTGATGATGCCGATTCGGTCGCACATCCGCTCGGCGATCTCGAGAATGTGGGTCGAGAGGAAGACCGTGGTGCCCCGCTCGGAGAGCTGACGGAAGATGTCGCGCATCAGGCGGGCGCTGCGCGGATCGAGGCCCACCGTCGGCTCGTCGAGGAACATCACCTTGGGATCGTGCACCAGGGCTGCCGCCATCACCGTCTTCTGGCGCATGCCGTGGCTGAAGCCCTCGATCAGGTCGTCGGCGCGCTCCTCCAGATCCAGGATCTCCAGCAGCTCGGTCGCCCGGCGCTTGGCACGCTCGGGCGGCACGCGGTAGAGGCCGGCCACGAAGTGGATGAACTCGCGCGCCGTCAGCTTCTCGTAGAGGTAGGGCGTATCCGGTAGGTAGGCGATCCGCGCCCGCGCCGCCTGCGGGTCCTCGGCCAGGTCGATGCCGTCGATTCGGATCGTGCCCTCGGTGGGCCGCAGGAGGCCGGTCAGCATGCGGATGGTCGTGGTCTTGCCGGCGCCGTTGGGTCCCAAAAAGCCGAAGATCTCACCCTGTCGCACCGCCAAGTCGAGTCCATCGACGGCCGCGAAATCCTCGTAGCGCCGCGTCAAGCCGATGGCCTCGATCATCGGCGCATCGGCTGCGTCCTGATTCACCACCGCGGACTGGACCTCGATCGGATCGTGCATGTGCGGATTATAGGGCTCCATGGCGGCGCGGACTCCGGCATTCGGCGATCGTCAGCCCGCCGTCCGCCCGCGGTCCGCGCCGCGACAGGAAAGGGTCTAGGCCGCGCTGGCGCGGGTATCGCCGGCATCTCGACCTCGACCGAACCAGTTCTCCCACTCCCGATTCTGCCAGACCACGAGGAGCGGCGCGGCATTGAAGATCGAGGAGAAGGTACCGGAGACGATGCCGATGATCAGCCAGAAGAGGAAGGTCCGCAGCTGGCCCTGACTGTAGATGTAGATGGCCGCCAGCGTGAAGACCGCCGTCAGCTGGGTATTGATCGAGCGGTCCAGGGTCTGGATGACGCTGTGGTTGACCACCCGATCGAAAGCCAGGCCGCGCATGCGGCCGACGTTCTCTCGCACCCGGTCGAAGACCACGATGGAGTCGTGCACCGAGAAGCCGATGATGGTCAAGAGCGCCGTCAAGAAGAGCGCGTCCACCTCCCAGTTGAAGAAGTGGCCCATGATCGAGGCGATGCCCAACACCAGGATCACGTCGTGCAGCATGGCCATGATGGTCACGAAGCCGTAGCGTATCGGATGCGGCACGTTGCGGAACATCAGGGTCAGGTAAACCAGGATGCCGATGGAGGCCATGACCACGGCGATGGCCGCGTTGCGCGTCACCTCGCGCCCCACCGAGGGGCCGACGTCGGCGAACTGCAGTTCCTCGAAGGGGCCGAACTCCGCCTCGAGCGCCTGATAGAGGCCCTCCTTGAAGTCGGTCTGGTCGACGCCCTCGGCATCGGCCAGGCTGGAGATGGCCGGGGCTCGGATCTGGTAGCGGGTCTCGCCGGTCTCCGGGTCGGTGGCGGTGACCACCTGCGGCGGCGCATCGAAGCCGTAGGCCTGGAAGGCATCGATGATGCCCGCCTCGCTGACCTCGGCCCCGTCCTCGAAGGCCAGCTCGAAGAAGGAGCCGCCGACGAAGTCGATGGAGCGCGGGATGCCCCAGAGCAGGATCGAGACGATCCCGGGGATGATGATGATGGCCGAGAAGAGGAACCACCAGTAGCGACGTTCGATGATCTTGAACACGGCTCGGTTCTCCTGAAGAGGGTCGCGGGCCCGGCGGGACCGCATGCAGCGCTCAGCGCTCGTCGGCGGACTGCCGACCCATCCGGGCCAGGATGCGGACCAGGCCCTGCAAGAGGTCGGAGTTGGTCAGGATGCCGACGGTGCGCATGCCGTCGACCACCGGCAAGGCGCCGATGCGATGTTCGAACATCAGGTTGGCCGCCTCGGCCACGGTGGTGTCCGGGTCGGCGGTGACCAACTCGGTCGACATGATCTCGTCGACCAGAATGCGCTCCATCATCTCGCGGATCTCGCCCGGCTCGAGCATCGAGAAGCGCGAGGGCCAGTGCTCCAGCACGTCGGCGCGGGTGATGATACCCACCAGCTGCTGGTCGCGGTCGACCACCAGGAGACGGCGGATGTCGGCCTGCTCCATTCGCGACCGCGCCTCGGCCAGCGAAGCGCCTTGCAGGATGGTGATCGGGCCGGTGGTCATCCACTCGCTGATCAGCATGTCGATCATGTTCCTTCTCCTGATGTCCGCGATGGGCTCGCGGGCCGGGCCGGCAATGCCGGGCAGCCTAGAAGCCGAAGAGCACCTTGAGCCGCGGATCCTCGGTCGGGGTGACGTCGGAATCGCGCAGCATGATGCGGTTGGTCAGCTTGAGGAAGGTGCGGGTGACGGTGATGGCGGTGAAGAGCGAGGTGAGCACGCCCAAGGACAGCGTGACCGCGAAGCCCTTGACGATGCTGGCCCCGAATTGGTTGCCGAACCAGAAGAGGATGGCGCAGGTGATGAGCGTGGAGACGTTGCTGTCGCGGATGCTGGGCCAGGCGCGGGCGAAGCCGATGTCCATGGCCTGGCCGATGCGCCGGCCGGCGCGCAACTCCTCCTTCATCCGTTCGAAGATCAGGATGTTGGCATCCACCGCCATGCCGATCGAGAGCACGAAGCCGGCGATACCGGCCAGGGTCAGCGTGACCGGGAAGAGCCGGAAGATGGTCAAGGTCAAGAGCGCGTAGAGCACCAGGGCCAGGTCGGCCAGCAGGCCGGGCATACGGTAGTAGAGCAGCATGAAGACCATCACCGCGATGAATCCGATGATGCCGCCCCGGATGGCCGCGTCGATGGTCTCGCTACCCAGGGTCGGCCCGATGACGGTCTGGCCGCGCACGCGCAGCGGCACCGGCAGCGAGCCGCTCTTGATCTGCACCGCCAGCGACTCGGCCTCGGCCTGGCTGAACTGGCCCGAGATCTGCCCCTGGTCGGCGATGGCGGCCTGGACCACCGGCGCGGAGATGATCTTGCCGTCCAAGGCGATGGCCATGATCTCGCCCAGGTGGTCGCGAGTGAAGCGCGACATGCGCCGACCCCCGTCGCTGTCGAGCTCGAAGGAGACCACGATCTGGCCCATCTGGTCGAAGGCCACCGATGCGTTGCGCACCGACTCGCCGGTGATGACGGTGGGATAGATGTCCTCCAGACCGCCGTCGGTCTCGCCATCTTCACCCTCTGCCGCCTCCTCGTCGTCGGCGGCCTCGTCCTCCGGGCTCTCCGCGTCGGCGGCATCCTCGTCCTCGGCCGCGTCGGCCGCATCCGGCTCGTCCTCGCCGCCGCCCTCGCCCAAGGGGTCGTCGGGATCGCCGAGGAAGGGGCTCTGCTTGTCCTCGGGCAGGTCCCCGTAGAGATAGGGGTCGGTGGTGTGCACCTCGTCGCCCTCGAAGAGGCTGCGCTGGGCAGCGTAGATGAACTCGAGCTTGGCCGTCTGCCCGATGGTGCGTACCGCCAGTTCGGGATCGGCCACGCCGGGCAGCTCGACCACGATCTTGTCGTCGCCCTGGGTCTGCACCAGGGGCTCCGTGACGCCCAGCGCATCGACGCGGTTCTTGATGATGTTGGCCGCGGCGTCCAGGTCGCCCGGCGCCAGCTGGGCCGCGCCGCTCTGGTCGGCCTCGAGCAGCACCTGCAGGCCGCCCTGCAGATCGAGGCCTTGCCGCAGGTCCAGCGAACGTTGGCTCGGATCGTCGCTCTGCCAGCGCAGCAGGCTGGTCACCCGCGACGGGTAGTCGTAACCGGCTTGGAAGAAATCCCAGTTGGCGTATACGGCGATCACCGACAGCACGATGATCAGCGCCACCAACAGGGGCGTTCGATCCCTCATTGACCTGCTCCTCCTCGGGCACGCCAAAACGCGCCTCCTGCGAGGCGCGGCGTATGCGATCTCGGGATTATACCGCCCGGCCGCGCGGAGGGTCAAGACCGGCCGGCGTCCTTTTCGTCTTCCCCGGGGCGCATGGCATGATTGGTCCGAGCGCCCGATCGCCGGGCGCGACCGGTATCACATCGAGCGAGCGGAAGGAGTCGAGGGTCATGGCGGGCGAGAAGGCCACCTGGCGCGTGAAGACGGGCATGGCCGCCATGCTCAAGGGCGGCGTGATCATGGACGTGACCGACGCCGAGCAGGCACGCATCGCCGAGGAGGCGGGCGCGGCGGCGGTGATGGCCCTCGAGCGGGTGCCGGCCGACATCCGCCGCGACGGCGGCGTGGCCCGCATGAGCGACCCCGAGAAGATTCTCGAGATCATGGAGGCCGTCAGCATCCCGGTGATGGCCAAGGCCCGCATCGGGCATTTCGTCGAAGCCCAGGTGCTGCAGGCCCTCGGCGTGGATTATGTCGACGAGAGCGAGGTCCTCACCCCGGCCGACGAGGCCAACCACATCGACAAGCGCGCCTTCGACGTGCCCTTCGTCTGCGGCTGCCGCAACCTGGGCGAGGCCCTGCGCCGCATCGGCGAGGGCGCGGCCATGATCCGCACCAAGGGCGAGGCCGGCACCGGCGACATCGTCGAGGCCGTTCGCCACGCGCGCACCGTGCTGGGCGAGATCCGCCGCCTGGGCGCCCTGGACGCGGCCGAGCGCATGGCCGCCGCCAAGCAGATGGGCGCGCCCTTCGACCTGGTCGAGAAGATCGCCGAGGAGGGCAAGCTGCCCGTGGTCAACTTCGCCGCCGGCGGCATCGCCACGCCGGCCGATGCGGCCCTGATGATGCAGGTCGGCGTCGACGGCGTCTTCGTCGGCTCGGGCATCTTCAAGAGCCAGAACCCGCCCTTGGTGGCCAAGGCCATCGTCCGCGCCACCACGCACTACCGGGACCCGGCGATCATCGCCGAGGTCAGCCGCGGCCTGGGCGCGGCCATGCGCGGCCAATCGGTCGACGCCTTGGCCGAGGCCGAGCGCTTGGCGGCGCGCGGCTGGTAGCGGATGGCCGACAGGGCGCTCGAGTCCAGCTCCACGATGAAGATCGGCGTCCTGGCCCTCCAGGGCGATTTCGCCGAGCATGCCCGCATCCTGCGAGCCTTGGGCCAGCAGCCCGTGGAGGTGCGACTGCCCGGGCAGCTCGAGGGCCTGGCCGGCCTGATCATCCCCGGCGGCGAGTCGACCACCATCGGCAAGCTGGCGGTCGACTACGGCCTGCTCGGGCCCCTGCGCGCGGCCGCTCGTGCCGGCTTGCCGGTCTGGGGCACCTGCGCCGGCCTGATCCTCCTGGCCGAGGACATCGGCCGAGACCAGCCGCTGGTCGGCGGCCTGGATGTGGAGGTCGAGCGCAATGCCTTCGGCCGCCAGGTCGACTCCTTCGAGACCGACCTGGACATCGCCGGCCTTCCGGGCGGACCCTTCCGCGCGGTCTTCATCCGGGCCCCGCTGGTGCGGTCGGCCGGCGAGGAGGTGGAGGTCCTGGCGCGCTTGGCGGACGGCCGGATCGTCGCCGTGCGCCAGGGCCGGCTCCTGGGCACCAGCTTCCACCCCGAGCTGACCGATGATCTGCGACTGCACGCGCATTTCGTCGAGATCTGCCGGCGGGCCGTGGACGAGCCGAGGCAGGGGATCGAGCCGCGCGCCGCTACGGCGACATCGTCCGATGGGACGAGTCCGACGGATCGGGATCCACGGGTTAACGGAGAACCGGAGACCTGCACCGCCCCACAGTAAACAGGTCTCCGGCTTCCTGCAAGAGGGTTCTCCGCTTGCAGTACGGAGACTAGGCCGGCGCGATGAGCCGCGCCTGAGTGCAGCCTGAAACTCGTCGTAGAGGAGTTCGATCCGGTGTCGGGTCCGATGCACGGCCGCCTACGAATCGCCCGAGAGCCCCATCCGTTGCCGCATGAAGGCTCGGAACGGCCGAAGAATGCCATCGACCGCTCTCGCCTCCGATCGATCTGCCGATTCGCCTGGATATCGATAGCGACTGCCATACACATTGAGCGAGAGTAGCGAGTCGCGCCAAGGCTCCAATGTGGCGTCGAATTGTAGGCAAAGGTCGAGCAGGTCGATCAGATTGTGCGTTCGCGGTATCCGAACGCCTCGTTCTTGCAGCAAGGCTTTCAAGTACTTTTCAGCACACTGCTGCGCGTGAAAGCAGGCCGCGTCGTAGTTTGGCCGCTTCCGCGCGCGCACCTCGCGTTGAGCCGTTGCGAAGTCACCTTCAGCCTTCGCGATCCACTCAGCGACCAGGCCGCGCATAGAGCACGGTCCCCCGGTCCAGAATGTCGAGAATGAACGAGTCGCCCATCGCAGCACGCCGATCCAGGGTCTTAGGATCGATGACGATGAGATCGATTCCAAAGTGATGCTCAACTGCCTGAAGGATCGCAGCAGCCTGCTGCGTGCTCCTCAAGGTTGATCGCATGACGACTAGCAAATCGACGTCGCTAGTGGGCCTGGGCCGGCCCTCCGCGTAGGACCCGAAGAGAATGATACGCTCCGGGTCGAACGCATCGACCACATTTGCCACGAACTCATCGATCGCTTCTTCGGGGACCCGCTCGCGAACATCGATGGTCGGCACGTCAATGTGGCTGCGAATGACGGACATGATGATTCTCCGCTGCTCATGCAATTCCTCGATGCTCAAGCTTAGGCCAGCCAGATTCATGGACCAAGCCTCGACCGCTCAGCTTCGATCCCTCAGGGTACCTCTGGCTAGCGCCAGCGCCGCCCCGGCATCCCCGGCCGGCAGCTCCCCTACCGCCAGCGCCTCGCGGATCTCGTCCAGCAGGTGTCCAACCAAGGGCCCCGGCTCCAGGTCGAGCTCGGCCATCAACCGCCGGCCGTCGATAGGCAAGGGCGGTGAGATGCGCTCGTCGGGACGGTCGAAGTAGGCCTCGAATAGGTCGCCCGTAACCGAGGCCAGGTGGCCGGCGAAGTCGGGCCGGACGCCACCCTTGCTCGCGTTGTCGGCCAGAGCCAGGTAGGCGATGTCGAGGCCCTCGTCCCCCGTGTCACGAAAATAGCGGTGGACGCCGCGCGGCGTGGCACCGCCTGCCGCGGCCAGATGCAATGGGCGCAGGTGGTGGCGGATGACGGTGATCAGCCAGGCGGTCTCGCGCCGTCCGAATCGCAAGCGCTCGGCCAAGACCTCGATCAGCTCCGCGCCTCGGCGATCGTGGCCGTGGAAGCGGAAGCGGCCGCGTTCCGGGTCGAAACGCTGGGTGTCCGGCTTGCCGACGTCGTGCAGAAGGGCCGCCACGCGCCACCAGAGGCGATGGTCGGCGCCACCGGCGGAACGCCGGCCGGCATGCTGCCTGAGTCGGGGAATGTAGGGCCGCAGCGCCAGGATCCACGACGCCTCCAGCCCGATCGAGCCCCCGGCAGAAACATCGCGCAGATCGGTCACGGGCGCTGCGGCGGTGGGCGTGCCAGCCTCGATCCCGGTTGCCTCGACCTCCGAAGGTTCGACCTCCAACGACGCGACTTCCGAAGACTCGCCCTCCTCGCTCCGGCGAGAGTCCAGCTCGAATACGATCGCCTCGAGCAGCTCGGCCGCGGCCAAGGTCGCCAGGCAGTGGCGGTAGACGTCCCGGTCGTGGGGCAGGGACTGCTCGACCCCGCGGGTGGCGGCCAGCTCGGGCAGGACCGGCTCGAGCAGGCCCAGGCGGTCTAGGCGGTCGATGTCCTCGGCCGCGCGGTCGGCGGCGATCAGGCGCAGGAGCTCGGCGCGCTGGCGCTCGCCGGCCGGCCGGCTGGCCAAGGGCGCGCGGGCGCGGATGGCGGTGGCCGTGTCGGGCTCGACCTCGAAGCGCAGTTCGGCCGCCAAACGCGCCGCGCGCAGCATGCGCAAGGGATCGGCGTCCAGGGCCGCGCCGCTGGTCATGCGCAGGAGACCGAGGTCCAGGTCGGTGCGGCCATCGGTCGGGTCGATCAGCGCGCCGGCCAGATCGGGGCCGCCGGCCTCGAGCAGCGCTGGCGCCCGCGCGTCCAGGGGCAAGGCCATCGCGTCGACCGTGAAGTCGCGCGCCCGCAGGTCGCCCTCCAGGTCGGCTGCGGTGAAGCGGGCCAGGTCCAGCTCCGCCCCGCCGGGCCAGACCACGCGGGCCACGTCGCGCTCGGCATCCAGGACCACCAGGCTGCCGCCGCTGGCGCGGGCGATCCGGCCGGCGGCACCGACGGCGTCCTCGGGCAGAGCCAGGTCGGTGTCCAGTCCGGGCCGGCCGAGCAAGCGGTCGCGCGGCCGCCCGCCGACCACCCAAGCCCGGCCCTCGCCGATCTGGGCGAGGGCCGGGATCAAGGGATCGAAAGGGGGATTGCTCATGCCGCTTGGGGAGACGAGTCCTCGGCTCGTCGGCCGAAGGCTCAGCTCAGCCGGCCCTCGACCAGCTCCGCGATCTCGTCCGGGTGGCGGGCCACCTCGATGCCGGCGGCCTGGAAGGCGGCGATCTTGTCGGCCGCCGTGCCCTTGCCGCCCGAGATGATGGCCCCGGCGTGCCCCATGCGCTTGCCGGGCGGCGCCGTCTGGCCGGCGATGAAGCCGACCACCGGCTTGCTCACGTGCCGGGCCACGTAGTCAGCCGCCGCCTCCTCGTCCGTGCCGCCGATCTCGCCGATCATCACGATGGCCTCGGTGGCCGGATCCTCCTCGAAGCGGCGCAGGACGTCGACGAACTTGGTGCCCTGCACCGGGTCGCCGCCGATGCCCACCGCCGTCGACTGACCGATGCCGCGCTCGGTCAGGGCGTAGAGCACCTCGTAGGTCAGGGTGCCCGAGCGGCTGACCACGCCCACCGGACCGGGCTTGACGATGTTGCCGGGGATGATGCCGACCTTGGCCTCGCCGGGCGTGATCAGCCCGGGGCAGTTGGGCCCGATCATGGTGATGCCCTTGGCCAAGAGGTAGTTGGTCACCACCAGCATGTCGCGCACCGGCACGCCCTCGGTGATGGTGATGATGGGGTCCAGCCCCGCGTCGGCCGCCTCCAACACCGCGTCGGCCGTGAAGCGCGCCGGCACGTAGATGATGCTGGCCGTCGCGCCGGTCGCGTCCACCGCCTGCCGCACCGTGTCGTAGACCGGCACACCCTGCTCGCGCTCGCCGCCCTTGCCGGGCGTCACGCCGGCCACCACCTGCGTGCCGTATTCGATCATCTGTCCCGTGTGGAAGGCGCCTTCGCGTCCGGTGATGCCCTGCACCAAGAGGCGCGTGTCCTTGTCGACCAGGATGCTCATCTCAGTTGCTCCCCCCGGCCGCGGCCACGGCCTTTTGTGCGGCGTCGTAGAGCGTCTCGGCGGTCTGCATCTCGGCGCCGGCCAGGATGGCGCGGCCCTCCTCGGCATTCGTGCCGACGATGCGCACCACGAAGGGCACCTCGGTGTCCAGGCTCGACAGCGCCTCGACGATGCCCCGGGCCACCTCGTCGCCGCGGGTGATGCCGCCGAAGATGTTGATCAGCACGCTCTTGACCCGATCGTCGGACAGGATCAAGCGCATGGCGGTGGCCACCTTGTCGGACTGGGCCCCGCCGCCGATGTCCAGGAAGTTGGCCGGCGAGCCGCCGCAGAGCTTGATCACGTCCATGGTGGCCATGGCCAGCCCGGCGCCGTTGACCATGCAGCCGATGGCCCCGTCCAAATCGACGTAGCTCAAGCCGGCCTCGCGGGCCAGGCGCTCGACCTCGGTCTCTTCTGCCGGATCGCGCAGCTCGGCCCATTCGGCATGTCGGAAGGCCGCGCTGTCGTCCAGGTTGACCTTGCCGTCGATGGCCAAGAGGCGCCCGTCCTCCAGGACCACCAGCGGGTTGATCTCGGCCAGGGTCGCGTCCATCTCGCCGAAGGCCTCGACCAGCTGGCCGCAGATGCGGCCGAACTGCTTGGCCTGGTCGCCGGAGAGCCCGACGCCCGCGATCAGCTGCCGCTGCTGGAAGGGCCGCAGTCCGATCAGGGGATCGACCGCCACCTTGACGATGGCCTCGGGATTCGTCGCCGCCACCTCCTCGATGTCGACGCCGCCCTCGCTGGAGGCCATGACGACCGCCTTGCGCCGGGCGCGATCGAGGACCACGCCCAGGTAGATCTCGCTGGCGATGGGCACCGCCGGGTCGATCAGGACCTGGCGCACGGTGTGTCCCTTGATGTCCATGCCCAGGATCTGGCCGGCCACCGACTCGGCCTCGACCGGGCTACCGGCCAGCTTGACGCCGCCGGCCTTGCCGCGGCCTCCGGTATGGACCTGGGCCTTGACGACCACGCGGCCGCCCATCTGCTCGGCGATGCCCCGCGCCTCGGCCGCGGTAGTCGCCACCTGGCCCTCCGGCACGGGGATGCCGTATTGGCCAAACAAGCGCTTGGCCTGGTACTCGTGGATATTCATGAAAGCTCCAGCTGAAGGTTCGATGTCGAGACGAAAAGAGAGGGTGGCGGGCTCGAGCAGCCCGCCACCCGACCATCGGTCCTTATAACACGCCGCCGCGCGGCGGTCCCGGCGCGGCAGCGCGCCGCTAGCCGCCCGAGTCGTCGGCGCCCGAGTCCTCGGCCCCTCCGTCCGGGTTCTCGGATCCGGCCGCCTCGTCCTCGGCCGAGTCGTCGGCAGTCCCTCCGGCCTCCTCGTCCTCGGACGGCTCGGGGCTCGCGTCATCCTCGCCGGTCGCGTCCTCGCCGGCCTCGTCACCAGCCGCGTCCTCCGGAGCGTCGGCGTCCGAGCCTTCCGCATCGACCTCATCCGTCCCTTCGGCGTCGTCGACCTCGGCCTCGTCGCCCCCATCGCCCCCTGCGCCGAGGGCCTCGGCGATGACCGGCGGCGGAGCGTAGCGGGTGACCATGTTGCCGCCCGAGGAGGCCACGTAGATCTGGCCATCGGACCCGAAGGCCACACCGATCGGCATCTGCAGGCCGACGTCGTCGGTCGGCAGGCTCATCAGGCCCAGGGGCTCGCCCTGGCGGCTGTAGAGCCAAACGCGCGACTTCTCGGGATCGGAGAAGATCACGAAGCCGGCCGGATGCACCGCGATGTAGGCCTTGTGCTGGGCGTCGAGGCTGGTCCAGCCGTCCACCGCCCATTGGCGGATGGGGTTGCGGCTGGCGTCGAAGACCTGGACGCGCATGTTCCACAGATCGGCCACGTAGATGTCGCCCGTCTCCGGATCGATGGCCACCGAGCTGGGCTCGTCGAAGTTGCCCACCGCCAGGCCGCCACCGCCGAAGCCGCCGACGGGCCTGCCATCCGGTTCGAAGATGCTGATGCGTTTGTTGCCGGTGTCGGCCACGTAGACCAGGCCATCGGCGTCGACCGCGATGTCGCGCGGACCGTACATCAATTCGAGCGCCTGGTCGGGAGCCGGCGGCTGGCCGAACTCGCCCCATTCGGTCTCCAGCTCGCCGTCGACGTACTTGAGCACCCGGTGGTTCCAGGTGTCGGCGATGTAGACCGTGCTGCCGTCGGCCGAGACGCCAACCCCCCAGGCGCTGGGTGCGCCGGAGTCATCGCGCAGCTCGCCATCGGCTAGGGTGCCGGCCGGCTCGCCTTCCGCGTCGAAGATCTGCACGCGCGCGTTCTCGTGATCGATCGCGTATAGCCGGCTCTCGGCGTCCAGGGCGATGCCCTTGGGCGCCAGGATGGGCTGGCCGGCGGTGCCGCGATCCAGTCGCGCCTCGACCTCCAGTTCGAGCAGGTCGGCCGTGACCGGGGTGGCGGTGGGCGGCGCGTCCTGCGGACCGGAAGCGACGCCGGCGGCGCCGTCGTCGATGGTCTTGCGGACCCACATCTTCATCTTGGCGTGGTGGAACCAGTTGTCCAGCGACTTCTCGTTGTCACCGCCGGCCGGCAGGTTCGGATCCTGGCGGTACTCGCGACGGACCACGATGTCCAGGATGTTGCGCCGGGTCTCGGGCGTCTCGAGCGTATCGACCAGGCGGCGCAAGCTCTCTCGATCCAGGCTGTAGCCCTTGTAGCCCTCGTTGGGCCACCACATGCGATCGTACTCGTAGCCGTTGAAGTCGGAGAGCAGGTAGTCCTCGAAGTTGCCGTAGTTGGGCGAGCCGACCAAGACCACGTCCAATTCGCGCAGCTGGGCCGTGCCCGAGGGCTTCTCGCCCAGGTAGCGCGCGCCCGGCCACTGGCTGGTCCGGAAGTACCAGGTATAGGGCCAGCTGACCTCGTTGTCGTAGCCGACCACCAGGTCGCGGTCCGGCGTGGCCTCGTCCAGGGCCTCCAGCCGCTCGAGCACCACGTTGCCCTCGTCGGTGGCGTGGGCGTAGACCATGTACTCGGTGGCCAGCTCGTCGTTGACGAAGTTGGCGCGCAGGGAGACGAAGACGTTGGTGACCAAGAGCAGCGCGGCCAAGACCGTCGCGCCCAAGAGGCGCAGGTGGAAGCGCGGCAGGTCGCCGGCCACGCGCAAGAGACCCCAGATGGCGGCCGCCAGCAAGGCCAGACCGAGGATGCCCTGGGCCAGGCCGGGGCCGCCCAGGCCGGCGATGGCGGTCGGCAGGCTCCGGATGGCGGCCCAGATGCCGTTGAAGAGGCCGCCGGCCCATTGACCGAAGAGCAAGAGCAGGATGATCAGGGCCACGAAGAAGACCAGCTCGGTCTGCCGGCCCGTCTCCCAGAGCGCGCGGGCGCGCCAGAGGATCCAGGCCGCGATGCCCAGGGTCAGGATCAGGACCAGGAGCGGCCAGCCGGCGTCGCTGTAGAGCATGCGCTCGGTCTGCACCGCCGCCAGCACGAAGACCAGCAGCCACAGCCCGGCCAGCGACCAGACCTTGTCGCGCAGCGCAGCCCAATCGATGACCTCGATGGTGTCGGCCAGCAGGCGTGCGGCCAGGAAGATCTGGGGCACCACCAGGTGGGTGACCAGCCAGGGCATCTTCTCGCCGGCCCAGGAGTAGATCCAGAAGACGCCGGCCGCCCAGGCCAAGAGCCCGGGTAGGAAGTAGGCCGAGGCCAGGGTGGGCTCGCTGCCCAATTCGCCGCCCGAGCCGCGCCAGACGCGCAGGGCCGGCCGGCGCAAGTAGACCACCGCCGCCGCCAGGGCGAAGCTGAAGGGCAGGAACTCGTAGAGCGGATTCAGCAGGGCGTAGTAGTAGAAGGGCTGATCGCCGCGCACGACCCCGTGCTGTTCGATCCAGTACTGGATGGAGCGCACCAACCCGTTGAAGCCGGGGGTGTTGGTGAAGAAGGTGGTGTAGAGCAAGGTGTAGATGGCAAAGGCCAGGACGACGGCCAAGACCAGGCTCTCGACGGGCGCGCGGGCGATGGCCTGCGCCAGACCCCGTTCCTCGGCATCCTGGAGCAGCCAGCCCAGAAGCCCGTAGACCGCGATCACGCCGCCGGCGGCCAGGAGTCCGGCGGCCAGCTTGCAGGCCTGCATGCCCAGCAGCAGGTCCTGCATGGGCGCGTCGCTCAAGCAGGCGCCGACCTGGAAGCGCCACGCGCCCAGGGCCAGGAGCACGAGCCCGCCCAGGGTCAGCCAGCCGCTGCTGCGGCCGAAGAGCAGATCGGAGAGGCGGCTCGAGCGGCGAGATGCACGAGCAGGTCGGCCGACCGGCTGCAGGGCCTCGCCTTCATCGTCGGCTTGGAGGTGGTCTTCCGCGGCATCGAGGTCCTCGACGAGGTCATCCGCGTCGAACCCGTCCGCGGGGAGCTCTGCGCCGGCCGTCGCGTCGTCGTCGAACTCGGGATCCTCCTCGGGCGGGATGCGCAGGGGCGCCAGCAAGCTGGTGATCCCGGCGTAGATCATCAGCAGGCCGCCGAAGAGGATACCGGCCTGCTCGATCTCCTTGAAGGGCGCCTGGGTGAAGTCGGGCAGGCCCGGGAACCAGGCGTTGAGCAGGCCCTTGACGGCCAGGTAGCCAAAGACCAAGAGGCCCAGGCCCACGCCGCCGAGGAGCAGGGAGAGGCGCTCGGTGAAGGCCGGTCGCAGGCGTTCGACCAGCAGCGCCAGGACGATGAAGCTGACCAGCACGAAGCCGTTGATGTAGGCCATCTCGGCCGAGGAGATGGCCAAGGCCGCCGCCGAGAAGGCCAGGATGATCCAGCGACCGCGACGATCTTGCAGGTAGCGGATGAAGCCGACGAACATGAGGACCGTGAAGAGCTCGACGTGGATGTCGTGCCGGATGTAGCGCGTGTAGTAGAGGATGTTGGGCGAGATGGTCAGCATCAGGCCGGCCAACAGCGCGCCGACCGGTCCCAGCCAGCGCCGCAACAGCAGCGGGCTGGCTACCAGGAGCATGCCGAGCAGCACGGAGAACATGCGCGCCGCGAAGTCGTTGTCGCCGAAGATCCAGTACATGGCCGCGGTGCCGTGGAAGAGCAGTGGGCCGTGCATCATCGGGTCGTGGACGTACTCTCCGTGGTCGTAGAGCTTCCAGGAGTAGTAGGTGTGCAGGCTCTCGTCGTGGCTCATCACCCGGTGGCCCAACTCGTAGACCCGCAGGGCCAGCGCGCCGATCAGCAGGATGATCCAGCTGATGGTCTCCCAGGTGAAGCGCGTCGTGGTGTCCAGCAGCCCTTGCCGGTTCTCGCTCGCGGCTATGCTCTCAGTCATGGCAGGATCCTCGTCAATTGCTGGTATCGGCGCGGCGGGCGTAGATGTGGGCCTGCCCGTCGCTGGATGTGAAAACGCGCGTCCACATGCGCGCGAATCGGTCCTCGGCGGATGGGTCGTAGAAGCCCATGCCGCGCTCGGTCACGCCGATGACGGCGTAGTCGACCCGGTATTCGTTCAGGAGCTGGCGGGCCCGCTCGTCGTTGATGGGTCCGTAGAGGGCCTCGATATCGCCTTGGCGCTCCCCCAGCATGCCCAGGGCCTGGCTGCCGCGCCATTGATGCTGATGTCCGGACCAGCCCAGGACGGCCGGCCGGCCCGAGGCCATCGCGATGCGTCCGTTGTGGCTGTAGCCGCCGGGCGCGTGGGCCTCCAGGATCACCGTGCCGCGCGGCGTGTGCGCCTGCAGCCAAGCCGCGACCTCCAGATCCGCCGGATGCGTATCGACCCACCAGCGCAAGCCGTCCAGGCTCAGGCCCTGCGGGGCCGAGAAGCCGCTGGTCCGCGTATGCACCGCCATCAGCGTGAAGACCAAGCCGCCGGCGACCAGCAGGGCCGTCGGCAGGGCCCAGGCCCAGCGGGCCGGCGGGCGCAGCCCGCGCCATAGCGCGAAGGCGGCATAGCCCCCGCCCACCGCCAGCAGCGTCCATGCCTGATAGTAGAGCTTGAAGATCGAGTTCATCCGGCTGCCGAAGAGATCGCGCAGGAAGACGAATTCGGTACCTAGGGGCATCAGGAGCCCGACGGCCAGGCAGAGCAGCGCGAAGCTGGCCGCGACGGTCGGGCCGGGCAGGCGCGGGGCCGGCGGGAACCCGCTGAGCCCGGACTCCGCCCCGGTGGTCGATTCCGACGCTCCGGTGGTCACGGTGGTCACGGTGGTCGAGGCGACCGCGGGCTGCTCCGTCCCGGTGGCATCCACCGTGGCTTCGAACGTGGCATCCACCGCGTCTTCCTCTACCGGCTCCGCTTCCGCTTCGGATGCCTCCGAGGCACGCGCCAGATCCAGCTCGCGGATCCCTTCGGTGGCGGACCAGACCCGCTGCAGGGCCAGGGCACCGGCCAGGCCGCAGCCGATGGCCAAGACCAGCGCGGTCCAAGCCGTCAGCCACAGGGCGACCAGCGCCACCAGACCGAAGGGCGCCGCGATCCACAGCGCCGGGCGCGACAGGCCCCGACCCGAGCCTTGGAGGCGGGCCAGCTGCCAGGCCACCAGGCCGAAGGCAAGCCAGACCAGCGGGCCGAAGTGCACCAACCACTGGGCCAGCCGGCTGCGCACGTCGACCAGGCCGAAGCCCGATGCCTGGCTGCTGAAGCTCAGGTAGAAGGGCAGGTAGAAGAGGATGGACAGCGCACCCAACCAGACCGCGAAGCGCAGGCCGTCGAGCAGCCGGCCGGCCCAGGCCTGACCGCCGCGCCAGGCCATCTGCAGCGACTGGATCAGCATGCCGCCGGCGAGGACCGCGGCCAGGGCCACCAGCGCCTTCGAGCCGGCCGTCAGCGACTCGGGCGGCAGGTCCCGCAAGGCGCCCAGCAGGCCGGTGGAGGCTCGCCAACCGAAGGCGCCCAGGCCCAGCCCGCCGAGCAGCAGGCTGGCGCGATTGAAGGCATCGTCCTCGAAGGGCAGCTCCGCGGCCGGAATGGCCAGGCCGCGCAGGAACCAGGCGCAGACCAACACGAAGCCGTAGGTGGGCAGGTCCCAAGTATTGAGGAAGCCCAAAGCGCCCACCGCTACCGGCAAGGCCAAGAAGCGCGGGCTCAAGAGCTGTCGTTCGCGTTCCAGGTCGAAACCGCCGGCCAGCACCGCCAGGGCCAGGGCCAGGACCAGCAGCGCGAAGGGCAGGGTGAGCACGTGCGGATGTGCATCGCCCAGCATGAAGCTGAAGAAGGGGAACTCGTGGATGACCTCGCGGCAGCCGCCGGTGGCCGGGTCGATGTCGGTGATGACGCGCGATCCGCGCCACCACCAGATGAAGCGTTGAGGCACCCATCCGCCGGCTGCATGGCCGATGTTGGACTCGCCGCAAACCTGGCTGGAAACGCCCAAGTTCTTGATCGCCAGGAAGTCGAAGTACCGATCCGGCAGCCAGGCACGAATGTAGGCCAACTCCAGGAAGCCCTCCAGGCTGCCCATGATCGCCAGTAGCAAGCCGGTGGCCAGGCCGGTCAGCCAGGCTGCACCGCGGCGGGCCGCGCCGGCCAGCCGGGCCAGGTTCCAGCCGATGCCGCAGGCCGCCACCAGGGTCAGGCCCAGGGTCATCGGCACCAGCAGGTTGAAGGCCTCGAAGCGCGGCACCATCGAGAGGCGGGTCAGGATGGAGGCCATCAGGTAGCCGAAGTAGTAGTAGCTGATGGTCCCGCCGGATAGCCAGGGGTCCACCGGCGGCAGGCCCGGGCTCTCGAGGATGCCGCTGATGAAGGCCATCTCCATGTACTTCTCGCCGCCGGAGGTCTCGATGGCGGGATGGAAGGCCCGGTAGAGCGCCCAGAGCAGGAAGGTCAGGCCGAAGAGCAGCTCGTAGCCCAAGAAGAGCCGCTTGTTCTCCTGCCACCAGGAGCGGGGATCGAGCCCCTCGTCGCGCGCCAGCCACAGGCCGGCGCCCAGCACCAGCAGGGCCGCCAAGCCGGCGCCGAGGAGGTTGTTGGGCAGGATGCCGGCCATGCCGCCCAGCCAGTAGAGCAGGCCGCAGGCCAACAGGCCGATGGGCCGGGCGAAGGCCAGGCCGCGATCGGGCAGGCTGCCCAGGAGGCGCCGCGCCATGGGCAGCCCGGCCAGGCCCAAGAGGGCCAAGACCAGCCACCAGCGCAGCACCGACCAGATCAGGTCGATCATGGCAGGGCCGCCTCCCGCTCCTCCCAGTCGAGCCGGTAGATGCGCACCAGCGGCCGGCCGTCTTCGGCCAAGACCTCGCTTGCATAGACCGTCTCGATCTGCCCCTCTTCGGCCCAGCGCTCGAACTTGGCCAGACCCTCGGCTTGGTAGAGCACCCGCTCCAGCTCGCCGACGATCAGGTACTCGACCTGGTAATGCTCGAGCAGCGCCCGCGCCTGCTCGGGCTCGAGGCTGTTGTAGATCTCGCCGACGTCGCGGGTGCGCTCGTCGACCACCCAGCCGCCGACGGCATTGCGCTGCTGCTTCTGGTGCCAATCCCAGCCGATGACCGTGGGCAGGCCGGTGTAGATGCTGAAGCGGCTGGACCAGCGGTAGCCCCCCTGGTAGTTGTAGGCCTCCAGGATGGTCGGGCTGCCCTCGACGTTCTCCAGCAGCCAGCGGATGGCCGGCCAGTCGTGCCGCAGGGCCATGGCATTCGACTCGCCCTCGGTGTCCGTCTCGGCATAGTAGGCGTAGTCGAAGAAGTCGACGCCCGAGAGGCCGGGCGCGTAGGCATCTTCCAGCGCCGCCCGCTCGTCCTCCGGCATGCCGTGGGCCGGATGGAAGCGATCTGCGATCTTGGCCCGGGCCGCGGTGACGGTGTAGAGCAGGCCGGCCGCCACCATCAGGCCGAAGACCGCGCGCCAGGCGGCGGCGCCGAGGCCCCCCAGGGCGGGCATGCGCGCCCAGCGCTGGGCCAGACTGCCGGCGGCAAAGGCAGCCAGCGCGGCCCAGAGCACCCAGACCTGGATGTAGAACTTGAAGACCGTGTTCATCCGGCCGATGTCGCCGGCCAGGACCACGAACTCGACGAAGAGGGTCAGGAAGGCGCCCAGTACCAGGAGCCAGGCCGCGAAGCGCTCGGTCGCGCTCAGTCGCGGGGCCAGGAGCAAGGCCAGGCCCAGCACCAGGATCATCCCCCCGATGAAGGGCGTCCAGGGCGAGGGCGGGAACTCGGAACCCGGCCCGAAGCCGGCCGTCGTCTCGCCCCAGAGCCACCAGAGCGAGCCGGCCGCAACCAGGCCGCCCAGGCCCAGGCGCAACAGCAGCCCCTTGCGCTCGGCCGGATCGGCCAAGAGGTCGTCCAGGCGCGCCAGGACCCAGCTGAGGATGGCGAAGAGGAAGATGCCGTGGACGATCAGGTAGGCATCCGGCGGCGTCTTGGCCCCGCGCCAGAGCTGGAAGTCGGCATAGGGCGTCAGGTAAGCATCGTGGTAAGGCTTGAACAGGAGCAGGCTGAGGGCCAGGAGCGGCCCGCCGCGCAGGCCGACATGGATCACCCAGCGCAGGCCGGGCTTGCCCAGGCGGCGCCACTCGCCGGCCGCCAGCGCGCCGGCCGCCACCAGGCCGTAGGTCGGGAAGTCCCAGGTGTTGGCCGGCCACAGCGCCCCGATGGCCAGGGCTGCCAAGAGCAGCCGGCCCAGTCGCCAGGGCTCGAGCCACCAGTAGCCCAGCCGATCCCCGCGGCTGCCGATGACCCAGGAGAGGGCCACCGCCAAGGCCAAGACCGTGATCGGCAGGGCCATCATGTGGGCGTGCAGATCGGCGTAGACGAAGGTGAAGAAGGGCATCTCGGTGATCGGGATGACCTCGCCCTGGGCCGGGATGGCGCGCGATGCGCCCCAGTACCAGTCGCTGGTGCGAAGGCCCAGCTGGATCTCGCCGCCCAGCCAGCGCGGCAACACGGACAAGGCGCGAACCAGGGTCGCCAGACCCGGAATCTGGCTCTCGAAACTCGAGCCCGAGACGGCTGCCAGGTTCTCGGCGATCATGCGCGGCTGGTACAGGTTGCCGGCCAAGACCGCCAGGACCGCGCCGAGCAGGCCGGCGCCGGCGGCGATGCGGGGCAGCACGCCCGAGGCGCGCAGCCAGCCGTGGACCACGCCGGCCACGCCGAGGCCGGTCATGGCCGCCAGGGATGGGATGGCCAGGTTGTAGGCTACCCATGGAATGATGCGGGTCATCTCCATCAAGCTGCCGATGAAGACGAAGCCGTAGTAGTAATAGTTGAGCTTGCCGCCGGCGAACCAGGGATCGAAGGGCGGGAAGGAAACCGAGCGCAGCGTGGCGTTCAGGTAGGCGAAGTCCATCGGCTTCTCGCCGCCGTAGAAGGGATGCCAGAGGTCCGGGTTGCCCCAGCGGATGCCCAGGAAGATCAGGAAGATGGCCAGGAAGAGTCCTTCTTGCCAGAGAAGCGTCCGTCGATGCTCGACGATCCAGTCGCGCAAGCGCCGCGCGGCGCCGCCGCGCAGGCACCAGGCGGAAGCCGCGGCCAGGACGGCCAGGCAGGCCCATAGCAGAAGCGGCTTGTGATCCACCAGGCGTAGCGAGGCCAGCAGCCAGGCCAGGTAGCCGGTGATCAGCAGGCCGGCCGTCCGCGCGATGGACCAACCGCGGTCGGCCAGGTTGGGCAGCAGGATCCAGACCAGGGGGAAGGCCGCCAGACCGACCAGCCCCAGGACCAGATACCAGACCAGGGCCGCCAGCCAGGGCCACCGGGCCGACCAGCCCTCCGGATCGAAGAGGTAGTCGGCCCGCTCGCGCTCGGCCTGGCGTCGCTCCGCGTCCAAGAGCAGCTCGGCCGGATCCGGGGGCAGCTCGGCCGCGCCGAAGCCGTCGGCGCCGCTCGCCGGCGCACTGTCTGCGGCGGCGCGAACCGCCGGATCCGGCCGCTCGATGCCCGGCACGAGGCTCAGCAGGGGCCAGATATAGCGGTCGGCAAGGCTCCGGGTGTCGCTGGGCCATTCCCAGGTGACCGCCTCGGGGCCGGCCAGCGGTTCCAGCTCGGCACGCAGGGCCTCCAGGTCGACCGCGTCGACGCGCCACAGGTCGACCTGCGGGTGGTCGTAGACGTGGAAGGCCTCGTCGGCCGCCTGGTCCGGCAGTTGCAGCGGCCCCAGCTGCGCGAAGCGGTTGGTGCGCATGGCCAGATCGAAGCCCAGCTGCTGGTCGAACATCAGCTCGTAGAGCCGGATCGTGGCCGGATAACGGGTCGGCAGCTGCGCCACCGAGCCGTAGACGCGGTTGCTGGTGGCGATGGTGAAGTCGCTGCGCGCCAGCCCGTCGAGGGTCCGCTCGAGCTTGGAGAGGTCCCGATCCTCGCCGTAGAGGTCGAGCTGGACGAAGCCGTAGAGCCCCTCGGCCCATTCCGTGTCGGCTTGGTCCCAGGGCCCGTAGCCGTCCAGCCCGCGCGGCACCGTGTCGTCCCAAGTGGTGTGATCGGCCAGGATATTGGTGCGGCCGGAGACGGCGCCGCCCTCGACCCGCAGCCAGAGGCTATAGCTGGGCGCGGGCTCGGTCTCCTGCGCCTGCCAGGGCATGCCCAGGATCTGGCGCAGCTTGCGCAGCATCCCACGCGGCGGCTCGACCGGGAGGCTGCCGGGCTGCAGGACCAGGGGCTCCAGGTCCACCCGCGCCAGCTGGCCGGCATCGCTCAGGTCGATGCGCGCCTCGCCCCGGCTGCTCACCGACTCCGGCTGGCCATCCGGCCCCAATGCCGAGGACTGGCTGACGACGGCCTCGAGGGTCACCGGCCCGGATCCCGGCGACGCGTCGGTCAGATGGGCCAGCTGCGCGGCCTCGATGGTCACCGGCTCGCCGCCCGGCACGCGGACCTCGGCCGGCCCGTACCAGCGCCCGGGCTCCAGCTCGTAGCGATAGCTCTGGGGCTCGAAGCGCAGCTCATTGGGCGGGCGCGCCGGCAGGAGCTTCAGCTGGCCCCAATCGCGCTCTGCGTAGGGCTCGGCGGCCACCAGTCCGAATGCCGTCGGGACGTTGTGGTAGATCCAGCGGCTGGCCGCGTTGCGGCTGTGCTGCCGGCCGTAGATGTTGGAGAAGGCGAATCCGTAGAGCAGGGTGCCCAGGATCACCAGGCTTCCGAGGGCCGCCGGCCAGGCCGGCCGCAGCAGCCGGCCGGTCCAGTCCGGTAGGTCCAACGTCAGCCGCCCGCTGGGCGCGAGCATGCCGCCGGCCCGCCGATCCTCGCCCCGCGCGCGGTCCCACCAGACCACCAAGAGCCAGGCGCCGAGCAGGATGAGCGTGGGATAGATGGGCAGGAAGTAGCGCATGGTGCGCGACCACTGCATGCCGTAGTAGAAGAACATCCAGCCCGACCACAACCAGGGCAGTGTGTGGATGGTCCGCCGGCGCCGGATCAGCTGCCAGCCGGCCAAGAGCCAGCCCGCCCAGGCCAACAGGCCCAGCGGGATGCCCATGCCGAACTGGACCATGTTGCGCCAGGGGAACCACCAATCCGTCCGCTGCCACCATTGGTGGTTCGGCGGCCAGTCCATGCCGTAGCCCTGGATCTGGCTGCTGGCGCGGTGCAGGTTCTCGGCCCAGCGCGGATCGGGCAGCAGCATCGGCTTGGCCGCCTCGGGCATCCGCGCCTCCAGCCCGAACCACCAGTCGGGCGCGCTGGCCGTCACCTCGGCGTAGCGGCCCGGGTTCTCGACCACGTTGGGCCAGCCGGGACCGGCGAACATGTCGGGCTGCGCCAGGCGCAGGGTGGCAAAGGAGACCAGGCCGATGATGGCCACCTTGGCCGCCCAGATCCACCATTGACGGGAGCTACCCCCGCGGCGCCAGGCCTCGGCGGCCAAGGCGATGACGATGACCGGCGAGAGCGGCCAGACCGAGATCTTGCTGGCCAGGGCCAGGCCCATCGCCACGCCGGCCAGGGCGGTCTGGATCCAGCGCTCTCGGCGCAGGATGCCGGCGGCGAAGAAGAGGAAGAGCACGACGTAGAAGTTGGCCGGCCCGTCGGCGGTGAAGAAATGCGCCTGCTGGATGTGGAAGGCGCAGAAGGCGGTGAAGAGGGCGGCCAGCAGGCCGACCCGCTTGTCGTAGAGCCTTGCGCCCACGCCGAAGAGCAGGATCAGCGCCAAGAGGTCGTAGAGGACGCTCAGCTGCCGGCCGACCATGTAGATGTTGTGAAAGTCGGTGGCCGCGGCCCATTCGGCCACCACCCGCGCCACGCTCATCGGCCAGGTGCCGTAGACGTAGAAGCTGTGGCCCATGTTGCGCGGGTTCAAGGGCGAGGTATCGGTGTCCATGTAGTGCAGCATGTCCTGGGGGCGGCCCAGGGCGCTGCCGACCATGGTCAGGAAGCGCTCGTCCGGATGCAGGTGCTGGCCTTCGTCCCAGTCCAGCCCCCGCGCCCGCAGGAAGAAGCCTGCCAGGGCGACCAGCGCCAACAGCGCCGCCCAGCGCCAGGCGCCCCCGCCCAGCCGGGTGCGGAACCCGCCGCCCGACGGCGGACCGTCGCCCTCCGGGGCTTCGGCCGCGCGCTCGTCCTGCCGGACGGACGCCGCCGCCCGCTCGTCGACCGGGCCGGCCGGCAGGGGCGGCTCGACTGCCGGCGGATCGCTCCGGACGGTCTCGGTCTCGCGGCGCGTCTCGGAGCCGGTCTCAGCCTTCATCGGAAGCCTCCGCGGGAGCGCCGGCGGCCTCGCCGGGCACGTAGATGCTCCAGAAGTCCTTGCCGGGAACCCTGGTGCGATGATGGGTGTGGATGCTGCCCGGGTAGAGATCGTCGAGCAGCTCCCGCTGGCTCTCGGCATGCGGGCCGCCGACCAGGTAGAGCTTGCGGGCCGGGTCGTCGACATGGCTGCGCGCCGACTCCGCCGCGTCGGCCCAGTCGGGCGGGCTGCCCTCGAGCAGGCCGTTCCAGTCCGGCGCGTCCAGCAGCCAGGCCAGCGCGCGGTAGTCCCAGCCGTTGACCCAGCCGACGTAGTAGACATGATCCAGATCGCCGCCCAGCGCCAGGAAGCCGCGCACCACCTGGGCGCCCTGGCGGGTGGTGTGGGTGCTGCCGTCGTAGCTGGCGCGATACTCCTCGAAGTAGCGTTGGTGGCTGCCGGCGGCCATCCAGAGCATAAGGACGCCCAGACCGAGCCCGGCTGTGAGGCCGCCGATCCGGCCGTAGGCCCGGCGCGCCGCCGGCAGGATCACGGCCGGCGGCAGGGCTGCCAGCGCCACGACCATCGGCAGGGCGGCCGAGGCCCGCGACAGCGAGGGGTTCTCGCGCGGGAAGGCCAGGGCCAGGATGGTGGTGACCAGCGCCAAGGGCAGGGTCAGGAGCAGGGCCCCGGCGCGCCAGTCGCGCTGGCGCAGGCGGTAGAGCGCCGTGACCAGGCCCAGCACCAGAAGGGCCCCGCCGACGGTCTCCAGGGCCGGCCGGCCGGGCGGGCTGTGGAACCAGGCGCTGTCGTTGGTGAAGTTGAACATCAGGAGCGCATCGCGGATGTTGGGCACCAGCTGCTCGGAGAGATTCTGGCGCAAGAGCGGCCAGAACTGATCCGGCGGCGCCGTGTCGCCCACCAGGCGCGAACGCGAGCGACCGTTGAAGTAGAGCGGCCGATCGTAGGCATAGCGCAGCATGGGCAGGATGACGATCAGGCCCATCTGGGCCGCCGCGATCAAGTGCCCGGCGACGGGCGCCGGCAGCCAGCGGCTCGGCTGCCGCAGATGGCCCGCCGCATGCGCATCGTGCAGGAGCTTGGCCAGGATGATCAAGGGCAGGGCCAAGATCAGGGGCCGGAAGGCGGTGTAGCCCCAGACGCCGAGGCCGGCCACGATGGCCAGGGCCAAGAAGTCGTTGCGTCCGCCCCGGCGCAGCGCGCGCAAGCAGAGCCAGAGCGTCAGGGCAGCGAAGAGCGGCGCGAAGGCGATGCGCAGCGCCGCGCGGCCGATCTGTAGATGCCAGGGGGCCAGGGCCAAGATCAGTGCGGCAGCCAGGCCGGCCCAGCGGCCGGCTACTTCTCGGCCCAGCAGATAGGCCGCCGGCAAGCTGAGCAGCCCGACGATGCCCATGCCGAGCTTCATGGTGCCAAAGGAGAGCGGCAGGCCCAGGCCGACCAGGAAAGCGATCCAGTAGAACTCCATCGCCTCGCGGCCCGCGTTACCCGGCAGGAAGGCCGGCCGCTGACCCGCCAGAACGTTGCGGATGTCCCCCAACTTCTCGGTATGATCGCTGGTCATCTCGTAGGGCAGCACGCCCAACTCGTGAAAGCGGAACCAGGCGCCGACCAGCAGCAGGCCCAGCAGCAAGAGATGCATCGGCCCGATTCGCAGATCGAGCCCGCCGGAGCCGAGCCGCGCGCGCCAGGCCGACTCCAGCGCGCGCCGATCGACGATGGCCCACAGACAGGCCAGGCCGCCGGCGATCCAGAGCAGGCCCCCGAGGCGCGTGATCGTGTTGTCGAATTCGTAGTCGTAGCGCAGGAGGGACAGGGGATTGTCGGTGCCGAAGAGCGCCGGAACGATCAGGGCGGTGATCAGGATCAGCGTCCAGCCGCTGGCCAGCCAGAGCCGGCGGGCCGGATCGAGAAGCGGTCCGGGGCGCGAGGGGGTGGGCGCATCGGCTGGCGCGGAGAAGCGCAGGCGCCCCATCCCGACCCACCACAGGGCCGCGGCGAGCAGGAACAGCAGGAGCCCCGCCATCGGCAGCGGCCGGCTGGCGAAGGCCGCCGCGTCGAACCGGAGCTGGCCCAGCAGGGCCAAGACGAGGCCCATGCCCAAGAGCATCGTGCCCACCCGCGCCCCCGCGCGCGGCGACTCGGGTCGGAAGTCCATCGGGTCGGACTCCGGGTCGGACAGCGTCCCCGCTCCATCCCTGTCCGGAGGTCGAGCCAGGATGGGCGCCGGCGGGGCGGTTGCAGCATCGCCGATGCCATCACCCGGCTCGGCCCGGGCAGCCTCGTCGTCCTCGGAAGGGCTCGCGGTCTCCGGATCGTCGCCCGCTTCGGTCGTCGCCTCGTCGCCCCGGGTCTCCAGCAGCGAGGCCAGGCCCGCCGGCAAGGCGGCCAGGTCCAGCCGTGGCCAGGCCCAGGCCAAGAGCAGCAGGCCGGCGGCGATGCCCAAGCCGGCATCCAAGGGCAGATCCGGCCGGTAGGCCAGGCTGCGCAGTCCCCAGGCCAGGCCGGCCAGGCCCAGGATGCCGGCCAGCCAAGCGCGCAGGGATGGCGAGCGGCTCACGCGGCCGCCTCGGGCTTGCTCAGGCAGAGCGCGTGGATCAAGAAGGGCCGATCGGGGCGCGGCGGGAAGCGCTCGTTGAGCGCATCGAAGGCATTGAACACGCGCAGGCCCAGCCGAACCGGGTTGAGCCAGCTCCCGCGCTGGGGATCCTCATCCAGGGCGTAGCGGTCGGCGGCGGCGGCCATGCCTTCCGGCAAGAGCCCGGCCTCGAGCAGCTCCTTGCCGAGCCCGTAAACCAGATTATGAATGAAGGGGAAGCAGAAGCGGGTGTGCTGCCGGACCTCGTCGATGCGGAAGCCGGCCTCGGCTACGCGCCGGGTCAGGGTCTCCAGATCGTAGAGCCGAACGTGGTTGGCCCAGATGCCAGCCAGGGGCCCGCGGGCGATGTGCCGGCCGGTTAGCCGCTCGAGGACCTTGTTGATCGGATCCCAGAGCAAGGGGTAGTCGGCATTGGGCGTGGTCAGGGCCAGTCGCCCGCCGGGCGCCAGCACGCGATAGAGCTCGCGCAGGGCGGCGCCGTCGTCCGGGATGTGCTCGATCACCTCGGAGAAGACGATCTTGTCGAAGCTCGCCTCGGCGAAGGGCAGGTGGTAGAGGTTGGCGCCCAAGATCCGCGAGCCGGGCACGGCCGCGCGCGCCCGCGGCAGCAGCGGCAGGTCGAGCTCGACGCCGGTCACCTCTGCCCCCGGATGCAGCTGGCGTAGGAAGTTCAGGTAGAAGCCGCGGCCGCAGCCGGCATCCAGCACCCGATCGCCGGGCTGGATGGCCAGGAAATCGAAGACGCTGGTGGCGCGGCGCTTGAAGGACATGTCGGCCTCGTTGGCCAGCATGCGCCTCAGGCGCTCGCGGTCGTAGGCCGGCAGGGGCCGGTGTGCGGGCATCTCGGGCTGCTCTCCTCGCGGACATCTCGAAGCGGCCGGGCGGGCCGCCGGCCAAGCGGCTAGTATACCGGGCGGGTCCCGGCTCGCCAACGCATCCCCCCGGCCGGCGTCGGCCGCCCGGGGGATGGACGCGGGCGGGTTACAGGGCCCCGGTCGAGCGCTCGACGCTGGCACCCAATTCGCGGCGGGACATGCCCAGGAGTCGCAAGCCCACCGGCCCCAGGGCCAAGAGCACGACCGTGATCAGCCCGTGCTCGACGACGGCATAGGAGAGCGCCGCCTCGCGCGGGATGTCGGCCACCAGCGCCAGGCCCAGCACGACGGCGGCGTGGAAGACGCCGGTATAGCCCGGCGTGGAGGGCAGGATGGCCGCCACGGCCACGCCGAACATCACGAAGATGGCCTGCGGGTAGTCCAGGCCCAGGTCGAAGGCGAACATGACCAGCCAGTAGCCGGCGCCGCTGGCCAGCCAGATCGCCAGCGACCAGGCCAGCGCATAGGCTGCGCGGCTGGGGCGCCTGAGGGGGCGCAGGCCCTCGGCGAAGCCGGCGACCAGCCGGCCGGCGCGCGCCGCCACGTCCTCCGGCAGCCCCACTCGCAGCAGGCTCCGCTGCGCTGCGCGGCCCAGGGGCGGGCCCGCCGCCGCCGCCAGGATCAGGCCCAGGTAGGCCAGCAGCACCAGGCCGACCGTGATCCAGGTCAGCAGGGCCGGCTCGGACCAGGGTCCCGGACCGAAGCGCCGCTCCAGCAGGGCCGCCTCGTCCCCGGGGGCCAAGAGGGCCACCAGCAGGACGATGGACAGGAGATCGAGCGCGCGTTCGACCAGGACCGTGGCCAGGGACTCCACCAGGGAGGCCGGCGTGTAGTGATCGGCGGCCCAGGCGCGGAAGGGATCGCCCAGTCGCAGGGGGAAGACGGTGCTGACCAGGTAGCCGATGCAGAGGATGGCGAAGGCGTCGCGCAGGCCCGGCCGGCTGGCCGGCGCGAAGAGCAGTCGCCAGCGCTGGCTGCGCAGGACCTGCCCCAGGACCAGCACCAGCGCGGCCGGCAGGAGCCAGAGGTAGTCCGCCCCGCGCAGCTCCTCGATCAGCTCGGTCCAGGAGATGCCGTGGATGGCGTACCAGAGCGCCAGGATGCTGACCAGGATGCCGAGCCAGGTCTGCGGTCGCGAAAAGGTGGATCGCATGCAGGCCGGATTATAGAGCGCCGGCCCGATTGCTCAAGCCGGCCGGCTCTGAGCCCGTCCGGTCGCGGATGGCCCCTTCGGACCGCGGCCGATCCTCAGGGACAGGCCAGGCCGCCAGCGATCGACGTGTAGACCTGCAGCAGGCGCTCGCCGTCGCCGGCCGGGAAGTAGCGCTCCGGGCCGCTGGCGACGGCCCGCATCAGCGCTACGCCCGCTTCGGAGCCCTCCAGACCGGCCACGAAGATGATGATGCCGGAGCGGCTCAGCGCTTCGGCCGATTCCAGCACCGTCTCGGGCGTCGTGCCGGTGCCCGCCGGGATGCCGTCGGTCAAGAGGATGACCGCCTGCCGGCTGCCCGGGCGCGATTGCGACTGCAAGGTATCGCCCGCCTCGCGCAGACCGGCGTCGATCCGAGAACCCAAGGCGGTCGGCAGACCGCTCAGGGCTCGCTCGACCGCGGCCGTGTCGGCCGTCAGTGGCAACAGCACGCGGCTCTCTTGGTTGAAGCTGACCAGGCCGATGCGTTCGCGGGGTGCATCGAGCAGACCGGCCAGGTGTACCGCGGCCTCGATCGCGACATCCAGGCGGCGCCGTCCGTCCGACGTGCGCTCCTCCATGGTGGTCGAGGCGTCCAGCACCAGCATCAGCTCGAGGCGCTGCCCGTCCTGGTGGCAGGCCTGGCGCAAGAGCAGGGGCAGGTAGGCCCGCATCCGAGCCGGATCGAGGGTCGCGCTGGCCGTGGGCGTGGGGCTGAAGCGCGGCGTGAGCGTGGGGCTCGCGCTCGGTCGGGGCGTCGGCGTGGGCGTGGCGGTGGGGCTGCTGGTGGCCGTCGGGCTGGGGCTCGGCGTGTGGCTGGGCGTCGGCGTGACCGTCGGGGTGGGCGTGAAGGTGGGCGGCTCGGAGAGCACCCGCACCTCGGGGATCGGGAAGACGTGCCGACCTTCGGCGCCGTCGGAATCGGTGTAGCGCGCTTCGGCCTGCCGATTGGTGGGCCGCAGCCCCAGCTCTTGGGGCCGGACGCGGTAGGTGATCGTGATGCCCTCGGCCGGTACGACCGGCAGGCGCCATTCCAAGGTCCGATCTCGAAGACTCCAGGGAGCCGGAAGGGCCGAACCGGGCTCGAACTGCATGTCCTCCGGCAGCTCGTCGACCAGGACCAGATCGCGGGCCTCCAGGGCTTGCATCCGGCCGGCCAAGGCCAGGTAGATCGCCAAGAGGTCATGGCTGCGCGGCGCGTACCAGAAGTCGTCCGGCGTGGTCGCGATCTGCTCGAGCAGGGCCCGATCGACGTCCGAACCCAGGCCGACCGTCACCAGGTGGATGCCCGCGGCGCGCAATACCTCGGCCTGTCGCCGCACCGCCTCGCCACCGTATTGGTCCCGGCCATCGGTGAGCAGGATGACAGCGGCGACCGTGCCCGGCGGCGAGCCCGAACTCGCCAGCTCACCGGCGGCTTTGACCAGTCCGGCGCTGATGTTGGTGTCCCCCTCGGCCCGGAGATCCTCGATGGCCCGCCGCAAGCGATCGGGATCGCGGGTGAGGCCTTGGTCGACGCGGGCTTGCTGGGCAAAGGAAGCCACCGCCAACCGGCTGCGTTCGAGATCGACGGCATCCACGAAGGCTTGGGCTGCCCGGCGGGCATCGGCGATGGAACTGCCGGCCATGGAGCTGGAGCGGTCCATCAAGAGCACGGCATCCAGCGGCAATCCGGCCACCGGGCAGTTCAATCCCAGGCGCAAGGTGATGGTCACGGGCTGGCGAATGCCGACCACCGGCGGGAAGGCCTGCTTCCCACTGCGATCCGGATCGCTGACGCAGGGGCTGGTCGCTTCGTCTTGCGCCAGCGTCTCGACTGGCGCCTGGCCGAGTTGGGCCGCGGCGAGCGAGGCCATCAGGCAGACTGCCGCCGCAAGAGCGCAGCGCCTCCGGATCCGGAGGCCTGCGGTCGACCTTGGAGTTGCGAGAATTCCTAGCATGGCTCTTGGCGCATCCGGTCAGATCGCAGGCTGACCTTCGCCTACCAAAGCTGACCGATCGGGTTGATCATAGCATAGCCGACTCACTCCTCGACGAGAGCCGGCCGGTAGAGGAAGGTCCAGGTGTGTTCGATCAGTGAACGTCGCGCCCGAGAATCGAGATCGGCCAGCAGATCCGGATGCTCGACCTCCAAGGCCGAAAGATCCTCGGCCCGACTGCTGACCACCCGGCTCGGGTCGTCGAAGCGGCGGGTGGACCGACCGGCACCGTCGGCGCCGTGACAGCTCGCGCATCGATCGGCGTAGAGCCGGGCGCCCAGCTCGTAGGCCGCGGGCGGGGTGGCGATCGACCAGACGTAGAAGACCGTGTCCCAACGCGCCTCGACATCGAGGACATGATCCCAGGGCTGCATGGCCGAGCCGGCGATGCCCTCTTCTAGGCTGCGCAAGTACCAATCGGGCCGCTGCTCGAACATGTAGTCCCGATCGGTGAAGTCGGGCGGCGGCGGTCGGAGCGCGCGGCCCACCGATCCGCGGCCGTCGCCGGCCGGTCCATGACAGCTGACGCAGTAGCGCTGGTAGTGCAGGGCACCGAGCGCCGCCTCGGCGCGGCTCGCGGGCAGCGCGTCGGCCGCCGGGAACCAGGGCGGCTCGACGCGCTCCAGGGACTCGCGAGGCCAGGGGGTCGGGCTGGGCCCGGCCATGCAGGCCGCGAGCGCGGTCAGGGCCAGGCAAAGGATCCCGGCCAGCGCCGCCAGGCGCATCAGCGCGTCGGCCGCTGCGGACAGATCCAGCCGACGGTCAGCCCGTAGGCCGCCAGCGCCAGGGCCGGCTCGAGCAGGAGCCAAAGGGCCGCGGCCGTCGCCCCGCCGGCCGAGGCGCCGCCGGCGAATCCCGAAGCCAGCCAGTCCCGCGCCCGCGGGATCAGGGCCGGGCAGGCCAGCAGCCAGAGCAAGCCGGAGTAGGTCAGCCCCTGAAGTATCGGCGCGCCGGGCAGAAAGCGCCGCAGCTGACCGTAGACATAGACGAAGCTGGCCAGGCTGAGCAGGATCAGCAAGGCTGCGGCGCCGGCTGCGGTGGCCAGGGGCCGTCCCAGGAGGGCCTGGGACAGCAGGGCCGGCCACAGGAGACCCTGCGGCAGGGCCGCCGCCGAGCCGACCAGGGGATCGAAAACGGCCAGCTGTCCGCTGGGCAGGAGGCGGTCGACCAGGAGCACCAGCCCGCCGCCGAGGAGGCCGGCGGCCAGGGCGCGCAGGAGCGGTTCGGGATCCTCGCCGGCGCGATAGCGATCGACCGCGTCCGGCTCGAGCGCTGAAGTCATGGGGCTCCCTCGACGCCGGGCTCCGATCCGGCAGCGTCCAGCAGGTAGGCGGCCAGGGCCTCGCCGTCCTCGATACTGAGGCGCAGGGCCAAGCCGGAGAGATCCGGGCAATCCCAGCCCGGCAGCGGATCGAGGCAATGATCCAGGCTGGCCTCGACTACATAGCCCGCGGCATCGACCGCCCGACCCTGGTAGTCCGGCGCGGCCAGGCGGGTCGTGGCCCGCTGCGCCAGACCATAGAGGCTGGGACCCAAGGAACCGTCGGCCCCGACGGTGGCGTGGCAACCGCTGCAACCTTCGGCGACGAAGATCCGCGCCCCGCGGCCGGCCAGATCCTCGCCTTCGACCGAACGCTCGGCTTCCGGCTCGGGAGCCAGGACCGCGAGACCGTCGTCCGGCCGGAGCAGCAGGACCAAGCCCAGCACCAGCAGGCCCCCGTAGACCAACCAGACGAAGCGCGGCAGCCCGGGATCGCGCTCGGGCAGCTCGGGCGGCAATCGATCCCCACTCATGGGCCGGCCTCCACATCGGCCTGGGCCCGACCGCGCAATGCGGCCAGGTACTGCACCACCGCCTCGCCGGCCGGCAGGGGCCCGGCTCGCTCGAAGAGCCAGGGATAGGCCGGGCTGCCGCCCGCGGCGTGCACCGCCAGCCGCTCGCGGATCAACTCGGCGTCGCCGTAGCGCTCGCCGGCCCAAGCCAGGTCCTCGCCAGCGCGGCGATGCCCGATCGGCGCCGGCCCGCCGGCCTGTGCGCGCAGGCCGGTCGGCGGCCCGAAAGCCGGATCCGCCGCGTCCAGCACGCGTTGGCTGTGGCAGCCGACGCAGCCTTCGGCAATGTAGCGCGCGCGCCCTTCGGCCGCCAGGCCGCCGGGCGCGAAGGCATCGCTCGTGCCGCGCGTCGAGGCACGGGACAGCACGGCGTCGGCCAAGGGCAGGAGGCTGGTCACGAAGAGGCAGGCCCCGATCAGGGCCGCGCCGCCTGCCAACCAGATGCCGGGCCGTCCCATGAACAGCCACCCGCTCGACCAGGGACCGGGCGTCTCCGCGGCGCCGCCGGCCACCGCATTCCCGGCCGGGCGGACCAGCCAGCAAGCCAGCAGCGCCGCCAGCACGAAGGCCAGATGCCCCGGCAGGCGCAGCCAGGCTTCCAGGCGCAGCATCTCGCCGGCAGCCCCGGAGGCGCGGGCGGTCTCGGCCAGAGCCAAGGGAGCCAGGGGCAGATGGCCCAGCAGCACGGCCGCGAGGGACAGTCGGGCCAGCCAGCGCAGCCGTGCATCCGACTTTCGCGTAGCGGCCGCCATGGCCCAGATGGCGCAGATCGAGACCAGCCAGGTCGGGCCGGGCGGCGGCAGGATGGCCGCCGCGGGCGACCAAGTGCTGAAGATCAGGATCCGGCGCGTCTCCGGCAGCAGGGAGGCGCCGAGGATCAGGGAAGCCGAGAGCAGCGCCGCGGCGGCCAGGAGCAGCCGCCGCCAGGCCGCGGATGCCGCGGAAGCCTCGACGGCTTGCGAGGTCGGCGCGGAGGTCGCCGGCTGGGAGGCCGGGTCATCCACCGCTTCCGACTCCCGGTCGTCGGGAATCCACGTCCCGAGCAGCAAGGCCGCCAAGGCGACGGCCGGTGCCAGGCTCAGCAAGGCCGCCGCTTCGACCGGCCGCTGCAGCCAGGCCGGGAGCAGATCCGGCAGCAGGTCGCGCGGCAAGGCCAGCGATGCCGTGAGGGTCCAGGACCATAGGCCCAGCAGGGCCAGGCGGCGGCCGAAGAGCGGCCGGCCCAGGGCGGCCGGCAGCAGCGCCGCCAGGAGGCCCAGGCTGGCGGGAACCAGCCAGAGGTCCGGCAGACCGCGCATCAGCGAGGCCGCGGCCAGGGCCTGGGCCGCACCCTGCAGGCTGGCGGCCAGCAAGCTGCCCAGCCCCAGGTGGACCAGCAGGCCCAGCGCGGCCAACAAGCCGGCGGCCACCGGCAGGCTCGGGCCCGGGCCGGAGCGACCGGCGCAGGCCACCAGGGCGCTGGTCCACAGGAGGGCCGCCAGGCAGATGAGGCCGGCGGCCGGCGCGGGCAGGGCTGCCCACATCTGGGCATCCAGGAGCCCGACCAAGATGCCGGCCAGACCCAGCAGCAGGCCTAGGTTCCAGAGCAGGATGGCGCCCCTGGCGCGGCCGATGATCGCTTCGGAAGCCGTGGATAGACCACCGGCGGCCAGCAAGCCGCCGGCCAAGGGCAGGGAGATCGAGCCCAAGAGCAGCACCTGCCGGCTGGCCGCGTCCAGACGGCCGACCCCGAGCGCCGCGAAGGGCGGATCGATGGCGAAGGCGAGCTGGGCCAGGCCGAGTCCGCCCAGGAGCGCCGCCACCAGCGACCAGAGCGCGCCGGAGAGGGTGTAGCGACGCAGCACGGAGGCGGCGTCGTCGCCGCCCAGCCGCGCCAGGAGGCCCGGTCGGGCCGGCGCCGACGGCCGGTCGCCTTCTGGAGCGCGCGCTTCGCTGGCTTGGGTCATCCTTGGCCTGGCCTTGGAGCCGATCGGATCGAGCGCGGCAGGGTAGCATGCGCGCGGCACTGCAGTCAACGCGATCGCCCGATCCTTGGCTCGCCCCGAGACCGCCGCCCGCGATTGCGCGCGGCAGGGGCGCGGACTAGAATCGCCGGGCCGGCGGCCCACCAGCGCCGCGTTCCGCCCCCGATGAGCGACCCAGGAGAACAGGATGTCGAGCGACCCCCCCGTCGAGCCCGTCAAGGGGCGCTACTTCGAGGACTTCGACATCGGCCACACCGTGGTCAGCCCCTCGCGCACCATCACCGAGCACGATGTCTGCGCCTTCGCCGGCCTGTCGGGCGACTACAACCCCTTGCACACCGATGCCGAGTTCGCGCGCAACACGGCCTTCGGCGAGCGCATCGCCCACGGCGTGCTGGGCCTCTCGGTGGCCACCGGCCTGACCTACCGGCTGGGCCTGATCGACGGGACCACGCTGGCCTTCCTGGGCCTGGAGTGGAAGTTCCGCAAGCCCATCCTGCTGGGCGACACGGTACACGCCATCGTCAAGGTGGCCGACAAGCGGCTCAGCCGCGCGATGGGCGGCGGCGTGGTCGGCTTCGACGTGCGCTTGGTCAACCAACGCGACGAGGTGGTCCAGAAGGGCGACTGGAAGATCCTGGTCGCGCTGAGGCCCGAGGCCGTGGAGGCGGCCCGGGACCCCGCCTGAGGACCGGTCCGCGGAAGCATTTCGGATGAGGCCCGAGCGACGGCCGCCCGAGGGGCCGAGACCGGAGACGCTTCGCCTGAGCCTTCCGCTGCCGGCCGATATGTCCGGCGGCCACGTACATGCCTACCACCTGCCGGGCAGCCTGCCCACCCTGGTCGACTGCGGCCTCGGCCATGCGGAGGGACTAGAGGCGCTGGAGGCCGGGCTTCACGAGGCGGGCGCTTCCTGGGAAGGTCTAGAACGCCTGGTGATCAGCCATGCCCACATCGACCACCTGGGCCTGGCCGATCGGGTGCAGGCTGCCAGCGGCTGCCAGATCCTGGCGCATCCGGAGGCCTTGCCGATGCTGGCCGACTTCGGCGCCGCGTGGCGGGCGCGGCTCGAGTTGCATTTGCGGGCGGCGGAGGCCGGCGGCGTTCCCGGCGAGCTGCAGGCGGCCTTTCGGCAGCACTTCCTGGCGCGTGGCCAATACGGCCCGAAGCGGGCCATCGACGAGTCGGCGCTCAGGGCGCTGCGCGATCGCGAGCGCATCCGCGCCGGCGGCAGCAGCTGGAGCGTGGCCTGGCTGCCGGGACACAGCCCGGACCACATCGGCCTGGTCCACGCCAGTTCGGGGACGGCCTTGACCGGTGACTTGCTGCTGCGGGGGGCAGGCACGATCCCCTTCCTCGCCGGCCGTGACGCGCGGGGACGCCGGCCATCGACGCTGGAGGACCTGATCGGCTCCTGGCGCCGCCTGGGCCGCATGCGGCTGGCCATCCTCTGGCCAGGGCACGGCGGTCCGGTGCGCGCCCATCGGGTGCTGATAGCGCGGCGCCTGGCCGAGCTGCGCCGACGGTTGGCTCAGACCCGGGCAGCGCTGGGTTCCGGAGGCAGCAGCATCTGGGAGGTCTGCTGCGCGCTGGGTCCCGAGCCGCCCGCTCCGGCCAACCTGCAATCCCGCCTGGGCGAGAGCGTCGCGCTGCTCGACTGGCTGGTCGAGCATGGCCGGGCAACCCGCCGGATGGACGACGGGCGGCTGATCTACCGCCGGCGCGACCGGCAACCCCCGCCTCGGCGCTGAACGCAGGCATATCGACCACCTGCATCATCCGGCGCTCGAGCCGAAGGACGAGCGACGGGCCTGGCTTCGCGCCAGGCCCGAAGATCGGACGATGCGGATGTGCGGCCGAGGATCAGGCCTTGCCGGAATCCTGGCCGACCTCTTCGACCACGATCTCCGGCTCGTCGTCGGTCTCGGACGCGCCGGGGTCTCCGGCAGCGCCCTCGACCGATCCGGCCATCTTGTCCAGGGCGGCGCTGAGGTTGCGCACGGCCTGGGCCAGCTCGACGCGCACCTGCTCGGCCAGCTTGCCGGCACGGGCTTCGGCGGGCCCGCCATCGGCCTCGGCCTCGCCGGCCGAAGCCGCCCGGCGCTCCTCGACGCGACGCTTGGCACCGCTGCGCAGGTTCTCGAGCGTTCCGTCGATCTCGTCGCGCAGCTGGGACAGGCCCTCGCGAACCTCGCCGCGCAGCTCGCGTGCTTCGGGGGTGTTGGCGGCGGCCTTCAGGGCAGCGGTGAAGCGCAAGCCCAACTCGCGCAGGTCGGAGGCGATGCTGGCGGCTGCGCGCTCGGCATCCGGGCCGGGCTCTGCGGTGCTGGCGCCGGGGAGCGCATCGGACTGGGTCTCGGGGGTCGGTTCGGGGCTCTGGGTCTCTTCCATCGTTTGGCTTCCTTGCTCCTTGCCGTCGGAGGCGACGGCCATCCTCGATCGATCTCGGGTCGTCCGGGCCGGACGGCTCGCTGGGATCCGGGCCCGGCCGTGGGCCGGCAATCCGCGGCCAAGGTAAGCATACGGGACGGCGCGGGCCAGGGTTTCATCCGGGAGTCGAAGCCGGGTGCTGCGGCGCTCGCGGCCGGGGGCCCTGTGCTAGCATTACGCGGATCGCGGAGGCCGCGATCGTCACCCATCGAGCAGCCCAGACCCTCGAAAATAGGACCGATCCATCGCGTATCCGCAATTTCTGCATCATCGCTCACATCGACCACGGGAAGAGCACGCTGGCCGATCGTCTCCTCGAGTTCACCGAGACCATCGACGAGCGCTCGATGGTCGATCAGGCCCTGGACTCGATGGACATCGAGCGCGAGCGCGGGGTGACGATCAAGGCCAGCGCGGTGCGGATGCGTTATCGGACGAGGTCCGACGAGGAATACGAGTTGAACCTCCTGGACACCCCCGGGCACGTCGACTTCACCTACGAGGTCAGCCGGGCCCTGACGGCCTGCGAGGGCGCGGTGCTGATCGTCGATGCCACCCAGGGGGTCGAGGCGCAGACCCTGGCCAACCTCTACCTGGCCATCGACGCCGACCTGGAGATCATCCCGGTCATCAACAAGATCGATCTGCCGGCGGCCCGGCCGGACGAGGTGGCCGAGGAGGTCTGCGATCTGCTCGGCGGCGATCCGGATGCGGTGATCTGCATCTCGGCCAAGGAAGGCACCAACGTCGAGGCGGTGCTCGAGGCGGTGGTGCGCGAGGTGCCGCCGCCCAAGGGCCAGGCCGAGGCCCCCTTGCGGGCCCTGGTCTTCGACAGCCATTACGATGCCTACAAGGGCGTGGTGGCCTACGTGCGGGTCTTCGACGGGCGGGCCGGCACGCGGCGCGCCGGCGAGCTGAAGTTGATGGCATCGGGCAAGCGCTTCGAGCCCATCGAGGTGGGCGTCTTCAGCCCGCTGCTCGTGCCGACCCAGGGCCTGACCTCCGGCGAGGTGGGCTACATCGCCACCGGCCTCAAGAGCGTGCGCGACGTGCAGGTGGGCGATACGATCACCACCGTCGAGGGCGCGGCCATCCAGCCCTTGCCGGGCTACCAGCCGGCCAAGCCGATGGTCTTCGCCGGCCTCTATCCCACCAGCGGCGACGACTACATGGACCTGCGCGACGCCCTGGACAAGCTGCGGCTCAACGACGCGGCCCTGGTCATCGAGCCGGAGAGCTCGGTGGCCCTGGGCCTGGGCTTCCGCTGCGGCTTCCTGGGCCTCTTCCACATGGAGATCATCCAGGAGCGCCTGGAGCGCGAGTACGACATCGACCTCTTGGCCACTGCGCCCTCGGTGATCTACCGCGTGCTGCTCAAGAAGGGCGAGGAGGTCCGGGTCGACAATCCGGCCCATCTGCCCGATCCCTCGACCATCGAGGAGATCCGCGAGCCCTGGATGGACTTGACGATCTGGGCGCCGGACGACTACATCGGGCCGATCATGGACCTGGTCACCAATCGCCGCGGCGTCTTCGACAAGATGGAGTACGCCAGCGAGGGCCGGGTGATGCTGGAGTACGACATCCCGCTCTCGGAATTGATCACCGAGTTCTACGATCAGCTCAAGAGCCGCACCCGCGGCTATGCCTCGATGGACTACAGCTTCAACGACTACCGGGCCGGCGATTTGGTCAAGCTGGACGTCTTGATCAACGAGGAAGCCGTGGACGCCCTCAGCTTGATCGTGCACAGCGAAAAGGCCTACCACGTGGGCCAGGCGCTGACCCGCAAGCTCAAGGAAGTCATCCCGCGACAGATGTTCAAGGTGCCGATCCAGGCGGCCATCGGCAACAAGGTCATCGCCCGCTCGACGGTGCAGTCGCTGCGCAAGGACGTGCTCTCCAAGTGCTACGGCGGCGACATCACCCGCAAGCGCAAGCTGCTGGAGAAGCAGAAGGAAGGCAAGAAGCGCATGAAGCGCCTGGGCTCGATCGAGATCCCCCAGGAAGCCTTCATGGCAGTGCTCAAGTTGGGCGAGGAGTAGGCTCGGGCCGGAACAACCCGGTTCCCGCCGTCGAACGGATGTCGAGGGCTGTCGATTCGATTCGAGAACTGCATGTCCAATTTCATGGCGCTCGCGTGTTTAGTCAGACACGTCAGACTGAACGAGGAGAACGCCATGAGACTCGCAGTGCAGCGATGTATGAACACGAGAAGTTTCACGGTCCCGTGTCTCGCTCTCGCCATCTTGATGTCGAGCGGTATCGGGATCTTCGGGCTCGCCCCCTCCGAGGCAAGGGCAGGCGGACTGGCGCTGCGCGTCAACCAGGTCCCGAGCTCGTGTACCCTCGATGTCGAGCAGCAGGCATGGCCTCCGGTCATCCTGAGCGGCGAGACGACCGAGCTGCGGATTCGGGTCGAGCCCAACTGCGCGCAAGCTGAACCTCCGCGCCACTTCGTGTTGGTGGTGGACGGCTCCGGCACGATGGCCGGCCAGCCGGCAGGACAACGGGATGCTGCGCTCAGACACTTCGTCGCGAGTCTCGACCTGGCCAACCATCCCGAGCGGCGCGTCGGCGTGGTCGTGTACAACACCGTCGCCCGAACGCTCTGCCGGCTTACCAATGACGAGGCCGAAATCAGCCACTGCATCACCCGAATCGGGGCCGAGGGGGAACACCGGATCGACCTCGGAATCCATGAAGGCGTGAAGGTGTTTCGGCAGGGCCGCAACCTGGGCCAAGGCCACGTCATCCAGGAGTCGATGATCGTCTTTGCAAGCGGAGCCAACGACGGGGGATGTGACCCGGTGCTGCAGGCTGCACGCTCAGCCAAAGCGCAAGGTGTTCTGGTCGTGTCAGTCTGCGTGGGCACAGACTGCGACGCGCCTTGCCTTCGCCCGGTCGCCACGAGCCCGCGCTTCTTCTACCAGGTGCAGAGTGCTAGTGGCCTCATCCAGGTCCTCGAGCGCGTTCGCGACGAGCTCCTCGGCTTCGTCTTGCGGCAGCTCGTGGTCGTGACCACCCTGCCGGAGAATATGGTCTACATCCCGAACAGCGCGGACCCACAGGCGGACGAATCGCCAGACCTGCGCCGGTTCGAGTGGCAACAGAACTTCATTCCGGCCGGTGGCATGACCTTCACGTTGCAGGTCCGACCCTCCACCAACGGCGGCAAAGCCGTCACGGAATCGACCGAGCTGGAGTTCCGCGACCTCTCGAATGACATCGGCACCGCCGACGCACAACCGGCCTGGGTGCACGTCTTCGGACCCGTCGTTTGGCCAACGCCATGATGTCTCCGAGGCGCGGGAAAGGATCAACATGAAATGACACGCTGTCATCACCACTGGCAACGCTGCAGCATCCTGACCTCGGGGCTGATCGCCATGACCTTGGCCTCACTGGCCTGGCTCTCGACCGGAGCCGGCGAGGCGAACGCGGCCGGAATGGCGCAGAGCGGCGCCGGCCCATCCCAGAACGGCAGCCCCTGCCTGGTCGATCTGCAACAGCGGGCCCGGCCCGGCTTGATGCTGCTAGGCGAGACGACCGAGCTCGAGATCCGTGCGCGGGCCACTTGCCCCAAGGATTTGCCGCTCCACCTCGTCCTGGTCGTGGACGGCTCGGGCTCGATGGTCGGGCAGCCAAACCAGGAGACGAAGGATGCGCTGCGAGACTTCGTGCAGGCGCTGGACCTGCCCCAGCACCCGATGCGCGAGGTGGGCGTCGTCGAGTTCAACTCGAGCGCCCGGACCCTGTGCCGGCTGTCCAAAAATCTCGGCCAGGTCGTCAGCTGCATCGGACGGATCGGAGCCAGCGGTGGGACCAACATCGATGGCGGGGTGCTCGAGGGACTGGAGGTCTTGCTGCACGGCCGGAGTCCTGCTAGCGGACCTGCCATGCAAGAAGTGATGGTCGTGCTGACCGATGGACAGAACAACGCTGGTTGCCCTTCGCTGCTCGACGCCGCGCGGACCGTCGAGGGACAAGGCGTCCTGTTGATCACGATCTGCATCGGGGCCAACTGCGATGCGGCCTGCATGATGCAAGCCGCATCCAGCCAAGACCACTTCTTCGAAGAGCCGAGTAGCCTTGGACTGCCAAGCGTCTTCGACCGGATCGACACGATCTTGACCGGCATTGCCTTGCGTCAGTTCACGGTGGCCACCTTCCTGCCAGAGAACATGGAGTACGTGCCGAATAGCGCCAAGCCACCCGCGAGCCATTGGCCGGATCACCGAATACTGGAGTGGCAGGGGAGCTTGCTTTCCGCCTCGGGAATCTCCTTGAGCTTCCACGTCCGCCCGCTCGAAGTCGGAGGCCATCCAGTTGCGCGCTCGACGGTCATCGAGTTCCAAGACGCCATGGGTGGCAGCGGCACCCTCGAGACGGATCCCCCATGGGTCCACGTCTTCTACCCCGCCGTCCAGCCCCGCCCGTAACCGCTATCGATGATGCTCTGGAGGTATCGATGAGCAGTCTCCGACACGCAGTCCTATCCAGCTTGGCCATCGCGCTCGGCATCCTGGCCAGCCTCTGGATCCCGGCGCATCCAGGATTCGATGCCTCCGGGCCCGCTGGGGCCGCTAGCCTCGCGCAGGGTGGCAACCCACGTCAGAGCCCCTGTGTGCTCGATCTGCAGCAGCGCGCCTGGCCCCCTTTGATGCTCATGGGAGAAACCACCCAGCTGCAGACTCGGGTCCGGGCCAACTGCCCGATCTCGGACACGCCCACGCATATCGTGATGGTGGTGGACGGCTCGGGCTCGATGGCGGGCCAGCCCACGCAAGAGACGAAGCGTGCCTTGCGCGAATTCGTGGACGCGCTCGACCTTCCCAACAATCCCAGCACACGCGTGGGCGTGGTCGAGTTCAACTCGAACGCCCGCACGCTCTGCCAGCTGACCAACCAGGTCGGCCGGGTCACCAGTTGTATCGGCCGCGTGGGCGCCGACGGCGGCACGGCCATCGATCGCGGCATCCAGGAAGGCATCAAGGTGCTGCGCCAGGGCCGAAATCTGGCTCCAGGCCAGGTCATCCACGAGATCATGATCCTCATCTCGGGCAGCGCAAACGTCGAGGGCTGCAACCCCGTTCAGCAAGCCGCCCGATCGGCCAAGTCGCAGGGCATTCTTCTCATCACGATCTGTGTCGGGGCGGGCTGCGATGCGGCTTGTATGCGCGAAGCCGCATCCAGCGCGCGATACTTCTACCAAGCCGCCGGCGCCTTCGACCTGGATCCGATCCTCGAACGCATCCGCGACGAAGTGCTCGAGGTGCTGCTGCGACAGCTGGTCTTGGTGACGACGCTGCCGGCGACCATGGACTACGTCCCGGACAGCGCCCAACCTCCGGCAGACGTGAGCCCGGACGGCAAGCGATTCGAGTGGCAGCGCGACTTCCTGTCGGCGGACGGCATGACCGTCACGCTGTCCGTCCGCCCCCTGCAGACCGGTGGGCATCCGGTCACCCTATCGACCACCGTGGAGTGCCGCGATCAGCAGAACCGAAGCGGAAGCGCCAGCGGCGTAGCACCCTGGGTCCACGTCTTCGGCCCGGTCGTCCAGCCGCGGCCTTGAGCCTCATCGAATCCCTCGGAGTGCGAGCATGATGTCAGCCCACCGCTTCCGCATTCTCGGCATCGGCACCGCCTTCGGGCTTGCCATCGGCCTCGTGTTGGCGGGCCAGGCTTGGTTCGAGCTGCCTGGACCTCCCGCTGGCATGCCGATCTCGGCTGCCCCTTCGACTCGAGGCCCCGGCAGCCAGGCAGCCAGTCCCTGCCTGCTGAACCTGGTCGCGCAGGCCTCGCCCAACCTGCTCTTGACGGGCGAGACGACGCGCCTGCGGATTACCGCCGACCCCGTCTGCGCGGGGCCCGAGATCGCGCATCACATCGTCTTGGTGCTGGACGCCTCGGGCTCGATGCAGGGCCTGCCCAATCGCGAGCTCGAGAAGGCCGCCCTGAACTTCATCGCGTCGCTCGACCTCGCGGCCCATCCGAATATCCGTGTTGGCGTCGTGTCCTTCGGGGGCACGGCCCGACGGCTCTGCCCGCTCGTCGCGGAGCCCGAGCGGCTCGAGGAATGCATCCGGCAGCTCGGCGCGAGCGGTGGCACGGCCATCGATGACGGGTTGAGAGAGGCGCGGAAGACCTTGAAGCAGGGACGAGAAGATCTTCCCGGCCAAAGGATTCGGGAGTCCTTGTTGCTGGTCACGGACGGTGTGAACACGGATGGGTGCCAGCCCGTCGTGACCGCGGCTGAGTTGCCGAAGTCGGAACATGTCACGATCCGTGGCATCTGCCTCGGGGCCGGCTGCGATCTGGTCTGTATGCGCCGGGTCGCCTCGTCCCCGGGTCACGTCATCGAAGCGGCGGATCCGCAGTCGCTCGACTCGGCCTTTCAGCGACTCACCGTGGCGCTGGACACCGAAGGTCTGAAGCGATTGGAACTCACGCTCTACTTCGACGCCATGCGCTTCGACCTCCTCCGGCAGAGCCTCCGCCCGGCGTCGGCACGCTACAACAACGAGGGGCGTGTCACCCTGGACATGGACGCGCCGCTCGCCCCGATCCAGCTGGAGTTCGAACTGCGATCGAAGCAGCCAGGCTTTCAGTCAGCGCTCGATTCCATCCGCGCCGATTTCGTGGACGCACTCGGTCGACGAGGCAGCGAGGACGCAGCGCGGCCCTGGATCTCGGTCCTCGGCCCACGCCCGTGATGCGGTCGGAACCGAAGGGCTATTCGAATCCGACGCCCCCGCGCTGGAAGCCGAATCGGACCTCCGTGCGCCGGAAGGAGAGCGGGTGGAAGTCGCGCCTCGTGATCTGGCGCTCGGTGGAGAGATTGGCGCAGATCTCGTAGCCCCGAAGCCCGTCGGTCAGAAGCTCGACCGTGTAGGGCGGCGGCTGGCAGGTGCGGATGTAGATGCGCTGGTCGACGCGGCCAGGCCCCGGGGCGCCCTTGCCCTGCCAGAGCACCTCGCCGGACTCGCTGCGAAGCGAGTATTCTAGCTCCGGCAGCGGGTAGCGGGTGCCGTCGATCCAGTCACCGCTGTCGAAGGCGTTGTTGCAGCCTTGGGGCACCGCGCCGCCGGACTTGCCGACGGCATCCGGGAAGCTGTGGATCATGATGGTCCACCAGTCGGTGCCGCTGCATTCGGCCGGCTCCGGCGGCGGGTCGATCACCGTGATCCGGGGCTGCGGGAAGACGAACTCCTCCTGGCCGCTGTCGGCGTTGACGAAACGGGCCACCGCCCGGTCGTTGGTCGGGAAGCTGCCGGTCCGGCGCGGCTTGACGCGGTAGACGAACTCGATGCCCGAGGAGGGTACCAGAGGTGCTCGCCAGGTCAGGCGCTTGCCCTGGATCTCGCTGGGCGCGGGCCGGCCGCTGCCGGCCACGTAGTCGACCTCGGCCGAGAGATCGTCGTCCAGGACCAGGTCGCGCACGGCAAAGTTGCCCACCTGCAAGGCGATGGCGCGGTAGATGATCTCCAGCTCCGACTCGTCGGGCGAGAAGAAGTAGTTGGTCTCACCCCCGGCCACCTGCTTGAGCAGCTCGGGCTTGACGTCCGAGCCCAGGCCGATGGCGTAGATCACCGCCCCGCCCAGACGCGCGAAGTTGGAGCTGCGCACCGCCGCCACCGCGGGGTCGCCGCCCTGGGGGTAGTTGGGGTCGCCATCGCCGATCAGGATGATGACCGGCAATGCGCCCGGCCGCAGGTTTGGCGCCAGGACATCGTCCCAGGCCGTGTCGATGGCGATGGCGATGTTGGTGCCCGGACCCAGCGGGATGGCATCGATGGCGGACTTGATCCGATCGGCATCATCGCTGAGCTGGGTGCCGATGTGGCCCTCGCGGTCGAAGCTGACCACGCCGATGCGCTGCTGGCTCAAATCGGTCTCGTCCACGAAGGCCTTGGCCGCGCTCTTGGCGGCGGCCAACTTGCTGCCGGCCATCGAGCGGCTGCGGTCGATGGCCAGCACGATGTCGACCGTCCGGAAGCTCTCCGGCGGGCAGTCCGGTCGCAGACTGAGCCGGATCTCGACCTCTTCTCCCAGGCGCACCCGGGCGGGCGAGGCCGTCTTGTCCCCGGTGATGACGCAGCGGTCCAGATCTTGCGCGCGAGTGGTCGCCGGCGTCTCCGCGAGGGACAGCGGCAAGACGAGGATCAGGAGCAGGATCGGTCGCAGCAGGAAGCGGGGGGAGGACGTGGCCTTCATCGATGCAGTCTCCATGCGCTGCCATGAGGCAGACGGGCCGAGCCCGGCCCGTTTGCCGATGGGATGTCGGAACTCTCGCGTGTCGGCCCGGTCGTCAACCGACCGGTCGGCGGGCGCCGGAAGCGCGCCCACAGGAGGACAGACGCAGCGGCAGGCCGTTTCGTGACGGTGACCAACACCACCCGACGCGGTCGCGATAGCCCCGGGCCCCGAGGCTGACAAAACAGACATTTTCTGACAGATTTCTTGACAGGGTGTCCACAATTGGGTAGCTTATGGGTTATAGTTCCCGTGAAGCACGTGAGCCAACCCTGCGATCGGGGTGAGATAGCGGTTTGACAGCCGCTTCGCGCCTGAGTTACGATAGCCGGTGGTTGGCTTCGGCGACGTGTCGATCATGGTCAACCGACAACCTAGCGGATGCGCCGGTGGCGCGGGCCTGAGCTCCCCAAGCACGTACAGGCCGGTACCACCGGATCGAAAATCAAGGCTCTCGAGAATCCGTCGAACGAAGGAGTATGGCTATGCGCCGGTACATTTCGATCCTGCTCGGTGCCGTGGCGATGGCATTGGTCGGTGGCTCGCTTCTCGCGCTGCCCGTGGCCGAAGCCTCGCCCGAGCAATCCAGCCTCTCGCAGCGGGTCAACCCGCGCGAGAGTTCCTGTGTGGCCAACGCACAGAAAGTCGCCTTCCCGAACACCATGCTGCTCGGCGAGACGACCAACATCACGCTCAGCGTGAAGGCCGTCTGCGCCGGCGAGGCCACGCCCTTGCACATCGTCCTGGTGCTGGATGGCTCCGGCTCGATGGCCGGCCAGCCCACCCAGCAGATGAAGGACGCGGCGCGGACGCTGATCCAGCGCCTCGACCTTCCCAACAACCCCAATACGCGCGTGGGCATCGTCGAGTTCAACTCGAACGCCCGCACACTCTGTCAGCTGACCAACGAGGTCGGCCGGGCCATCAGCTGCATCGGGCGCATCGGCGCCAACGGCGGCACGGCCATCGACCGCGGGATCCAGGAAGGCATCAAGGTGATGCGCCAGGGGCGCAACCTGGCCCAGGGACAGGTGATCAACGAGATCATGGTGGTCCTCTCGGATGGTGCCAACAACGCGGGCTGCGATCCGGTGCTGCAGGCCGCGCGTTCGGCCAAGAGCCAGGGCATCCTGATGATCGCTGTCTGCGTGGGCTCCGGCTGTGACGCGGCCTGCATGCGCGAGGTGGCATCCAGCGCCCGCTACTTCTACCAAGTCGAGAACGCCGGCGGCCTGATCCAGGTCTTCGAGCGCATCCGCGACGAGGTGATCAACATCACCCTCCGGCAGCTGACGGTGGTCGACATCCTGCCGGCCAACATGGAGTACGTCGCCAACAGCGCGCAGCCGCCCGTCAAGAGCATCTCGAGCGACGAGAAGACGCTCGAGTGGCAGCAGAACTTCGTGCCCAAGGACGGCGTGACCTTCACCTTCCAGGTGCGGCCGATGGACGTGGGCTTCCATGCCACCAACGTATCGGCGGTGGCGGAGTACCGCGACAACCAGAACCGCAGCGGCACCGAAGAGTTCCCCATCCCCTACGTGATGGTCTTCCGGCCGCAGCAGCAGCCGACGCCGGCCGAGCCGCCGCCGACGCCGACCGACCTGCCCCCGACGCCGACCCCGACGCCGACCAATACGCCGACCAATACGCCGACGCCGACCAACACGCCGACGCCGACGCCGGGTCCGATCTACCTGCCCATCCTCATCACCGAGGAGTGCATTGGGACCGAGGGCTACCAGTTCGCCGACGTCTCGCTGGTCTTGGACATGTCGACCTCGATGGACCGCCCGACGGCGGCCGGCCGCGCCAAGCAGCAGGCCGTGATCGAGGCCGCCAAGCTCTTCGTGGCGACCATGGACTTCACGCCCAACGACTACGATCAGTACGACCAGGTGTCCGTCAGCTGGTTCAACGACAACGCCGGCATCGAGCAGTCGCTGACCAACGACCAGGCCGCCATCCTGGCCGCGCTGGACAACCTGCCGGCGCGCCGCGCCGAGGGCACCCGCCTCGACAAGGCCTTCGACATCGGGGCCGAGGCATTGCCCGAGGATCTGCGCAAGAAGGGCAACGGGACCTTCCCGGACGGCCGACCGGTTCCGGACAACATCCCGGTAATGGTCATGCTGACCGACGGCCTGCCCAACCGCGTGCCCTTCGGGCCGGGGACCGACTTCCCCGACTGCCCGCGCCAGGAATGCTCGGTGCTGGAGACGGCCGCTGCGGCCAAGGCCCAGGGCATCCGGGTCTACACCATCGGTGTGGGTCGACCGGACGCCGAGGACCTGATCGACCGCGTGCTGCCCTGGCTGCTCGAGGAATGCGCGACCTCGCCGGATATGTTCTACCTGGCGCTGGACGCCGAGCAGGTGGCCGGGATCTACAACGAGATCCACGAGGAATTCGACAAGGATCCCTGCTTCAACTCCGGTGACCTCTTCGGACGAGGCCGCTGATGCCGGACCTGGGGTCTAGCCCCCGCCCAGCATCGACGCGATAGCGAGTCCCGACCGGGTGTGGCCTGCGTGCCACACCCGGTCGTTCTCGTTTCCCGGCAGCCGCCGCTGCGGGCCTCGGCTTGAAGCGGTCCTTTCCAGTCGGTATCATCCCTACCCAGACCATCATTTTACGACCGGTTCGGGCCCGACTCGGCGTCATGTCGTGATCGGCCCGGCGATCCGTGGAGGACAGTCGAGATGCGCCACATCAAGACGCTAGCGATCGGCAGCCTGCCTATCGCGATCACCCTACTGGCCCTCGGGGCCCTGACCTGGTTGGGAGGGCTGTCCACGCTGCAGTCCCCTCCCGGTGAGCAGAGCAGCGCCTGCGTGCCCATGCTCCAGAAGTACGTGGAGCCCAACACGATCGACTTGGGCCAAACCGCGCAGGTGACCCTGATCATGACCCACACCTGTCCGGCCCAGGCCAAGCCGGTCGATCTGGTGTTCCTGGCCGACATCTCCAACTCGATGACGCGCGATACACGCGGCGGAAACGGTAGCGACCCCGGGGATCCGGGCGATCCCGGACCAGGACCGGGTGATCCCGGTGATCCCGGTGACCCGGGAGATCCAGGAGATCCAGGGGATCCAGGCGATCCCGGACCGGGTCCGGGCGATCCGGGGCCGGGGCCAGGCGACGATCCGCCGGGCTGCGGCACGGGCGCCGGCGATGACGGACCGGGGCCGGGGCCGGGGCCGGGACCGGGACCGGGGCCGGGACCGGGACCGGGACCGGGGCCCGGGGGCGGTCTGTTGTCCCTCCTGCGATTGGCCCCGGTCGAGCCCGACCAGCCAGGGACCCCGGCGCCCCCGCTGCCTCCGGATCCACCCGGTAAGGAGACGCCGACCCCCAAGGGCGGCGCCGCCGACGACTCGGTGGAGCCCGGCGGCGACGAGGACCTGATCCGCGATATCCAGCAGACGATCCGCGAGATCCTGGATCGGCCCGAGCTGCGCCAGGCCGAAAGCGAAGGGCGCTTGCGCGTCGGGCTGGCCGCCTTCAACGACCGCGGCACGCGCTTGGTCAAGCTCACCGATCGGGCCGACAACGTCCGCAACCGCGTCAGCTCGCTGCGCGGCAGCGGCCATAGCCGCATCGACCTGGGCTTGCGCACCACCGATACCATGTTCGTCGAGCGCGACCGCTTCGGTCGCATCATCCAAGACGAGGATCGCGCGAAGATTCTGCTGGTGCTCTCCGACGGCCTGTTCTGCCGCCGGGACTTCCGGCCCGGTGCCGGCAACCAGAGCGACGAGGTCGAGATCGTGACCATGGCCGCCGGCCGCGATGCCGACCGGCGGAAGCTGCGTCAGCTCGCCTCCGAAAACGAGTACGCGCTCGAGCTGCGCGACGTCAAGGAGTTCATCCACCTCTTCGAGACCGAGCTGGCCGCCTTCAATCCGCTTTCGATGGAAACGGCCCTGGTGCACGACGAGCTGATGCCCAACCTGCAGCTCGTACCGGGCTCGGCCAACCCGCCGACGATGACCGTCTCCGGTCCGGTGCTCGAGTGGAGCTTCGCCCCGCCTGGCGATCCGATCACGGTCAGCTATGAAGTCGAGCCGCTGGAGTCGGGTGTCCTGCCGGTGAGCTACGAGGCGCTCCTGCGCTACACCGACACGCTGGCCCTGACGGGCACGATGCGCTACCCGGACGTCTCGATCGTCGTCAACGCGCCCACCAAGACCCCCACCCCGACCTCGACCAGCACGCCGACCAACACGCCGACCGCGACGGAGATCCCGCCGACCGCGACGCCGACACCCGGGCCGCGCTACCTGCCCTTGGTGTGGAAGGTCTGGCCGGAACCGACCGCGACGGCCACGCCTTGCGTGCCCGAGGACCAGGTGGTGGACATCGCCTTGGTCATCGACACCTCCAACAGCATGAGCGATCCGACGCGCGCCGGCGGCGTGGCCAAGATCGACGCGGCCGTGGGCGCCGGCAAGGCGCTGGTCGACCTGCTCCTGCCCACCGACCGCAGCAGCCGTGCGCAGGTGACGGTGGTCGGCTTCAACGGTCAGCCGACGGTGGCCTCGGCCCTGACCGGCGACCGGCAAGCGCTCTTCGCCGCATTGGACCAGCTGCCGGGCACCCAGGCCGGCGGGACCTTCATCGGCGAGGGCCTGGCGGCCGGCCTGCAACAGCTGCAGGCGACCAGCCGCCCCGGAGCCAAGCAGACGATGATCGTCCTGACCGACGGTGAGCCCGCCGATGGCAGCAACGCCATCACGGTGGCCGAACAGTTCAAGGCCACCGGCAGCCAGCTCTTCAGCGTCGGCTTGGGCCAGCTGAGCGAGGAGGCGCGCAGCTTCCTCGAGCAGATCGCCTCACCCGGCGACTTCGTGGCCGCCCCGGACGCGGAGGACCTGGAGCTGATCTACCGCGAGATCGGAACGGTCATCCCCTGTCCGTGACGATCGGCTGAAAGGCAGCGCCGAGACCATGCAGCATTCTCATCGCATCGCTCTCGGCGCTGCCGTCGCGCTCCTAGGCGTCGCGCTGGCGGCGATCGGCGGCGGCCCGAGAGGGTCGGCGCCGGTCGCCGCCGCGCCCGTCGAGGCATGGTCGCTCTCGGCCGTCTGGGAGACCGACGCGGCGGCGGTGGGGCCGGATGCCTTCTACCAGCCGCGCGGCCTGGCCTTCGAATTGGATCCCTTCACCGACCAGGCCAGCGTCTACATCGTGGACAGCGGCAACCAGCGCGTGCAGGTATTCGACGTCGACGGCGCGTACCTGCGCAGCATCGGCCCGATCGACGCGGCCGAGGCGGGCGGGCTGGCCGGCCCGCGCGATGTCGCCCTCCAAGGCGATCTGCTGCTGGTGACCGATCCGGGCCACGACCGGGTGGCGGTCTTCTCCAGTCAGGGGCAGTACGCGGGCCAATGGCCCGAGCTGCCCGGGGCCTGGGGTATCGCCGCCAGCCCGGACGGGCGGATCGCGGTGGTCGACAACGAGACCAGCCAGGTGCACATCCACCGCGCGGACGGCCAGCGTCAGGCCACCTGGGGCGGCTTTGGCGAGGGCGCCGGCCAGCTCAACCGGCCCCGCGGTGCCGCCTTCACGGCCGATGGCCGCTTGGTGGTGGCCGACCGGGGCAACCAACGGCTGGTCGTCTTCGATCGCCAGGGCCGCTCGATCGAGGAGGCGCCGCTGGCCGAGTTGCCGGAGGACGTCGAGGTCGACTGGCAGGGCGGGGACATCCTGGTCGGCCACGCCGACGGCAGCATCCGGCGCTATCGAGACGAGATCAGCCTGCCCGAGCGGAGCGGCAGCGCGCTGGCCCTGGCCGGTGTGGCCGGTCTGACCCTCGGCCGCGACGCGGCCGGGGTTAGCCATCTCCTGGCCAGCTTCGTCGACACCAACCGGCCGCTGCACGGTGTCCGCCACTGGATCGGCAACCCACCACGCGACCCGGCCATGAACGCCGAGTGGGGCGACTTCGAGCTCCCGCTGGGACGCATCGACGCGCCCTTCCGCATCGCCGGCCAGGGCGATGGCGCGCGCCTGGCCGACCGCTGGCCGCGGGTGCAGCGCTTCGATGCCGCCGGCCAAGCCCTCGACCAGCATGGCGTGGGCCGCCTGGACGACCTGGCACCGGCCGCCGACGGCGGGCTGTGGGTGGTGGCCGATGACCGGGCGACGCGCTACGCGGCCGACGGCAGCCCGGCCGGTAGCAGCCAGCTGGACCCGCCGGCCGGCGGCTACAGCTGGCTGGTGGCCGCCGCAGCCCGCCCCGAAGGCGTCTTCGCGCTCGACGTGGGCGGTCAACGCCTGGTGCGGCTGACCGGCACCGGCCAGATCGATCCGATCTGGCGCTTCGGCAGCCCCGGCGCCGCACCGATCGCCCTCTGGGACCTGGCACCGGCCCCGGACGGCTGGTTCCTGATCAATCGCAGTTCCGACAGCCTCGAACTGCGAGAGCCGGTCAGTGGCACGCTGCGCGCCGCCTGGTCGGTGCCCGGCCGCCCCCTGCGGGTGACCTCGGACGAAGCGGGACGGGCCTACGTGCTCAACGGCCACGGCTGGGTGCTGGTCTATACCGCCGACGGCCAGCTGATGGCCGCCTGGGATGCCAGCCTGGGCGAGGCCGGCAGCCGGCCGGCCGACCTGACCGTCGATGCCGCCGGCCGCCTGTTGGTGGCCGATGCGGGACTCGACCGCGTGGCGGTCTTCACGCCGGATCCGGAAGGCGATCCGGGAGATCTGCCCGACTTCGAGCCGGCCTGCGCCGCCGAGGGCGACAAGTGGGCCGATCCGACGCGCCTGATCCTGGGTCAGGAGACCACCATCCGCCTGCGGGTGGGCGGCCGATGTCCGGACATCCTGCCCGAGTCGGACGTGATCCTGGTCATCGACCATTCCGGTTCGATGATCGGCGAGAAGATGGAAGCGGCCCAAGAAGCCGCCATCGCCTTCACCGCCGCCATGGACTTTTCGCGCGACCGGGTGGCGGTGGTGGGCTTCAACCAGGAGGCCTTGCTCCTGGCACCCTTGTCGAGCGATGCCAGCTTGGTGGAGGAAGCCATCGAGGGCTTGGTGGCCGGCGGCGGCACGGACATCGCGGCCGGCGTGGACGCGGCGCGCTTCGAATTGACCGGTCCGCGGCGGCGGCTCTCAGCCAACTCGGTGATCGTACTGCTCACCGACGGCGGTTCGGCGGTACCGGCCGCCCTGCGCGCGGCCGACCAGAGCCGGCTGGAGGGCGCGCGCCTCTTTACCATCGGTTTCGGGGCCGGCGCCAACGAGGCGCTCTTGCGCCAGATGGCCAGCGCGCCGGAGGACTACTACTTCGCCAGCGCCGCCCGGGACCTGACCGAGGTCTACCGGGCCATCGCCGCGCGCATCACGGCCGAGGTGCTCTTCGGCAACCTGACGGTGCGCGACGAATTGCCGCGCAACATGGCCTTCGTGGCCGGCAGCGGCGCGCCCGAGCCCGAGGTCCAAGGCCAGCTGCTCACCTGGCGCCTTGCCGAGGTGCCGCTTTCCGGCATCGAGCTGCGCTACCGGGTCCGCCCGCTGGAGACCGGCCGGCACCCCACCAACGTCCTGGCCGTCGGCGAGGGCACCGATGGCCTGGGCCGCCGCGGCCGGGTCGACTTTCCGGTGCCCGAGGTCGAGGTGGTCGCCCCGACCGCAACGCCCACACCCAGCCAGACGCCCAGCCCCAGCCCGACGCCGAGCATCACGCCCACCACGGGTCCGACCGTGGTACCGCGGCCGATCTACCTGCCGCTCTTGCAGCGGCGAGGCTGCCTGCTCGAGCAGCACCTGGATGTGGTCTTGATCCTGGACACCTCCAGCAGCATGCTCGACCTGGCCAGCGGTGGCCGGAGCAAGCTCGAATTGGCCATCGAGGCGGCCGCGGGCTTCGTCGAGCTCCTGGACCTGGCCGGCGGCGATGCGGTAGCCCTGGTACACTTCAATACCGATGCCGCCATCGACCTGCCGCTCAGCGGAGATGCCGCGGCCGTCCAAAGGGCGCTGCGCAGCCTACCCCAGGCGGCCGGCACGCGCATCGACCTGGGCCTCGAACGGGCGGTGGACGCCCTGAGCCCGGATGATCGCGACCCGGAGAAGCTCGCCGCGGCCATCCTGCTGACCGACGGTCGGCCCTCGGGCACGACCGAGGCGGAGGTGCTGGCGGCGGCCGGTCGCCTGCGGCAGGTCGCGGCGCTGACCTATGCCATCGGGCTGGGGCAGGACGTGGATGCCCGGCTGCTGGCGTCCGTGGCCGGCGATCCGAGCCGCCGCATCCTCGCGCCGGAGGCCGAGGATCTGGCGCGCATCTATGCCGAGCTGGCACGCCAGCTGCCCTGCGGCGGACCCTGAACCCGCATCGAATCGATCCGCGAGGAGCTTCCAGATGCCCAAGGCCGACAGCCCAGTCCCGAGCACGAGCCCGAACCCGGATCCGGACCCCCGGACGAGGTCCGCAGGATCGCGCGTCTGGAGCGCGGCCATCCTGGGGCTCGCGGCGGCCCTGCTCGGCCTCGGCCTGCTCCCCGAGCGCGCCCCCTCCGAAGCCAGCGCCCAGCAGCAGGGACTGCAGCACGCCTATCGGCTGGTGGACACCTGGGAGGGCAGCAGCCAGCAGAGCGCGGCCGGCGCGGTCCTCTTCCCGGCCGGCCTGGACGCGACCGAGAGCCTGATCTGGGTGGTCGATGCCGGCAACCATCGCATCGAAGCCTTCGACTGGGACGGCGCCTTGCACCGCGTCTTCGGCCGCCTAGGTGACGGTCCGGATCAGCTGCGCGATCCGCGCGACATCGCGGTCGACGGCTCGCGCGTCTACGTGCTGGACCGGGGCAATCGCCGGGTCTCGATCTTCGACCTGGAAGGCCGGCCGATCGAGCGCTGGGAGGACCTGCAGCTCGACTCGCCCTGGGGCATCGCCGCCGGAGGCGGCCGGGTCTACGTCAGCGAGCCCGAGCGGGGGCAGGTGGTCGTCGCGCGCGACGGCCAGGTGGAGGCGCGCTGGAGCGTCGACGGACAGCCGCGCGGCCTGGACCTCGGTCCGGACGGCCTTCTGCGCGTGACGCGGCCGGCCCTGGGCCTGGTCTCCAGCTACCGCCCGGACGGCGGCTTGGATGCGGAGATCGCCCAGCCCAACCAGGAGCTGGCGCCCTGGGACGTCAGCGTCGACGAGGACGGAGGGCTCTACGTACAATCGGCGCGCGCCATCCTGTGGTATCCGGCCGGCGAGGTGGTCAGCCGCCAGGCCATGTACCGCGACGGTCTGGCCGGCCTGACGCATTGGCCGCGCAAGGGCGTGGTGGCGACGGTGGTCGACGAGCAACGCACCTGGCACGGGCTGATCGCCTTCGACTGGAAGCCTGCCGATGGCGAGCGGATCTGGGACCGGCCCTATCTGGGCTTTCCCCAGGGCCGTTTCCACGAGCCGCGGGCGGTGCATGCCGGGGCCGATGGCCAGATCTATGTGTTGGATGCCTGGCCGCGGGTGCAGGCCTTCGACACGCGGGGCCAACCCAGCCTGCAGCGGGTGCCCGGTCTGGCGCCGACCCGGCTCTTCGAACCGGTCGACCTGACGGCCACCGCCGCTGGCGCTCTCTACGTGGTCGAGCCGCGCCACCTGACCCAGCTGGCGCCGGACGGCGCGGTCCTCGCCAGCCTGCGCCTGCGCCGGGGCAACACCGAACAATGGGGTACGGCCATCGGCCTGCACGATGCCGGCCGGCGGGTCGGCCTGCTCGACAGCGCCGGTTCGCAGATGCTCGACTACGGCATCACCCAGACCTTGCGCCCCATCGGGGGCTTCGCGCTCGAAACCCCCGGCGAGGGTTGGAGCCTGTGGTGGGACCTGGTCGCCCTGCACGGCCCTTCGGGCGAGCGGATCTATGCCGCGGCGCGAGGCGATCGGCGGATCGCCGTGTTCGAGGATGGCCAGGCGGCCGGCGGCTGGTCGGTCGAGGGCATCCCCATCCGCATGGCGGCCGGTCCCGAGGATCAGCTCTTCGTGCTCTTCAAGGGCGGGCTGGTGCAGGAATACGCCGCCGATGGCCGGCTGCTGGCCGAATGGGACGCCGCCTCGGTGGCCGCCGGCGCCAGCGAGGTGGTCGACCTGACGGTGGACGACGCGGGACGGGTCTATACCGTCGATCGCGCGGCCGGCAACCTGCGCATCTGGGCTCGCGATCCGGACGCCGAGCCCGAACCGGCGCCGCGGCGCGGCGACGGATGCAGCTTGCGGGGCGACAAGCGGGCGGCGCCGGCCAGCCTGGTCCTGGGCCAGACCGTGACCGTCACCCTGTCGTTGGGCGGCGACTGCCCCAGCGCCGGCAGCGGTGCCGACATCATCTTGGCCGTCGACAAGTCCTACTCCATGCAGGCCGATGGCAAGATCACCGACACCATCGCCGCCGCGTTGTCCTTCGTCGACGGCATCGACTTCGGCCAGGACCGCCTGGCGGTAGTGGCCTTCGACAACACGGCCAGCCTGGCCCAGGGCCTGACCGCCGACGAGGCCGCGATCCGAAGCGCCATCACGGGCCTGGTGCCCCTGGGGGCGACCAACATCGCGGCGGCCATGAACCTGGCCGTCGACGAATTGACCGGCCCGCGCGGCCGGGCCGAGGCCGACCGGGTGATCGTCTTGCTGACCGATGGCAAGGACGACGAGCCAGCGGCGGTGCTGGATGCCGCGCGCCGCGCCAAGCGCAGCGCCGGTGCCCGGGTCTTCACCATCGGCTTCGGCCAGGTCGACCCCATGGTGATGGTCCGCTCGGCCTCCAGTCCCGAGGACAACTACTACGCGCCGGACTCGAGCACACTGGACCAGATCTACGGCGAGATCGCGCGGCGCCTCAGCGCGACCGTGCTGGCCCGCCGGATGCAGATCCAGGACGAGATCCCGGCCAACATGCGCTACGTCGGCCCGGTCTCCGGTCCGGCGCCCAGCCGCGCCGGACAGATCCTGACCTGGGACCTGGTCGATCTGCCCTTCGGCGGAATCGATCTGTCCTATGCCCTGGAGCCGCAGCAGCTGGGCCGCCATCCGACCAACGTCGAGGCCACGGCAGACTTCACGGACGGGTTGGACGAGACCGGCAGCCTGCGCTTCCCGGTTCCGGAGGTGGAGGTCTTGTCGCTGCCGCCGACGCCGACCCTCACGCCGACCCCCTTCCCCACCCCGACGCCGCGGCCACCCTCCACCGACACGCCTCCGCCGCCCGAGCCGATCTTCCTGCCGCTGGTGCTCTGGCAGCGCTGCTTGGACCGCGAGATCCTGGCCGACGTGGTGCTGGTCACCGACACCTCGGGCAGCATGGCCTTGCCGGCCGCCGGCGAGGAGGGACCGACCCGCCTGGAGGCTGCCGTCGAGGCGGCCGGCCGCTTCGTCACCGGCCTGCTCGAAGACCAGGATGGCAACCGTGTGGCCCTGGTCAGCTTCGACGAGCAGTCGCGCTTGGTGCAAGGCCTGACCGGGGACTTGGCGGCCGTACGCCAGGCCCTGGCCGGCCTGGAGACCTTCCAGGGCACCCGCATCGACCTGGGCATCGCCGAGGCCCTGGACGAGTTGACCGGCGAGCGCTCGGCGCCCGATCACAACCGCGTGATGGTGCTGCTGACCGATGGCCGCGTCGCCGACGAAAGCATCGAAGCGGCCAGCATCGATGCCGCGGCGCGCGCCAAGGACGCGGGCATCTTGGTCCTGGCCATCGGCCTGGGCAACGAACAGGACGTGGACTTCGAGCTGCTCTCGGCGGTGGCCAGCCGGCCCGACCTGGTCTTCCAGGCGCCGACGGCGGCCGAGCTGGAGGCCATCTACTCCCAGATCGCCTACACCATCGAATGCCCCAACCTGGACTGGCCCTGATCCGGATCGCCCCCGCGCCCGTTGACCAGGCGCGGGGGCGATCCTATACTTCGCCAGCGCTTCGGGGCGTAGCGCAGTCCGGTTAGCGCGCGGCGTTTGGGACGCTGAGGTCGGAGGTTCGAATCCTCTCGCCCCGACCACGCGGGTGTAGCTCAATGGTAGAGCTCCAGCCTTCCAAGCTGGCGGTGTGGGTTCGATCCCCATCACCCGCTCCTTCGATCCTTACCGCAAGGCGCCGCCCCGGCGCCCGCGCGGCCGCCTCCGGGCCCATAGCTCAGCGGTGAGAGCAGCCGGCTCATAACCGGTTGGTCCCAGGTTCGAATCCTGGTGGGCCCATCGACCGACCGGCGAGGCCTGCCGGATCGCCGACAAGTCGGCGTAGCATCGCGCCTGCTCGGCGCGTTGTAGCTTGTTGCTCGTGGCAACCGGCACTCGCCGTCGCGCTCGGTCGGTCTTGGGTCTGCTCCCCGACGCGGCCGCCGGACGCCTCCACCTTTCGCGCCCGACGAAGGAGATTTGCGATGAACCCCTGGACGCGCAGACTTGCCTATCTACTCTGCCTCGTGCTCGCGCTGGGCTTCGTGGCCGGCCTCCGCGGCCAAGCCGCGGCCTCGCCGGTTCAGCAGTCCGGCCCCATCGTCTGCAGTTGGGACGACCTGCCGGCCCTGGCCCGGCGGGGACTGTACTTTTCGGCCGCCGCCTACGACAGCAACGAAAACGTAGCCTACACCTATGGCGGCGTGAACCAGGCCGGCGACGTAGCCGACACCCTGGCCGCACTCGACCTCTCGGACACGGATCCGGCCCAGGCCAGCTCGAGCGAGCCCTCGGTCTCGGGCGCCCGCGCCCAGCGCTATGGCGCGGCCGGCGCCTTCCGTCCCAAGGGCGACGACTCGGCGGCCTTCTTCATCGGTGGCGCGGAGGCTTCCGGTGAGGGCAAGTTCGACCTGCAGATGTTCGACATCGACGAGGACCTGTGGCAGAAGACCAACCCGCCCGGCGGCAAGCAGCGGGTCTTCGCCGCCGCGGTCTACGTGCCGAATCACGACATCATCGTCGTCCAGGGCGGCACCAAGAACTGCCCCTTGGACGAGGCCGATCAACAGTCCGGTGACTGCGAGGCCGACAACCTGGGTACCCAGTTCCTGACCTTCGATCCGATGACGGGGGACATGCGCTGGGAGAACGGACCCAACGGGGGGCCGCAGAACCTCTTCGGCTCCAGCCTGGTCTACGACAGCCAAGCGCAGCGCGTGCTGGCCTTTGGCGGCACCCGCGACAACAACCTAGCCGAGAACCGAGTCTACTCGCTGGATCTCTCGGATCCGGATTTGGGACAGGCCAGCTGGCGCTCGCTCAACACCAGCGGGCTACCGCCCAAGGCGCGCTTCTTTCACAGCGCGGCCTTCGACGCGCAGCGCAACATGATGATCGTGCAGGGCGGCGTGACGCAGGGCGCTTTCGCCGGCAACGAGAACGTTCTGGCCGACACCTGGGGCCTGGACCTGAGCACCAATCCGCCCAGCTGGTCGGAGTTGGAAGGCAACTTCCGTGACTTGGTCGGCGCGACCATGGTCTACGCACTGCGCCTCCAATCGCCGGTGCTGCAGGGCGGCCGAGCCCGATTCAAGGACCGCAGCGACAACCAGACGACCTTCCGCGACATCCACGCGCTGGACTGCCGCGCGGCGCCGACGCCGACGCCCGAGCCGACCCGACCGTCGACGAATCCGGGCCAGCCCAAGGTCTGCGACTACCTGGGCCGGCGGGTGCCCGCCGCGGTCATCAACGACGCGATCGCCAACGCCGACAACGTCCGCGGCTTCGGCGAGCCGCTGAACCCAGGTCTGCCACCCGGCCCCTCCAACCCGCTCAAGACCTACCTGGCGCTGCAGAACGAGGCCATCCCCTACCACCCGCTCTTCAACGGCGTGATCTACAAGGCCGGCTGTCCCTGATCGCCGCTCCGGGTCGGACTTCCCGACCCGGGGCTCGAGGTCGCGCGACGATCTCGAGCCGTCGCGCTAGCCAGCCACAGGCAAGCTAGCTCCCCGATGGCCGCTGGTCATCGGGGAGCCAAGCGCTCGTCAGGCAGTTGGAGGCACAACCGACACGGCGGCGCAGCGGCGTCCGAATCGCGCCTCTGATTGCTTTACGAGCGCTTGGCGTCACCGGCCGTCAGCAGTCCGGCCTGGGCGATCCACCACGCACTGGCCAGGTCGACCAGAAAGAAGTGGTTGTCGACCAAGCCGTGGGCCAGAGCGTAGACCTGCATGCCCAGGCCCGCGCCGGCCAGCGCCCTCGTCCAGGCTGCGCTAGGCGGACCCGGACCCGCTCGCGCTTCCTCGCCGCGCGCCATCGACAGCGCTCGCAGGCCGGCCCGCAGGTTGCCGGCGATCAGCCACAGCAAGAGGACCAGCCCGGGCAGCCCCAGCCGCGTCCACCAATCCAGCAGCAGGTTGTGCGGGTGGTTGAGCCCACGCTCCTGGATCACGTCACGCTGGACGTAGCGATCGCGATAGGCGGCGTGGAAGTTGTCCAGGCCGAAGCCCAGCCAGGGTCGGTCTTCGATCATCTGCAGGGAAGACTGCCACAGCCGCAAGCGATAGTGGGCCGTCGAGCCCGGCTGCAGGTCGAAGGTCTCCCGGATGCGCTCGCTGCCGGCAAAGGGCGCCAGGGCCAGGGCCAGGACGAGCAGGAGGCCCGCTCCGCGCAGCAGCAGCCGGCCACTCGGTCGCGGGCGCGCGATCCAGACCGTGCAGGTCGCCAAGGCCGGAAGCCCCGCCACCGCCGCGCCGCGGCTGAAGGTGGCCAGCATCCCCAAGGCCAGGGGCGCGAGCGCCCCGCGGGCAAACGCTCGGCCCCGCGGAGCCCACAGCGCCCAGGCCAGGCTGACGGCCGAGGCTCGCCCCAAGACGAGCGCCAGGTTGTTGGGCGAACCGTAGGGGCCGCGCGCTCGTAGCACCCCCTCGGCGGCCACGCCGGTGGAGAGAGGGCCCTCCAGACCCAGCGCCACGGCCAGCACGCCGATGAGGCCGAGCATCGCGGCCGCGATGGCGCCGAGCACGAGCCCGGTCATGGCGATGCGCGCGGCCCGGCGTCGATCCGGCCAGCAGCGCAAGAGCGCGTAGAGCAGCAGCGGCTCGAGGATGACGGTGCGCCATTCGTAGATGGCCAGCGCCGGCCGCTCGGCCCACAGCGGGGAGAAGCCGGACCAGACCAAGAGCAGCAAGGCCGCTCGATCGAGTCCGCTTCGGCCAGCTGCCCGGTCGGTTCCGAAGGCGGACGGACCCTGGCCGTCGAGCCAGGCGCGGATCGCGACACCGACGAGCAGCAAGGCGAGCAGCAGCACGATGGCGTTCACCGGCCGCGGACCGACTTGCAGGGGATGGAAGTAGAAGAAGGGCAGGCCAGCGGTCAGGGCGCCCAAGGCCACGGCCGGCCTTGCGATGGCCAGCAGCAGCAGGACCAAGAGCGAGAGCGATGCCAAGGGCCAGGGCGCCAGGGCGTTGATCAGAAGGCATGCGAGGAAGGCCAGCGACAGCCTGACCATGGAGACCCTTCGAAGCGGTGCCCAGGTCCGCCGCGCGCGCCTGCGGCCGGCATCGAGACGCTCGGCGATCGGGCCCGGGAGCTCGAACTGGAGCTTCTTGGCTCCGCGCCGTTCGGAGATCCCGGTCAAGATCAACGCCATGCCGAGCCCGGCCGCCACCAGCACGGTCCACCAGGTTCGGAAGGCGGTGCGGAGGGCGTCGAGGCGGCCCGAAGGCTCGGCCGGCGGAAGCTCGGGGCCCGGAAGCCGGCCGGACGCGACCTCGGTCATTTCTTCGGCCAAGGCCGTGGGACGGCCACGATCGTCCCAGAGCGCCATCACCGCTGCGTCCGACTCGACCGGCTGCCAGAGGAACATCCGGTCGACCCATGGCCAGTCGCGAGCGGCCAGGTCCCAGGCTTGCCCGCACCAGTCGGCCACCGCCGCTCGGAGCGCCGCCGGTTCGATCTCACGCCCTTCGACATCGGCCAAGTCCTCGGCCGCGCCAGGCCAACCCCAAGCTTGGATCCAAATCGGCAGGCTCAGGCCATGGTCCTCGAGGATGGAACGCGCCAGCTCGACCCGCCGGAAGTCGAGCTCCTCCTCGCGGGGCGCCGTGCCCGGCGGCAGGCCATGGGCCAGGGACTGCCAGCCCACCGCGTCCACCCGTGCCAGCGCGCCCGTTCGGGCCAGACGATCGAGGAAGACCAGGTCGGACATGTAGCAGACCGGCGAGGCCTCGATGACCACCGGCGCCGGAGCGGCAGAGATCAAGAGCAGATCTGGGGCCACCGGCTCCACCGCATCGGCCACGGCCAGCAGCAGCCGACCATAGTCCTCGGGATCGGGTCCCAGCGCACGCCAGCCGGGCAAGATGTTGGGCTCGTGCCAGATTTCCAGTGCGTCGATGCGCGAAGCATGACGCTCGGCAAGGTCGCGAGCGAAACGCCCCAGCGCGGTCGGGTCGCTAGGCGGGGCAGCGGCATCCATCGCTTCCAGATCGACTTCGGGTGGCCCGCAGAGCCAGACATCCTCCGGAGGCGGAGGGTCGCGCCGTGCCCAGTCCGGTGCGGACTGCAGGCGCAGGCTCGGTGCGATCCCCGCCTCGGCCATGCGCTGCAGCACCCGGTCCAGATCCGCCCATCGGTAGCGCCCCGGCTCGCTCTCGACGGCGGACCAATGGAGCGGGATCAGGGCATGTCGGATCCCCAGCGCGGCGATGGCCTCCAATCGAGCGCGAAGGTCCGGATCCGAGAGCGGCCAGGGATCGAGCTGCAGCCCGATCCCCGGCCCCGGTGGGCCGGCCGCTTCGGGCACGATCCCCTGGGCGCTCACCACCGGCCCTGCCTCCCGCCCCGATCGCTCGACGGCCGTCCGACTGGCGATGCAGGTGGCCAGGAGGCTCGCCAGGATCAGGAGTCGGAGCAGCGCGGCGCCAGACTTGGCCAGCTTACCACCGCACACGAGCTCAGGCTCCGATCTGCCAAGTCCGGCAGCGATGGGTCATGATCCATTCAGCCGGAGGGGGCGGTCCGATGCCCATCCCCTCCGGCGGACCGACGCAGCCCTGTGAATCTGGACGCATGTGCGTCCGACCGTCGTAGCCCAGCACCGGTCCGAGGTCGACCGGCAGGCAAGCCGCGGGGTGCACGGCCACGCTCGCGACCAGCGCGGCCCCGACCGGGCTGGTCGCCCTGCCGCCGATCCCGGCCGGGAAGTCCCGTTCCCCGGCCAGGTCCAGCATGTTCAGCGCGGCCGTGGGGCCGCAGATCTGCGGATCGATCAGCGCGATGTCGGCACTGCCCAAGCGCATGGCGCCCGCGAGATCCAGGGTCCCGCGCCAGCCTCCGCGGGCCACCGGTCGCTCGAGCCGGCGACAGATGCGCTGGGCACCGGAGACGTCCTCGGCGGCCACCGGCTCGGCCAGCCAGGCGGGCCCGAGGCGGTCGATGGCTTCGAGCACGCGGAGGTCCGCACGGTGGTAGGCTCGGCCCAGGTCCACCGACCAAGGGCGGTCCATATCGGCCACCAGTCCGGGCAGGAGCCGGCGATCGGCGTTGGGGCGGGCCGGCAGGAGCAGGTGCGGATAGCCTTCGGTTCGCAGGGCGTCGATCTCGGCGCGCAGACCGGCGGGATCGAGCGATCGGGCGCGGCCGATCCGCGGGAGCCGGCGGGGCTCCAGCCCCATCGCGCGGGTGAGCGGCAGATCCCGTTGGCGTGCCCATAGATCCCAGACCGCGCCCTCGAGTCCGGCGCGAGCGAAGTCGTCGTCGCTGCTGCTGGCGCCGAGGATGGGAAACTCGGCCGGGTGCAGCAGGCTCTCGCTGAGCAAGGCCGGCAGCAGCGCGCTCGTCAATGCGCTCCACAGCCCATGATGGCCCCAGGGCCACAGACATTCGCCCCAGCCTCGACGGCCAGCCTCGTCGACCAGCTCGATCAAGAGACAACGGCGATCGCCCAGTCGCAGCTCGTGCAGGCTTGCGCGCCGGACGCCCAAGGCGCGGCGCTCCAACTCGGGCGTCCAGTCCAGGCGCGGCAAGCCCTGGATGCTGCCATGACCACCCGCGGCCGCCTCGAGCCGATCCCGCCATAGACGAAGCTGCGCGGTGAAAGGCCGCAAGGCCAAGCCCATGTGGGCTTCGGGCCAAGGGGCCAGATGCGCCAGCGAGGCATCGAGCAGGCGCAGCGCGCCGCCGGGGTTGTCCTGGACGATGAGTTTGTGGAAGGCGGCGCCGGCCTTGATCAAGCCCTTGAACAGATCCTTGTCGGCCGGCTCCGCGATGGCCCAGGCCATCTCGAAGGCTTCGTGGCTGGCCCAGAACTCGGCGCGATTGAAGCGCGCACGGCCGCGGGCGAGGCCCGCCATCAACCGCGGCGGCGCCTCGCCCGATCCCGACGGCTCCGAATCGATCCGGGCCACCTCAGTTGGAGATGGCGGCGTCCAGGGTCTCGCGCAGCTTGAGCCCGTCCGAGCCGACGACCATCTGCTCCCCGACCAGGAAGGAGGGGGTGCTCTGCACGCCGGACTCGGTGATGAACTCGCGATCCGCGCTCAGGCGCTCGAGCTTGGCCGGGTCGTCCAGGCAATCCGTGAAGCTCGCGCTGTCCAGCCCGACCATCTCGGCCATCTGCAGCAGGCGATCGCGCGAGAAGTTGCCCTGGTTGTAGACTGCGGCTTGGTTCTCGTAGAGCAGATCGTGGTAGGGCCAGAACTGCCCTTGCTCCGCGGCGCACATCCCCGCGATCGAGGCCGCTTCGGACTCGGCGCCCAGGAAGGCGGCATTGACGTAGACCAGCTTGGCCTGTCCGGTGGCCACGTAGTCGGCCTTGATGTCCTTGGCGATGCTGGTCGTGAACTCGCGACAGTGGGGGCATTGGAAGTCGGCGAACTCGTAGACCGTCACCGGCGCATCCTCCTCGCCCAGGTACGGCCGCCCTTCCTCGGTGAGCCCGCTGGGGATCACTTCGGCGGGCGCTCCAGTGCCGTCGTAGCTCGGGTCGATGGACGAGAAGTCGGCCGACTGGATGCGGTCGCTGGGCGCCACGATCCAGAAGATGAAGCCGACCAGGAACACCGCCAGTACCGCGACGATCCCCAGCATCTCCCAGGAGACCCCACTCTTGCGCTTGCGTCGTTGAGCCATCGTTCACCCCTCGTTGTACGTGCTGTAGCCGGCCGATCGGGAAGCGCGTCGCGCAACTCGGCCGCGCCATCGAATTGCCCCGACAGGCGGGCGTCGAGAAGTCGCGGCGCCGCCTCGGATCGAGCCGGCCGCCGCGCTCGGGATTGATGATACCGCCGGCCCCGAGGCCCGGTCAATCCAACCTTCGGACTGGTTGACACTCCTGGGCCCGCATGTTATACTCTCCTTTGTTCTCGTGACATCGTGTGGCGCCGTCAAGGTCATGGATGTGGACGAGAGGATCGTGATCGAGCCAGAAGAAAGCGGAGGCCATGGACGGAGATCCAGCCTGCTTGGAGCGTCCGAGTCAGCGGAGCGCCCGGTGCGTTTCCGCCCTCTGCTGGTCGCATCACAATCCGAACAAGATGCGGACCTTCGTCCGTCGCCGGCCCCGGATCGGCGGCCGCCGGATGTAGCGCCCGAGTCCTTCGGGAGCGGACATTCAGCGGCGTGCGGCGCAAGCCCACGCCGTTTTGACGTGCGAAGGCCCTGAATATAATCGTGTCCCCGTAGCTCAGCGGATTAGAGCGCTTGGTTGCGGTCCAAGAGGTCGGAGGTTCGAGTCCTCCCGGGGATACCTGGATGATCCTTCATCCACGCCGAGGTGGCGGAATTGGCAGACGCGCTACGTTCAGGGCGTAGTGGGCTTTACGCCCGTGCGAGTTCGACTCTCGCCCTCGGCACTGCAGGCAGGCGGAAGTGGCGGAACTGGCAGACGCGCTAGGTTGAGGGCCTAGTCCTCAATTACGAGGGTGGGAGTTCGAATCTCCCCTTCCGCATCGTACTTTACCAAGGCAAGACGGGGGATCCGTCGCCGGACCGAGGCCCTAGGCCCGCGGTCCGGAGGAACTTCCCGACTGCCACATACAGGTGGGCCCCGCGAAACCGTAAGCGGGGGCACGCGTCTCGCGAGAGCGCGTGACAACAGCCGCAACAGAGAGAAGACCTGTTCCGAGCTTCGCTCGGAGCCAGGGTGAAAGCTCGCCGGGAAGGCGAGGGTGCGCGCCGGCAACGGCCGCACGCAGGCGAGGCAACCACGGCAGCAAGGCGGGTGGGCCGGGCTCGGGCGCCTTCGGGCAGCCCGATGATTCGGTCCCGTCGCAGCGGTCGCCGGCGAGGGCGCGTGACACGCGCCGAGCCAGGTACCGCCGCGTTCCCTCGGGGGCGCGAGATAGATGACGGACGCGACAGAATCGGGGGTATGATCCCGTTTCGCCAAGGTAAAGTGCGCGCCCCCGTAGCTCAGCGGATAGAGCACCGGCCTCCGGAGCCGGGGGCGCAGGTTCGACTCCTGCCGGGGGTACTCCGGTCGGCTACCAGAGCCGGCTCGTTTCAAGGCGACGTAGCTCAGGTGGTTAGAGCGAGCGGCTCATAATCGCTAGGTCGTTGGTTCGAGTCCAACCGTCGCCACTCGGCGCTGCGGGCGCCGCGGTCGGCCCACCGTCTACAAACGGTATTTCATGCTGCGGGGTGGAGCAGTGGCAGCTCGTCGGGCTCATAACCCGAAGGTCACAGGTTCGAGTCCTGTCCCCGCTATCGACGTACGCCCGCTCGCGCTGGACTGCGGCCGAGCGGGCCGCATGGCCCCTTCGTCTAGAGGCCGAGGATACTGCCCTCTCAAGGCAGAGACACGGGTTCGAATCCCGTAGGGGCTACTGGTTGCAGTCTTAGGGGGATAGTCTAATGGTAGGACAGCTGACTCTGGATCAGTAGGTCGGGGTTCGAATCCCTGTCCCCCTGCCTGGCGGTGCACGCTTGGGGAGGTTACCATAGCCCGGTAATGGAGCGGCCTGCTAAGCCGTTGCGGGCGCAAGCCCGTCGGGGGTTCAAATCCCCCCCTCTCCGCCTTCGGCGACGTAGCCAAGTGGTTAAGGCAAGGGTCTGCAAAACCCTCATCGCCGGTTCGATTCCGGCCGTCGCCTTGTGGGCCGAGGTAGCTCAGCTGGTAGAGCACTTCACTGAAAATGAAGGGGTCCCCAGTTCAAGTCTGGGCCTCGGCACTGGACACTCCGGCGTAGCTCAATGGTAGAGCATGCGGCTGTTAACCGCAGGGTTACAGGTTCGAGTCCTGTCGCCGGAGCCTCGGATGCCAAGGCATCCGCGATCCCACCGGGATCGAAGCCGCGGGTCGCACCGCCGAAGGTCGCAAACGAGGGCGATTAGCTCAGCCGGTTAGAGCACTCCTCTGATAAGGGAGAGGTCCCTGGTTCGAGTCCAGGATCGCCCACTCGTGGAGCTCATAGCTCAGTGGTAGAGCGTCTGATTGTGGATCAGAAGGTCGCGGGTTCGAAACCCGCTGGGCTCCCTGATGGCAAGGGATCGGTCGCCGGGTTGCCGAGGCGGCCGCATCCCCTGCGCCGTATCCGGCAGCCGGAATCCAGTACATGCGGGGCTGTAGCTCAGCTGGGAGAGCGCTTGAATGGCATTCAAGAGGTCAGGGGTTCGAATCCCCTCAGCTCCATCGAAGACGCGGGCGTAGCTCAGGGGTAGAGCATCTGCTTCCCAAGCAGAGGGTCGTGAGTTCGAATCTCATCGCCCGCTCCTCGCCGCAGTCGGTCCGGTCGCACCTTTCCATCTCGGGGCGTAGCGCAGCCCGGTTAGCGCGCTTGTCTGGGGGACAAGAGGTCGGAGGTTCGAATCCTCTCGCCCCGACCATCGAGGTGTCGACTCGGCCACACGGCCGCTCGCGTCTCGGGTGCGTAGCTCAGCTGGTTAGAGCGCACGGTTCACATCCGTGAGGTCACAGGTTCGAGTCCTGTCGCGCCCACCTGGCCATGGCCACGGCGTCTCCCTGGCGGAGATGTCCAGGCCGAGGCCGCAGTCGAAGATCTCGGGGAGTAGCGCAGCCCGGTTAGCGCGCGTCGTTCGGGACGACGAGGTCGGAGGTTCGAATCCTCTCTCCCCGACCTGGTCCGCCGCCATGTGCGGCGGTCATCACCATCGCCGGCATGCCGGCGGCGGACGCCGGATTCCGTCTTCGGCCCACGTAGCTCAGTGGTAGAGCGCGTTCTTGGTAAGAACGAGGTCGGCGGTTCAATCCCGCCCGTGGGCTCCACAACTCCATCGGTCCCGGTCGCTTGCGGCCACGGGCCTCACCTGCCGAGGTGGCGGAACTGGCAGACGCGCGCGACTCAAACTCGCGTGGGCTCAACACCCGTGTGGGTTCGACTCCCACCCTCGGCACTCGACTCACCCTCTCCTGCCATGCCGATCAGGCGCTCGAAGCTTCGAGCGCCTTTTTTCGTGCCGTCCGCCGAACGTCGATTCGCGTCCAGCCGGTATAATGCCTGCGGAAGTCAGCAGCCGGCCCAATCTGCCCAGGAGGTGCGACATGCCCGAGTTGAGTAGCTTCGAACAGGAACTGCAGCAGCTCGAGCGGCATGTGCAGGAGATGGGCGATCGGGTGAGCGAGGCCATCCTCGATGCCACGCGGGCGCTGCGCGACCGCGACACGCCGGCGGCACGCGCCGTCATCGCAAGCGACGAGGCGATCAATGCGCTCTGGCACGAGGCGCAGCATGAAGTGATGGTCATCATCGCCCGGCGCCAGCCGCTGGCCAGCGATCTGCGCGAGATCCTGGCCTGCTTCGCCATCTTCAGCGACCTGGAGCGCATCGGCGATCACGCCAAGAACATCGGCCGGGCCGTGTTGGAGCTATCGGATTCCAGCACCGACGCTCGGGCCTTGCAAGGCATCCTGACGATGAGCGAGCTGTGCCGCCAGCTGCTAGCTCAGCAGATCGAAGCCTTCCTGGCACGCGATGACCAGCGGGCCCGCGAACTGTCGAAGCGCGACGCAGAGCTCGATCGGCTCTTCGAGGCGGCCTACACCGACTGCGTCGAGGCCATGCGCCAGGATCCGGATGCCGTCGCCGGCGCGAGCCGTCTGATCGGCGTGGCCAAGGGCCTGGAGCGCATCGGCGACCACCTGACCAACATCGGCGAGTGGGCGGTCTTCCGCCAATCGGGTCGGCTGGTCGAGCTCGGACCCTGATTCCAGGTCCGGCGGTCCGTGCCGGCGGAGGTCCGAAACCGGTGCCCGGCACGACACCCTCGGGGTTTCGGCTCTTGGAGGCGGCCTCGTATACTTGACGGTGGAGAGATGTTTGCGGCCGGACAGGAGGGTGTGCAGACGTGTCCGTGCTGGTTCTCAACGCCTCATACGAGCCGCTGAACGTGGTATCGGTGCAGCGCGCGCTGGTCTTGCTGCTCAAGGAGAAGGCGCAGGCCATCGAGGTGGCCGAGTCGATGCTCCGCTCCGAGCGCTTGAGCCTGCCGATGCCGGTGGTCATCCGCTTGGTGGCCTATGTCCGGGTGCCCCATCGCTGGCGGGTTCCGGTCACCCGGCGCGGCGTCTTGGCACGCGACGGCTACACCTGCCAGTACTGCGGGCAGCAGCCGGGCCGGGCCCAGCTGACGGTGGATCACATCGTCCCGCGATCCCAGAAGGGCGGCAAGTCCTGGGAGAACCTGGTGGCGGCCTGCGCCCCCTGCAATCGCAAGAAGGGCGGGCGGCAGCCGTCGCAGGCCGGCATGAAGCTGCTCCGAAGACCCTTCGCGCCCCAGCACATCGTCCTGGCCTTCGTCGAGCACGCCGACGCCAATCCCGTCTGGGCCAAGTACTTCAGCCAGAGCGGCATCGAGCTGCCCATCGTCGGCGGCTCCTTCCAGGGCTGAATCGACATCTCCCGAGGAAACAACATGTCCCGAATCCTGGTCGTCGAGGACGACAGCACCTTGCGCGACACGCTGGTGCAGACCCTCGGCTCGCATGGCTACGAGGTCGAAGCCATGCCCGACGCGCGAGAACTGGTCGAGAGAGCGCGCGAGTCCCCTCCCGACCTGGTCATCCTGGATGTGATGCTGCCCGGGCTCGATGGCCTGACCGCCTGCCGCGCCCTGCGCACGGCCGAGGTTTCGGCCCCGGTGCTGATGCTCTCGGCCCGCACCGGCGACATGGACAAGATCGTGGGCCTCGAGTCCGGCGCCGATGATTATGTCACCAAGCCCTTCAGCACCGGCGAGCTGATCGCCCGCGTCCGGGCGCTCTTGCGGCGCGCCCGCACCGAGCACCGCAGCGTGCTGGAGGCCGACGAGCTCAAGCTCGACCTCATCGCCCGCCGCGCCACCCGCGACGAGGACGAGCTGCGTCTGACGCACAAGGAATTCAACCTGCTGGCCGAGCTGATCCGCAACAAGGGCGTGGTGCTCAGCCGCGACCTGCTGCTGGAGAAGATCTGGGGCTACGACTTTCTGGGCGACAGCCGCACGGTCGACGTGCACATCCGCTGGCTGCGCCAGAAGATCGAGCCGGATCCCTCCAACCCCGAGCGCATCGTCACCATCCGCGGCATCGGCTATCGCTTCGATGGTTGAGGCCGCTGGGCCGAGACGCGACCGGTGAGCGACTTCGGCTGGCTGCTGCTGGCTGCCGGCCTGGCCTTCACCATCGGCTGGTGGCTGTCGGCACGCAAGGCCGCCCAGCGACTGCGGCTGCGCTACCGACGCCGGCTTCGACAGGTGGAGCGCGAGGCGCTGCAAGCGGTGGAAGCTGCGGCGCGGAGCGAGGCCTTGCTGGAGGCCCTGGGCTCGGCCGAGTCGGATGCGCTCTTGCGCCTGGACGAGCGGCGGCGCATCGCCTGGGCCAACGCGCCGGCCGTCGAGCGCTTCGAGATCAAGCCAGAACAGGCCGCCAGCCTGATCTCGGTGACCGGATCGGCCGCCCTGGAGGAGATCCTCGATAGCCTGGCGCCGGGCCAGCCCATCGAGGAGATGCTCACCATCGGGAATCGGCGCTATCGGGTGGGCTTGGCCCAGACCGCTGACGGGGAGCACGTCCTGGCCTTTCGCGACGAGACCGAGCATGAGCGCCTCAGCCGGGCCCGGCGCGACATGGTGGCCAACATCTCCCACGACCTCCGCACGCCCCTGACGGCCATCAGCCTATTGGTCGAGGCCCTGGAGGCCCCGGAGCTGACCCCGCACGAACGGGTGACCACTGTCGACAAGATCCGCGATCAGCTGACGGTCTTGCGCCGACTGGCAGAAGGACTGGTCGAGCTGAACCGCATCGAATCCGGTCGCCTGCCGCTCAGATTGCAGCCCGAGTCGATCGGGGAGCTGGTCGAGCTGGCCCTGGAGGCCGTCCGCCCCCAGCTGCAGCGCCATCAGGTTCGCGTCGATAGCCAGATCGACGCCGGCCTGCGGGCATTGGTCGATCGGCACCACGTGATCCGGGTGCTGGACAACCTGCTCGAGAACGCCATCGCGGCGTCACCGGACGGCTCGACCGTGCGGATCGAGGCCCGGGCCATGGAGGACATGGTCGAGATCCGGGTGCGCGACCAGGGCTCCGGCATCCAGCCGCAGGACCTGCCGCGCATCTTCGAGCGCTTCTACCGCGGCGATCGATCGCGGGGGCTGCGCGGCAGCGGCCTGGGCCTGGCCATCGTCAAGCACATCATCGAGCGCCACGGCGGGCAGGTCTGGGCCCGGAACAACCCGTCGCGCGGCGCGACGATCGGCTTCACGCTTCCCTCGGCCGACTGAGATCGCCCTCCGCGCAGCGCCCGAGCCCAGCTCGATTCGCGGCCTCGACCGGCAATCTGCACCCCGCGATCCACCACTCCATCCAGACGTCTCGAGGAGGCCCAAGGCTCCGGTTCGAACTTCAGTCCTCGTCGGCGATCGCAAGCTCGCCGGTAGCGGTGAAGATCACCCGCTCGCAGATGTTGGTCACGCGGTCGGCGGTACGCTCCAAGTTGTGACCGATCCATAGGACGTAATTGGCCTGCTCCAAACCCCCGTTGCGATCCTGCCAACCCATCACGTGGCTGAAGAGACGGTTGAAGAGCTCGTCGACCTCGTCGTCCTCGGCTTGTAGAGCCCGCGCGGTCTCGGCATCCAGCTGCTCGCAGGCCGCCAAGCTTCGCCGCAGCATGTCGGCCGACTTCTGGGCCATCGCATCCAGGATCTCCTGCACCTGGGGCGAGATGGCCTCTGGCAGGTTGAGATGGATCTGGCCGATGCCCTTGGCGTAGTCGCCGATGCGCTCGAGCTCGCCGGCGATGTCGATCAGCGCGGCCACCTGCCGCATGTCGCGCGCCACGGGCTGCTGGGTGGCGATGAGCGTCAGGGCATCGCGCTCGATGTCATAGCGCCGCCGGTTGACGTCCAGGTCGCGCTCGATGAGGCGCTTGGATCCGTTGCGGTCGCCGGCGGACAGCTGGACCACGCTGGTCTCGATGGCATCGGCCACCAAGGCTCCCAGCGTGGCCGTCTCGCGCGAGAGGCGCGTCATGTCGGTATGGAATCGGGTTCGCGTATCCATGGCGTTTCGCTCGTTGCTCCCTCGGGCCTAGCCGAAGCGACCCGTGATGTAGTCCTCGGTGGCCTTGTCCTTGGGGTTCGTGAAGAGCTCGTTGGTCGGCCCGAACTCGTTGAGGTAGCCCGCCCGGTCCTCGGCCATCATGAAGAAGGCCGTGTGGTCGCTGGCGCGCGCGGCCTGCTGCATGTTGTGGGTGACGATGACGATCGTGTAGTCGGTCTTGAGCTCCTGCATCAGCTCCTCGATCCGCAGCGTGGCGATGGGATCCAAGGCCGAGCAGGGCTCGTCCATCAGGATCACATCCGGCTTGACCGCGATGGTGCGGGCGATGCAGAGGCGCTGCTGCTGTCCGCCCGAGAGCGAGAGGCCGCTCTCGTCCAGCTTGTCCTTGACCTCGTCCCAAAGGGCGGCCTTGCGCAGCGAGGACTCGACCAGTTCGTCCATGTCACCCTTGTAGCCGTTGATGCGCGCGCCCCAGGAGACGTTCTCGAAGATGCTCTTGGGGAAGGGGTTGGGTTTCTGGAAGACCATGCCGACGTGCCGGCGCACCTCGACCGGATCGACATCTTTGTCGTAGATGTTGTGTCCGCGGTAGAGGATCTCGCCATCCACCCTGGCGGTGGGCACCAGGTCGTTCATGCGGTTGAAGCTGCGCAGCACGGTGCTCTTGCCGCAGCCCGAGGGTCCGATGAGGGCCGTGATCCGGTTGCGTTCGATGGGCAGTGAGACCTTTCGGATGGCCTGGAAGCTACCGTAATAGACGTCCAGCTGGCGGGCGGTCATCGCCGTCTCGCCGATGGAGACGTCGTGGTATTTGGTGCCGTTGCTGCCGCCGGCCACGTGGCCGCGCAATGCCTGGTCGGTCATGGCTAATACCTCACCTGGTACTTGTTGCGGAGGAAGACCGCGGTCGCGTTGAGGGTCAAGAGCATCACCAGGAGCACGATGATGGCCGCGGCGGCGATGTTGCGGAATTCGGCCTGCGGGCGCGAGGTCCACTGGTAGATCTGGATCGGCAGGGTCGTGAACTTGGAAAAGGGCCCGGTCGGGTCGCTGGTGATGAAGGTCGAGGCCCCGATGACCACCACCGGCGCCGTCTCGCCGATGGCCCGCGAGATGGACAGGATGGTGCCGGTCAGGATGCCGGGAATGGCATTGGGCAAGACGTGGCTGGAGATGGTCTGCCACTTGGTCGCGCCGAGGCCGAAGCTGGCCTGGCGGAGCGAGCTGGGCACCGCGCGGATGGCCTCCTGCGAGTTGATGATGATCAAGGGCAAGATGAGCAGCGCCAGCGTCAGGCCCGCCGAGAGGACCGTCCGGCCGTTGGCCGTCGTCTCGGTGCCGATGCCCAGGAACTGACCGCTGGTGACCAAGGCCATGGCGCGCACGAAGATGGCCAGGCCCAGCATCCCGTAGATGATCGAGGGCACGCCGGCCAGGTTGTTGATGTTGGTCTGGATGATCTGGTTGATGCGCTTGCTGTGATCGGCGTATTCTTCGAGGTAGACCGCCGCGCCGACCCCCAGTGGAAAGGCCGCCAGGATCGTGATCAGGATGGTCCACAATGAGCCGAGGATGGCGGTGCGCACGCCGGCGATGGCCGGCTCGCTGGACTGCGGCGTGCTCACGAAGCTGGGATGCAACCAGGAGCGGAAGACGATCTCGGCACCAGGGTGTTCGTCCAAGATCTCGGCAGCCAAGCGTTCGGGATCGCTGCGCAAGGACTCGAAGAGCGGCCAGGTCGCGACGATCTCGGGCTCGACCACCCGCTCCATCACGAGCGCGCGGATCGCGTCGCGCGAGCGCTCGGCCAAGGGCTCCTCGCTCTCGAAGCGGCGGATCAGTCCGACCGGGACGTTCGAGACCAAGATGTCGATCAGCTCCTGCTCGCCCAGGTCCTCGAGCGCTCGCCCATCGGCCGATAGGCTGTCGGGATCGCGCCGATTCTCGATGGCGACGTAACCGAAGCTGCTGTTGACGACGGTGATGAGCAAGGTGATCAGGGCCACGATGCCGACGACGGTCGAGGCCACGAAGACTCGGTAGCCATTGCGACCGAACCGATGACGGGCCTCGAGGCGCGCATCGAAGCCGTCGTCCCCATCGGGCGTGGGCAGATCGTTCTGATGGCTCACTCGTAGGTCTCCCGGAAGCGCAGGACGATGCGGCGGCTGATCAAGTTCAGCGCCAGGGTCATGAAGAAGAGCAACAGGCCGATCGCGAAGAGGCTCTCGTAGTCGATGGACTCATAGCTCAAGTCGCCGCCGCTGATTCGGACGATATGGCCCGTCATGGTCTCGGCGGCCACGAAGGGGTTGAGCACCTTGTCGAAGAGGCCATCCTTGCCCAGCGTAAAGTTCTTGGGCCCGGCACCGGCGGCGATGGCCACGACCATGGTCTCACCGATGGCCCGCGAGATGGCGATGATGAATGCCGCCGCGATGCCCGAGAGCGCCGCCGGCACGACCACCCGCGTCGAGGTCTCCAGCCGCGTGGCGCCCAGCGCCAGCGCGCCCTGGCGCAGGCTGGAGGGCACGGCATGCAGCGCATCTTCGCTCATCGAGGCCACCAAGGGGATGACCAGGATGCCGATGACGATGCCGGCCGAGGCCGTGTTGTAGATGTCCACCGTCTCGCGGCCCAGGAAGAGGCGCAGCAGCGGGGTCATGAAGGTCAGGGCGAAGTAGCCGTAGACCACCGTCGGCACGCCGGCCAGGATTTCGAGGATGGGCTTGAGGATGGTGCGCGCCCGCTCGCTGGCGTACTCGCTGAGGTAGATGGCCACGAAGAGCCCGACGGGCAGGGCGACCAACATGGCGATGGCGGTGGTCGTCAGCGTGGCCAGGACCAGCGGGAAGACCCCGAAACGACCGATGGCCGGGATCCACTCGGTGCCGGTGAAGAACTCCCAGAGCGTGAAATCCGCCTCCGGGTTGGTGAAGAAGCGCAGCGACTCGTGCCCCAGCACGTATACGATGCCGATGGTGGTCAGGATGGAGATCGCGCCGCAGAGAAAGAGCAAGGCCTCGACGATCGCCTCGCCCACCCGAAACTGCTTGCTCAGGCGCGTGGCGACCCCTTGCTCGACCGCCGCCTCGCCCGTGATGCGTTCGGAGCTTGCCGTCATGGTGTCGTCTGACCCTTGTGGTTCGGCGAGGCCCCGAGCCGGACTGTCTTGTCGATCGACCATTCTCAGGCCTCGGTGTCAATGGGTACGGGGCGAGGGTAAAGGCCATGCCTCTCCCCCGCCCCGGGATTCTACTCGGTCATGCAGGCTGGCGCGAGAGGGCTACTGATTGGCCTCGAGCCAGGCGGCGCGCGCGCCGTCCAAGTCGGCGGTCGGCGCCGGGAAGTAGCCCACGTCGATGACCTCGTCGTCGACGTAGGTCAGCACGTAGTTCATGAAGGCCGCCACCTGCGGCTTCTCGGCCATGATGTCGGCGGTGGTGTACATGAACAGCGGGCGGGCCAGCGGGTAGGTCCCCTGGTCCACCGAGTCCTGGCTGGGCTCGACGCCCTCGATCGAGATCGCCTTCAGCAGCTCGGCGTTCTCGGCGTAGTAGGCGTAGCCGAAGAAGCCGATGGCATAGGGGCTGCCCTCGATGCCCTGCACCAGGACGTTGTCGTCCTCGCTCATCTGCGGGCTGGCCGAGAGCATCGGCTCCTGATCCTCGTCGAAGACCTCCTCGACGAAGTAGTCGTAGGTACCGCTATCCGTGCCAGGGATGAAGCGCTCGATCGGCTCGGCCGGATAGCTCGGATCGATGTCGGCCCAGGTCTCGGCCGTCGAGAAGGCCGCCGCCAGCTGCTCCAGCGTCAGCTCGGTGAGGAAGTCGTTCTCGGTCGAGACCGCCACGGCCAGCGCGTCGGTGCCCACCCGGAACTCGATCGGATCGCGGCCGATGGCCTGGCAGTTGGCCACCTCTTCCTCGTTGATCGCCCGGCTGGCGTTCGAGATGTCCGTTTCGCCCGCCTCGCAGAAGCGCTCGAAGCCGGCGCCGGAACCGATCGAGTCGATCGTGATCTGGCCGGCGTAGCCCTCGTCCTGGAAGCGCTCGGCCATTCGCTCCGACAGCGGGAAGACCGTCGAGCTGCCCGCCACGATGATGTCTCCCTCGACCTCCAAGGGGTTCACCTCGGGCAGCATCATGCTGCCCTCCATCGCCATATCGTCTTCGTCCATCATCTCTTCGGTCGGCTCGACCATGGCCTCGGTCGGCTCGTCGACGACCTCCACCGGCTCCTCGACCGGCTCGGCCGGCACCTCGGTCGGCTGGCCACAGCCTGCCACCAAGAACACCGAGAACATCAAGCTGAACAGGATTCGTGTGCGCAACGTAGTTTCCTCCATCTCTCAGAGCGTTCGTTTTCTCGTTCGGTCTCGCAGAGCCCCAGGGCGGGCCGCGCACCTTCCTCCAGGTCGCGCCGACCTCCTGGGCTTGACGTCGGATGCCCGGACCCGGCATTCGAGTCCAGAGCCGCGACAGAATAACATGACCGGACCCCGCATCGCGTCAAGTCGCACTTAAGGCAGACGCAAGGTGATGTTAAGCGCAGTTAACGCCCGATGCCGCCGCGCCCATTCCGGGACACGGCGGCATCGGGGTTCGACTGCGCAATCGTAGGGACCCGCGAGGGTTACACTCCCGAGATCGAAGACGGGGGCCGGCCTCGCGGCCGACCCCCGTTTGCGTGCCCGAAGGGCATTCAAGGGTTATCGTTCAGCAATGCAGGTCGAGTTGCGTTTCGGCCCCGGTCGAGGCTGAGCGTAAGGCCACTGGCCTACGGGCAGCCGCACTTCCAAGCCAGGCCGTTGAAGAGCGGGTGGTAGGGCAGGCCCGGGTTGCGCAGGCTCAGCCAGGTGCGCTCCGGGTTGAGCGGGCCGGCCGCCAGGTTCGGGTTGCAGCGCAAGCCGTAGCCGGCCACCGTCTGCGGATTGCCCGTCGCGGCGTTGACCACAGCGCCCGGCACCTTGTTCTTGGCCGCGTCGCAGATCTGCGCGGCCAAGTCGATCGTCGGCGAGGGCTCGACCGTCGGCACCTCGTCGGTCGGCATGGGCGTCTCGTTCGGATTCGTGGTCGGGCTCGGCATCGGCGTCTCGGTCGGCCCCGGCGCGAAGTGGCCGAAGGGGTCGAGGCTCTGGCAGTCGGCGCCGGTCACGTCGGGGTAGATGACCCAGACATCCTTGTACTCGTCGACATCGTTGCGGCCACCCATGGCGAAGACGCGGTTGTTCTTCCAGTCATAGACGCTGGGGATGAGGCGCCGGCCGTCGAGGCCGGCCAGGTTGTCCTTGGCCAGGCGCTCCCAGGTGAGCTTGGTCATGCCGGTCGCGTCGTTGACCGCGGCAGCCAGGTTGGACAGATCCGTGCGCCAGATGCCCTTCGATCGGCTCGAGCCGTCGGGGATGCCGCTGCTTGCGCGGCCCATCCAGGTGTAGAACTGCTTGGTGTCGGGGTTGTAGCCGCAGGCGCCCTCGCGGCGATAGCTCAGGTAGGGCGCGGTCGGATCGTTGGGATCGGCCTTGAGGTTACTGAAGAGACCGCTGATGTCGTTCCACACGCCGGCGCGGCTCGTGGAGAAGTCCAGCCACCAGACTTCAGCGTAGTCGGCGCCGTCGTTGCCACCCTGCTTGCCGCCCAGGACCAGGACGCCGTCCAGGCCCTGATCGGCGTCGTGGACGTAGGCACCGCAGGTCCCGAAACGGCGCGAGGGCACGTTGCCGGTGGGCCGAAGCTCCCGGACGTTCCACCGGGCACCGCTGGCCGTGGCTTCGTAGATGTCCGCGTTCGACTCGGTCTCGATGGCATCGTCGTAGGTGCCCTGACCGACGATCATTCGGTTGCGCTGGCTATCCCAGACGGCCAGGGTGCGCAACAGCTCGAGTTTGTTGTCCTCCAGCTCCGGCGGAGCGCCTTGCACGCCGCTGTTGGCCCGGAATCGAACCTGAGACGAGGTCGCGCTGTCTCCGATCTCGATCTCCTTGATGTCGCCATCGCCGCCGCCGTCGCAGCCGTCCTTGCCGAAGACGGACAGCCATCGATCGGCCTCGATGCGGACGCTGGACATCTCGCGGCAGCCGCGATCCGTGTCCGTGTTGTAGCCGTTGTTGGCGCTGTAGTTGATCTTGCGCCAGTCGTTGCCGGTCTGCGTCATGTCCAGGGCGAACATGTCGCTGTAGACGATCGTGTTTTCGCCCGTCGAGCCGCGCTTCTCGCCGCCGCCGGCGAAGACCAGGATGCCCGTGTCCTCGTTATAGCCGCCGAAAGCACCATAGCGACCGATGCCGCTACCGGTTGGCAGGTCGGGCAGCTGGACGTAGCAGGCGTTGTCGGCCTGGATGCGGTTGAGGCCGCTGCCCTGGGCGGCGACCTCCTCGGTGCCGTAGCCGGCCTGGAAGGCCGCGGCGCCGAGCAAGGCCGCGACCAGCGCCGCGGCGATGACGGACTTGGACTTCATGAATCCCAACATCGTGGTGTTTCCCCCTAATGGAAATCGTGTCGCGGCGCGCGGCCAGCGCCCGGGGACGACGGCACGCCGGATGCCGTCCCGTGGATTGGAGCCGCTCGGCGCGATCACAGTGCGAGTAGGTGCCTCTGGTCGTGAGTTCGGAAATCTTGCGAGGCCGGAGCCTTCGGGATGCCGGCCGGAGGGCCTGGGTCACCGTGCGCAGTCGATGAGCGTGCCAGGAGGTGACACGAGCCATGCCCACGCGATAATCTAGATGCGGGGCACCAAGGCGCACTTAACCTCGACCGAAGGGCGCGGGAAGACGAGGTTAAGGCTGGCTAACAGTTGACAGGTCGGTCCGGCTTTGCTAAGCTATTGTCTCCGCTCGAAACGGCGGATCCGCGAGACTCCGGTTTCGCGGAGGCGACAACTCAAAGGGAGCGAGTCGATCGATCTTCGTAGTCTCGTATGGAACTGGGCCTGAGCAGAACCCGGGCCCGCGCCACGGATTGACCCTCCCGCCTTGCTTCGGCGGGTTTTTTGTTGCCGGCACCTTGACAACAGCAGAGAGAGAGAAAACGGGTCAGCCCTGAAACAGAGGGTTACCGACTCCGGG
>CAZJWJ010000003.1:67458-90744 GCA_964549495.1 uncultured Anaerolineales bacterium | reverse complement strand
CGCTCGAGCCGGATCGATTCGCTTCACATTCATGTCGCTGGTCCAGACCAGCCCGGCAACCGAGCCGACGATCGCGAGGACGATCCCGCTGCCGGATCGGGCCTGCCGCGTAGAGCCGAACCGTCGTCCGATGCTCTCCATGCCAACGTGGAACCGATTCGCCCCCATCGTGACTCCCTCTGGTGATCGGCGTCGGTGACTTCGGGTCTATCGAACGCCGTTGCAGCCCTTACCGTGACGTCTCCACCAACGCCCAGGTGTCGTCACCGATCCTTGTGAGGCAACGTCGGTGATCCGAGCGCTGGCTCAAGACCCAGAAGGAGTCGACGGGCGAATGCTACCCGGCACGTCTGGAAGCGCCTCGATGTCCTCGAAGGCTACCGGGTTCTCGATGACCGCGAGGCGCCTACGCGCCATCAGGCGCGGGCGGCATCAGACATCGGCTTCGAGCGGCGCGGTGGGTTCGGCAGGTCGATGGCCCTCACAGTGTCGAACGGGTAAGGCAGGATAGCGCGGGAAGCTCGGGTCCTTGCGTGATAGGCCGCAGAAGAGGAAGACCGAACCTCGGTCGTTGGCCACGGTCCGTGCATGGGCGCAACTCGAGCACAAGCCCGAGCCAGGCGGCGCATGGGGTGTTGCACGGTCAGGGTTCATGACTCTGAAACTATTCCGTGAGCGGTTGGTCGAAGCAGGAGGCACGGGTGGATTGGGTGGAGGCCTGCCATGCCACGTCCCACGTCGAACGCGGGAAGTGCGGTTGCACGACCGCGGCCACCCGGGTATCGTCCCGCTACCGCGTCCGACTCGAATCGGAGGCGGCTCAGCAACCACACACGAGCACGGAGGACAGTCTTGAGCGGATTGATCTGGTGGATCCTCGTCGGCACGATCGGCGGCTGGCTGGCGGGATACGTGATGCACAAGGAGTCGAAGCTCGATCTGAGCGACGTCGTGGTCGGCATGATCGGCGCCATCATCGGCGGCGTGGTCTTCACCCTGCTCTCGCCGATCCTGAACATCGGGGGCATCGTCGGCGAGATCATCTCAGCCTTCGTGGGCTCGATGATCGTGCTCTGGGTCTTCGAGAAGTACCTGCGCAAGTAGCTGCTCGCTTCGATCTGGCTGGCGCTACGTCGACAGAGTTGGACAGTCGATCCAACCGAGATCAGAAGGGCCTGACGAGCCCAAACGCACGAAGGGCCGTGACACTTGATGTCACGGCCCTTCGTCTCGAGGCGGGAGCGACGGGGATCGAACCCGCGATCTCTGGCTTGACAGGCCAGTGTGTTAACCGCTACACCACGCCCCCGAATCGACTTGCGACGAGAGGATAATTTATCAGCCTCGAGCCGACTTGTCAAGCTCGAATCAGAGCCCTTTCGAAGGCGCGGATGGCCCGATCGATGCCCGCGCGATCGACCTCGTAGTGGGTCACCGCGCGCAGCCGATCGCCGCCGATGGCGAAGATGCGGATACCCTCGGCCTCCAAGGCCGCGACCAGCTGGTCGGGCCCGAGATCGGAGGCTCGAAGCGCGAAGATGACGATGTTGCTGCGCACGGCCGCCGGGTCGATGTGGATTCCAGGGAGATCGGCGATGCCCTCGGCCAGGCGGTGCGCGTTGGCGTGATCATCGGCCAGGCGGTCGACCATCTGGTCCAGGGCGACCAGGCCGGCCGCCGCCAGCACGCCGGCCTGTCGCATTCCGCCGCCCAGCATCTTTCGAGCGCGTCGGGCGCGGTCGATGAAGTCTCGCGAACCGCAGAGCGCGCTGCCGACCGGCGCCGCCAGACCCTTGGACAGGCAGAAGGTCACCGAGTCGACGTCGGCGGTCAGGTCGGTCGCCGGCAGCCCCAGCGCCACCGCCGCGTTGAAGAGCCGCGCGCCGTCCAGGTGCACCGCCAGGTCGTGGCGATCCGCCAGCTGGCGCACCTGCTGCATGTAGCCCGGTTCGAGCAGGCTGCCGCCGCGGCGGTTGTGCGTGTTCTCCAGGCAGATCAGGCGCGTGGGCGGGAAGTGAACGTTGTCGACCCGGATGGCGCCCTCGATGGCCTCCAGCGGCAAGCGTCCGTCGTCGGCCGTGGCCACCGGATGGGGATGGATGCCGCCGACCGCGGCCGAGCCGCCGGCCTCGTAGACGAAGGTATGGCTCTGATCGCCCAGGATCACCTCCTCGCCCCGGCCGCACCAGGCCAAGAGCGCGCAGAGGTTGCCCATCGTGCCCGAGGCCACGAAGAGCGCGGCCTCCTTGCCCATCCGCTCGGCGGAGACCTCCTCCAAGCGGCGGATCGTCGGATCCTCGCCGAAGACGTCGTCGCCCACCTCCGCCTCGGCCATCGCCCGTCGCATGGCATCGGTGGGCCGGGTCAGGGTATCCGACCGCAGGTCGACCAGCTGCATCAGGCCGTCTCCCTGGCCCACTCCGCCAGCCGCCGCCGGCCTTCGATCAGCCGCGCCAAGCTCGTCTCTCGCCCGATGAGCTCGAGCGTGCCGAACATGGGCGGCGCCACCTTGACGCCCGTCGTCGCCAGGCGCAAGGGCTGGAGCAGCGGACCCAGTTTGACCGACTCGGACTCGGCCAGCTCGCGCAGGCGCGCCTCCAAGATCTCCTCGCGCCAGTCGGCCTCCTCGACTGCCTCGAGGCAATCGACCAGCGCTTGCATGAGCTGGATCGTCTGGGTGGCGTCCATCTTGCGCGGGACCATCTCGGCCGGATCGGGATCGACCGAATCGGCCCAGAAGAGCGCCAGCTTGTCCGCTGCGTCCGTCAACGTGACCAGGCGCTCCTGGATCAGGGGGACCATGCGGCGTAGGCGGGGCAACTCGACCGGCAGGCCGGCCGCTTCCATGAAGGGCAGGAGCCGCTCGGCCAGGTCGTCCGGATCCAGGGCCCGGATGTAGACCCCGTTCATCCAGTCCAGCTTCTCGGTATCCAGCCGGGCATGCGAACTCTGCAGCGCGTCGATGTCGAAGCGCTCGACGGCCGTCTGGCGGTCGAAGAGGTCTTCCTCGCCGCTGAATCGCCAGCCCAATAGGGCCAGGTAGTTGAAAAGCGCCTCGGGCAGGTAGCCGCGCTCGCGGTAGCCCAGGAGCTCGGCGCCGCCGTCGCGCTTGGAGAGCTTGCCGCCGCCGTCCGGGCGCAGCACCAGGGGCAGGTGCACCCAGACGGGCTCCGCCCAGCCGAAGGCCTGATACAGCCGCACTTGGATGGGCGCGCTGGAGAGCCATTCCTCGCCGCGCAGCACGTGGCTGATCTGCATCAGGTGATCGTCGATGACCACCGCCAGCTGGTAGGTCGGAAAACCATCGCTCTTGAGCAGCACCGCGTCCTCGAGCTCGGTGTGGCCGAAGCGAACCCGGCCGCGCAGGCGATCCTCGACGAAGATCTCGCCTGCCTCCGGCATGGCCAGGCGGACGACGTGCGCGGCGCCGTCCGCTGCGAGAAGCTTCGATTCGGCAGGATCCAGCCGGCGGCAGCGCCGGTCGTAGCTGCCGGGCAGGCCGGCCGCCTTGCGCTCCTGCCGCATTCGCGCCAACTCGTCGGCGCTGCAGAAGCAGCGGTAGGCGTGTCCAGACTCTAGCAATACGTCCGCGTGCTCGCGATACAGATCCAGGCGCTCGCTCTGGACGTAGGGCCCGAAGTCGCCACCCAGACCCGGCCCCTCGTCCGGCCGGATGCCCAGCCAGTCCAGGCCCTCGATCAAGGCCTCCGTCGCGCCCTCGACATAACGCTTGCGGTCGGTGTCCTCGATGCGCAGCACGAAGGACCCGCCGGTGCTGCGCGCCAGGAGCCAGTCGAAGATGGCCGTGCGGGCGGTGCCGATGTGCATGAAGCCGGTGGGCGAAGGGGCGATGCGGACGCGGGCGGGCGAGCTCATCGGGTTCGGAACTCCAGGGCCTTGCGGCGGACCAGCACGCTCTGGACCAGGCCGATGGCCATCATCACGGCCAGGAGGCTGGAGCCGCCATAGGAGATGAGGGGCAGCGAGATGCCGGTGACCGGGAAGATCTGCAGCACCACGCCGATGTTGACGAAGGTCTGGGCCAGGAGGTAGATGGCCACGCCGACCACCATCAGGCTGCCGGCCCGATCCTCGGCCTGCCGAGCCGCGCGCAGTACGCGCCAGATGATGAAGCCCAGCAGCAATAGGACCGCCGCGCCGCCGATGAAGCCCAACTCTTCGGCGATCAGCGCGAAGATGTTGTCGGTATAGGTCAGAGGGAGCCAGCCGCCCTGCGTCTGCATGCCGCTGGCGTAGCCGCGTCCCCAGAGCCCGCCGTTGCCCACCGCGATCAGGGTTTGGATGCTCTGGTAGCCGCCGTCTTGCGGGTTGGCCTCCGGCCGAAGCCAGATGGCGATGCGCTCGAGCATGTAGCCCTGCAGGAGCTGGTAACGCAGCCCGATGAAGGTCAGGGGCGTCAAGAGCACCGCCAAGAGGCTCAGGTGCAGGCTGCGGATGCCCGCCGCGAAGGCCACGCCCAGCCAGATCACGCCCAGGAGCAGGGCCGTCGAGAGGTCGGGCTGGATGAGCACCAGGAACATCGCCACGCCGGTGAGGCCCAGCGAGATCAAGACCGTGCGCAGACGGGCGATGTCGTGGCGTTCGAAGAAAGCCGCCAGGCAGACGATCAGCGCGATCTTGCTCAGCTCGCTGGGCTGCAGCGCCACGCCGGCCACCGTGAACCAGCGTTGGGATCCGCCCATCACCTGGCCGAAGCCGAAGAGCGAGAGCAGCATCACCACCATGCCCGCGTAGATCCAGACCCAGAGCGCCACCAGCACCCGGTGGTCGCTGAGCGTGAGCAGGACCATGCCCACCAGGCCAAGGCCGGCGAAGGTGGCCTGCTTGATCACCAGGTCTTCCCAGACCGTGTCGACCTCGCCGCGCAGCGTGGCACTGTAGATCATCGCCAAGCCGACCATCGTGGCCAGGAGCACCCCCACCAAGAGAGGCCAATCGAAGGCGGCCAGCTTGCGCCAGGGCAGGCGGGGCGAACGGCGGGCGCGCTGGCCAGCGCTGTGGACGGTCATGCCGGCAATCTTAGGTCAGCCAAGCCCGAGACGCCAGAAGTCGCGGGCGGCCTCGAGTCAGGAGCCGGCGGCGTTCCGGGCGCGCTTGTCCAGCGGGATCTCGGCCACCAGCCGGCCATCGCGCTGGAGCTTGATCTCGACGTCCTCGCTGTCGATGGCCACGTGGCGCGAGATCGACTGGATGATCTCGTCGCGGATCTGATCGAGCTCCGCGGCGGTCAGGCGGGCCCGATCGTATTCCAGCACCAGCTTGAGCCGCTCCTTGGCCACTTGGCCCGAGGCCGGCTCCGCGTTGCGGCCGAACAAGCGGTCGAGCCAGCTCACGAGGCGCCTCCCTGCGGCGCGCCGGCCTTGAAGATGCCGGACAGGCGCTCGAGCAAGCTCTGCGGCGGGCTCTCGAGGGCCATCAGCGGCACCTCCTCGCCCTGCAGGCGGGCGGCGATGTTGTGGAAGGCCTGCCCGGCCCGCGAGACCTCCTTGAGCGATACCGGCTCGCCGCGGTTGGTGGCCGCCACGATATCGCCGTCCTCGGGCACGACGCCCAGGATGTCTACCCGCAAGACGTCCAGCACGTCCTCGACCGACATCATGTCGCCCTTGGCCACCAAATCGGGCTTGATGCGGTTGAGCACCAAGCGCGGGGCCGGCTTGCCGGCCGCCTCGACCAGGCCGATGACCCGGTCGGCATCGCGCACCGCCGAGACCTCGGGCGTGGTGATCAGGATCACCTCGTCGGCCGGCGCCAAGGCGTTGCGGAAGCCCTGCTCGATGCCGGCCGGCGAGTCGACCAGGATGTAGTCGGCATGCGCGCGCAGCTGCTGGCAGACCGCCACCATCTCCTCGGGATCGACGTCGTCCTTCTCCGAATGCTGGTCGGCCGCCAGGAGCATCAGTCCGGGCACCCGCTTGTCGCGGATCAGGGCCCGCTCGGCGCTGGCCACGCCGCGCACCACGTGGATCAGGTTGTAGACCACGCGGTTCTCCAGGCCCATCACCACGTCCAGGTTGCGCAGGCCGATGTCGCCGTCGATGACCACCACCTTGCAGCCGCGCTGGGCCAGCGCCACACCGATGTTGGCGGTGGTCGTGGTCTTGCCGACACCGCCCTTGCCCGACGTCACCGTGATGACCCGACTGGCCATGACTCGATCTCCATCTCTCGTGGAGGCGTTTGCTCACCGCCCCTACATCTTGTGTCGGAGTCTACCGACACCTCACAATATAGCTTACATCAGCCTGACCGGTTCGTGAAGGGCCAATTCCGCGTCGACGCGGGAACTCGACCGTCGGCGCGCCGCTCAGGACCAGGCATCGACCACGATGCGGCCGTCGACGCAGCGCGCCACCTCCGGTTCCGGTACCCGATCGGGCTCCTCCGGGGCGCGGGCGATGGCCTGGCCGATGCGCAGCTGGGTCGGCGCCAGGTCGAGCGCGCAGACCACGACGTCCTCCACCGCGTTCACCTCGCGCGCCAGGCCGGCCTCGACCATGCCGCGCAGGCGGCCCCAGACGACGACGCTCTCGCCGGCCAGCACCTCGGCGCCGGGGTTGACGTCGCCCAGGATCACCACCGAGCCGCCGTGGGCGATGCGTTGTCCGCTGCGCAGTGTGGTCTCGACCACCTTGGCCCCTTCGATCGGGATCGGTTGGGCGGCCGGCTGCTCGCGGCTCGCCCGCCGCTCTACCGCGCCCATCGCGGTGATGCTGGTCAGGCGCATGCCCGCCGCCTCGATGATCCCGGCCAGGCGCGAGGCCAGGGCCATGTCCATCCGACCCGGCGGCAACTCCAGGCTCACGTGCGCGTCGCCGAAGAAGCTCCCGGCGCGCTGGGCCAGATGCTGGCGCAGGCTGGCCTCCACGCGGCCGGCATCCGCGCGAGATACGCTGATGCGCAGGCCGTCCACGCCGCCCTTGACCGATACCGGCGGACGCTCGGGCGTCGGCTGCTCGCCGACGGGCGCCGCTTCGCGTCGCTCGCTCATCCTCCCTCCCCTTCCCGCTCCTCGTTCCCGGCCGCGTCCGGCGGGCCGTCCAGTTCTTCCTCCGCCCCGTCTTCGGCCCCGTTGTCAGCCCCGTCCTCCGCGTCGCTCGCGGCCGGTTCGGCGGTCGGCGTGGCCGACTCCAAGGGCGGCAGGTCGAAGTAGGCCCGCAGCACATCGCCCGCGATGGGCGCCGCCTCGCTCGAGCCCTGGATCACCCGGTTCAAGCCCGAGCCGTCCACGAAGATGGCAAGCGCGATCTCCGGGTTCTCGTAGGGCGCGAAGGCCACGAACCAGGCATGCGCCAGGAGGTTGCCGTCCGGGTCGCGCCGGCAGTCCGGCGTGCCATCCTCGCGCACGTAGCTGTCGCAGAACTCGGCCGTGCCGGTCTTGCCGGCCACCGAGACCTGGGTCGGCAGGCGGGTCCAGGCCGATTGCGAGGTGCCGTATTCGACCGCACCGCGCATGCCGGATCGCACCACCGCCAGATGGCCCGGGTCGACATCCAAGCGCTGCAAGATCTCGCGGCGCTCGGTGCGGCTCTCGACGGCGCGGCCCTCCGAGTCGGCCAGGCTCTGGACCAGCTTGGGCCGGTAGAGCGTGCCGCCGTTGGCCACCGCGGCGGTCACGTTGGCCATCTGCAGGGGCGTCACCAGGGTGTAGCCCTGGCCGATGCCCATGATATAGGTCTGCCCCGTGCCCCAGTACATGCCCCAGGCCTCTTGCAGCCAGCCCGGCGTGGGCACCAGGCCCTCGGCCTCGCCAAGGAGTGCGATGTCGCTGCGCGCGCCCAGACCGAAGCGCTCGGCGTAGCGCGAGAGGCGCTGGCTGCCCAGTCCCGAGATGGGCGGGCGACCGGTGGCCTGGCCACCGGCCACCTCGTAGAAGTAGACGTCGCAGGAATGGGCGAGGGCCTCGCGCATCGTCACATGGCCGTGGCCGGCCCGGCTCCAGCAGTAGAAGGGGTAGGTGATGCCCGGATCGTATTCGTTGGCCACGTAGATGATGCCGCCGGCCGGGCAGGTGACCGCCGTGTTCGGGCTGACCAGGCCCTCCTGCAAGCTGGCCGTGGCCGTGATCAGTTTGAAGCAGGAGCCCGGCGGGTACTGGCCCGAGATGGCCCGGTTGAGCAGTGGCAGTGACGGGTCCTCCAGCAGGCCGGACCATTCCTCGGCGCTGGCGCCGGTGGAGAACATGTTGTTGTCGAAGGTGGGCAGCGAGACCATGGCCCGCACCGCGCCATCGCGCGGGTCCAGGGCGACCACCGCGCCCGAGCCGGCGCCGATGCGCTCCAGGCCCCGGCGCAGGGCGTCCTCCACCTCGCGCTGGAAGTCGGTGTCGATGGTCAGGCGCAGGCTTCGGCCGGCCACCGGTTGGGCCGGCTCGGCCATGGTCTCCAGGGCCTGCCCCATGGCATCGACCATGACGATGCGCTCGCCCTTGACGCCGCGCAGGTCCGGCTCGTAGGTGCTCTCCAGGCCGGTGCGGCCGACCACGTCGTAGCGCTGGTAGCCCCGCGCCACGTAGCCGTCGACCGACTCCTCTGGAATGCTGCCCGTGAAGCCCAGGAGGTGGGCCAGCGTGGGGCCGTAGGGGTACTCGCGCACCGAGGACTCGCCGATGATCACGCCGGGCAGGTCGACCTCGTCCTCCATCAGCTCGAAGGCCGCGCGCCGCGGGACGTTGCGCGCCACGGTCACGGCCGACCAGGTGGACAGTAGGCGACCTCGATCGTCGCGAGGCAGGAGGCTCTCGACGCTGGGCCGGCCGCGAGCAGTCGATCGCGAGGCCGAACTGGTCAGCGGGATGTCGAGCACCTCGGAGACTCGGCGCAGGACGCGAGCGCGTTCGCCCTGCTCCTCCGGCAGGGCGGCGGGGACGATGCGCACCGCGAACTGCGGCCGGTTGAAGACCACCTGCCGTCCGCGGCTGTCGTAGATCACCCCGCGGTCGGCCTCGATCTCGCGCTCGGCAAAGCGGTTGCTGCGCGCGCGGGCCCGCAGCTCGTCCCCGCGCATCACCTGCAACTGCCAGAGCCGGCCGGCCAGGATCGCCAGCACGCCGAGGGCGATCATGCTCAAGAGCCTCAGCCGCTCGGCCGTTGGACGACCGCCCTTGGGCCCGGCCATCTATCGCTCCCAGCCGATGCGGGGATCGCCTAGGCCTTCGGCGATGGCGCGCAAGGGGAAGTAGATCACCGGTAGCCAGAGCAGGTTCAACATGATGCCGGGCACCAGCAGTCCCACCAGGCTCGCTCGGTCCCAGCTCAGGTTGCCGCCGGCCAATTCGACCATGGACAGCTGGCTGAGCAGGAAGACCGAGCTACCGAGCACCACCAGCACGGCCGGCAGGAGCAGGTTGTGGGCGAAGATTCGCCGGCTGCCCAGCCCGCTGACCAGGGCCACCAGGAGCATGGCCAAACTGTAGACGCCGAGCGGTTCGGGCGAGCGCCAGTCCAGGAGCAGGCCCATGATCAGCGCCCACCAGGCCCCGGCCGCCGGCCCGCGGAGGATGCTCCAGGAGACGACTGCGATGACCGGAAGGAGCGGCATGCTCTGGCCCAGGGCGGCCTCGGGCATGAGCGTGGCTTGCAGCTGCACGATGGCGAAGAGCAGCAGTAGCAAGTAGAGGTTGCGTCGAGACTGCCGGCGGCTGGCCTGGCGGCTGGCGAGGTCGCTCACGGTGATGGCGCGGGGCGGCCGTCGACGGGATCGGCTTCGTCCCCGGCCTCCTCATCCAGCTCCGAGTCCGGATCCGGGACCCAGTCGCGGATGATCATCGCCACCTCCAGCGCGCCGAAGTCCACCGTCGGGCGGACCAGGGCTTCCTGCCACTTGGCGACGTCGTTCTGTCGGACCTCCATCACCTGGCCGATGATGATCTGGGCCGGGAAGCGCCGCGACATGCCGCTGGTCTCGACGATGTCCCCCACCTGCACGTTCGGCTCGGCGTCCTCTTGATTCTGGGGGATGTGGCGCATGACCAATTCGCCCGAGAGGCTGCCGAAGACCATGCCGGTCTTGCCGCTTCGATCGATGCGCGCCGAGACGCGGCTTCGCGGATCGGTGACCAGCATCACGTCCGACCAATGCTCGCTCAGGCGCGTCACCTGGCCGATCAGCCCGCGGTGATTGACCACCGTCATGCGCGACTGCAGCCCTTCGGAGCGGCCGATATCGAGCTTGATCGAGCGCAGGATCGGTCCGGGCTCGCTGGCGACCCGATGCCCCGAGATGGCCGCGCCCATCAAGTCCAGGTCCGGTCGCTGATGCACGAAGCCCAGCTCGTCTCGCAGCTGACGGTTCTCGCGTCGTAGGTCCTGGGCCTGCAGGTTCTCGTTCTGAAGCCGTTCGTTCTCGGCGGTCAGCTCATCGACGCGCTGGCGCAGCCGGTCGACGTCGCTGGTCTGCGAGGCGGTGCTGCGGATGCGCCGGGAGGTCTGGCTGATGCCCGACTGCAGGGGTGTGAGGGCTCGTTCGGCGGCCTGCGACAAGGCCTCGGCGCCCGGTACGTAGCGCACCAGTGCGCCGGCGATGCCCAAGAAGAGCACCGCGACGAGCAGCAGCTGCTGATCCGGTCGCTTGCCCTGCATCCGCGCCTCCTTCTAGCTCGAGCTTCCGCTGCGCACCATCGGGCTGCGCTGCGTGCTGGCCAGGACATCGGCCAGTCCGTCCAGGTCCTCGAGCACCATTCCCGCGCCGCGGGCCACGCAGGCCAGCGGATGCCGTGCGACCTTTACGCCGATCTTGGTCTCGGACTCCAGACGGGTGGCCAGGCCGCGGAGCAACGCGCCGCCTCCGGCCAGCATGATGCCATGCTCCATCAGATCCGCCACCAGCTCGGGCGGCGTCTCGTCGATGGAATCCTTGACCACGTCGACGATGGTCTGAAGGGGGCTGCTCATCGCTTCGCGGATCTCGATGGACGAGACCTCGATGGACTGGGGCAGGCCCGTGAGCAGGTTGCGGCCGCGCATGGTCATGCGCAGCTCCTCCTCGAGCGGGAAGGCCGAGCCGATCTCGTGCTTGAGCGATTCGGCCATGCGCTCGCCGATGGCCAGGTTGTATCGTTGTCGCGCGTAGGAGATGATGGCTTCATCCAATTCGTCGCCGGCCACGCGCAAGCTGCGCGCCACCACGATGCCGCCCAGGCTGATCACGGCCACCTCGGTGGTGCCGCCGCCGATGTCGACGATCATGCTGCCCATCGATGCGGTGACCGGCAGGCCCGCGCCGATGGCGGCCGCTATCGGCTCCTCGATCAGGAATGCCTGGCGCGCGCCGGCGCTGATGGCCGCATCCTCCACCGCGCGCTTCTCGACCTCGGTCACGCCGCTGGGGATGCCGATGACCACCCGGGGCTTGGGCAGGGGGTTGATGGCGCGGTCGTGCACCTTCTCGATGAAGTAATGCAACATCTTCTCGGTGATCTCGAAGTCGGAGATCACGCCGTCGCGCAAGGGGCGGATGGCCACGATGTTGGCCGGCGTGCGCCCCACCATCTTCTTGGCGTCCGCGCCGATGGCCAGTACCTTGCGCGAGCGCTTGTCGATGGCCACCACCGAGGGCTCGTTGATGACGATGCCCTCGCCGCGCACCATGACCAGCGTGTTGGCCGTCCCGAGGTCGATCCCGATGTCCCGGGAGAAGAGGCCGAGAATCGAGTTGAGGGGGCTGAACAAGGGGCGCTCCATGGGCTCGAGGGTCGCGCTGGCGCGACGCTTGGCAAGGCCGGTCACAAGACGGTCCGACCACTGGGATTCCGAGGCTGCCAGCCGCACCGACGGCCCGCAAGTATACCATAGGCATCGAGCCGAATGGACTCCAACGAAAGGCGGAGGGGCCGGCCGGCCCCTCCGCTTCGTCGTCGATTCGCCGCCGAAGGGCGGTTGTTGGCTTCGGAACCGTCGGAACCGGCCGGTGTCAGTCCTCTTCGGGCTCTGCCTCGCCCTCTTCCTCCGGGATCTCGCCTTCCTCCGGGGCCTCGAGCGCTTCGGCCTCGAGCGCCTCGTCGTCGATCAAGACCTCGTCGAGCTGCTCGAGCTCCTCCTCGGCCCGCGGGCGCGAGAGGGAGATCAAGACCGTATCCGGATCGTCCAGCACCTCGATCTCCGCGCCCAGATCCAGGTCGGAGACCTTGATCATCTCGTCGAAGTCCTGGAGGCCGCTGGCGTCGACTTCGATGGCGGGCGGGAACTCGGCCGGCAAAGCCTCCACCGACAAGCCGGTGGTCGGCTGGCTGGCGATGGCCGCGCCGGTCTCGGCCATATGCGGCATCTTGGTGATGATCACCGGAACGGTGGCCACGATCTTCTGCGTCAGATCGACCTGAATCAGGTCCGCGTGGATGGGCGTCAGCCGGGTCACGTGCTGTTGGACGTCGCGGATCAGCACGGCCCGCGCCTTCGATTCGCCCTCCACGGCCAACTGGATCAGCTGGGTGGCTCCGGCCTGCTGCGCGACGCTGCCGAAGGCTTTGACCTCGACATCGAGGGGCACGGGGTCGGTGCCCGCTCCGTAGACGATGATCGGCATGCGGCCCTCGCGGCGCAGGCTGCGGACCTTCTTGCCCGTCAGGCTGCGCGGCTTGGCATCGAGGATGATCTTGTCGGCCATGAAGCTGTCTCCTGAATCCAGATCTCGTGCAACCGCTCGATTATAGGCAATCGGGCGGCCGGTAAGCAAATTTCCCGATTCGCAGATCGCAGGGCCTCTATCTCAGAGCCGCCCCAGATCGGGGCGGGTCCGCCATTCCGGTGGCCGCTCGCGACGACGCCATCGCCGCCCGGCCGGGTAGCCGGCCATCTTGGCCAGGTCGCCCGTCAAGCGGATGACCGGTAGCCAGGCCAGAGCCTGCACGCGCTGGAGCGGGTTGAGGTCCGACCACTGGCGCGGCAGACGCCCGAGCGGGCGGCGGAGCATGGCCAGGCTACCGGCCACAAGGGCCAGCCAGGCGGCCGGGTGCCAGAGCAGGCCGGCCAGCACCAGACCGGGCGCCGCCAGTCCATAGGTGGCGTAGCGGATGGCGTGGCGCAGCGCCCACAGATCGGCCTTGCCGTCTCCGCGCGCGTAACGGTAGTACTGGGTCCAGAAGGCGCCGAGGTCGGGCCGCGGGCGGAAGTGGACCAGGGCCTCGGGTTCGAAATGCGGGACGCCGGCCTGCTCGATCAGGCGCAGATCGAAGACCAGGTCCTCGCAGTAGTCGAGCCATTCCGGGTAGCCGCCGATGGCGGCCCAATCGCGAGCCAGGAAGGCCACCGAGCGGCTGGAAGGCAGGAAGCGATCGGGATCGATCTCGCGACGCTCGGGCAGCGTCGCCGCGCCCAGCGCGGTCTCGAAGGCGCCGCGAGGATCGGAGGCAAAGAAGCCCGAGACCACGCGCGCTCCGGACTCGAAGGGGGCGGTGATCGCTTCCAACCATCGCGGCTCCAGGCGCACGCCGGCATCGGTGACCGCGATGATCGGACCCGCGGCGGCCGCGATGGCTTCGTTGCGCCCCCGCGAGATGCCAGCATCCGGGGAGGAGAGGATCTGCAAGGGCCCCGCTTCGGGGCGAGCGGCCTGCCAGCGGCCTTCGTCGCGCCAGGCGCGCAAGCGCTCCAGCGTTCCGTCACTCGAACCGCCGTCGACGATCACCACTTCGTCCGGCGCCCGACTCTGGGCCGCCAGCGAGTGCAGCAAGCCCTCGATGCTGTCGATCTCGTTGTAGACCGTGGCAACGACGGTCACCGTCTGCCGGTTCATGCACGCCCCTGGGACTTGGGGACTGGGGTGTGGAGTCGGATCTGGTCCATACCGGATGGTCGGAAGCGCGCCCGCCGGCACGTTCGGCATCCTGGCGCGCGCGCCAGCGTTGGGCCTACCCCGCCCCAGCCCTATAATGCGGCCATGATAGCGCAGCCTCGATCCGAACGCGGGTTGCCCGCCGCCCGCTTTCGCTGGCGGTGGGCCCCTTCCGCATCCGATGACCTTCGCGATGCCTTGGCGCCGGCACCTGCCGCGCTCCTCGCTGCTCTGGCCGCCAACGGCCTGGACGTGGCCGAGCAGGCCGAGTCCTTCTTGGATCGCGATCCGGGCGAGGACGATCCCTTTGCCCTGGCCGATATGGATCGAGCGGTCGATCGCTTGCAGCGGGCCGTCGAGGCCGGCGAGCGCATCGCGGTCTACGGGGACTATGATGCCGACGGCGTGACGGCCACGGCCCTGCTCGATCAATGTCTGTCCGGTCTCGGCGGGCAGGTGCTGCATTACATCCCGCACCGCGAGCGCGAGGGCTACGGGGTCCATGCCGGTGCGATCGAGTGCCTGGCGCGCGACGGCGCTCGGGTCCTGATCACCGTCGACTGCGGCATCCGCGCCGGCGCGGAGCTGGACTTGGCAGCCCGCTTGGGAATGGACGTGATCGTCACCGACCACCACGCCCTGCCCGAGTCCTTACCGAAGGCCCTGGCGGTGATCAACCCGGGGCGGCCGGACTGCCCCTATCCGGATCAGGATTTGGCCGGCGTCGGCCTGGCCTACAAGCTGGCCCAGGCCCTATTGCGGGTCTCCGCGGCGCTCGGTCGGAGCGGCGGACCGAGCGAAGGGATACTGCTGGATCTGGTGGCCCTGGGAACGGTGGCCGACGTGGTCCCGTTGCGCGGCGAGAACCGGAGTCTGGTCCACCGGGGGCTGCAGGTGCTGCGGCGGGCCGAGCGGCCCGGCATCCGGGCGCTCTGCCAGGAGGCCGGCGTCGAGCCCGAGCGCATCGATGCCGGCAGCATCGGATTCGTCCTCGGCCCGCGCATCAACGCCGCCGGCCGCATGGACGACGCGCGCTTGGCCCTCGACCTCCTGCGGGCGCCGGATCTGGCCACCGCCGTGCCCCTGGCCCGCCGGCTCGAGAGCCTCAACGCCCAACGGCGCAAGACCATGGATCGAGCCCTGGACGCGGCCCTGGCGCGCATCGACCAGGACGGGGATCTACCCAGCTTCCTCTTCGATGTCAGCCCGGACCTGCCGGTGGGCCTGCAGGGTTTGGTGGCGGGCCGGCTCACGGAGCGCTTCTACCGCCCGGCAGCGGTGCTGCGGCTGGAGGGCGACTTCGCGCGCGGATCGGCGCGATCCATTCCGGAACTCGACCTGATCGCCGCCCTGGATGCCGAGTCCGGGCTGCTCGAGCGACATGGAGGGCATGCCCAGGCGGCCGGCTTTCGCCTGGCCGCCGAGGACGTCCCGCGCCTTCAGGCGGCTCTTTGCGCCAGCGCCGGGCGGGCCTTGGACGGGCTGGACTTGCGGCCGCGGATCACCATCGCGGCCGAGGTCGCGCCGGAGGAGATCGACAGGAGTCTCTTGGCGGCCTTGGAGCGTCTTGGCCCCTTTGGCCAGTCCAACGCCAAGCCGATCCTGCTCTGGCGCGATGCGCCTATCGGCCATGCCCGTCGGGTCGGTGGCGACGGACGGCACCTCAAGCTGGTGCTGGAGGGCGGGCCGCGGGCCGGCTCGATCGACGCCATCGCCTTCGGGCGCGGTGAGGACGAGGCGCATCTGGGCCCGACGCTCGATGTGGCCTTCGAGCTCGAGGTCAACCACTTCCGGGGCCGAGAGCGCCTGCAGCTGATGGTGCGCGACCTGGCGGCACCGGGCACGCCCTTGGAGCCTTCGACCTAGTACCCCGCCACCGCGGATCGGCTGCCCGGGCGGGCGAGACCGCCCGGTTCCCTCCGTCGACTCGGGCGGAATGCCGGCTACTCGGTCGGCGCGAAGCTCCCGGCGTCCCCGCCGCCTCGGCAGCGGATCACCTGCTGGTCCCGGTCGGTGTGATACTCGGCCAGCTCGCCTTCGGCTTCCAGCTCCACCCGGTAGCCCTCGGTCAAGACCTGGGCGTACATCTTGCCCGGCTGCGGGCAGCCGAGCGAAGCGTCGGGCCAGGTCACGGGCTCCACGCCCAGGAGTTCGATCGACTCGGGCGGCTGGCCGATCTCCGCCGCGAAGCGCTCGACGGCCAGGCGTACCGGTGCCGGCTGCTGGACGAAGGGCTCCGAGCCAGGTGGCGACGCGGCTTCGGAGCCGGCCGCATCCGGGCGATCGGTCGCCGGCTCGGGTGCTTCGGGCATGCTCGTCGCCTCCATGTCGCCGGGCCGACCGGCCGGAGGCCCCGGTGCTTCGACCGAGGGCGTCGTGCCGATCAGCTTGCTCATCGCGAAGGCGGCCACCAAGGTGACCCCCACGGCGGCGAGGCTGCGTTTCTTCCATCGCATGCCGGCCAGTATACCATGCCGTCCGGATCGCGGGCGATCCTCCCTCAATCGCGCACGATCACCGGCGTGCCGATCTCGGCCCAGTTGTAGAGGCGCTCGGCATCGGCCGTTTCCAGGACCACGCAGCCGTAGCTGATCGGCGAGCCCAGGTAGCCGCCCCAGAGCCGCTGACCGTTGATGATGGGCAGGGCGTGGATGCCGTTCTCGCTGGCGCCGGCCCAGTAGATGCCCAGCCAATGCGGCATCCACAGCTGCCAGGCGCTGGACCAGGCGTTGGGGATCTTGCTCTGCACGGCAAAGCTGCCGCGGCGGGTCGGGTAGCCGGGAAGGCCGGTGGAGACCACGAAGCTCCAGACCAGCGTCTGGCCTTGCCAGACGTACATGCGCTGCTCGCTGACGTCGACCTCGATGCGCTTGGCGCCGCCGGCAGCCGCCTCCGGACCCGCTCCGCGGGCCGGCACGAGGATGCGCTGACCGACCTGGATGTCGTCGCCCAGCAAGTCGTTGAATCGCCGCAGCGAGACCACGCTCTCGCCGTAGCGCGCGGCGATGGAGGTGAGGGTCTCGCCGGCGCTGACGACATGCGCCACGCGCGTCTCGCCGCCGCCGGCCTGGGCCGGTACGGCGGCCCCCGGGCCATCGGTTCCGCTGCCGGACCCGCTGGAGCCGGGAAGGTCTCGATCCGGCCCGGAGATCACCAGCTCGGCGCCGGCCCGGATGGAGCCGTCGGGCGGCAGGCCGTTCCAGAGCTTGAGGCTTTCGACGTCGACCCCATAGCGGCGCGAGATGGCGTACAGGGTCTCGCCGGCCTGCACCCGATGGCCTATGGCGTCGCCGCTCGGGCTAGCGGGAAGTACCGCGAGATCGGCCGGCAAGGCCGGTTGATCGGCCATGGCGTTGACCGCCTGTTCCAGTGGAACCCAGAGCGGCCAGCCGGGAACCAGTACCGCGCCGGTATGGATGCCGTTGAGCCGAGCCAGGTCCGCGGCGGGCATGTCGTAGCGTGCGGCCAGTCGGAAGAGCGACTCGCCGGCCTGCACGACGTGCACGCCCAACTCTTGATCGCCCAAGGTCGGGGGTGCGCCGCGTTGGGCGAAGGCGACACCGCCCGGAGTTGCCGGCGCGGCCAGCAGCAGCAGGGCAGCCAAGACGATGGCGGGCAGCAGGCGATGGCGCATGTCGCGAACTCTCCAGTCGGGCCGGGCCCGATCGGTGGCGCTCGGTAGGTTCCGGAGTGGGACCGAGCCGGCGCCCGAACGGGGCGGGCCGACCGATCGCTCGGCCGGCTCGCCCCGCCTGCTTTCGGGCCGCGGGCGCGATGCGCCCGCGAGACCCACGGTCGGGATCAGCGATCGATGTGGATGGCCACGTCGCAGGGGCGAAGTGCCTGGCCACGATTGTCGACCGCCGTCAAGCGCAGGGTGTAGGCGCCGGCCGGCATGTTGCCGGTGTACCAGGTGCTCAGGACCGAGTCGCTGACCTGGGTCGGGTGCACCTCGCCGATGCTGGCGAAGGCGCTGTCCAAGGGCGCGTGGCCCATGGCGTACTCCACCTTGTAGAACTGGAAGTTCTCGATGGCGGCCGTGCCGATGATCTGGATGGTGCCCGAGACGTGCTCGTTCATGCGCGGCGAGACGATCTGCACCTGGCGGGCGCAGACGGCCGGTCGCAGGTCGGGCTTGGCCGGCCGCGGCTTGGGCTTGGGGGCCGGCCGGTCGTGCTGCTTGGGCGGATGGTGGCGCGGCGTGCCGCCATCGCAGGGGATGTGCAGGCTTTGGCCGGCGTAGATGATGTAGGGGAATCGCAGGCCGTTGGCTCGCGCGATGGCGTAGATGGTCGTGCCGTGGTTCCAGGCGATGCCGCTGAGGTTCTCGCCCGGCTTGACCAGGTAGTGGTGGCCGCAGCCCGGGGCCGGCTTGGGGCCGGGGCCCGGCTGGGGCACGGCGGCGCCGGGCAGGCGCAGCTGCTGTCCTGCGTAGATGAAGTCCGGGTTGGCCAGGCCGTTGAGCGAGAGCAATGCCGAGACGGTCGTGCCGTAGCGCGCGGCGATGGCGTAGAGCGTCTCGCCGAGCTGCACGGTGTGCGACGCGCTGTGGTACGCCGGCGCCGGCGCGGGTCGATGGTAGCCGGGGCCGTAGTTGCCGGGCACGCCGAGGCGCTGACCGGCATAGATGTAGTTGGGATTGGCCAGGCCGTTGTGGGCGGCCAAGGCTTGCGGGGATACGCCGTAGATGCGCGCGATCGAGTAGAGGGTCTCGCCCAGTCCCACCACATGCACGGTGGTGTTGTTCTGCGCGGGGCTGGCATGAACGGTGCTGGGCGCGATGCCGGGCACGATCGTCCACACGGCCACGAGCAGGGCGATTCCGAGCGCTGTCCGGTTTCGCATCGTCTTTCTCCTTGTCAGAAAGCTCACGCTGGATCAGGTCCTGGCTGAGGACGGTGGCGGATCGGGGGACGCGACGGCCGCGGGATCGACGACGTCGCTTCCTTGGCGCGCATTCCGGGTGGTGGGGTACACCGGGATCTCGCGCTCCAAGAGGAAAGCCTCCAGGTCTTGGCGTCGGATCTGCCAAGTACCCGCTTCGCGCCGGGCGACGAGCCGTCCGGACCGGATGTGGCGGCGGATGGTGAAGATGCTGACTCCCAGCCGATCTGCCACTTCCTGGGCCGAGTAACTCGACATGCCTTCGCGCTCCGGAGGCTGTGATGGTCTCCGCGCCGGGCCGTGATAGCCAGCCCGCCAGGGGGACCCTCCGACGTTGCCGATTCGGGCATCGCAGCCAAACCGAAAGCCGGTTTGGACCCCTATGCCGGCGCACAGCCTAAGGTTATTTTTACCTTTCGTCAAGCGGCGAGATGTCGCCCCTAGCGCCGCTCGTCACCACTGGATAGGGACCGGCTCGGCGCTCGATTCTTAAAACACGCTCTAGGGGCTCAAATCGTCAGTCGGGCTGGCTTTCATGATCGGCCGGCCGGCGGCTATCATCGCGGTCATGGACGACAAGACCCTGCGCCTGCTGGAGTTCGACAAGATCCGCCTGCGCCTGGCCGAGCACGCCGCCTTCGCCGGCGGGCGTCGCCGTGCCATGGCGCTTCGGCCGGCGGTCGAACTGGAGGAGGTGCGCGCGCGGCAGTCCTTGACGGCCGAGGCCCGAGACTTCATCGCGCGCCGAGGGCGGCCCGAAATGGGCCACGCCCACGAACTGCAGCCCGAGATCGAGGGCGCGCTGCGCGGCCGGCTGCTCTTGCCGGCCGAGCTACTCGAGGTGCGCGACACGGTGGCCGTCGGCCGGCGCCTGGCGCATGCCGCCGGCCGCGAGCAAGGCCGCTGGCCCGGCCTGTCGGCGCTGGCCGGGCAGCTGGAGCCCTGTCCGGCCCTATTCGACGCCATCCAGGGCGCCCTGGACGACGACGGTGAGTTGCGCGACGAGGCCAGCCCGGCCCTCAAGCGCATCCGCCGCGAGAAGCGCGTGGCCCAGGACCGCATCCGCCGGCAGCTGGAAGGCATGCTGGGCGATGCGGGTTTGCGGGACCGCCTGCAGGAAGCCTTGATCACCCAGCGCAACGGCCGCTATGTCCTGCCGGTCAAGAGCGAGTTTCGCTCCCGCCTGCGCGGCGTGGTCCACGACACCTCCGACAGCGGCGCCACCGTTTTCATCGAGCCTCTCTCGACGGTCGAGTCCGGCAATCGCCTGCGCGAGCTGGAGGTCGAGGAGGAAAAGGAGATCGACCGCATCCTGCGCGAGCTCTCCGGCTTCGTGGCCGCCGAGGCCGAGGCCCTCGGCGAGACCATCGAGGCGCTGGGCGAGCTGGACTTGGGCTTTGCCTGCGCCGACTACGGCTACGCGCTGCGCGGCATCAGCCCGCGATTGGTGGAGGCCGACGTGCCGAGGCTGGACTGGCCCCGGGCCCGCCATCCGCTGATCGAGGCCGAGCAGGTGGTGGCGGTGGACGTGCGGGTGGGCGGCGACTTCCGCCAGCTGGTGATCACCGGGCCCAACACCGGCGGCAAGACCGTCACGCTCAAGACCACCGGACTCCTGGTGCTCATGGCCCAGGCCGGCCTGCAGATCCCCTGCGGCGAGGAGGCCGAGCTGGCGGTCTTCGACGCCGTCTTCGCCGACATCGGCGACGAGCAGTCGATCGAGCAGTCGCTCTCGACCTTCTCGGGTCACATGACCAACATCATCGCCATCCTCGAGAAGGCCGATGCGAAGAGCCTGGTCTTGCTCGACGAGCTGGGCGCGGGCACCGACCCGGGCGAGGGGGCTGCCCTGGCCGGCGCGCTCTTGGAGCACTTGCGCGAGCGCGGCATCGCCACCGTGGCCTCGACCCACTATTCCGAGCTCAAGGCCTATGCCCATGGCACGGAGGGCGTGGCCAACGCCTCGGTCGAGTTCGATCTGCAGACGCTGAGGCCCACCTACGAGCTGACCATCGGCCTGCCCGGGCAGTCCAACGCGCTGGCCATCGCCGGGCGGCTCGGCCTGCCCGAGGCGATCATCGAGAGCGCGCGCCAGGGACTGGCGGTCAGCGACCTGGCCATGGAGGACCTCCTGGCCGAGATCCGCGAGGCGCGGCGCCAGAGCGCCGAGGATCGCGAGGCGGCCAGCCGGGCGCGCCAGAAGGCCGAGGAGTGGGCCGCCAAGCTCGAGCGCGGCCTGCACGATGTCGAAGCGCAGCGCGAACAGATCCTGGCGCGATCGCGTCAGCAAGCCCAGGACGAGTTGGAGGCGGCCCGCGCGGCCGTCGCCCGCCTGCTCGAGCGCGCCGAGCGACTGGCCGAACGGGCCGAGACGATGGACCAGGTGCAGGCCCTGGCCGGCTTGCGCCAGAGCGCCGAGGAGCTGGAGCGGGTCGAGGAGATCGTCCGCGAGAGCGCGCCGCCGGCCCCGGCTCGGCGCTCGGGCTCGCTGCCCGAGGACCTGGCGCCTGGCGACCGCGTGCGCGTGCGAAGCCTGGGCCAGGAGGGCGAGGTGCTGCGCCGCGATGAGGACTCGGCCGAGGTCCAGATGGGCGCCCTGCGCATGGCGGTCGATCTGGATGACCTGGAGTTGATCCCACGGGCCAAGCCAGAGCCGGAGGCCGGCCCCGAGCCCAAGCTGCGACGGGCCGACGAGGCGAGCGACAGCATGGCCGTGGAGCTGGACCTGCGCGGCCTACGGGTCGAGGAGGGTCTCGACCGACTGGAGGGCTATCTGGATGACGCCCTCTTGCTCGGCCTGCCCTGGGTTCGGGTGATCCATGGGCATGGTACCGGCGCGATGAAGTCGGCGGTGCGCGAAGCCCTGCGCCGCATGCCCTTCGTCGAGCGCAGCCGGCCCGGCGAGGCCGGCGAGGGTGGGGACGGCGCCACCGTCGTCTACCTCGACTGATCCGGGGCCGGAGGATCAGGGCGGCCGCGGCGCGCCCGCAGCGCCATGCTCTACTGGGTCCTCTTTCGCAAGAGCTTCCGCCGCATGCTGGCATACCGAGCCGCTACGTTTGCGGGTCTCGTCACCAACCTCTTCTTCGGCCTGCTTCGTGCCTACGTCTTCTTGGCCCTCTTCGCGGGCAGCGGCGGCGGCCGGGTGGCCGGTTACAGCCTGGCCGAGGCCCTGACCTACGCCGGCCTGGCCCAGGCCATGATCGGCCCCATCCGCATGTGGGGCGCCTACGAGATCATGGACACGATCCGCTCGGGCCAGATCGCGATGGACCTCTGCAAGCCCTTCGACTTCGCGGGCTTCTGGCTGGCCCGCGACCTGGGCCGCGCCGCCTGGGAGCTCTTGGCCCGCGCCCTTCCGCTGCTCCTGTTTTACGGGCTGGTCTTCGACTTGGTCTGGCCCGACTCGGCCGGCCGCTGGCTGGCCTTCACCCTGGCCCTGATCCTGGCCATCCTGGTCAGCTTCCACTGGCTGCTGCTGGTCAACCTGGCCGCTTTCTGGATGACCGACGCCACCGGTCTGGCGCGGATCGCCTTCTTGGGCATCCTGCTCTTCACGGGGCTGGTGATGCCCCTGACATTCTTTCCGGATTGGCTGGCCGGCCCGGCCCGCTGGCTGCCCTTCGCGGCCTACGTCAACACGCCGGCCGAGGTCTTCCTGGGGCATGCCCGCGGCACCGGTCTCTGGCTGGCTCTGGGGCACCAGCTGATCTGGCTGGCGATCCTGGCCGGGCTGGGCCGCTGGGTCTTCCACCGCGGCCTGCGCCGCCTCAGCCTTCAAGGAGGGTGAGGCAGGCGGGATGAACGAGCGATCGGGAGTCGTCCGAGTATTAAACGCGCGAGCTCTCGGGAACGCGCCCACCGAGTTCGCATCGGCCCTCGGGCTCTACGTCCGCCTGGTCGGCGCGCAGCTGCGCTCCCAGATGCAGTACCGCGTGTCCTTCCTGATGCAGGGCGGGGCGGTCTTCCTGGGCACCATCATCGATTTCGTCGGCATCCTCTTCCTCTTCGCGCGCTTCGAGAGCATCGGCGACTGGCGCTTGCCCGAGGTGGCGCTGCTCTACGGGATGGTCAACCTGCCCTTTGCCCTGGTGCATCTCCTGGCCGAGGGCCTCGAGGACTTCCAGGCCCTCATCCGCCCCGGCCGCTTCGACCAGATCCTGCTGCGACCGCGCAGCGCCCTCTTGCAGGTGCTCGGATCCCGACTGCCCTTGCGTCAGTTCGGCCGGCTGGCCAGCGCCGTGCTGGCGATGTCCCTGGCCCTTGTCTGGCTGGACGCCGGGGCGCGTTGGGCTCCGGCCGACTGGCTCTTCTTGATCTGGAGCATGCTGGGCGGCGCGCTCTTCTTCATGGGCGTGGTGCTGCTCTCGGCCACGGCCTGCTTCTGGACGGTGGAGTCCATCGAGGTGGCCAACATCGTCACCTACGGCGGCACCGAGATGGCCAGCTACCCCATGCACCTCTTCGGGCGCGCGCTGCGACGTGCAGAGCATGGACTATTCCTACTCGTTCAGCCCCGAGCTGCAGAACGAATGGGACTGGAGCGAGAAGTACGCGACGCAACCCGAGATCCTGCGCTACGCCAACCACGTCGCCGATCGCTTCGATCTG
>CAZJWJ010000003.1:30666-67448 GCA_964549495.1 uncultured Anaerolineales bacterium | reverse complement strand
TGCGACGCGTCTTCACCTACCTCTTGCCCTTGGCCTTCGTCAGCTACTATCCAGCCCTGCGCCTCCTCGACAAGCCCGACCCCTTGGGGCTGCCGGCCATCATGCCCGATCTGGCCTTTCCGATCTGCGGGCTGACCTTGCTGGTTGGTCTGGCTGCATGGCGGGTCGGCGTCCGCCACTATCAGAGCACGGGGCATTGAGCATGGGCGAGGGTGGGCTGATCGAACTTCAGGGCCTGACCAAGCACTTCCGCGTCAGGCCGCAAGGCTCGGGCTTGGCCGGCGCCGCGAAGTCGCTGCTCTCGCGGCGCCGGCAGCTGGTGCGGGCCGTGGACGGGCTGGACCTGCGGGTCGATGCCGGCGAGCGGATCGGACTCCTGGGACCCAACGGAGCCGGCAAGTCGACCACGGTCAAGATGCTCACCGGTATTCTGGTGCCCACGGCCGGCCGTGCCCGCGTGGCCGGCTTCGTCCCCTGGCGCGACCGCAAGCGCTACACCCGCCACATCGGCGTGGTCTTCGGCCAGCGCAGCAACCTGTGGTGGGACCTTCCGGTCCGAGACAGCTTCGAGATCCTTCGGCACGTCTACGATCTTTCGCGCGAGCGCTACCGGGAGAACCTGCGTCGCTTCGACGAGCTGCTCGAGCTGAGCGCCTTCGACCACCGGCCAGTGCGCCAGATCAGCCTGGGCCAGCGCATGCGCGCCGACCTGGCCGCGGCCCTCTTGCACGACCCGGACATCCTCTTTCTGGACGAGCCGACCATCGGCTTGGACGTGGTGGCCCGAGAGCGGATCCGCGGCTTCCTCCACCAGGTCAACCGCGAGCGCGGCGTCACGGTGCTCTTGACCACTCACGACATGGGCGATGTCGAGCGGCTCTGCCGGCGCGTGGTGGTCATCGCCCGCGGCCGCGCCCTCTTCGACGGCGAGCTCGATCGCCTGCGCAGGCGTTTCGGTGGCCATCGCGAGTTGGTGGTAGACTTCGAACAGGTGGAAGATGCCTCCGATGTCGCGCTCCACGGCGCGCGGATCGTCGCCCGCGAGGGTCCGCGTGTCACCTACCGCTTCGCCCGCGAGGAGGCCAGCGCCTCCGAGTTGATCGCCCGCCTGGTCGCGCGCCACCGCATCGCCGACCTGACGGTCCGCGAGCCGGATATCGAGAGCGTGGTGCGGCGCTTCTACGAAGAGGGGAGTCCGGAAGCTGGCGGCAGCTGATCCTTCGTCGAGCGCTAACGGAAGCCGGAGCGCAGTCGTTGTATCCTCTGACGGCCCATTCCCCACCTCCACAGGAGTGCCCCGATGCCCCGCGCGGTCTCGCTCTTCCTCTCCCTCGTGGTCCTCGCTGGCTTCGTTTGGATGGCTGCTTCCGCTGACTCCGCCGGTGGCCAATTCCGCCCGACCATCCAGCCTCCCGATGTGGAGCCCGGTTGCGCCTTCCGCACCGGCCGACGACCACGGCGACCAGCCATCCGAACGAGGAGCACCCGCCGCGCATGGTGCGCCACAAGCAGTGGGGCACCTGTCACGCAGTGAAGCCTTCCGGGACACGACCACGGCGTCCGACTATCGGCGCGCGATCCGCAGCCGTGGACTCGCTGACCCCAGAAGCGCGTCGCGCCAATCCATGTCGTCCGACGCGCAAACGGGGCTGCGAGCCTCCGCTTCGATCCAGAACCGAGACGCGGATGCACCGATATTGCAGGGGCTGGCGTCGGATGAGTCGGACGCGCAGAGGATCCACCTTCCGCTCTCGGTCCTCGGAATGAGTCGAGCGGAACTTCCGTTGCCGCGCATCGACGAGCCTGTCGAGGAGCTAAGCTACTGGCGTGACGCCTATCCCATCATCCAGCAGGAATGCGTCAGCTGCCACTACGTCGGGGGTATCGGGCCCTTCCCGCTTCAGACCTACCGAGACGTCTCGGCAGAGGCCGGCATGATGCGCTACATGCTCGAAGAGGAGCTCATGCCACCCCTGCCGGCCGATCCCGAGTCGGGCCTGCCCTTCGACGATCCGCGGATCATGAGCGATGAAGACCGCGAGACCCTCGTCGCTTGGATCGAGGCCGGCATGCCCGAGGGCGATCCGGCGCAGGCGCCCGAGCTGCCGCCGGTTGATCACGCGCCATATGGCGAGCCGGATATCGTCCTGGACATCGGGAGTGATTACCAGCCGACGGGCGAGGATCTGGATGACTACCGCTGCTTCGTCATCGATCCCGGCTTCGATCGCGATACCGAGATCCGCATGGTGGACCTATTGCCCACTGCCGACCCGATGTTCCACCATGGCATCCTCTACCTGGCCGAGCCGGATCAGGTGGATACCGCGATGCGTCTGGACGCGGCCGAGGAAGGGCCAGGCTACAGCTGCTTCGGTGGCCCGGGCTTCAACTCCTCGGACTGGGTGGCCATGGAAGCGGTCGGCTCGCCGGCGCTGCCCTATCCGGCCGGTACCGCCAAGGTCATCCCGGCCGGCAGCCGGTTCGTCCTCCAGCTGCACTACAACACGCTCAACGGTCTGCACGTCGACCGGAGCCAGGTCCGGATCTGGCTGCCCGAGTCGCGGATCGGCCGCGAGCCGCAAGATCACGAGATCGCCCAGTTCCTCTTTGCCCTGCCGCCGGGTCAGCGCGAGAACCAGGTCGACGTCGAGCTCGACATCGTCGAAGGCGGGGGGCGCGGTGCCTTGCGAGGACGGGTCTTGGAGTCGGGGCTCCTGTGGCGCGTCTGGGGCCACATGCACATGCTGGGCACGCACTTCCGCTTCGACCTCATCAAGCCCGACGGCCGCGAGATCCGCGTCCTGGACATCCCGCGCTGGGACTTCGACTGGCAGGGCGCCTACGACCTGATCGACCCCGTCGCGCTGGAGCCCGGCGACCGCTTGCGCATGACCTGCGGCTGGGACAACTCGCCCGAGAACCAGCCCTACGTCGAGGGCCGGCAGGTCGAGCCGCGCTGGGTCACCTGGGGCGCGGGTACGCTGGACGAGATGTGCCTGGGCGGCGTGACCCTCACCCCGATGGAGAACTAGTTCACGATGCGCCGGAAGTCGGCGCACCTCGATGGACCGAACTCTCTTCGTGACGCGGGCGACTTTGATCGGAGCGTTTATCGGCACTGGTCGGCGTGATCGCCGTAGCAGTACCAGTCGATCAGCCTACCGCTGGCGTCGCGCAGCTCGGCTTTGTCGCCCGAGTTGCTCCAGATGGCCTGGCTGGCGTTGCCCCAGTTCAGCCCGCAATGCTCGGGATGGTCCTGGTTGGTGTAGACCCGACAGGTCTGGCCGGCGGTCATGCTGGCCCCGTCCGGGAAGGCATAGCGCTGATCACCGCGCACCGAGATCAGCTGCCATCCGCTCAGATCCACCACCTCGCCGCTGGCGTTGGTGAACTCGACGTACTCGTCGCCCTCGTAGCGCGGCTCGTCGCCGTCGAAGAAGATCGTGTCGATGCGCAGGGGTAGGCGTGGTGGTGCGCCGGCCCCGGGTGTCACCGTCGGTGCCGGCGCGGTCGGTCCGGGCGGGTCGTCGGTCGGGTTCGGCTGCGTCGTCGGTTGGGCGGGCGCGGTGGTCGTCGGAGTGACCGTCGGCGGCCCGCCGCCCGTCTCGTCCGCGCCATTGGCCAAGCGTGGGAGGTAGACCTCGTAGACCGGCGCCGGCACCGGAAGGGCCGACGCATCCAGGGTGAGCAGCAGCGGATCGTGATCGCTGGCCCGGGGGCTCTCACCGCCTTCCAACCAGGGCGGGTCGGCACCCTGGTCGGTGTTGACGTGCAGGGCGCCGAAGCTGGCGACCTCCAGACCCGGCGGGGTGAGGATGTAGTCCAAGATCTGCGAGACCCCGTTGAAAATGTAGCTGTAGCGGTCGTCCTCGGCCACCAGCTCCTCGTCCAGCCAGAGGTTGACGTAATCACCGGGGTCGTCGGTCAGGATCTGGATCGGCTCGCGGTCGTAGAACTCGTTGAGGTCGCCGACGATCAGGACCGGCACCTCGGGCGCATCGGCGCGCTCGGCGGAGACCAGATCCAAGACATGCTCGGCCATGCGCGAGCGGGTCGGGGTGGTGGCCGCATCGCCGCCGCCCTTGCTCTTGAAGTGGTTGTTGATCAAGGTCACCTGGCCGCCCGAGGCGCGGTGTTCGAAGCGCGCCACCAGGGGCGGCCGGCTGAAGAGCTCCCAGCCCGAGCCGCCGCCGGGCTCGGGGCAGGCGATGGGCGGATCGGGAAGGAAGTCTTCGTGGTCGGTGCAGGCCTGGGCCTGGCGGTGCGAGATCAAGCGCACGCGCTCGGCCCGATAGAGGTAGCCCACGTCGATACCGCGCACGTCGGGTCCTTCCTCCAGCACCGCCTGGTAGCCGAAGCCGGCCAGCAGCTCGTGGGCTGCCAGGTCCTCGAGCACCGCCAGCTTCTCGACCTCCTGCACGGCCACGATGTCCGGACCCGCCAGCATTTCGGCGATCGATCGCGCGCGCAGCGCGATGTCGCGCGGGTACTGCTCGACGCTGGGCGTCGAGTCCTCGTCCTCCTTGCCCGGGTCATCCAGGGGATCGAAGAGGTTCTCGAGGTTGTAGCTGACGATGCTCAGCTCGTCGGGTTCGGAAGCTTCGACGCTCGGCGTCTCCAAGTCCGGGTTCCGCTGCAGGTCGATGGCCCCGATGTCGTCGAAGGCGATCTTGAAGTTCTCGTAGTTGTAGGTCAGCGGTCCGACCGCGCCTTCGATCCGGTCGCCATGTCGCAGGCGCAGCCAGGTGCCCGAGAAGATCAGACCGATGCGCCGGCCCTCCTGGTCCTGGCGCCAGATGCGCTCGATGCCGCTGCCCGCTGGCACCGCATAGGCATCGCCATAGCTGTTGGTGGCGCCCACGATGCGCAGCGGCCCCGGATCGACCAGCATGCCTTCGTGTGCCTCGAGGTAGGCCGCCGCCTCGGCCGGATCCTCCGGAAGGGTCAGGGTCACCGCTTCGATCGTGGTCAGCGTATCGGTCAGCACCTCGAAGCTGTCGAGCAAGATCTCGGTCAGATCGAAGTACTCGTCCACCCGGCCGACCACCCGGACGGTCTGGCCCTCCTCGACCTGGGCATCGCGATTGCCGTCGTAGATCCAGATCCCGTCGCTGGTGGTCGGATCGGCATCGCAGTCGGGCGCCTGCATGAAGAAGCCGTCCAGGGGCGCCGCGACGTAGTCGGCCGTCACGACGCCCTCGACGGCGACGCGCTGACCGAGTAGGGGCGAGTCGCCGCCATGGGCCTGGATCTGGCAGATCGTGGCCTCGTCCTGGGCCAGGGCGGAGGGCCCGAGCATCAGGGCGATGGCCAGTCCGGCCAAGAAGGCGAAGCGGGTTCGAGCGGAAGCGCGCATGGAGGCATCCCCGTGGGTGACGAAGCGGGACCGGGTCGCAGGGGCGCTCTGGACTCGGGTCGGGAGCGCCGCGTGGCAGGCGGGCCGGCCGTGGCGCGCGGCAGTATAGCACAGCGCCGGCGCCGGGTTTCAGCTTGCGAGTAAAGCTTCGTTTAGGGCTCGCCCAGCCATAGAATCCCCGACCGAGGGCGTCGCTGCGCTGCCGTGTCGGTTCGCTGAGAGGAGGGAATAGCATCGCTATTGCCGACGAACAGCGGACCGAAACGGTGGATGCAGCAACGACCTCGGGTGGGCACCTTGTTGTTTGACGATCCCTTACCGAATGGCAGGCCGCCACGTTGGATGCAGCAGCCTTCGAATCGGGGAGGCGATGACCACGAGAGCCCCTCCCAAAGAAACAGGGACCCGGGCTGCGAGGCCCGGGTCCCTTCGGCTCGAGGCTTGCCGGAAAAATCAGCGACGTTGCTGCAGGATGGTCGGGAAGTGGATGCTGATGTCCCGCCAGCAGGTCTGGATCGGCATCGAGTCAGAGGCGTTCAGCGGGTCCAGGACCACGAAGGTGGTCGTGAAGCAGCCCTCGTAGTTCGGGCGGGTCCGCGGGTTCGGTCGCAGGCAGAGCTGCTTGCTGCCTTCGCCCGACACCACCATCTCGTTGGGGACCACGTCGTCCATCCACCAGGTCAGCGAGCTGTCCGGGTGATCGGGATCGGTGGCCTTGCCGCGCAGGTCGTAGCAGATCTCGGCGTTCAGGCCGGCGGTCTTGTTGAACATCTTGTTGCGCAGGATCAGCGGCGGCAGGTTGCTGCACTCGGCCTCGGTGCGCCAGGTCAGCGTGATGGTGGCGCGGGCCGAGAGCCCGCCGCTGTCGACCACGCGCAGGTCGACGCGGTGCGAACCGGTCGTCTCGGGTTCCGGGATGAAGGTGAAGCCCTGCCGGCCCGGCAGGCGCGGTTCGACGATGATGCCCTGCAGCGGGCAGTTGTCGCAGAACCACTCCAGCGGGTCCGGACCGTCCTCGTCGTCACCGCCCACGCCCTCGAGGTCGAGGTTGATCGTGCTGCCCTGGCAGTCGATGATCTCGGGCGGCAGGGTGTTGGGCCGGATGAAGGGCGGCTGGTTGGGCCGGCTATCCCAGATCAGCTTGAGCGGCTGCTCGGTCGTGCAGCCGTCGCGATCCGAGAGCTGGATCATCACCAGCGCGGTGTAGCGGTCCAGGATGGTGGGTTCCAGCTCGAAGGTGATCTGGTCGCCCTGGACCGTGGCCGTGAAGTCGCCTTGGTTCTGCGGCGCGATCTCGACGCTCCAGGTCAACTCCTGAGGTTGGTCCTCGACGTCGTCGGCGCGGCCGGCCAGGTCGATGACGATGGGATCGCCCCAGCGCTCGGCCGGCGGGTCGCTGACGCGCGGCTCGATGGTCGGGCAGTCGTTGACGGAGTTGACGATGACCGTCAGGTCCAAGGGCAGCGCGGTCGCGCCGTCGGAGGCGGTCATGCGCACCGTCGTCTGGCCGAACCAGTTTTCCTTGGGCTCGATGGTCAAGGTCACCGGCGCGGTGAAGCGAGCACCGGCGTTCGGGTCGCCCGGATCGATCATCGCGAACTGCAACTGCTCGCCCGCGCACTCGACATCGCTGACCATGCTCGACAGGTCGATCTCGACCGTCTCGTCCTCGTCGAGGATGATGGTGGTCATACTGGTGTCGATGACCGGGTCGGTGTTGTAGTCGATGGTGTTCTGCTTGAGGCTGCCCAGCGGGGCGCATCCGTCCATGCCGGCCGCCAACCAGCCCTGCCACCACGCTTCCATGGTGATCGGCTGGGCGTCGGCGAAGATCTGCCAGACCTCGCCGAAGGTGGCGTTGTAGCCGTCGGTGCCGTCCTCGGCCGGGGTGTTGGTCTCGTCGAGCTCGAAGAGGTCCCAGAAGGCGCCGGCCACGCGGCCGGGCACGTCGTCGCCATCATCCCAGCCGGCACTGCCGTAGGTGGCCGCGTCGATGGCCAGACCCTGGGTGGCGGCCGAATCGAAGTTGGGATCCTCGAAGACGCCCAGCGCCACGAAGGTCGCCAGGCCCTGGATCAAGGCACAAGCCTGGCTGCCCGATTCCTGCATCTCGGCGCCGGGACCGGCCGTGCATCCCTCCCATTCCGTCGGGAGGCTGCCGAGCATGTTGTGCACGATGGCGTAGACCGCTTGCTGGACCACCACGTCGCCGTAGCCCGAGCTGTCGCTGCGCAGGATGATCTCGCGCTCGGCCGGATCGTACTCGGGGCCCTGGTTGCTGGTCGGCGACCAGAGCGCCGTGATCTCGCCCGGATCCTCGCCGGTGTGCTGCTCCATGAAGAAGCGTGCCCGCGAGAGGTCGATGTAGGTCCACAGCGCGTCGACGTCTCGGGTGTTCTCCTCGATGTAGAGCGGCTGCATCGGCACGATGCCGTCCGGCACGTTGCGCAAGAGACCGGTCGACTGATTGATGTCGTAGCTGTTCCAGTTGTAGCCGCGGCGCGAGCCGAGCTCGAGCAGCTTCACGTCGCCGGCATCCGAGCGCAGCCGGAGGAAGACGTCCTGCGTCTTCTCGGTCTGGCCAGCCGGTCCATCCGGATCCACGTTCAGGATGGGCGGGCTGCGGAAGAAGCCGCGCGCATCGGTGGTGGTGCTCGCCAGCAGCTGACTGGCGGTCGGGAAGCCCTCGTCGAGGTCGTAGATGTCGACCTGCAGGCCGGAGGCCGGCAGGTTCTTGCCGCTGTCGCGCGGAATGTAGATGAGGCGGCCTTCGACGACGATATGCCCCTCGGGCACGGTCGACTGGGCCGGAACCTCGGGGGCCAGCGCAAGTTGCAGGGCGGCCACGCCGGCCAGGGCCAGGATGCCCAAGGCCAGATAGGTCGTCCCGCGGCGTCGCCAGAGCTGCATGCGGATCCTCCTAGGGTGTCGATGATCGGGCGGAGACATGTGCTGTCGCTCGGGGGGGGGTTGGGCTCGCCGGCACGTCCGCGCCTTCGCGTTCGGACGATCGCGCTCGGTCAAAGGGCAGGGCCGGACAGGGTACGGTTTGGACCACTCGTCGTCACGACGCATCATGACGTTCGGCGCGAGGCCGCGTTACGGCCGGTTATCCTACGCTCGACCGTCGCCCGGCCTACCGTTCCGTGCGGGATGGTATAATCTGCGGCGCCGGATCGCAGCTGCCCGGCGCCATGGTCTTGCCAACGGAGCCGCGAATCAGCGTGTCGATGCCCACCGAAAGCTCGAGAATCCTGATCACCGGCGGCGGTGGGCAGCTCGGGCGCGCGATCTGCCGCCTGGCCTCCGAGCACCAGCTGCTGGTGCTCGATCGCGACGAACTGGACATCTCGCGGCCCGACGCGCGGCAGCGTGTGGCCGAAGCCCGGCCGGACCTGGTCATCAACGCCGCGGCCTGGACGGACGTGGATGCTTGCGAGGCCGATCCGGAGCGGGCCTATCGGGTCAACGCCCTCGGCGCTCGCTACGTGGCCAGCGGTGCCGAAGATGCCGGTGCTCGGCTGGTGCAGGTCAGCACGGACTACGTCTTCGATGGCCAGAAGGGTGAGCCCTACTGGGAGTTCGACTCGCCGGCGCCCCTCAGTGTCTACGGTGCATCCAAGCTGGCCGGCGAGCGCGCTGCGCGCCGCGCCTGCCGCCGGGCCTTCATCGTCCGCACCGCCTGGCTCTACGGCTTGGGAGGACGCAGCTTCGTCACCCGGATCCTGGACTTGGCCGGCGAGCGCCCTCGTCTATCCGTCGTCGAGAGCGAGGTCGGCTGCCCGACCTTCTGTGACGACTTGGCCCGCGCCATCCTCGAGTTGGCCGCACGCGACCAGCCCGGAACCTATCACCTGGTCAGCGAGGGATGGTGCTCGCGCTACGAGTTTGCCCGAGCCATCCTCCAGGAGGCCGGCCTGACCGACGTTCCCGTCGATCCCGTAGACCACTTTCCGCGGGCGGCCCGCCCGCCCGGCTACGCGCCAATGCGCAACTTCGCGGCGGCGGAGCTGGGCATCGTCCTGCCGCATTGGCGCGACGGATTGCGCCGCTTTCTGGATGCGCATCTGGAGCGAGCGGGTTGAGCCCGGATCGCGAGGTCGGGTCGGGAACCTTTGCCGAAAAGATCGACATGGCCGTCTTCGCCGCCAACCCGCTCTTTCGGCGGGTCAGCCTCTACCTGCGGTTCGATGCGTCCACGGTGGCAGAGGCCTCGGCCGAGGCGGCGGCCCGCTTCCTGGCGCGCTCGAAGCGATCGGCCGCCGAGCAGGATGCAGCGCTGCCCGGCGGTCGGGCGGACGCGGCGGCATGGACCGCGGCCTACGCCCGGGCCGGCATGGACTCCGACATGCAGCCGCCCCACGAGATCCTCGCCATCTGGCTCGATCGCCAAGGCGAGCTGCCGAGCCAAGGCCCGATTCTCGACCTGGTGCACGGCTTCATGCTCCAGGAGGGCCTGCCCGTGGCCGCCTATGCGCTGGCCGGCGTGGAGGGCGATCTCTGGCTGCGACCCAGCCGGGGCAACGAGGTCTTCGAGGGCCTGGGCGGTCGGCGACCCGAATCGCCCGATCTGGGCGAGATCATCCTGGCCGATTCGGGCAAGCGCGTCTTGGCCCGCCATTGGCATGGGGCTCAGGGTCGGCAGACCCTGGCAGGGCCGGACGCCGGCCCGGTGTTGGTTCACCTCGATCTGCTCCCGGCCGGGGAGATGGACTCGCAGGGCGCCGAGCGTGGCCCGCGCGAGACCTGGGATGCCGTCTCCATCGACGCTGCACTGGCTGCGGAGGCCGAGCGCCTGAGCGAGGCCTTCCTCGATCTGGCCCGGAGGCTGCTCGGTGCCAGCGCACGGGTCCAGCAGCTCTTCTGGGAGCAGCCAGAGATCGTCTGGACGGGGCAGACCAAGCCCGTCGCCTCCGGATCCGGCGAGGCCAAGAGTTCGGATCGCGAATGACGATGCCGGAGCGCCCGCCGGTGACGACTGCCTCCGTACCGGAGGAAGCGGCCGTGCCCCGGCGCGGCTGGGCGCCTCGGGCTTCGGTCGTGATCCCCAGCTGGAACGGGGCGCGCTACCTGCCGACCTGCCTGGATGCGCTGGGCCGGCAGAGCTTGGGGGACCCGCTGGCCGGCGACTACGAGATCATCGTCGTGGACAACGGATCGAGCGACCAGACGCAAGACCTGCTGGCCTCCTATCCGGCCCTGCGCGCCATCCGGTTGCCGGCCAACATGGGCTTCGCCGCCGCGGTGAACGTCGGCATCCGGGCCGCGCGCGCGGAGACGATCGTCCTACTCAACAACGACACGGAAGTCGAGCCCGGCTGGCTCGAGGCCCTGCTTCGGCCCTTCGACGATGACCCCCGGGTGGGCATGGTCAGCTCGAAGGTCCTGCTCTTCGATCGGCGCGAGCACCTGCACACCACGGGCGATACGGTCGATTTGGCCGGCATGGCATCCAACCGCGGGGTCTGGGAGCGGGATCGGGGTCAGTACGACGAGGCCTTGGAGGTGTTCGGCGCCAACGCGGCCGCGGCAGCCTACCGCCGCGCCCTCTTCGAAGAGGTCGGGGATTTCGAGGAGGCCTTCGGCAGCTACCTCGAGGACGTCGACCTGGCCTGGCGGGCCAGGCTGGCCGGATGGCGCTGCCGCTTCGCACCGGATGCGCGGGTGTACCATCACGTCAGCGCAACCGGCGGCGGCGCCTACGCCAGCTACCGGGTGGCCCGCAACCGCTTCTGGCTGCTGGCCCGCAACCAGCCCGCCTCCTTGCTCCTGCGCCACGGCCACCGCTTTCTGGCCGCTCAGCTCCGCATCGCTTGGCAGGCCTCGAGATCCTGGCGCGGCGAAGCCGCGCGGGCTACCCTGCGCGGACAGCTGGCCGGCCTGATCGGCTGGCCCCGTATGCTCGGTCACCGACGGCGCATCCAGGCCGGCCGAAGAATCGCGACCTCCGAGCTCGAGGATTGGTTTCGGAAGGGCTAGTACTCTGCCACGGATGTTTTTTCGGGCTCGAGCACCGCTGCATCCGCTGCTGCGGCCCGCTGCTCCTCGGCCGTAGCGCTGCTACGACCTCGTCGCATCGAACCACATCAGCGGCGCATCGGCACTCGAGCTACCCGAAAGAACATCCGTGGCAGCGTACTAGGGCGTGGATTCAAGACGAGGCGCTGCACCAGTTCATGGACGAAGAAACCCGCGACCCGAGACGCCGTGGCGTCTCGGTCGCGGGTCATGGTTCGATGGACTTGCCGGGCCGGAGCGCCGCGCGGCCGCGGGTCGCCCCGATCCTGCCAAGCGGCTAGACGCCCCGGAAGGCGCGCAGCCGCATGCCGCCGAAGAGCAGCGCGGCGGCGATGGCCACCAGCATCAGCATGTCGGAGATCGGGCCGCCGGTGGTCGGGAGTTCCGCGGGCGTCTCCTCCTCGTCGGAGGCCATCGCTGAGTCGCCCTCCTCGTCGGACGTCTCGCCCTCTTCCGCCTGGTCGCCCTCCGTCGACTCGTCGGCCATGTCCTCGCCTTCGTCGGCCGCCTCGTCGCCGGACCCGTCATCGGCCGGCTCGTCGGCCGGGATGGTGTCGACTTCCTGGACCTGGCGCAGGGTCACGCTGAAGAGCGGCTCGCTGGGCTGGACCGCCCGCGGGTCCTCCTCGGCCGTGACGTAGACGCGGGCGACCATGTAGCTCACCGCCGCGTCCTCGAGCAGCAGATCCTCGTCCAGGCTGCCGATGTTGTGCCGGACGCCGTCCATGTCGATGGCCCACACCACCCAGGCGGTAGCGCCATCGTGATCGTCCAGGTTCAGGCTGTCGGCCGCGCCGGACATGTCGACCCGGATCTGGTAGTTGCCTTCACCATTGGAGCTGGTGATGTCGACCGTGCCGCGGCCGGGCGAACCGGGTACGGCGTCGGTCGGGCGCAAGCTCAAGCCCATGATGTCCTGGGCGTGGGCGCTGGTGGCCAGGCCGGCCAGTAGGAGTCCGAAGAGGCTCAGGGCGGAGATCATGCGACGAATCATGGCGACAATCCTCCTGCAAATGCGGCTCGGGTGACGGGATGGTAGCGCCCGATGGCGCACCGGACCGCTCGTTTCGGCGAACGCTTAACCTGCAGTTTACCACATTTTCCACCGCTTCGCACGCCAGGTCCGGAATCGCGGGCATGCTTGAAGTCGGCTATTGGTGGCCTGTAGTGCACCCCGGCAACAAGGGTTGACTCGCCCGGGGGGCTCCCCTAGCATGCACCCATGTCGGCTTCTGCGCAAGGTCGTCAGCTCGGACTCTTCGACGCATCGCCGGAGGATGCGCCGGAGAACGCTCGCACCGCCCCTTCGAGGTCCCGACTGCCGGAGCGCAGCGAGGAGGGTGCTTCCGGGCCCTTCGTCCCGATCGATCCCCCGTCGGCCGAGACCAGCCTATCGGCGGCCGCCTTGGCCTTCGATGCCCATCTCCAGCGGCTGGCCAAGACCGAGAACACCCGGCGCGCCTTCGCCAGCGACCTGCGCCTGTTGGCCGAGCACCTCGGCGACGACCGGCCGGTCGGCCGGATCCAGCGCGGCGACCTGGAGGGATTTCTCGACTGGCTCCTGCGCGGCCGCGACAAGCCCTGCAGCCCCAAGAGCTTGTCGCGGCGCATCACCACCCTCAAGATCTTCTTCGCCTGGCTGGTCGATGCCGGCGCCCGAGCCGACGATCCGGCCGCGCGCCTGGTCCATCGCAAGGTGCTGGCCAAGCTGCCGCGCGTGCTGAGCGATGGCGAGGTGCAGAGCCTACTGGCCAGCGCGGCGCGACTCCGGCGCGGGTCGGTGAGGGCCGACAGCACCGGGAGCGCGGCGAAGCCCGGCGACCCGCGCCCGGCGCTGCTGGTCCGCTTGCTCTTGGATACCGGACTGAAGAAGGGCGAGATCTCGCGCTTGCTGGTCGACGACTTGGCGCTCGATGCCCGTCCGCCGAGCCTCCTGGTGCGCTACGACGAGCCGCGCTTTGCTTCCAAGGAGCGCCGGGTGCCCTTCGGGCCGGCCGTAGCGCCCTTGGTGGCCGACTACAGCGCGCGCTACCTGCCCGGCCGGCGGCTCTTCGATTGCACGCCGCGCAACCTGGAGTACGTGCTGGGCGACCTGCTGCGCCAGAGCGGCCTTCCGGCCGAGGAGATCGGCTTCGAGACCCTGCGTTGGACGGCCGCCTTGCGCGCATGGCGAGCCGGCGTCGAGGCCGCCACCCTGCGCCAGATGCTGGGCTTGTCGCCCATCACCTGGGTCGATACCCAGCGCCGCCTGGAGCTCCTGGCCGACACCGTCGGCCCGCGCCACGTCTCACGCTACTTCGACTGATCTTGCCCGGCGAGTCGCCGGTCGCCGGTGGTCTTCGCAAGTCGAGGCAGGCGCCTCGAAGCCCGATGGTGCTCGCCCTAGCTACATGAGGTTGCGCGCGATCACGTAGCGCAGGATCTCGCTGGTCCCCTCGCCGATCTCGGTCAGCCGGTTGTCGCGGTAGTAGCGCTCCACCGGCAGCTCGCGCGAGTAGCCCATGCCGCCGTGGATCTGGATCGACTCGAAGCAGGCCTTCTCGGCGGCTTCGCTGGCGAAGAGCTTGGCCATGGCCGCCTCGGTGGTAAAGCGCTTGCCGGCATCCTTGAGCGCCGCCGCCTGGTAGATCAAGAGGCGCGCCGCGTCGAGGCCGGTGGCCATGTCGGCCAGCTTGAACTGAATGGCCTGGAAGTTGGCGATGGTCTTGCCGAAGGCCTCGCGCTCGTGGCTATAGGACACCGCCGCCTCGAGCGCGGCGCGGCCTAGCCCTAGCGCCATGGCCCCGATGGAGATCCGGCCGCCGTCCAGGATGATCAGCATCTGCTTGAGCCCCTGGCCGACCTCGCCTAGCAGGTTCTCCTCGGGCAGCTCGCAGTCCTGTAGGTAGAGCTGACTGGTCACCGAACCCTTCAAGCCCATCTTCTTCTCGTTGGCGCCCGGCGTGAAGCCGTCCATGCCCTTCTCGACCACGAAGCAGGACACGCCGCGGTCCTGGCCGTCGACGAGGGTGCGCGCGGTGCAGATGACCGTATCGGCCAGCGCGCCGTTGGTGATCCACATCTTCTGGCCGTTCAAGATCCACTTGTCACCGCGCTTCTCGGCCACGGTCTTGGTGTTGCCCGCGTCCGAACCGGTATGCGGCTCGGTCAGTCCGAAGGCGCCCAGCCCGCCGGAGCAGAGCCGGGGTAGGTAGCGCTCCTTCTGCGCCTCGCTGCCGAAGAGGTAGAAGGGCGTGGTGCCCAGGCTCACGTGCGCCGCATAGATCAGCGCCGTCGAGCCGCAGGCCGCCGCGATCTCCTCGACGGCCAGCGCATAGCTGGTCGTGTCCCCGCCGGCCCCGCCATAGCGCTCGGGGATGGGCAGGCCCATGAAGCCCAATTCGAAGAGCCGCTCGACGTTTTCCTGCGGGAAGCGGCTCTCCTCGTCGATCTCGCGGGCGCGGGGCGCGAACTCGCCCTGGGCCACCTCGCGGATGACGTCGCGGATCTGGCCTTGCTCCTCGCTCAGCTCGAAGTTCACGGCGCTCTCCCTCTTGCGCATTCGGGTTCCTGATGTCTGACGCAGACCACCGCTATTCGGTTCGGTTTCAACCGAGCAACCACAAGAGCAGCGCGATCAGCGCGACGGCTGCCACGATGAATCCTCCGAGCAGGAGGACCAGACTGCCGGCCAGGCTGCCGATCTCGCGCAGCGAGAGGTCCTCGTCTCCGGCGCTCAGTCGCGCGCCGCAGAGGCCGCAACGGGCCTGGTTGGGCTGCATGGCCCCGCAATCGGGGCAGTGTCGGAAGCTCGGAGTGCTCATGGCGGGCCACCGGCAGAGTATGGCACCGGCGTTCGCGGTCGGCAAGGGATCGGAGACCTCGCTGGACCTGCCTGCGGCATCGATGCGCGAGGATGGATGCACGCACCTGGACGGGATCAGATCGGAACCCGCCGCTCCTCCTTGACGGTGTTGAGCACCACGTGGCTGTAAGTGCGCTCGACATGCGGCATCGAGAGGCTGTGCTTGATGAACCGATCCATCTCGCGTCGGTCGCGGAAGCGGGCCAGGATGATCGAGTCCCAGTCCCCGGTGACGTCGTAGACCCCGAAGACCTCGGGCCGGCGGGCGACCTCGGCCTGGACCTCCATCAGCTGGCCCTTGGCGATGCGCATGCCGATGATGACCACCAGTTCGAAGCCGGCCATCTCGGCATCCACATCCGGCAGGTAGCCGCGCAGGAGGCCGGCCTCCTCCATCTTGGACATCCGGCTGGAGACCGTGCCCAGGGCGATCCCGAGCTCCCGGGCCAGCTCGCGTTGGCTGGCCCGCGCGTTGCGATTGAGCGCGCGCAGCAGGTCGCGGTCGGTTTCGTCCATGCTCCAGCTTCGACGGGCGCTTGCCTCATCGCTCATCGCGTTCACCTCCGATGTCGGGTTCTGGGCAAATGCCACAGAATGTTTGATCAATGCGCGCGAATGACTTAGAATACTGCTCGGTGTAACGCTGTTTGACCAGTCAGGCCAATCGTTTTCGCCACGAAATCCCGGAGCGAAGGATGAGACCGCAGCCCCTCGCGCAAGCCGAAACCCTGCCACTGGATCCCACTTGGATCCCTCCCGCCGAGGACGCCTATCGTTATCGACTGCCCGTCGAACCCGCGCCCGACCTGGACGCCCTGCCAAGCCGCTTCCTGGTCGAGGTCGAGCGCTTGGGCCTGGCCAAGCTGCTCGTCCGGGAGCTGATCGACCTGCGCGGGCAGCCGGATCATCTCGCCCTGGTCACCAGCCGCCCCTGCGTCTACGGGGTCTTCTCCGGACCGGTCGGCGGCTTCGCGCCGCGGCCGCATCTCTGTGTCGGTTGCCTGCGCTGCAGCACCCAGCATCCGGAGATGGTGACCGTGCGGCCGAACCCGGAGCGACGGACCCTGGGCGACGACTTCATCGGGCCGGCCATGGTCGACGCCATCCTCCACGAGGCGGCGACCGGCAGCGTGCCGGTCAAGGGTCAAGGATACCGCGGTCGCATGGGCGGTCCAGGCTGGGACGGCATGTGGACCGACATGAGCGAGATCGTCCGGCCCACCCGCGACGGCATCCACGGCCGCGAGTTCATCTCCACCGCCATCGAGCTCGGCCGGCGCGAGCGCCATCTGAGCTTCGACGACGTGGGCCGGCCGCTGGGCTCCGCGCCCCGGGCCATCGAGCTGCCGCTGCCCATCCTGCTCGATCCGCCGCCGTCGCGCATGGACCAGCCGCGGCTGCTGGCAGTCTGGTCGCGGGCGGCCGAGCGCGCGGGCAGCCTGGCCATCCTGCCGCTGCGCCACCTGATCGAGCAGGACCTTGGCGGCCCGCATTTGGTCCCCTTGATCCGAGCGGAGGATCGAGCCGGCCTCGATGGCCTGCGCTTCGAGCCGAGGATGGTCGAGATCGACGCCAGGGGAGATGCGGAGACGTTGGGATCCCTGGAGATCGATCTGCGGCGCCGGTGGCCGGAGGTGGTCGTGGCCTGGCGGATTTCCGTCGGACCCGGCATCGAAGCGGAGCTGAGCCGGCGGATCGACGCCGGCGCCGAGGTCATCCACCTCTGGGCCGACTACCACGGACGCGATGCGATGGGGCGCTTCGTGATGGACGGCATCCGGTCCATCCAGTCCCATCTGGTGCGCGACGGCCGGCGTGATGCCGTCGGCCTGATCGGCTCGGGCGGCATGGCGGCGGCCGAGCACGTTCCCAAGGCCATCCTCTGTGGCCTGGATGCCGTGGCCGTCCAGACCGCGCCATTGGTGGCCTTGCAGGCCCGGCCGCGAGGCCAGGCCATCGATCCCGAGCGGGCAGAGTTCGATCTACCCGACTTCGAGGTCGACTGGGGCGCGCAGCGTCTGGTCAACTTGCTGGCCGCCTGGCGCGACCAGCTGCTGGAGATCATGGGCGCGATGGGCCTCCGCGAGGCGCGCCGGCTGCGCGGTGAGATCGGCCGTGCCATGTTCCAGGCCGAGTTGGAGCGCGAGGCCTTCGCCGGCATCGAAGGCTTCGAGGAGGCGGCCTCGTGAGCGACCAGCGCGCTGTCGACAGCCGGTCGATTCCCCTGCGCTCGGTCGGCGAGGCCCTCGCCAGCCTCGAACAGCGCAAGGCTTTCAAGCATACGGCGCATCTGCGCGCCGGCTTCCATGCCTGGTCGCATCGCCTGCCAGCCGGCGGCGCGCCGCCACCGGCCCTGGGCGACTTTCGCTGGACCGAGGACCTGATCCTGGCCACCTGGTACCAGGGCGAGCACGGGCGGGTTCCCGACAACGGACTGGAATACCGCGTCGGGCGCTCCGGCGGCGGCTTCGATCGCCTGGATTTCCGCTTCGCCTCGGAAGCCGATCGCCTGCCGCCGGATGCGCCGGTCGACACCCGCGTGTCCCTCAACCGCCGCGGCGAGGGCGAGTCGCTCGAGATCGCGCTGCCCTTCTACGGTGGCGGCATGTCCTTCGGCTCGGTCTCCGAGCAGATCATGCTCTCGCGGGCTCGCGCGGCACGGGCCGTCGGCAGCCTCACCTGCACCGGCGAGGGCGGCTATCCCGACAGCCTGATGGCCTACCGTGACCGGGTGATCACGCAGATCGCGACCGGCATGTTCGGTCTGCGCGAGGAGACCATCCAGGCCGCGCCGGTCGTCGAGTTCAAGTACGCCCAGGGCGCCAAGCCCGGCTTGGGCGGGCACCTCTTGGGCGACAAGTCGACCATGGCCGTCTCGCGCATCCGCGAGAGCGTGCCCTGGGTCAGCCTCTTCTTGCCCTTCCCCTTCCACAGCGTCTACTCGGTCGAGGATCACCGCAAGCACATCGACTGGGTGCGCACGGTCAACCCCGCTGCCCTGATCAGCGTCAAGGTGGCCACACCGGCCGACGTGGACATGGTGGCCGTCGGCAGCTACTACGCCGGTGCGCACATCGTCCACCTGGACGGCGCCTACGGCGGCACCGGGGCGGCGCCGGAGATCGCCAAGAAGAACATCGCCATGCCCATCGAGTACGCCATTCCCAAGGTGCACCGACATCTGGAAGCCGAGGGCATCCGAGATCGCTTGCTGTTGGTGGCGTCCGGCGGCCTGCGCAGCGCTTGGGACGTGGCCAAGGCCATCGCCCTGGGTGCCGATGCCTGCGTCCTGGGCACGGCCGAGCTGGTCGCGATGGGCTGCACCCGCTGCAGCAACTGCGAGCGCGGCCGGGGCTGTCCCTTCGGCCTGACCACCACCGACCCCGAGCTCAGCGAGCTGGTCGATCCGGACTGGGGTGCGGTCCGGGTGGCCAACCTCTACCGATCCTACCAGCGCGAGCTGCGCGACATCCTGCGCCGGCTGGGCCTGTCCAGCGTGGGCCAGCTGCGCGGACGGCGCGACCTGCTCCGCTATCGATCCGAGGAGGTGCCGGCATGAACCCGAGCCAGCGCGAGGCCTGGATCCGGTCGGTCGAGGCCGCGCGTCGAGTTCTCGCCGAACGAGAGGGCGTCGAGCCGCGCGACCGCCATGCGGCGGCCGAGGGCGGCTGCGGCGTCATCGGGCTGGCGGCCACGGTGCCCATCGCCGGCCGGCATCTGGAACGGGCCTTGGTCCAGATGCGCAATCGCGGCAACGGCAAGGGCGGCGGCCTGGCCATGGTCGGGCTGGAGCCCGAGCGCTTTGGCGTGGACCGGGCCACCTTGCGTCGAGATCACCTCCTGGCCATCGCCTACCTCGAGCCCGAGCGCCGCGCCGAGATCGAGCGCGACTTCATCCGGCCGCGCTACGAGATCGATCAGATTCACGAGGTCGCGCGGATCGAGGACTACCGCGCGCTGCCCGGTCTGGAGGTCGAGCCGCCTCGGGTGGTCTGCTACTTCGTCCGCCCGCGGGCCGATCGCCTGGCCGCCTTCGCTGCCGAAGCGCGCCTGCCGGCCGATGACGAGCCGGAGGCGCTGACCGACGAGTACGTCTACCAGCAGACCTATGCCCTCAACCGTCGCTACTATGGCGATGGCGCCTACCAGGCCTTCGTGCTGTCCCATGGCCGCGATCTCTTGATCCTCAAAGCGGTGGCCCATGCCGAGGACGTCCTGCGCTACTACCGGCTGGGCGATCTGTCGGCGCATGTCTGGATCGGCCATCACCGCTATCCGACCAAGGGGCGGGTCTGGCATCCGGGCGGCGCGCATCCCTTTCTGGGCATGCACGAGGCCCTGGTGCACAACGGCGATTTCGCCAACTACGCGGCGGTCTCGGCCTACCTGGCCCAGCAGGGCATCCACCCGCTCTTCCAAACCGACACCGAGGTCGCGGCGCTGGTCTACGACCTGCACCAGCGCGTCTACGGCTATCCCATCGAGTACCTGATCGAATCCCTGGCGCCGACCACCGAGCGCGACTTCGCGCTCCTGCCGGTCGACCGCCAGCCGATCTACCAGCGCATCCAGCGGGCGCACCTGCACGGCTCGCCGGACGGGCCATGGTTCTTCATCCTGGCCCAGTCGGCCGGTCGGCCCGGGGACCCGCCCCTGCACCGCCTTCTGGGTATCACCGACACCTCCATGCTCCGGCCCCAGGTCTTCGCCCTGCAAGAAGGGGCGGAGTCCATCGGGCTCTGCGCCTCGGAGCAGCAAGGGATCGATGCCGTCCTGGGCAGCCTGTCGGCCGAAGACCCGCGCTTCTGGTCCCGCGCCGATCGCTACTGGAAGGCCCGCGGCGGCAGCCATACCGACGGCGGCGCCTTCCGCTTCGACGTGGCGCCCGATGATGGCGGACGCATGCGATTGACCTGCCGCGACAAGTTCGGCCGGCGGGTCGGGACGGGAGTCGGGGAGACCGATGGGTCGCCGGAGCCGATCGCCCCGCGTCCAGCCGATGTCTCGCTGCCCACCATGGCGGTCTTCTCGTCCCGGACGAATGGCCACCAGAAGCCACCCAGGATCGCGTCCGCCACCGCGCTCCTCGGCGCGACCGTCACGCTCGAACGTGATCGACCCGAGGTCGAGGAAGATTGGCAGGCGGCAGCCAGGTGCCTGGCGAACGGAAGCGAGGCGGATCTCGAGCGCTGGCTGGCGGGTCAAGTTGCCCTCGCTGGCGAGGGTGGCGACCGGCGGCGCGCGGTGCTCGATCGGCTGACGCGCTTGATGGACCGGCGCTATCCGACCGGCCGGCTTCGCCGCAGCCGCCTGCTCTCGGCCTTGGATCGCGCGCTGGAGGGCTGGGCCCGAGGCGTGGAGGCCGCGCCATGCAAAGAATTCCAGACGCTGGCATCCAGCCCGCCCGCCGCGCCGGGAGACGTGGACCAAAGCCTGGTCCTGCGCGCTTCGGCCTACGGGCCGGAAGACCTGGCGCCGGTGATCAAGGCCGCCCATGCCGCCGGCTGGCGGCGCTTCCTGATCCACGATTGCCGCGGGCACCGCTTCATCGGCTGCGGGCTCGGGCCGGCCAGTCATGGCACGCGCCTGGATGTCTACGGATCCTCGGGCGACTACCTGGCCTCGGGCATCGACGGCGCCGAGATCCATGTCCATGGAAGCGGCCAAGACCAGCTGGGGCAGATCCTCAAGTCGGGCCGCCTGGTAGAACACGGTGACGTCGGACAGACCTTCCTCTACGGCGCCAAGGGGGGCGAGGTCTACGTGCAGGGGGACGCGGCCGGCCGGCCGCTGATCAATGCCGTCGGGCGACCGCGGGTGGTCATCAACGGCACCTGCCTGGACTACCTGGCCGAGTCCTTCATGGCCGGCGACCCGCTGGACGGCGGTGGGTTCGTCATCCTCAATGGCCTGCGCTTCGACGCGGGCGGCGAGCCGGTCGCGCTGGACACGCCCTATCCCGGCGGCAACCTCTTCAGCCTGGCTTCGGGCGGGGCGGTCTACCTGCGCGATCCGCGGGCCCGGGTCACCGAGGCCCAGCTCAACGGCGGCGTCTTCGCGCCGCTCGGCGAGGCGGACTGGCGGCTGATCCGTCCCTACCTGGAGGCCAACGCGGCGCATTTCGGCATTTCGGTCGATCGCCTGCTGACCGTGGATGGCCAGCGCCTTCTGCCGGAACGCGTCTACCGCAAGGTCCAACCAGCCGAGCACAAGGCGCTGCAGGCCGAGGAGGCCTGGGTCACCCGCGGCGGAGGCCAGGCTTGACCGAGCGTTCCGCGCTCAGCCGGATTGGCCTGCTCGGATCCGCGCGCGATCGCGAAAGAGGTAGTCCCAAGCAGCCGCCAGGCTGACCAGCGAGGTTAGGAAGGTCGCCGCCCGCAGCGGGAAGCCGGGCTCGAGCAAGAGCAGCATGAGCAGCAAGAGGATCTGCAGCGCCGTGGTCAGCTTGCCCAGAAGGCTTGGCTGCAGCGGCCGCATCTCGTCGCCTCGATCCCGGACGACACGCAGCGCGACCACGCCGAGGACCGCGACGATGTCGCGGGATAGGACCAGGCAGGCGTAAGGCCAAGCCAGTCGACCTTCGGCGACGAAGACCGCGATCACCGTGGCCACGAAGACCTTGTCGGCGATCGGGTCGAGCAGGGTACCCAGCTTCGAGACCACCTCCCAGCGCCGGGCCAGGAGGCCGTCCAGGAACTCGCTGAGCAGGGCGAGCGCGACCAGTCCGACCCGCCAGCCCTCAGGCGCCAGGACGAAGACGGGCGCCAAGGCCAAGCGAAAGAGCGTCAGGCCGGTGGGGATGCCGCGTTGGAGCGAGGTCATGAGGTCGAGGGCCGCCGGGTGAGCGCGTCCCGCTCGCCCGGCGGCCGAATACGAAGCGGGATCAGCCCATCGCGCCGAGGATGATGGCCGCCACGATCATGCCGACCAGGTGGTAGCCGACGTTGACCGCATAAACCGTCCACGGCCGGGTATCGAAGACCGCGTTGACCGCATGGCTGGTAGCCACGAGGCCCAACCAGAGCCAGATCGCCACCTGGATCGCGCCGCCGACGCCCGCGGCACCGCCGGCGCCGATCAGGGCCGCCAGCGCGATGCACAGGCCGAGCTCGGCGATGAAGGTGATGGCGTAGTCCGGCGGTCCGGCGCTCATCTCGTCGGAGTCCGGCGGCCAGCCGAAGCCCATGCCGGTCGCCCATGGCTTGCCCAGGATCGGGCCGTACCACAGCGCGCCGATGACGAAGTAGACCACGGCGGACACGATCACCCAGAGCCAGCTGATGCTTTCGATGCCGGGCATTGCGAAACTCCTCCTTGCGGGGTGTTGAAAGAGATGCTCGAGGGAAAGGGCGAGCATCCTTGTCGGGGTTCGGTCGGTCATCGGGTTTCGCGACCCCCCGACTCTAGAACACCTTGCTTTCGAAAGAAGTTTCGTCGATCCTCGCGGATGGCTCCCACGACCCGGCCGAGCCATTGCGCAACCGGCCGGACGGCCGCACGTCGGTGGCGAGGCCGGCAGTGCTCTGCTAGGATGCGGCCAACCCGCGCCATAGCAACGCACAGTCCCGAGGAGTCCACCGTGGCCCGCATTCAGCACCAGCTCTCCTGGTCGGTCTCGCGCGCCGGGACCTTCCGGCGCTGCCGGCGGCATTACTACCACGACTACTATCTGTCCTGGCTGGGCTGGGATCATTCGGCCGAGGCGGCGCGCAGGCATGCCTATCGGCTCAAGAAGATGACCCGGATGCCCATGCTCGCCGGAAGCATCGTGCACGACAGCATCGGCGGCTGGTTCGAGGCCAAGGCGCGCGGGCAGATGCCGGTGCCGCAAATGGTCAAATCGATGGCGGTCGAGCATCTGCGTGGGGCCTGGCGCGACTCGCGCGACGCCCTGGCCGACGGTCGCTTCTGGCCGCCCTCCAAGGGCAGCACCCGCCTGGCCGAGCATTACTACCGCGAGGCGGACGCCGACGAGGACTCGGGCCAGGCCGCGAGCTATGGCAAGCGCTTCGTCGAGACGGTCGAGACCTGCATCGACGCGTTTTTTGAGATGCCCCAGCTAGAGCCGGTGCGCGAGGCGGACCCGCAGGACTACATGGCCGTCGAGCAGATGGGCACCTTCCCGGTGGACGGCGTGCCGGTCTATGCCGTGCCCGACTTCGCCATGGAGGCCGTCGACCCGGAGACCGGCATGCCCGGCCTGTGGATCTTCGACTGGAAGACCGGGCGCAAGCGGGCCCTGGACAGCCACCAGCTGCAGGTCTACGTGCTCTACGCCATGAACGAATGGGGCGTCGTGCCCGAGGACGTCACCTGCGTCTTGGCCTACCTTCGCGACCGCGAGCTGGAGCTGCACCGCTTCGACATGGCGCAGATCGAAGCCATGGCCGGCCGGGTCCAGACCTCCATCGACAGCATGCGAGCGCTGCATTTCGACGCCGATCTCTCGACCGGCGATCCCCGGAGCTTCCCGATGGTGGAGGCCGACGAGCAAGGCCTGGCCATCTGCGCCGGCTGCAACTACCGCGAGCTTTGCGATCGGCCTTGAGGCCGAATCGGGTTGTGCAGGGGGAGTGAGCATGGCCGAATCGAACGCGAGCCGCGAGACGGAGAGCAGGATCGAACGCTTCGTCCGCTGGTTCGGTCATCTGGCCTCCCTGGCCATGATCGCCATGGTCTGGCTCTGGGCCTACTGGAGCGCCGGAGAGATGTACCATGAGGGCTGGTGGGGATCCTGGACCAACCGCGTGGTCTACCTGGCTCCCTTGGCGATCACCTTGCTACCCACGCTCCTGGCCTTTCGATTCCCGCTGGCCGGCGGTGTCGTCATCGCCTTCGTCGGCATCTTCGCCGCCTTCTTCTTCTCGGGTCCGGCCACCATCCTCGCGGTCGGAATCGCAGCCCTCGGCGCGGCTTTCATCGCTGAGGGATTCATGCGACGAAGGCGATACGGTCCGCGCCGGCCAGCCACAGGACCGTGGTGGCGCCGCCAGTGGCGCTACATCCTGGCCATCGGCGGCCCGATCCTCATCTTCGCCGGCGTCTCCAGCGTCATGCTGCCGGTGGTGCTCTCGCGCCAGGACGACGGCGACCGGTCCGTTCGCCGAATCGAGGGCAACGGGGTCGACTTGATCTGGGCTCCGGAAGGGCCGGGCTGGAACTGGCGCCAGAGCTGGGGAGGCTTTCCATCCTGGCACGCTATCGCACTCTATGGCGTCCCGCCGATCGGGATGGACGACAAGCCCGGGTATGGACATCTAGAGGACGGCGAGATCGCCTATGCCGACCAGCAGGACATGCAGCGTAACAATCTCTGCCGCTACCTCGATGAAGACGGCCTGGTGCTCTCACAGACGGCCCAGGAAATCTGGCGCATGCCGACCACCGACGAACTGGTCCGGTCCTTGGGTCGCCATGGCCAGAACGCTGGCTGCCACTGGCAGGGCGAACTGGGCCGGCAGGTCGACTGCCGGATTCGGCCCGACAAGGAATCCCCGCTCTGGGCGACCGACCAGCCGGCGATCTACTACTGGACCGCCGACGAGCAGTCCGAATCACGCGGTTATTTCGTGGCTTTCAACGGCACGGTCAATGCCAGCTACAAGCTGGGCGGAAACCCCCGGCACAGCCACCGCTGCGTGCGAGAGCCCTGAGCGGCACCATGGAGAGCCAAGCACGCAAGACACTCTCTGACAGCGCACAGAGAGGATCGGCCGAGCGATCAGAGATGCTCGTCGAACCAGGCCAGCATGCGCTCGAGCCGATCGACGCGGTGCTTGGGCTCGCCCGAGCGGGAGAGCTCGTGGCCTTCGCGCGGGTAGCGCACCAGGCGGACGACCCGGCCCAGGCGCTTGAGGGCCGCGAAGAGCTGCTCGGCGCCGGCGATGGGCACGCGGTAGTCCTGCTCGGCGTGTAGGATCAAGAGCGGCGTCCGAATGTCGGCGACGTGGGCCAAGGGCGAGTGGCGCCAGAGCCGCTCGGGTTCCTTCCAGAAACCGGTCTCGAAGATCTGCTCGGTGAAGGTGGGGATGTCGGTCGTGCCGGCGAAGCTGACCAGATCGTAGACGCCGCGCTGGCTGACGGCGGCCCGGAATCGCTGGTGCCGGCCGATCAGCCAGGCGGTCATGTAGCCACCGTAGGAGCCGCCGGTGACGCCCACGCGCTGGCCGTCCAGGCCGCCGCGAGCCAGCGCGGCATCCAGGCCGGCCAAGAAGTCGCCTTCCTCGGCCAACCCCCAGCGATTGTGAATGGCCAGGCGATGGCGCCGACCGTAGCCATCCGAGCCCCGAGGGTTGCAGTAGAAGATGGCGTTGCCGCGCGCGGCCAGCGCCTGGAACTCGTGCCACATGCTCGGCTCGCCCGGACCCCACATGGAATGCGGCCCGCCGTGGATCTCCAGGATCAAGGGCACGGGCCGACCGGCCTCGCTCTCGATGGGCGGGCGGATCAGCCAGCCCTGCACGGGATGTCCGTCGGGCGCATCGAACCAGATCTCCTCCGTGCGGGCCAGGGTGCGCGAAGCGAGATAGGAACCCGCGACCGCCGTGAGCCGCTGCGGTTCCGCTCCCTCTGCGGTGCGGCCCTTCGGGTCGAGCGCGAGCGTGAAGAGATCGGCCGGATGTGACGGGCTCGAGACGCAGGCTGCCAGCCTGCAGCCGGCGACGTCACAGGCGGTGACATAACGATCGGCGTGATCGAAGGCACCGATCGGCTCCACATGGGCCACCTCCGGACGCTCGTCCGGCCGGGGCCAGGCCCGGTCATCCAGGTCGATCTCGAGCGTGTCGGCCGCATCGAGCGCGGCGGCCAGATCGAAGCGGAAGAGCCGCATGGCACCCCGGTCGGGGCAGCGCAAGATCAGGGCATCGCCCTCGGAAGACCACGCAAAGCCTTCGACGACGCGGTCGAAGGCCGCGCTTGTGGCCACCGCCGGCAGCTCGCAGGGCAGATGGGCAGGGTCGTCACCATCGGCCGACACCTCCAGGACCTGCCCGATCTCGACCACCACCAAGTGGTTGCCGATGGAAAAGCTGCGGTCCTTCGGCGAGCGTGTCCATGCCAGGTAGCGTCCGCAGGGCGAGGGCAGCGGCATGCCACAGCGTTCGTCCTCGCGGCTCAACCGACGTGGAGCCCCGTCCCGGGCTGGAAATGCCAAGACCTCTCCCGCGCCGAAGCGATCGTTGGCATCGTAGTCGATCAGACCCCAGCCGTAGATCCATTGGCCGTCCGACGACCAGTCCGCGATTGCGTAGCTGCCCTCTCCTCCGGTGAGCCGCCGCGGACGCGGCGGGCCCTCCGGTCTGGCAGACCCCGGCGGCGCCAGACCCTCTCCGTCCAGCTCCGGGAGCTCGACCACGTAGATGTGGTCTTCGCGCTCGATGTAACGGGTGCCACTTCGATAGGGAAGGCGCTCGATCACCCGAGGATCCTGCCGCGATGCCTCCTCGGCGCGCTCGGTCAGCTCGTCCGCCATCGCCTGGTCGTCGGTCGGCAGGCGGTCCTCGACCTGTCGCTCCAGCTCGCTGCTGGGCGACAGGAAGGCCAGCCACCGGCCATCCGGCGACAAGCGCGCTGCCCGGGCGCCCAGCTTCATGGCGGTGATGGGCCGGGCCTCGCCACCGTCGATGGCGATGACGTGGACCTGAGGCTTGCCCTCTTCCGGCCGCCGTTCGAAGGCGATTTGCCGCCCATCGGGTGACCAGCGTGGCGCCGCGTCGCGAGGCCCGGCCGTCAAGCGCCGGCCGCGACCTCCCTCGGCATCGAAGAGGTGGATCGATGTCCGGTAGGCATTGCCCTCCAGGTCGATCTCCCGCAGCAGGCAGGCCACCTGCCGGCCATCCGGCGAGATCCGCGGGTCCTCGATGCGGCGCAAGGCACCGAGATCCGATATGCGCACCAGTTCGGGATCCGGTGAGGGGCCATCGGCGATGCGCTCGCCGTCCTGCTCGCTCATCGTCGCTTCCTTTGGGGTATCGGTCGTGGTTCGGATCAGCTCGGGGCGTGATCCCGCTGCGAGGGCCGCTCTGCCTCGCGGGCCTTCGCGGCAAGATCAGCCAGTCGCGCCGCCACACGACCGTTGACGCTGTCCGATGGAAAGCGACCATCCGCATCCGAACGACCGGCTGGCACTCCGGTCAGGTGTTGGATCCCTTGATCGACGTGCCGCACCGGCCAGACGTGAAAGCGACCCTCGGCCACGGCTTCGATCACCTCGCGGCGCAGCATCAAGTGCTCTCGATTGGCATCGGGGATCAACACGCCTTGGGTGCCGGTCAGGCCGCGAGTGTTGCAGAGCTCGAAGAAGCCTTCGATCTTCTGGTTCACGCCGCCGATGGGCTGCACCTCGCCGTGTTGGCTGACCGAGCCCGTCACCGCGATGCCCTGATCGATCGGAAGCTCGCCCAGCGCGGAGAGTAGGGCATAGAGTTCGGCCGAAGAGGCACTGTCGCCGTCGACGCCACCGTAGGATTGCTCGAAGACCAGGCTGGCCGAGAGCGATAGCGGATGATCCGAAGCATAGCGCGCGGCCAGAAACGCCGACAGGATCAGCACCCCCCTTGCTATGCAGCGGTCCACCCAACTCGACCTCGCGTTCGATGTCGATCACCTGGCCCTTGCCCAGATGCACCCGCGCCGTGATCCGGCTGGGTCGCCCGAAGATCGTTCGACCGAGCTGATAGACCGACAAGCCATTGACCTGTCCTCGCCGGCCGCCCTCGGTCTCGATCAGAATCTCGCCGCGGCGCATGCTTTCCAACAGCCGATCGCGGTGCCGGCCGGTTCGCGCCTCCTGACCGGCGATGGCCGCTTCGACATCCTCCGCGGTGACGCGAGTGACCGCTCGCTTCCGCGCTGCCCACCAGGCGGCCTCCCGCATGCGCTCGACCAGACCTTCGACTCGCGTCGATAGCTTGAGCGCGTCGCCCGCTTCGCGCGAGGCCTCCTCGATCAAGCGGGCGACAGCTCCGCGATCGAAAGCTGGCAGGCCGGTCTCCCGGGCGACCGCCGCCGCCAGGCGAGCATAGCGCCGCTCTCCACCATCGGCACGGGGTAGGCTGTCGTCGAAATCGGCCGCCACCTTGAAGTGTCTCTCGAAGTCCGGGTCCAAGGCGCAGAGCAGGTAGTAGACATGGCGGTCCCCGATCAGTGCCAGCTTGACGTCCAGCCGTGCTGGTTCGGGCTCGAGGGACACGGTGCTGATCAAGCCCAGGGCCTCGCCTGGCGCCTCGATCCTGATTTCACCGGAGGACAGGGCTCGCTTGAGCGCCTCCCAGGCCAAGGGCTCGTGCAGCAGGCGCATCGCATCCAGGATCAGGTAGCCGCCCGTCGCTCGATGCAGGATGCCCGGCTTGATCAGGCTGAAGTCCGTGAAGAGCGCGCCCATCTGCGCGCGATGCTCCACGCGCCCGACCAGGTTGGCCAGGGTCGGGTGGTCTTCGTAGCAGACCGGCGCGCCTTGACCCTGACCATTGTCGACCAGCACGTTGACGCGATAGCGGTGGAGGCCGGCCCCGCCGACTCCCCCTCCCCGACCGATGGCCTCCTCGTCGCCCTGGCCGGCGGCAATGATGGCCGGTGCCTCCTCGATGATGCTGCGCTGAACGGCTTGGAGGTGTCCGCTCAGCTCTGCTCGGCCCGCGTAGCTTTCGCGCAGATCATTGATGAGATGCGACAGGGCCTGATCGGTCACCTCGCGATCGAGCTTGCGCAGTTGCTCGCGCATCTCGCGCTGCCAGCGTGGCCGTTGACGGAGGACTCGTTGCAGCAAGGCTTGCATGGCCTGGATCTCGGAGGCGATGCGCTCCTTCTCGGCGTCCGGCAACTGCGAGAAGGCTTCGGGGTTCAAGACCTCGCCATCGCGCATCGGAGCGAAGACCAGCCCCATGGAGGAGTGGACCATCGCAAGTCCCCGCGACTCGGCCTCGTCCTGCAACTGACTCAAGGCCTCGGCATGCCGCTTCTCGAAGACCGTCTCGAGGGCTTGACGGCGCTGGTGATAGTCTTCGGTCTCGAAGATCCCCGGAAGCAGGTTGGCCAGCTCCTCGACCAGGTTTGCCATGTCGGACTCGAAGCGCCGGCCCATGCCCGCTGGCAGCTCGATCAGCCGAGGTTGGTGCGGTGCTTCGAAATTGTGCACGTAGCACAGATCGGGCGGTGGCCTGCGCCCGGCTGCCGCCTGTTCGAAGGCACGGCGTACCAAGCGATGCCGGCCGCTACCCTCTGCACCCAGCACGTAGACGTTGTAGCCCTCGCCAACCATGCCCACAGACAAGGCGAGGGCCTCCTCGACCCGAGCCTGGCCGAGGTGGTCGTCCCGATCTGGCAGTGTCGTGGTGTCCTCGAAATCCAAGGCCTCCGGATCGACAAGTCTCCGCAGGGAGTCGGCAGGCAAGGACTGCACTGTCGGCGGCCAGCGGCCACCATCTCCGCCCGGTTCTGCGTCTCGCTCCGATTCTTGCACCGCTGCGTCTCCTCGGGTCCATGCTCGCCTTGTCTACGCTCCGGACACGACCACCGAACGGAACGCCGCGATCACCAGCAGGCCATTAAACCGCCTGCCGGTGACCGGGACAAGTGATGCCTTGACATGCGCGATCGCTATCCGGGGTTGCGCCAGGAAAGCACGAAGGGGTGGCCATGTCGACCACCCCTTCGTTCCGTCTATCCGAATTCGCCCGCATCGGCTCGGCTTGACGTGCCCTCAGCGCTTGCCACTCCGGCGACGCAAGGCGAGCCCGAAGCGCCGCATTCGCCGCGGGCGCGAGATCCCTTGGCCGGGATGGCGCCCCGCAGGTCCGACGCCGCGCGCGCCCAGGTAATGCAACTCGAGGATGCGGCTGTTGATGTCCGGGGTCAACATTTCAAGGCTCCTGTTCAGTATTCCGCGGGCAGGGCCGTTCTGTACTGCCCTTCGACTCCTCGAGGATAGCCCAGCCCGGCCGACATGAAGGTGACGGCCGTCACAGCTTGGCTGTGAGATCGATCACAGCTCGGCACCGACCAGCGGCTCCGAGCGCACCTCAGCATAGCGCTCGACCATGCGTCGAGCGTGCCGCGCAACTTCGCATCGCAAGTCGGCCGGGTCGAGGGCCTCGACCAAGTGACCCCAGCCCAAGATCCAAGGGAGCATCTCGCGCCACTCGGCCACCTCCGCCTCCCACTCGATGCCACCGTCATCGCATTCCTTCACGCGCTCGCTGGGGTGCCACTGCGTCTCGAGCACGCGGTGGGCGATCCGGGGCAAGAAGCGCAGCCGCACGGTGACCCGTTCACGATTCCCCAGCCAGGCACCCCAGGCCGGGGCGAAGAGCTCGGTCGGCTCCAGCCTCGGCGGCGCCGAGTAGGAACGGTCGAGCAAGCGCGCCCTGCGAATGCGTTCTACCTTGAGCAAGCGAGCTTCGTCGGGGGGCAGGAGCCGGCCGATGACGTAGGTGCTGCGGCCGGCGGCGTAGGGCTCGATGAACCAGGGTTCGAGCTCGTAGTCGCTTTGCCGATCCGGTTCGCTCTGATAGACGATGGCCACCCGCCGCCCGCTCGACCAGGCTTCGGTCAGCGTCTCGAGCGCGGTGAGATAGGCCAGGTCCTGACGCTTGTCCGGACCGTCCAAGTCGTCGGCGGTTCGAGCCACGTGACTCGAGAAGGCCGGCGCGAGCCCCTCCAAGGCCTCCGACAGCTTTCGGACCGCCGATGCGGCGTGCGGGTTGCGCTCGTCGCTGCGGCTGGCCAAGAGCCGCGTGGCCAGATGCACGGCCATGCACTCGTCCTGGGTCAGGCGCAGCTCGGTCAAGTAGTGGCGCCGGTCGATGCCCAATCGCCCCTCACCGTCCTCCCAGATCGGTACGCGCTGACCGATCTCATCGACGTCGCGACCGATGGTCGATCGGTGCACGCATAGCCGCCGGGCGATCTGGGCCCGCTGGAGTCCCCGCGGATGCCGCAGCAGCAGATGCTCGATGGCGATCAGCCGTTCGGCGCGCTTGCGCGAACCGGCCACCGGCTACGACTCCAGCTGCGCTGCAGCCCAGACCGTGCGCCGGGCCAGGTCGGTCAGCAGTCCGTGCAAGGCCGGCCGCCGATCCGTCGGCTCCATCTCGAGCCACAAGAGCGAGGGCAGGAATGCCGACCACACGAGCCCGCGCGCGTCGGATAGCCAGGCACCCAGCTGACTGGCCGCGCCAGGTTGTTCGAGCTCGGCCCGGTTGAGCCGTGCGGCCCGCGCTACCGATGCATCGCCGGCCAGGCCCGAGGGAAGGCGCAGCAAGACCGCCAGCCCGCTGCCGACCTCCGGATGGCGCGCGGTGGCATCCAGACGAAGCACGGCCGCCGGCGTCTCGCCGCCCGTTTCGCGGGCGGCCTGCATGAACTCGCTGGCCGGCATCTGCGGATCGAGCGGGATCAGCGCCCCCAGGCCGCGCTCGTCGGCGCTGGGCAGCAGCCAATCACCTGGTTCTTGGAAGGCTGCCGCCGAGAAGTCCGCGGCGCGCAGGGGGCAGGCTTGACTGCGGCCCGCAGCCAGGATGTCTCCGGCCAAGGCCAGGCTGGGGTTGTTGCGCGCCGCTCGTGCATTGCGGGCACCCGCGGCCTCGATCGGGTCGCCGAGCTCGGCGGCCATGTGCTCGGCCTGCACCAACTGCAGGGTGGCGGCCAGGATCCACCAGAGCTCTCGCCAGCGCGAGGACTCGGCCTCCAGCCAGGTCGTCGAGACCAGAGCCAGTCCGGCAGCCTCCGGGTCTTCGATCCACGCGGCCAGCAAGCTGCGTCGGTTGAGCGCGTCCAGCCGGGCGATGGCGGTGCGGGCTCGCTGGGGATCCACGTCCAACCGGCAGCGAGCGACCACGCGCTGTCCGCTGGCGGGCCGGCCCGACATGCGCGGCACGGCCCAGAGCTCCTGCTCCACCGAGCAGGGACGCCAGACGAAGCCGCCGGGCCTCGGGCTGCGGCGATCCGGCTCGATCTCCAGTACTTCACAATAGCCTTCGACCGCCGACTCGCCCAGCCTCGCCGGGTCGAGGCTGCCGCCGGTGGATCGCCTATCGGCTCCGTCCTGCATGCGATTTACCCCTCGAGCGCGTTCCATGTCTTCAAGCATAGCCCAGTCGGTGCCCGAGCCGGGGCCAAGGGCCGGTCACAAAGCGGACACATTTGGACGGATGCGTACCGCGTGACGGGAAGCGATCCCGCCAGCCGAGCGTTGTGGCGGCTCGCGGCACGATGTTATGATTCTCGACGGCCGAGACCGCGAGTTCGAATGCGCCCAGCCATCCAGGAGACCGCCATGACCGCATCAACAATGCCATCGATCCGCGATCGATCGTCCATGCGGGGCTCCGCTACCTCGAGGGACGATGAGGATCGACAGGCGCCGACTCGGTCTCGAGGGATGGACGAGGGCTCGACCGCCGCGCTTTCGGTCAAGGCCCGAAATCCTGGCCAAGCGCTCGATCTTGACTGGGCCTTGGCCCCGCGCGTCAACCGCAGCGCAGTCGAGCGGCGGACGGCCAGCCTCGGGCCGCGGCGCTCGATCAAGGGACACGCGCAGAGCGGCTGGCTCCTGCGCGCGATCGGTCTGATCGACCTGACCACGCTGGCCGGCGACGACACCGCCGGCCGCGTGCATCGCCTCTGCGGCAAGGCCCGACAGCCCTTGCGCCCCGATCTGTTGCGGGCCCTGGGCGCCGAGGATCTGGATCTGAAGGTGGCCGCGGTCTGCGTCTACCCCAGCCAGGTGGAGACGGCCAGGCTTGGCCTGGAGGGCAGCGGCATCCCGGTCTGCTCGGTGGCCACCGGCTTCCCGGCCGGCCAGCTGCCGCTGGCCTTGCGCCTGGCGGAGATCCGCATGGCGGTGGCGGCCGGCGCCGACGAGATCGACATCGTCATCCACCGTCCCTTGGCCCTGACCGGACGCTGGCGCGAGCTCTACGAGGAGGTGGCGGCCTGCAAGGAGGCTTGTGGACCGGCCTCGATGAAGGTCATCCTGGCAACGGGTGAGCTGGCCAGCCTGCGCCAGGTGGCCGTCTGCAGCCGGGTCAGCCTGCAGGCCGGCGCCGACTTCATCAAGACCTCGACCGGCAAGGAGCGCGTCAACGCCACCCTGCCGGTGGGCCTGGTGATGCTGCGGGCCATCCGGGACTACGAGGCCGAGAGCGGTATCGCCTGCGGCTTCAAGCCCGCCGGCGGCATCTCCAGCGCCAAGGACGCCTTGGCCTGGTTGCGCCTGACGCGCGAGGAGCTCGGCCCGCGGCGCCTGCGACCCGGCTATCTGCGCCTGGGCGCCAGCTCGGTCCTGGCCGATATCGAGCGCCAGCTCGAGCACCGCGTGACCGGGCGCTACTCGGACTTTCGCCGCCACGGGATGAGCTGAGCATTCCTCGGTCTTGCCATGGCCCGTCGAGGGCAGAGGAGCCGGTCGTGAACCAGATCATCAATGCCTTTCACGAATTGAACTACGCCCCGGCGCCCGAGTCGGCTGCCGATGCGCGGGCTTGGATCGAAGCGCGCGGCCCGCATTTCGATCATTGGATCGACGGACGTTGGCGGGCGGCCGAGGCGGGCGAGCGCTTCGAGGTTCGCGATCCATCTACCGGCCAGGTGATCGCCGAGGCGGCCATCGGTGATGCCACCGACGTCGACCGAGCGGTGGCCGCGGCGCGGAGGGCGCTGCCGGCCTGGCGCGCACTCACGGGCAGCCAAAGGGCCCGTCACCTCTATGCCCTGGCCCGTGCGGTGCAGCGCAATGCTCGCCTGTTGGCAACACTCGAGAGCTTGGACAACGGCAAGCCCATCCGCGAGAGCCGCGATGTGGACATCCCTCTGGTGGCTCGGCACTTCTACCATCATGCCGGTTGGGCGCAGCTGGCCGAGACCGAGCTGGCTGGCCGTGAGCCCTGGGGCGTCTGCGGCCAGATCATCCCCTGGAACTTTCCCCTGCTCATGATGGCCTGGAAGGTCGCGCCGGCCCTGGCCGCGGGCAACACGGTGGTCCTCAAGCCGGCCGAGCACACGCCGCTGACGGCCTTGCTCCTGGCCGAGCTGGCAGCCGAGGCCGGCCTGCCGCCGGGCCTGCTCAACGTGGTCACCGGTGCCGGCGAGACCGGTGCGCTGCTGGTCGAGCACGAAGGCGTGGACAAGCTGGCCTTCACCGGATCGACCGAGGTCGGGCGCCGGATCCGCCGCGCAACGGCCGGCAGCGGCAAGGGACTGACGCTCGAGCTCGGCGGCAAGAGCCCCTTCGTCGTCTTCGAGGATGCTGATGTGGACAGCGCCGTCGAAGGCCTGGTCGACGCGATCTGGTTCAATCAGGGCCAGGTCTGCTGCGCCGGCAGCCGATTGCTCGTCGCCGAGTCCATCGCCGAGGACTTCCACGCTCGCCTGCGCCGGCGCATGGCCCGCCTGCGGGTCGGCCCGCCCTTGGACAAGGCGGTCGACATCGGCGCCATCGTGGCAGAAGTGCAACTCGAGCGCATCCGCGAGCTCTGCGACATCGGCAAGGCCGAAGGCGCGCGCTGCTGGCAGCCCGAGTTCGATCTGCCCGAGTCGGGCTACTTCTTCCCGCCGACGCTCTTTACCGAGGTGGCGCCCGCCTCGACCATCGCCCGCGAGGAGATCTTCGGGCCGGTCCTGGTGTCGATGAGCTTCCGCAGCCCGGCCGAGGCCATCGAGCTGGCCAACGACACGCGCTACGGCCTGGCGGCCAGCGTCTGGACGCAGGACCTGGATACCGCACTGGCGGTCTCCCGCGCCATCCGCGCCGGCACGGTCTGGGTCAACTGCACGAACCTCTTCGACGCCGCCTCCGGATTCGGCGGCTACCAGGAGAGCGGTTTCGGACGCGAAGGGGGCCGGGAGGGCATGCAGGCCTACCTGCGCCCGGTCGCGCCGCCACGGCAGCCGGCCGACGGCCTGGGCCGAGCAGCGAAGGGGCGCCGGGCCGAGGCAGACAATGGCGATCGGTCGAGGATCGATCGGACTGCCAAGCTCTACATCGGCGGCCGGCAGCGGCGACCGGACGGTGGCTACAGTCTGTCGGTGGCCTCGGTTTCGGGCCGGTCCTTGGGCCAGGTCGCGCGTGGCAACCGCAAGGACATCCGCGATGCGGTCGAGGCGGCGCGGTCCCAAGTCGAGTGGGCCAAGGCCAGCGCGCATTCCCGCGCCCAGGTGCTCTACTACCTGGGCGAGAATCTCGCTGCTCGGCGCGGGGTCCTCGTCGAGCGCGTCGACGAAGCGCTCGAATGCGGGCTCGAGGCAGCCGAACGCGAGGTCGAGGCGGCCGTGGATGCCTGTTTCACCTGGGCCGCATGGTCCGACAAGCATGATGGCGCCGTGCACGGGGTGCCGCTGCGCGGACTGGTGCTCGCCCTCCACGAACCGCACGGGCTCGTCGGCCTGGTCTGCCCCGATGCCGCGCCACTGTCCGGACTGCTGGGACTGGCCGGTCCGCTCATGGCTTGTGGCAACCGCGTCATCGCCCTGCCCAGCCAGCGGGCGCCGCTCTTGGCGGCCGAGCTCTACCAGATGCTCGAGGCTTCGGACTTGCCCGGCGGCACGCTGAACCTGATCACCGGGCTGCGATCCGAGCTGGCGCCCGTCCTGGCCGATCATGACGGCCTGGACGCGCTGTGGCTGGCCGGCGACGGCGAGGGCGACCCGGCCCTGGCTGCCGACTGCGAAGCCCGATCGGTCGGCAACCTCAAGCAGACCTGGTGCTTGCCGGCCGGCATCGACTGGCAAGTCCGCGATGCGGAGTTCGAGCGCGAGCGCCTGCGCCGTGCCGTCCAGGTCAAGAACCTCTGGCTGCCTCAGGGCATCTGAGCCGCAAGCCGACGGACTTCCCCGACCCCGTCCAGCCAGCGCCTCCCCGATCTCCGTGAGGCTCGATTCGGGCCTGCCCGGAAGTCGATGGCGGGGCGCCCCGTCGATCAGTTTCGAAGCCAGTTGCACTACCTGCAACAGCCATCCCGCACCTTCCTGCAAACGCGATCCGTTTGCCAAGGAGGTGCGACGTGTCCAACCATCGCCGCCGTTCGACCCTATTGCTGTTGCTGCTCGGTCTGCCCATCCTCGCTGGTCCGATCCCGAGGGGGCCCTCGGCCGTCCTCGCCGATTGCGGCGACCCGGATCCGGCCCAGCCCCTGGCGGCTGGGACGCCCGTGTCGACCGATCTCGGAAGCTCGACCGAGATCGATGCCTACGTCTTCTCGCTGACGCAATCGAGCCAGGAGGTGAGCCTCCGCCTCACCGATCCGGACGAGGGGCTCGCGCCGCGCCTCGACAGCGCCTGCGATCCGGATGGCGGAGGAGGTCGACACGTGGACTCGTCCGGCTGGGTCCGCGACGGGGATGACTGGCTGCTGGAGTTCACGGCCGGCTCGGTGATCGGCGACCACTATCTCCAAGTCGAAGCGGGTAGCAGCGCCGCCAATCCACCGATCGGCTACGACCTGCTGCTCTACGCCGCCTTCCGCAAGCTCAGGCCTCCGGAAGAGCGGTGAGCGCCTGCCGGCCGAGGTCCCGGCGCGTACGGCGGCGACGGGCCAGCGCGCGGGGAGCGGCCGCGACCCTACG
>CAZJWJ010000003.1:0-30656 GCA_964549495.1 uncultured Anaerolineales bacterium | reverse complement strand
TCCACCGATCGGCTACGACCTGCTGCTGGACATCGACTGAGTCCGCCACGCGCCGGAACTCGGCGCACCTCCACGGATCGAAACCGGTTCGTGGACTTGTGCCGAGTCTCGAAGCGGGCAAGCGTCAGGCAGCAGTAGCCTCAGGCCGTCTCCAGACCCGAGTCCGCGGCATCGAACGAATCGCGAGTCAGGTGATCGACGCGTCGGATTGCCTGGCTCGCGACGGCTTGCCAGGGGCGACTGGCTCCCTCGCGGCGCAGCGCGGCCACCGCATCGGCGCCGAGCGCCTCGACCAGGCTGGTCTCGAGCTGCCGCCAGACCGACAGGGCCTTGGGCAGGATCTCGATCTCCCAGCGCTCGCGGATGCCGTCTGCGGCCCCGAGCGTCACCGCCGCCAGGCGGGCATCGCCCAGGCGCAGAAGGAGGCCGGCGCAGGTGTCCAGCCACTCGCCAGCCTTCTGCCGTTCGGCCAGATCGTCCAGATGGGGCAAGGCCTCGCGCAGCCGGTCGCGGACCGATTCCACATGACCCAGCTTCAGGTCCATGATGGCCAGCAAGGTCAAGAGCGAGCCGATGCCCAGCCGATCGCTCAGGGCGCGTGCGGTCTCCAGCGAGCCCAGGAAGGCATCGCGTGCCTCCTCGTAGCGACCCAAGCTCGAGAAAGAGATGCCCAGATTGCCGCGCAAGACCCCTTCCAGCCACGTGGCCTGAGTCTGCTCGGCCAGCTCGAGGGCCTCTTGCAGCATCGTGGCGGCCTCCGCCGGCCGACCCTCGTGTTCTGCCAGGATCCCGAGATTGTTCAACGCGGAGGCCAGTCCTCGTGCGTCACCGCTGTCGCGGCTCAACTCGGCGGCTTCGCGGTAGAGGTCGCGTGCCCGCTCGCGCCTTCCCATCTCCTCGACCACGTTGCCCAACCGGCGCAGCGTGGTGGCCAGCGACTCGGGCTCGCCTTGCCGGCGGGCGAGCGCCAGAGCCTCCTCGAGCCAATCACGGGCGACGGTGAACTCGCTCTGCTGGCGGGCCATGGCCCCGGCCGACGATAGGGCCTCCAATTCCTCATCGAAGGCGATCGCGAGTTCCGACTCGCGGCAGGCCGACAGGGCTTGCTCGATGGCCTTGCGACCCGCGCTCAGCTGCCCGGAGACGATGCGGTAGCGCGACAAGCCGCAGGCGATGCGCAACGCCAAGGGGGGATCCCAGCTCAGCGCCCATGCGAAGGCCGTCTGCAGGTTGTCGTGCTCCAAGGCCAGCCGCCGCATCCACGGCCCGACCTGGCTGCCGGACAGCGCTTCGCTGGAGCGCGCCGCCAGCCAAGCGAAGTACTCGGCGTGACGGCGCGCGAGATGCTCCTGCAGTCCAGCGCGCAGGAGCATGTCGGTCGCGTAGGCGCGCAGGGATTCCAGCATGCGATGGCGCCGGCCGCCGCCGGACTTCATGCGGACCACCAAGGAGCGCTGGACCAGACTGCCCAGATCTCGGGCCAGCGCGGCGTCCACCACCTCCGTCTCGGTCTCGCTGGCGGCGCGTTCTTGGGGACCGCACACGGCCTGTACGCTGCGCAGTTCGAAGCCGCCGGCGAAGACGGAGAGGCCGGCCAACAAGCGGTGCTCCCGGGCGCTCAGATCGGTCAGGCCACCCTCGATGGCACGTTGGATCGATTCGGGCGTCTCCGGCCGTGGATTGCTCTCGCGCGCATCGCGGGCAATGCGACGGGCCATACGCCAGGCCACGGTTTCCAGCGGCAGCAGGCTGGCCCGGGCGGCCGCGATCTCGATGGCCAGGGGCAAGCCTTCCAGCCGTCGCACCAGGATGGCGATCTGTTCGGCGGAGGTGTCATCGAGTCGAAAGTCCGGCCGCTTGGTGCGCAGGCGCTCCAAGAAGAGCTGCGAGGCGGCCCTCCTTTCCAGGATCGCCCCGTCCCCTACCTCGTCCAGGGTCGGGAGCTCGAGCGCTTCGATCGGCAGCAGCCGGTCCCTCCCAGCCTCGACGGGCCGGCGACTGGTGATCAAGAGCCACAGTCCCGGCGCCTCGTGCTCCAGGCGGTCGATCAGCACCGCGCAGTCCGCGATCAGATGCTCGCAGCGATCGAGGACCAAGAGTCCGCGGGCTTGTGCGAGCCAGACGACGGGATCCTCGCCCTCGAGCTCGTGTTCGATGCCGCTGGCGCGCAGCACGGCGGCCAGGGCCGGCGCGATGAGATCCGGGCTGTCCAGATGCTCCAGCGGGAGGAACCAGACCGGCGATCCGCAGCGGAGGTGGATCCGCCGGGCAGCCTCCATGGCCAGCCGGCTCTTGCCGATGCCGGCCGGCCCCCACAGCGTCAGGACCCGATCCTGCTCGAGCCGATCGAGAATGGTCTCCAGCTCCGCGTCGCGACCGACGAAGCGATCGCCGGGCAGGGGCAGATCGACATCGCCTCGCGTCGTTGCGGCGCTGCCGTTGGTTTCGTGGGGACTCGTGATTCCTGCTCGTCCTTCGGCGGCTCGACGCGCCAGGTATTGGAAGCCCCGCTTCTGTCGCCGACGGAGGCTGCGTTCCCCCAGGCTGACGGTCTCGGCAACCTCGCGCACGGTCAGCTGCACTGGGCTCACGTGGCGAGCTCGGATCAGCGCCAGCGCTTCCAGGTCCAGGTTCCCGGTCGCGAAGCAGCGCGACAGATCGCCCAGCATGCCGCTCCGAGTCGGCTGGGGATCAGCCTGGATGCCCGCCTCGGCGCGCAGCGCCTCCAGCGAGTCTTCCAGGAGCGTCACGGCGGCCTGGCGAGCGAGGCTGTCATCGCCGGAAGCGATCAGGCTTTGAATCGCCTCCGCCTCGGCTTCGATCCGAGCATCGTGGGGAAATGGGTCGAGGGTGGTCACGGCGCTCTAGCTTAGGGAACTTGGCCCGGCGAATCAACCCCGAGCCCGCACCGAGGCGTGGCCCTCATGGCCTTGGACCGCTGCGGGCCTCGGTCGAGTGCGCCCTTCGAGCTGGAGATGGCATTTGGGCTTGGGTCCATGGAATCGAATGCCTGACGCCGATCGACAGGGGCCCGACGCGTCGGGGCCTCGGATTCAGTAGCGGGCGAGCTCTCTTGCCATGGCCTCTTCGTCAAAGACGTTCCGCCCGTCTTGCGCCGCGGCCAGATAGGTGATCGCGTCGTGATGCTGCGGCTCGTTTTCGTCCTCCGGCCAGATTTCCAGAGCGAGTGCTAGATCTTGGCTGGCGCCTTCGAGGTCATCGATTCGAAGGCGGGCGATGCCGCGCCGGTACAAGGCCGAGTGCTCGCCTTCGGGCGCCAGCTCCACGGCGCGGTCGCAGTGATCCATGACCGGTTGCGGGTCCGATAGCAGGGCCGAGTAGAAGCAGAGGTGGCTGTGGGGCCACCAGTTATCGGGCATGATCTCGATGGCGCGTTCATAGGACTGCAAGCTGCGCTCGTACTCGCCGGATCGGCGCAGCGACCAGCCCTCGATGCGATGGTACTCCCACTCCTCGGGGAAGTCCTCGGCCAGGTCGGAGGCCAGCACGAAGGCAAAGCGTGGAAGGTTGTTGTCCAGGAAGGCGCGCGCCAGGACGTAGCGGCCGCCCTCGCTGCGCATGGCGAGAAAGCTCAGTATGCAGAGCCCGAGGATGGGAATGACGGCCAGGCCGGCCAGGAGGCGCAGCATTCGGCCGAAGAATCCCTCGCGGGCCGGGTCGAAGAAGTCAAAGATGCGACCGATCATGGCCCCTCCATTGCGTGCCGATCGAGCTGGCTTGATTACCGGAGGCGAGACTAGACCACCCGGAAGCGGATGTTGTGGTCTTCCCAGAGTTGCTCGACGAAAGCCTTTTCCGAAGGCTCGAAGAGGCTGAGCTGGATCTGGTGGCTGGAGGAGTTGTCGATCAGGCTGAAGACCACGAAGTCGTGATGGTAGGCGTAGACCAAGGCCTTGCCGAGACCGAACTCGACCGCTGGCCCATCCTCGCCTTGTTGGACGTCGACCGCCACGCGGATGCCTTCGATGTTCACCACGAAGTCCGGCCGATGATCGGTACCCATGAAGTGGATCTCGTTCTCCGGTGCGGTGGTCTGCCAGAGCAGGGCTTCCCGCGCCTTGCGCTCCACGGTCTCCTCCAGCAGATCCGGGTTGTAGTCCTGGATGATCTCGCGCAGCGCCATCTCCAACTGCAGGGTGATGGCCACGGCGATCTTGCGCTCGTCTTTGGCCGGAAGGCCCAGCCTGCGCGCCGGCACCGGCGCGGCCACGGCGGCCGCGATCCGGTCGACGATGTCGACGCGCTTGGCGGTCTTTCGAGCGGTTTCTTGAATGGGCATGTCCTCACTCCTCCTGTCAAGGGTTTGCTCGCGCCTCTCGTCGGTCGACGGAGGACGGTGGTCGCGATTCGGCAAGGTCCGTCTCGAATCGCTCCAGCTGATGGCATTGCTCGTCGGTCAGGCGGATGAAGGGCCGCACGGCCAAGACCAGGGCCACGGCCTCCTCCGCGCTGGCTCCTCGCTCGATGAAATGGGCTGCAGCCAGCGTCGGACCCCGGCCCAGGCCCTCCCAGCAGTGGATGAAGACCTTGCCGCCCGCTTCGAGCTCGCGCCGGATGAAGGCCGACCCCTGGCGCAGGTGGTCTAGCGAGGGTGCGTCCAGGTCGACCGTGGGGAGGTGCAGATAGCGGAAGGGTCCGCCTTCGATGTGTCGGGCGTAATCGTGCTCGTCGCGCAAGTTGACGATGCCCGTGATCCCCAATCGCGCCAAGCGGCGTCGGCCGCGGCCCGTAGGCTGCCCGCCCAGCCAAACCTGGTCGGTAATGCGGCTGAATCGTTCCCAAGGGCCTCCGCTGATCCAACGGACCAGCTTGTCGATCGCGGCCCAGAACGTACGCCGCGGTCCTTGGCGTCGCAGCTGCAGGGCCAGGCGCCGAATCTCGGTCGGAGAACGCAGGGATGCGCGCTTCCTCATCGCGGGGCCTCCGGGACGATCACCCGCAGCGCGGCGGGTAGGACTTCGATTCGAGCCGGCAAGGCATCCTCCATGGCTTCCCCGTCGCGGGCGACGACCTGGCTGGGGCGTGCCGTCACGTGGATCGAACGGCCCGAGCCCAGCCACAACATGTGCCGGTGGGGCGCCTTGCGAGGTCCGCGCGCCAGCTGTCCCCAAGCCCAACGGCCGGCCAGTTCCATGACGTAGCGCGGGGAAGCGTTTCGGAGAACGATCACATCCAGCTTTCCGTCGCCCACCTGGATCTCGGGCAGGAAATCCATGCCGGTCAAGCCCAGGTTCGACGAGTTACAGACCACGCAGGTCACCCCGGTGACCCGATGCTGGCGGCCGTCGATCTCGATCTCGTAGCGCGTCCGCTGCAGGCTGCGCCAGGCGCGCAGGCCGGTCCAGAGATAGGCCAGCCGCCCGAACGTCTTCTTGGATTGCACGTCGGTCAGCACGGTGACTGCGGCTTGCCAGCCGATGCCGACGCGCAGCAGGAAGTGCTGGTCGCCGACCCGACCCACGTCCACCGCCTGAACTCGACCGGCGCCTTCGGTCACCAGGCGCAAGGCCGACTCCGGGTCTGCGGGTAGGCCCATCTCGGCGGCGAAGACGTTGGCCGTTCCCAAGGGTACCACGCCCATCGGCAACTCGCTGCCCAAAAGACCCTCGGCCACGCCCAGCACCGTGCCGTCCCCTCCGCAGGCCAGGACCGCATCGGCGCCGGCCTCCACAGCCTGACGCGCCCGCTCGGCCGGGCCCTCGCCCGACTCCAAACGCGTCTCGACCCACCGCAGCGGAAGGTCGATGCCCTCGATGGCCCGACGCAGGGCAGCCTGCTGATCCTCGGCCGAGCCGGCCTGTGGATTCACGATCACGTGGAGGTCTCGATAGCGTTCGCTCATCCGTTCGGCATCTCCGACAGCCGGGCTCGGTCCGGGCCCGCGAGGGCCCGGCCCTGTCTAGCGGGGCGGATCAAGATGTCCTGTTGATCCCGGGAAGTCCACATCGCGATTCAGCGTCGCCCCCAGAGTTCCTCGGGCGGGCAGGTAAGACGCTCTGCCAGGCCGGCGTATACCTCGCCGAGGGCCTCGGCGTCCGGTGCCTCCAGGTATCGCCACGGGCTTCCGGCGACCGCTCGAAGCAGGCCGCGGTCGATCTCTTGACCCAGCCCGATGCTCCAAACCTGAACGCCGGCGCCGCGCAAGCGCTCGGCTTCGATCTCGACGCCCGCGGCGGTGGCCCCGTTGACCAACCCGTCGGAGAGCAGGATGGCGACCCGCCTGCGGGGGCCCGGCGGACCCTCGTGCGCCAGCAGCCCGGCTGCACTGCCCAGGCCCATGTCGATGCGGCTGCCGGGACGGCTCTCGAGGGTGGCCAGGGCGGCCATCAATGCCTCGCGATCGGCCGTCAGCGCGGTCAGCGCCCGCCCATCCTCGTTGAATCGGACCAGCGCTGAGCGGTCGCCGGCCGGCTCGAGTCGCATCGCGGCCAAGAAGGACCCGGCCGCTTCGGCCGCGGCCTCCAGCTTGGTCCGCCCGCGGGCGGTCGACGCCCGCATGCTGGTCGATGCGTCCAGGATCAGGATCGCGTCGATAGGACGCCAGCGCTCCGGACAGCGCTCGCGCAGGACCAAGGGGAGAAATCGCGGCTTTGGCCTTGGCGTGGTGCTCGGGCTCGGCGTGGGCATTGACGTCGGCGTCAGCGTAGCGGTGGCGCTGGGACTGGCGGTGACCGTGGCCGAGGGGGTCGGCGTGGCGCTGGGACTCGGTGTCGGGGTCGGGATCAGGCGCAGCGAGGTGTCGATGCGGAAGTTGCTCTGGCCCGTATGTCGCTCGGCGAAGAAGAGCGCGAAGTCATACTCCTGGTCGGGATTCAGCCCCAGCTGGTCCAGGTCGACCGTCGACTCGAGCGCCCCGTGAACACCGCCCAGGTCGATGACCAGGCGCCGGTCGATGAAGACCCACAGGTCGTCGTCTCCGCGAAAGCGGAAGAACTGGCCGGGCTGGTAGGTGAAGCGCGAGTGGATCTCCAGGGTGAAGTGGTAGTTGTGAATGCGCCCTTCGTTGCCCAGAAGGCGCCCGTCGATGGGAAAGAAGCTCGAATCATCGAAGCTGTAGACCCGCGGGTCGCCGGTCAGGCTGTTGTCGAGCACCAGCTCCAGGTCCAAGCCCTGATTGACGCCCGGTAGGTCTCGATACCACTGATCGAAGCTCTCGCGGCTGGTGACGGTTCGGGCCTGCCGGCTCGTGTCGAACACCGGTTTGTCGTCGCCGCCCAGGCTGTCCTCGACGATGCCGACCTCGCTACCCGAATAGCGCTCGAAGTCCGGGTGCCGATCGGAGAAGTCGCGGATCCTAGCCTCGAGGCTGACCTGGTCTGCCCGGGCGCTGCGTGGACCGATCGTCAGCTGCCCGAGCACCGCCAGCGCGGAGAGGACGAGCCATGGCAGGGCCCTCGAGCGCGGTGCCGCTCGAGCTTCGACTCCGGAGCGCGAGGATCGCTTCACTCGGAGGGCGATGCGCCGTGATCGAGCCGCGGCAAGAGGATCGGCATCCGATCCAGGGTCCGCGGCGTTGCGCTGGGCTCGACAGGCTGGGGCTCGGGCGTCCGGCCGGGGAGGGGCGCGGTCGGGTTCGGGCCCTCGACCGCATCCAGATACCACCACAGATAGCTCCGACCATCGAGCAAATAGACCTCCAGGTCATCACCGGCGCGAAGGTCGAATCCGGACAGCTGCAAGCGCCAGCGTCCGTCGGCTGCGATCTGGCCGACCGCGGACCGAGCTCCGCGCTGGGCCGCGTTCTCGCCGCGCGCGTAGGCGACGATGGCGACCTGCCGGCCGGCCGGGCCCTGGCCGGAGACCGCATTGCGCCGCAGGTCGGCCTCGAAGTCCATCTCCGGCACCTCGAACTCGAAGGTCTCTTCGCCGAGATCGATCTCCAGGCGAGTGCCGGCGGGCAACTCGGAATTCTCGGCGAAGGCATCGGCCAGGTCCTGCTCCCAGGCCGGCAGTTCCTGGGCTCGGGGTGCCAGCCGGCCGCCGGCCTCGATCCGCGGTAGACCGTCGGCCCCAAAGGCCCGCATGGTCACCTGCCGACCTGCCGTCCCGCGCACGATGACCTGACGGTGGCCGACCCCCAGTCCGGCCAGCTCGCGGCTGCTCCAATAGAGATAGTAGCGATCGCTATGCAGACTGGCCGCCACGATCCCGTAGTTCGCCTGACAGGCTTCGCTCGCGCAATCGATGCGGTAGCGCCCCGATGCATCGCTGCGGGCCGAGAGGACTTCGGACTGGTCGATGCGGGCAAAGGGCTGTAGGTCCAAGATGCTGATCGGCGCATTGTACAGCCTTGCGGTGACGTCGTGGTCCGAAGGCGCAAGTCCGTAGATCGATCGACGGTCTTCGGCCACTTGGACCTGCAGTTCCGGCACGTTCAACTCGAGCTCTCGGCCCAGCTCGGGCAGGAAGCGGAGGCGATCGCCGGGCTGGATGGCCGGCTCGCTTCCGTCCGGCCGCCGGAAGTCGGCGTTCACCTCCCCCGATGGTCCCAAGACCTGCTCCTCGCTCGCGACGAGGTTCGAGCCCCTCCAGAGCTCGGCGCGCAGCTCGCCCCAGCCGGGCAAGCTGCCGATGACGAAGTTGTCATGGAGCAGGATCTGCTGGCTCGGTGCCGTGGCGCGAAGGAAACGCGCCACCGCGCCACCCGGCCAGGTGATCATGTCGATCGCGCTGTCGGCTCCGTAGCGGCCGGCCGGCAAGGCCTGCTCGAATTCGCCCTGCGGCCCGGCCCGCAGTTCGACCAGGCCATCGCCGAAGGGGTCCGAGAGACGGATCCGGGCATCCGGCGTGCCGAGGCCCCAGAGCTCCGGCTCGAAGGCATCCAGGCTGGCCAAGGCCCGCGGGAAGGCCTCGTCGATGCGCAAGATGCCATCGACCTCCAGGGTCACCTGTTGGCCTTCCTCGGGTCGGTAGGCACCGAAATCGGGGTTGCCGTCCTGGTAGAGCGGGATTCGGTAGAGCGCTGGCCCGATGGGCTGGGCGGCGCCCGATCGGAAGAGCTCCGTGCCGATGCGATTGCGGAGCGACAGGTAGACCGATCGGCCGTCGTCGGCGCGCAAATAGGCCGCCGGGTTGACATCGCTGATGATCAGGGAAGGGGGGGCCAGACCGAGGGCCACGACGTGCCCCTGCGGTAGTGAGGCGAAGACCTCGGCCCACCAGCCGGTGGACAGGCGAAGCCCATCGCGCAACTCGACTTCGAAGTCGCCATCCTTCCCGAGCTCGATCGACTGCGGGCCGAGATCCACAGGCCCGTCGAGCCAGTTGGCGTCGCGATGGACACGCAGCGCCACAGAGCCGGCTGCCTCGGGCAGGCGGCCGCGAATCACGCCGCCAGCCTCCTCGATGCGGGCCTCGAGCGCCGGCAGCTCCAGCTGGCTCACCTGACCGGCCATACGGACCTCGACCCGCTGACCGGGTCGCAGCAGCCGCGCGAAACCTCGGCGCTGCAGGTCCGCGAGCTCTACGCGCCAACCACCGGCCGGCTGGCTGCCGGTCGGGCTGTTGTCGACCAGCAGCTCGCCTTCGTCGTTGTAGACGAGGACCCGCGGGCGCTGGTTCGACTCGCTCTGTACCACCACGTAGGGCTGGTACAACCAAGCCCGAATGATCGGCGCCTCGGGCTGGGCCGAGAGCTTCGACGACGGAGCAGCCAGCAACACCAGCACCGAGGCGATCCCGCAAGTCGAGATGAGCGCCCGAATTCGCGGGCCAGCCTCGGTCCACGGTGATGGTCTGGCCATGCGGCTCTCCTTCCTCGCCCCTGCGTCACGATCTACCGGCTACCGGTCTAGGATACTGTAGCCGCGGGCGTCCCGCCAATGCACCGAAGGCAAGTCCAGACCGCCGCCAGGTACCGTGAATCGCAAGTCGGGACTCGGATGGAACGGCGGTGTACAATCCCGGCCATGACGAGGAGGATCGCGAGACAAGTGTCGAATCGCGGCCTTGTGGCCGCCGGCAGCCAGGCGACCGTCTCTGCGGGCCGGGCCATGCTCGAAGCCGGGGGCAATGCGGTCGACGCGGCGGTGGCGGCGGCCTTCGCCAGCTTCATCTCCGAGATTGGCTTGGTCCACTGGGGCGGATCGGGCCTGGCCTTGATCCACGACGAGCGCAGCGGTCGAAGCCTGGCCTACGACTTCTTGTCGGCCATGCCGGGCCGGGATGGCTTGCGCCCCCAAGCCGAGCGGGACTTCGAGGGCGTGTCGGTCGACTTCGGCTCGACCACCCAGGACTTCTTCCTGGGCCGCGCATCGGTCGCGGTTCCCGGTGCCATCCTCGGGCTCTGCCGGATGGCCCGGGATCACGGTCGCCTTTCGCTATCCCAACTGCTGGCCCCCGCCATCCGGCTGGCCCGCGAGGGCGCCATGCTCGACGCCTTCCAGGCGGACACCTGTGCCCTGCTGGCCCCGCTCTACCTGCACACGCCCGGCATGCGCCGGATCTTCCTGCGCAGCGGACGGATGATCCGGGCCGGCGAGCGGCTCTTCATCCCCGACCTGGCTCGCAGCCTCGAGCGCCTGGCGGCGTCCGGCGAGCGGGAGCTGCTAGAGGGGGCCTTGGGCAAGGCCCTGCTCGAGGATCAAGCCGCCGAGGGCGGGCTGCTGACCGCCGGCGATCTGAAGGCCTATCGCGTGTGCGTCTCGCGTCCCCTTCGCGTGCGCTATCGCGGCTTCGACCTACTCCTGCCGCCGCTGCCGGCCGTCGGCGGACTGCTGACGGCCTTCAGCCTGGTCCTGGCCAGCCATGCGCCGGCCGCTCGGCCCGGCAGCGCCGCGGCCCTTCGCCGCTTCTACGAGGTCATGCGCCTGACCGACGAGGCCCGCTCGCGGATCGAAGCCATGCTGGAGATCGAGGACGCGGCGGCCGTCTCCCAAGCCGTGCTGCGATCGGACTTCCTCGGGCCCTACGTCCAGCGCCTCGCGCTGCGCCTGGCCGGCCGAGGCCCTGGCCGAGACGGCCAGGCGCCGGCCGCGGGACCGACCGGAAGCCAGCTCGGCAATACCACCCACCTATCGGTTATGGATGCCGAGGGGATGGCGGTGGCCTTGACGACCACGGCCGGTGAATCGGCCGGCTACGTGGTGCCCGGCACCGGCCTGATCCCCAACAACATGCTCGGCGAAGCCGATCTCAACCCGCGCGGATGGCATGCATGGCCGCCGGGCGATCGGATCCCGAGCATGATGACGCCCCTCTTGGGATTGGAGCGCGGCCGGATCCGCTTGGCCACCGGCAGCGGCGGCAGCGAGCGCATCCGCAGCGCGGTCCTGCAGGTCGTCGATGCCTACCTGGCGGCCGGCATGCCCCTTTCCGAGGCCGTCGCCCAACCCCGGGTGCACCTGGAACGCGGCGTCCTGCAATGCGAGGGCGGTTACGAAGAATCCGAGGTGGCGGCCCTCGAGGGCTTGGGCTATCCGGTCAATCGCTGGCCCGGGAGCAGCATATACTTTGGAGGCGCCCACAGCGTGGCTCGCGGGATCGATGGTGGCGGCCAGGCAGCCGGCGACCCGAGGCGCGCCGGCCGCACGGCCGTCATCGTATAAGAGCGTCTAACAATACCTCCCGCCGGCTGCGCCCGGGTCTCGCGCCCGCATGCTGCGCCGGAAGCGCCTGCCGGTGCTCAGCGTGGCGCTGCCACGCCTCCGCGCCGTCAGCCGCTCCCGACTTGCCTGCGAACTCGATCCCTCGGGCTCGCTCGGCGTCGGTATTGTTAGACGCTCCAAGGACGGGTCGAACCCTCAACGGCCGATCTCGATGGACTCGATCCGGTCGCCTTGCGCTATGGCATCGACCACGTCCTGCCCGGATGTCACCCGACCGAAGACACTGTGCTTGTCGTTCAGCCAGGGCGTGGCCACGTGTGTGATGAAGAACTGGCTGCCGTTGCTGTTGGCGCCGGCATTGGCCATGCTCAGCACGCCGGGGCCGTCGTGGCGCAGGTCGGGGTGGAACTCGTCCTCGAAGGTATAGCCGGGTCCGCCTCGACCGGTGCCGGTCGGGTCTCCGGTCTGGACCATGAAGTCGTCGATGACGCGATGGAAGACCAGGCCGTCGTAGTATCCGTCCTCGGCCAGCGCCACGAAGTTGTTGACGGTGCGCGGTGCCTTGTCGGCATGCAGGCGCAACTCGATCTGGCCGCGGCTCGTCTTGATCGTCGCCCGGTAATCCTTGTCGCGATCGATTCGCATGGCCGGTGGGGCGTCGTACTGCGGCATGAAGGGCTCCTCTCGCCTGGGTATCAGGGGCTGTCTTCGTCGCGGCGGCGCAAGCGGGCACCGAATGCACCGTCCATCCCATGTCGTTGGGGGAAGGATGCATAGCAGCCGGACTCGTCGATGAGCTCCGATGATAGCAGGTCGCCCGCCGGCTCGAGCCTGAAGTCGGTCTGGCGTGCCAGGAAGGCCTCGACGCGCGCCCCGTTCTCCTCGGGCTCGATGCTGCAGGTCGAATAGACCAGAAGTCCGCCGGGGGCCACCAGAGGCGCCGCGGCGTCGAGGAGTGCGTCTTGAAGATCGGCCAGCCCGGCAAGGCTCTGAAGCTCGCGCCGCCAGCGCAGGTCGGCCCGCTTGGCCAGGACGCCCGTGCCGCTGCAGGGCGCATCCAGCAGCAGCCGATCGAAGCGCTCGCCTTTCGCTGCCAGATCGGAGGACAGCGAGCGTAGATCCGCCGCGCGGGTTTCCAGGCTGCCGAGCTCGCGCGCTTCGGCCAGCTCGGCCAGGCGCGCCAGCCGGCCGGCATGTCGGTCCGACGCCAGGATGCGACCCCGATCGCCCATGCGCTCGGCGATGAACAGCGCTTTGCCCCCGGGTGCGGCGCAGGCATCGAGCACGCGCTCGCCCGGGCGCGGGTCCAGCAGATGCACGACCAGCGCGGCGGCTTCATCCTGGACCATGCACCAGCCGCGCCGGATCAGTCCGGCCGCCAAGGCCGACTGCAGCTTGGGCAGGCGCAGGATTTCGTCGGGCAGGTAGGTCCCGGCTGCCCATTCGATGCCCAAGCGATCCAGTTCGGCGGTCAACATGTCCCGATCGGCGAGCAAACGGTTGATGCGCAGGCAGTGGCGAGGCCGGCGATTGTTCCAGTCCAAGAGCGCCAGCGTCTCCTCCCGACCCCAGCGATCGAGCCAGCGCCGAACCATCCAGGTCGGATGCGAGTGGCGGATCGCCAGGTCCTCGGCCGGATCGCCGCTGTCGGGCTCGGGTAGGCTGCGGCGCTCGCGACCCGCGCGGCGCAGAATCGCGTTGACCAGGCCCGCGGCGCGGGGTTGCCCCGCGGCACGGACCAGCTCGACCGCTTGGCTCACCGCCGCGTGCGAGGGGGTGGCCGCCACCAACAACTCGTAGAGCCCGAGGCGCAAGGTCTGCCGGACCTCGGGCTGGAGGTCGGCAAGACCCCGGTGGTAGTAGTGATCGATGAGGAAGTCGAGCCAGCGGCGATGGCGGGTCACGCCGGCCAGGGCATCGGTGGCCTGCCGGCGCTGCCGGGCATCCAGCGTTCGGCCGGAGTCGGGGTCCAGGCGTCCGATCCAGGCCGCGTCCTGCTCGACGCGCATCAGGGCGCGCAGCACGGCCTTCCGGGCGGGCAGCCCGGCTTCCGATTCGGGGCTCGGGGGCGCGTCGGGCGGAGAGGTGGTCACGCCTGGTCCACGATGCTGGCGAGGATCTCGGGCTCGCGGCGGCGCATGGCGCGCAGGGCCAGCCGCTGTTGCAGGACGTAGGCGGTCAGTGCGTAGGCGAAGGCTCCGAGGATGGCCAAGGCCAGGGCGGATGGCCACAGCCAGCCGGTGAGCAGGACGGCGGCCAGCGGAGGCGCGCAGAGCAAGGGGCCGGCCAACATCATCAGCAGGCTGGCGCCTAGGGCCTGGCTGTTGAACTGGCTCTGCCCCCGCTCCTGATCGACGAAGAGCGGAAAGTGAACGCTGCTGATGTGGGCCGTGCCGATCAGGATCATTCCCAGAGCCAAGGCGGCGGCCAGCGCGGCCGGCAGGACCTGCCAGCTTCCAGAGCCTATGGCGCCACCCAATCCGGTGATCCCCGCCATGCCAAGAACCAGGGCCGACGTCAACAGACCCTGGCTGGCGAGGATCAAGGATCGCGGTGCCGGAGACAAGAGCAGGCTACCGATGCCCACGTGGTCGATCAGCCCGAAGCTGTTGCTGGCGATGGATGCCACCAGGAAGGCGGCAAAACCACCGAGTGCCAGTCCCAAGACCGAAGGGCGCGAACCGAGCTCGCCGGCGCGGGCCAGGAAATAGGCCATGCCGCCGAAGAGAATCGGTAGAAAGCTCAGGCGAAGGCTCATCGGACTGCGGCGGAAGCAGAGCCAGTCCTTTCGCAGCAGACCGGCCAGCTGGCGCGATCCTCGGGTCGAGAGCCAGGGGATGCGTCGGGCTTCGCGCAGTCCGCGGGACTCCTTGCGATGCAGCATCCGTCGCCCACGCAGGAGCTCACCCAGGAAGAGCCGGCGCATCAGCCGCAGCGCCAAGAGCAGCGCCAGCAGCAAGGCCGCCAATAGGCCGAGACTGGCCAATGCCCAGTGCAAGGGCTCGCCCTGCCCGGCGGACCTCAGGGCCCGGGCCAACCACGCACCGGGCAACCAGGAGGACAGACGGGTGGTCAGGGCCCGCGGGCTGAAGAAGGCCGGTGCCTCGTCGGCCGCGACCGAGGGCAAGCCCACCTGTTCGAGATAGGCCAATAGCGGCAGCAGGAAGAGCAGGAAGGTCAGCGCGCCGCGAAGGCGCCGGTCTTCGGCCAAGAGGTCGTAGAGCGTCGTGGCCACCGATTCGAGGGCCAGGAGCAGGCCGAAGAAGATCGCGGCCGGGAGGATCGCGGCCAGCAGGGACAGCGGTCCGCGTGACAAGCCGAGCACGGCCGCGATCAGCAGCGGGAGCGTGGCCAAGCCGAGCAGACCGACCGCATTGCCGAGGATGCTGGCGATGGCCAGGCCCGCGAAGCTCAGCGGATAAGGCAGCAGCTTGGGCAGCGAGATGCCCTCGAGAAAGGGCCTGGCGGTCAGCGGGGCGGCCATCCAGAGCAGGATCAGGAAGGCGCCGCCGACCGCGAGCACGCGATCGGCCAGCTCGGGCGGTCCGCTGCGCAAGAGCAAGAGCAGGCCCAAGGACATCCCGCCCACGCTGGGCAAGACCGCGATGAAGATGAGCAGACCGGTCAGGATGCGGGATCGGGCGCGGCCGTCGCCCCGGCGCAGCGCGCCGGACAGGAGGCGGCCCTGCAGCCAGGTCAGATCGGCCAATTCTGACCGGAGGCCGCGGCCTGCAACGGGCAGGCCCTCGAAGTTCGTGCTCTCGACGCTCATGCCTCGGTCAGCCAGGCCAGGTCCTGGTCTTCGCTCGGCGGCGCTCCGACCAGGCGGAGGAAGACCTCTTCGAGCGAGGCATCGGCGGGCAGTCCGGCCTCTTGACGGAGCCCGGGCAGCGCTCCGTGCGCCAGCAGTCGGCCCCGGTGGATGATGGCCAATTCGTCGCAGAGGCGTTCGACCAGCTCCATGATGTGGGTCGAGAAGAAGATGGTCGCGCCCTGCCGATCGAGCAGCGCGCGCAAGAGAGCCTTGATGGCCCGGGACGAAACCGCGTCGACGCCCTCGAAGGGCTCGTCGAGGAAGAGCACGCTGGGGTTGGGCATGAGGGCGGCCGCCAAGGCCGTCTTCTTTCGCATGCCGGTGGAGTAGTCGATCAGGAGCTCGTCGGCGCGATCGGCCAGGTCGAGCCGTTGCAGCAGGCCCTCGCTGCGACGCTGGATGGTCTGGGCCGGCAGCCCGTGCAAGCGACCGACCAATTCCAGCTGCTCGCGCGCGCTGAGCCGCTCGTAGAGCCCCAGGGACTCGGGCACCACGCCGATGCGGGACTTCACGGACAAGGGTTCGGACTGGATGTCGTGGCCGGCCACGCGGGCGCTGCCACCCGTGGGTCTCAGGAGGCCGGTGAGCATCTTGAGCGTCGTGGTCTTGCCGGCGCCGTTGGGGCCCAGGAAACCGAAGAGCTGTCCCCGGGGCACGCTCAGGTCGAGCGCGTCCACCGCCGTGAAGTCTCCGAAGCGCTTGACCAGACCTCGGATCTCGATCGCCGTCTCCGCCTGAATCATGGTCCGATCCACTCGATCATAGTCCGATCCACTTGGCGTAATGCCCGCGTGCCCGGGCCGGGTCATCGCTGCCCTTGATGACGGCGCGCCCATCGGCGAAGAGCGTCGTCTCCAGACCATCGGCCTCGAAGCGCAGCAAGAAGTCGTTGACGATGCTGACCTGGCAGCCCTCGGATAGGCGGTCGGCCAATCCCGCCAGGTCCAGCCTGGCCGGTGCCGGCCGGATGTGCACCGCCTCGCGGCCGCAGAGCACGCTGGCCAGCGCGTCATCCCGGCGCTCCGGATCCAGGGCCGGCCGCTCCCCGCGGGCGCAGCTGGGGCAGTCCGGTCGGGCCGACAGCTCGAGCACCGGCCATTCATGACTCCAGGCTTCCACGTAGCGCAGGCCCGGCGGCTGGATGGGCTGACCCAGCAAGAGCCGCATCGCCGCGGTGGCCGCGATCGCGGCCACCGCAGCCACCGCGGGTTGGATGACGCCGGCCGTGTCGCAGGTCGCCAGGCTGCCCGGCTCGGGCGGGTCGGGATGCAGGCAGCGCAGGCAGGGCCGCCCGCCGGCGGCCACCGGCAGGACCGCGCCTTGGCTGGCCACCGCGGCCGAATAGACCCACGGAATGCCCAATTCCAGGGCCGCATCGTTGAGCACGTAGCGCAAGGCGAAGTTGTCGCTGCCGTCGACGATCAGGTCGTGGCCGCGGGCGATGCGCAGGATGTTGCCGGCGTGGAGGTCCGCGACCTCGGCCCGCAAGGGCAGCTCGGGGTCCACCGCGCGCAGGCGCTCCAACGCCGCGACGGCCTTGGGGCGGTCCACGTCGGCATCGCTGTAGAGGGTCTGACGCTGGAGGTTGGTCCGCTCGACATAATCTCGGTCGACGAGGGTCAAGCCGATGCCGGCGCGCGCCAGCATGTCGGCGATGGCGCCGCCGGTCGCGCCCAGGCCGGCCATCAGGACACGCGACCCCGCCAGCCGCGCTTGACCATCGCGGCCGATGGGGCCGAAGAGCATCTGGCGCGCGTGGCGATCGCGGGGCGCCTCCGCTTGCCCCGATTCGGGGACATCTCCGCGAGATCCGGTCCGGCCTTGCGCTTGGCTCATCGTCTAGCGCTCCTCGGTTTCATCCGCCGAGCTCGACGATGCGCTGCTGGCCGATCTCGCGTTCGGCGCGCAGCCGCTCGAACTCGGCCGGGCTGGGGTCGATCAAGACTTGGACCGCGACGCCCGCCAGGTCGCCGGCCGGCAGCTTCAAGGACTCGGTCGGCAGGCTGAAGGGCTGCCGCTGGTTCACGGTGCGGGTGAAGCGCATCAGGGTCGGCATGTCTCCGAAGCCGAGCAGGATGGGATCGGCACCGGTGGCCTCCAGGGTCGTGAAGCGCCACACGAACCGGTCGGGATGACCGATGCCCGACTCGTCCTCCGGGCCGCCGACGCCCAGCAGGTAAAGGTGGCGGCTCGCCGCAAGCCCCTCCGGCAGACCGTGGACGGCATCCCAGAGTCCCGCGCTCACCAGCCGACGCTCCAGCCGGCGGCCATCGGGCCGAGCGATGGCCACGCATTCGGCCGGCCATCGACGATCTGGATCACGGTGCGATCCGGTCCAGCGTGATCTGACGGATCCGCCAATCGTCATCCTCGAGTTCGAGCCGGGCATCGATGCGACCTGGCGCTTGGCTGCCGGTGTAGCGGACCTGCGCTGTCACCAGGGCTTGGTGGCTCGGTTCCGATCCGGCCAACGGAAAGACCTCGAAGGCGACGATGCTCAGGCTTTCGTAGCCCGAGAAGCGCTGCCGATCCAGGAACCGGTCGCCGATCTGGTCCAAGCTCGTCTCGGCCAGTCCGGCCCGCGAGAAGAGCCGATGGGCGGCCGCGGGAAGGTCATCACGACCGGCTTCCATGTAGCGCTCGATCACCGGCTGCGCGGCGGCGGGCGAGAGCCGGCCCCGGGGGATCAAGACCATCCAGGCAAAGAGCAAGGTCAGGCCCGCGAAGATCAGCCCGCCCAAGATCAGCTGCAGGCTGACCTCGCGCTGCATGCTCCGGCGTCGCTCGAGTCGACGATCGCCTCGGCGTCCGGACGACGAGGCCGACCCCGAAGCCGTCGTCGGGGCCGATCCGTCCTCGGCATCACGCTGCTGGATCATCGGCGACTCCGCTCAAGCCTGCTGCCCGATTCGCGAGCGCAGACCGCGCTCGATGGACTCCGCACGGCGATCGGCGCTTCGCAGCAACTCGGCGGCTTCGGCCCGAATGCGATCGCCTTCTTCCAGATCCCGCAGGCCCAGGACGTTGATCTCGACGTTCAAGGCCGCGCCGCGCGCCGCGGCCTGGGCGAGGATGGAGGCCACGCCGGCATCGCTGACCGCGCTGGCGTTGCCCCGCTCCGCCGCTGCTGCGGCCAGCTCGAGCAGCTCGGTGGCCGAGCGCATCACCTGCAGCGGCACCCGCGCGGCCTCGCGCAAGGCATCCTGGATGGCCTGGCGGCGCGCATCGGCTTCCTGGCTGGTCCCACGGGCCATCCGGTAGGCCGCCATGACCGATTCGAAGGCCTCGCCGTCGGCGTCCATCAGCGTCATGAGGCGCCCGGCCAGGGCTTCGGCGCGAGCGATCACATCCTGCATCTCCTCCTCGACCTCGGCGTAGGCCGTGCGGCCGGTGGTCAAACGGGCCACCATGCCGCTCAGGGCCGCGCTCAAGGCCCCGGCCAGTGCCGAGGCGCTCCCACCGCCGGGCGTTGCCCGGCCCGAGCCCAGGGCTTCTACGTAGGCCCGGGGAGAGCTCTCCGCCGGGTTGGCCGGCTGCGTCGACAGGGCGAGCCGGCGCTCGATCAGCTGCTCCTCGCGCAAGCCCTGCAAGCCCAGGTGCCAGATCGCCGCGTCGTCCAGTACCCGCTGCGGCAGATGGCCGACCAGCTCGGTGCCGCCGAGCCGGAGGCCCAGCGCGCGCGCCTCGGCCTCCAAGAGGTATAGGGCGCGATGCAGCGGGCTCTCGTCGATGCGATCCAAGGTGAGCGCCAGTCCCAAGCCTTCCTCGGGCACTTCGATCGTGTGGGCCTGGACATGGGTCAGCCCGCCGGTCGCCTGGTCGACGGCCGCCGCCAGCCGCTCGACCGCCTCGCGGTCCGCACCGTCCAGGCGAACCAGGGCGTAGACCTTCGGATGCCGCGCGCCGACGATGCAGGCCCCGCCGGGCCCCAGGCGCCGCGGTCCGAAGTCCGGGGCGCGCGAGGCATCGTGGGCGATCCGCTCGCGCAGCTCTTCGTACTCCCCTTGGCGCAGGCTGGCCAGCTCGCGCCCGTCGGCCGCGGCGCCGTAGAGATAGATCGGCAGCTCGTGATCGCGGGCCAGCCGGCGAGCCACCCGCTTGGCCATCTCGACGCAGGCCTCCAGCTCGATGCCCGAGATCGGCACGAAGGGTAGGACATCCACCGCGCCGATCCGCGGGTGCATCCCCTCGTGCTGCCGCATGTCGATATGCACCAGGCTCTCGGCGACCAGGGCCAAAGCGGCGCGCTCGACCACCACCGGCTCGCCGGCGAAGCGCAGCACCGACCTGTTCTGCTCGGCGTCCGACTGGACGTCCAGCAGCGTGGCGCCGGCCTGCCGCACCGCGGCCACGATGGCCTCGATGACCGGTTCGCGCCGGCCCTCCGAGAGGTTGGGGATGCATTCGACGATGGGGCGCATCTCAGCGATTCAATCCGAAGGGATCCATCGGGCGCGTGCCGGCGAAGACCAAGACGCTCTTGCGCTCGGTGAAGTCGTCCAAGGCGTCCAGGGAGACCTCGCGGCCCCAGCCGGACTGCTTGTAGCCGCCGAAGGGCGTGCCCGGGAAGACCGTGAAGGGCTGGTTGATGGTGACGACGCCGCTCTGTAGCGCGCCGGCCACCCGATGCGCCCGGGCCACGTCGCCGGTCCAGAGGCTGGCGGCCAGGCCGTAGATGCTGTCGTTGGCCAGGCTCACGGCCTCTCGCTCGTTCTCGACCGGGATGATGCTGGCCACCGGCCCGAAGATTTCCTCCTGGGCCACGGCCATGTCGTTGCGGCAGTCCGCCAGCGCGGTCGGCATGAGGAAGGCGCCGGCATCCAAGGCCGGGTCCTCCGGCCGGCCCCCGCCCACGGCCACCCGCGCGCCGGCCTCGAGGCCGGCGGCGATGTAGCCTTCCACCTCGGCCCGATGCTCGCGCGAGATCAGCGAGCCGATATGCGTCTTGGGGTCCATCGGATCGCCGACGCGCAGCTTGCCGGTGAAGTCGACGAAGCGCTCCAGGAAGGGCTCGTAGACCGAGCGCTCGACCAGGATGCGGCTGCGGGCCTCGCAGCTCTGGCCGGCCGAGTAGAAGATGGCCCAGACCGAGCCGGCCGCCGCGGCGTCCAGGTCGGCGTCGCCGAAGACCAGGTTGGGGCTCTTGCCGCCCAATTCCAGCGACACGCGACGGAAGTCGCCGCGCACCGCATCCAGGATGTGCCGGCCGACGGCGGTCGATCCGGTGAAGCTGACCTTGTCCACGCCCGGATGGGAGGCCAGGTAGCTGCCGACCGAGCTGCCGGCACCGGTCACCACGTTGATCGTGCCGGGCGGGAAGCCCAGCTCGGTCGCCATCTCGGCCATGACCAGGGCCGAGAGCGCCGACTGGCTGGCCGGCTTGATGACCACCGTATTGCCGGCCGCCAAGGCCGGCCCCAGCTTTCGCAAGGTGGTCATCAGCGGATAGTTCCAGGGCACGATCAGGGCGCATACGCCCAGCGGCTCGCGCAGGGTGTAGTTGACGAAGCCGTAGGGCGCGCTGTTGGTCTCGCCGCGGATCTTGGTGGCGCTGCCGGCAAAGAACTCGAGCTCGCTGGCGCCTTGCAGGATCTCGGCCTTGACCGAGCTGATGGCCTTGCCGATCTCTCGCGCTTCCAGGGCCGCCAGCTCGCCGGCCTGCTCGGCGATTCGGCCGGCCAGGGCGAAGAGCAATCGGGTCCGCTTCTGCGGATTGGTCCGGGCCCAGCCTCCCCCGTCGAAGCTGGCCCGCGCCGCGGCGACTGCGGCATCGACGTCGGCCTCGGCCGCCGCCGGCACCTCGGCCAGATGTTCGCCGGTGGCGGGGTTGATGGTGGCCATGGTCTGGCCCGAGGCGGCCGGCCGAGGCTCGCCGTCGATGATCATCTGGTACTGCTGGCGCAAGAGGTCGCTCATGGCAGGGATCCTTTCAGCTGAGGTTTTCGAAGACGGTGGCGACGCCCTGGCCGACGCCGATGCACATCGTGGCCAGACCGTAGCGGCAATCGGCGCGGCCGCGACGGCGCATCTCGTGCAGCAGGGTGGTCGCGATGCGCGCCCCGGAGCAGCCCAGCGGGTGCCCGATGGCGATGGCGCCACCCTTGGGGTTGACGCGTTGTGGGTCGAGACCCAGCTTATCGATGACGGCCAGCGACTGGACGGCGAAAGCCTCGTTGAGCTCGACCAGGTCCAGATCCGAGATGTCCAGCCCGGCCCGCTCCAGGACCTTCCGCGTGGCGGGCACCGGTCCCAGGCCCATCACGCGCGGATCGACGCCGGCCGACGCGGAGGCCACGACGCGCGCCAAGGGCTGCATGCCGGCCGCCTCGGCCGCCTCGCGCCGGGCCAGGAGCAGGGCCGCCGCGCCGTCGTTGAGGCTGGAGCTGTTGCCGGCGGTCACGCTGCCGCCCCCGCGGAAGACCGGGCGGAGGCCGGCCAGGGCTTCCATGCTGGTCTCCGGCCGCGGACCCTCGTCCCGCTCGACGCGGGTGACGGCGCCCTTGCGACCCTCGATTTCGACCGGCACGATCTCCGCGTCGAAATGCCCCGCTTCCCAGGCGGCGATGGCCTTCTGGTGGCTGGCCAGCGCGAAGGCATCCTGGGCCTCGCGCGTGATGCCGGTGCGCTCCTGGATGTTCTCGGCCGTCTCGCCCATCGATTCGAGGGGGAAGAGCGCCTCCATGGCCGGGTTCGGGTAGCGCCAGCCGAGCGTCGTGTCGTAGGCGGTCCGATTGCCGTTGGCGAAGGGGAAGGCGTCCTTGGGCATCGACAAGGGCGCGCGGGTCATGCTCTCGACCCCGCCGGCCACCGCGAAGTCGCCGTCGCCGACGGCCAGCATGCGCGTAGCCTGGGCCAGGGCATCCAAGCTGGAGCCGCAGAGCCGGTTGATGGTGGTGGCCGGCACGCTCTGAGGCAGTCCGGCCAGGAGCAGGCTCATCCGACCGACGTTGCGGTTGTCCTCGCCGGCCTGATTGGCACAGCCCCAGAAGACGTCCTCGATGCGCTCGGCATCGACGCCGCTGCGCTCGATGAGGGCGCGCAGCACGATGGCGCCCAGATCGTCCGGGCGAACCGGCGCCAGGGCGCCGCGGATGCGGCCCACCGGCGTGCGCAGGGCTTCGACGACCACGACTTCGTGCATGTTGGGCTCCGGTCCTCTCGCTGAGACGGTCTGCGTTAGTGTACGCGCCGACCGCCGTCCTCGTGAATGAAGATCCAGGCGGCGACCTCGCCGATCTCGAAGCCCTCGAAGCGGCGGTCGAGCTGCGAGGAGCTGATCCCGCTGGCGGCCTCGGTCGCCTGGTGGCGCAGGATGGCCCGGGCGCGCTCACGCCAGCGCTCGGCGTTGCTGACGCGTAGGTCGATCCAGTCGGCATGGCAGTAGCGCTCGATGGCCTCGGCGTCGACTTGCCAGCCCGATTGTTCCCAGCGGTGCTGGCGCATCGGCCGTGCGGCGCAAAGCAGGCGCTGGCCATCGGGCATCAAGATGGGGATGCCCACCGAAACCGCCGCTCGTCGCAGGTCATCATGCGCCAGGGCGGTGTCTTCCATGACCCGGGCGATGGCCTCGGGCTCGGCGGCGGCGACGGCCTCCAGGCTGGAATAGGCCCGGCGCAGGATCTCGGCTTCGTAGAGCAGCTTGCTCAGGCGCGGCGGGCCGAGGATCTCGAAGGCGATCGAGGGCGCGCCCGCGCCCGTCTCTAGGGCCCGGGCCTCTTCGATGGCGTGCGCGCGAAGCAGGCCCGCGCGGTAGCTCGGACCCATCACGGTCGAGTCGAGGGCCGCCACGATGTCGTTGCCGCTGGACTCCCCGCGCACCTCGCGCCGCACGGCGGCGGCGATCTCCTCCGGGGTCACCGCCTCCATCTGCCCCAGCGCGGTGATGGCGGTGTACTCGCCCAGGCTGAAGAGACCGTTCTCGCCGGTATCGATGAAGGTGCTCTCCAGGGGGCGATCCAGCCCGCGTCCGGCCCCCTCCATGTCAAAGGGCTGGCCCGGCTCGATGCGCACGGCCTGCTCGGGCAGGCAATCGTGCAGGGGCATCGGCTGCCCGCGGTGCATGATCGGTCCCCGCTCGATGCGCTTCCAGGTGATGGCGGCGGCCGGCTTGATCTCCTTGACCGCCGGCGCGCCCGGCGTTCGCGCGAGCAGCAGCAGCAGCATCGAATGCGCGCCGGCCAGCGCGCTCTTGGACAAGAGTACCCGCGAGGGCTTCTCCTCGCCATGGGTATAGGGGATGTTCAGGCCCATGCCGCCGGTGCCGGTGGTGCCGATCTTGACGTAGACCCGCGTGCCGGCCTCGATCATCGCCTGGCTGATCAGCTGGACGTGACGCACCAGCCAGGGGATGGCAAACGAGGCCAGCATCTCGTCGACCTCCTCGAGCAGGGCCTCGTCATCCCCGGCCCGCCGCTTGGCCAGCGTGCGGTGGATGGTCTGGTACAGGCCGCCGTAGGCCAGCGCCGTGGCGGTGTTGATGGCGTCGACCACCAGATGGGGCTTGCGCCCGGGAGCCTGAGGGCTCTTGCCCAAGACCAGCTGGACCAGATGCGAGGCCTGGTACATCTCATCGTTCCAGTCCTCCAAGGCATCGGCGAGCAGCTGGTTGCGCAGCTCGTGGTCTGTGCGCAGCTCGCCGGGCGGGATCAGCGAGAGCCGATCGCGCACGAAGACATTTCCCCAGATGGGCAGGATCTCGGCCTCGCTCTCCGGGTGTAGCGCGCTCAGGTCGCGGCAAGCGCCCCGCGCCTCTTCCTCGGTCAGCCCACCGACCATCAGGCAGCCGACGTCTTGGCCGATCAGCTCGTTGCAGACGGCGCGGCCCACCAGGCCGGCACCGCCCAGGACGAGCGCGGTCTTGCCACTGATATCCATCACTGTCCTCGGTTCGTGAATCGGTCGTCAGTCGTCCTCGTCACCCGCGCTGCCGTTGGGGTGGGAGATCTCGTTCGGGTCGGTAGCCCGATCCTGCGGCTCGCCGTCCATCATCGCCAACGCGGTTTCGATCTCGCGCAACTCGGCATCGGCTGCCGCCGCCCGGCGGCGCTCGATGCGACCGCGTAGCAGCAAGGCCAGAAGCGCCAAGATCAGTCCGACCGGGATGGCGTAGGCCAGAAACAGTGCCCACAGGGTGAGCGGCACCTCCATGGCTAGCTCGCGCCTTCGACCGATGAAGGGTAGACGCTCCGGCGACCGGCGGCCACCAATCGGCGCAAGGCCGGTGCCGCGCGGTAGCGGTCCTCGCCCTGTTCCCGGGCCAAGGCCTCGAGGATCGCCAGCACCTGCTCGAGCCCGAGCGCATCGGCCCAGGCCAGCGGTCCCCGCGGGTAGCGGGTGCCCAGCCGCATCGCGCGATCGATGTCCTCGGCGCTGGCCAGACCCTCGCCCAGGGCGAAGAAGGCCTCGTTGGCCAGACAGGCCAAGATGCGCGGCAAGGCCAGGCCGACCGCGTCGGCCAGCCAGACCGGCTCGAGATCGATGGCCCGCCACAGGTCCTCGGCCGCCTCACCTGCGGCCGAAGCAACTTCGGGATCCGCTGCCTTCAAGAGGATTTCAACTTCGGCGCCCTCGGAACGCGCTTGCAGCGGCAGCGCGCACTCGACCGTGCTTCGATCCGTCCAGGGCATCGGCAAGGCGAAGCCGACCAGCCGCGAGGGCTGGCGCGGCAAGCCGGCGGCCAGGGCAGTCGCCGAGGCCGCATGGCAGCAGGCCAGGATCGGCGACCGGGACGGGAGCCAGCGATCGTAGCGGGCCAGCGCCGCCTCCTTGCGTCGAGCGTCGACCACCCACAGGTCGATCAGGGCATCGGCGGTGCGCGCCTCGCGCTCCAGGTGCGCATCCGGCCCGGTCACGCAAACCCGGTGGCCGGCTTCCTCGAATCGCGCGGCCAAGATCTGGCCCGTCCGGTCCTCGGCGGGTCCGGTCAACAGGATCAGCATCGGCTTCCCAGCCTCTCTTTTTGCATCAGTCGATGGTTCCTGGCGGGCCGGCCAGCCCACCATTGACGCGCTCGAGCCTCGGTTCCGCACCGGCCAGCTCGGCCAGGCAACGGAACTGCTCGATGGCCTGCTCGAGCACGGCCGGCGGCTCGGCTCCGATGAGCAGGTGGCTTCCGGCCAGCACCAGGGTCGGTACGGCCGTGACGCCGGCCGCCGAAGCCGCGTCTCGATCGGACGCCAAGCTGGACTCGATCCGCGAGCGGCTCTCACGTTCCCCGCCCGCTCGAGTCGTCCCGGCCGGCTCCTCCCCGCCCGCCCGAAGGCTGGAGCCTGGAGCATCGGCCTCGAGGTCCCCGCGCATCGCACGCTCGATCTCCCCACGGCAACGCACATCCTCGAAGCATTCGCCGAGCAGCGAGCGCAGCTCGTCGAGCTGGCCGATGTCGCGTCCCGCATGGAAGGCGGCCCGAAACAGGGCTGCATGCAGCTCGGTTTCGCGCTCGGGAAGCTCCTGGCGAAGGGCCGCGACCAGCCAGGCGGCGCGTCGGCCGTCGAGGTCCGCCGCCGGAGATCGAAGGGCCAGGCCAAAATCGGCCGCCGCAGCCAGCACGGCCGGCCACTCGGCCTGACGGCGCTGCCGGTGCATGGCCGCCTCGGCCGGTGCCGCGTTGCCCGCGCCGGTGATGGGCAGCAGCCGCCAGCGGGGCTGCAACTCCAACGATGCGGCCACCTGGCGCGTGGCGGCGAAGGCCAGGGCCGACCAGGGGCAAGCGTGGTCCAGATAGAGCTCGAGCGAAGGCTCGGCCCCCGGTCGTGCTCGCACCTCCGAGCTCACGACCGCTCCCGATCGTAATCGTAGTATCCGCGGCCGGTCTTGCGGCCCAGCCGGCCGCTCTCGACCATCGCGCGCTGGATGGGATGCGGCCGGAAACGCGGGTCGCCGAAGAAGCCTTCGAAAACCGAGCGTGCGGCGGCATAGTTGACGTCGATGCCGATCAGGTCCATCAGCTCGAAGGGGCCCATCGGGAAGCCCGCGTCCCGCGCCAGCCGATCGATGGTCTCCGGATCGCCGACCTGTTCGCCCAGCAGTCGCAGCGCCTCTCCATAGTAGGGGCGCGCCACGCGGTTGACGATGAAGCCCGGCGCGTCGCTGGCTGCGACCGGCTCCTTGCCCCAGGCGCGGGCCAACGCCACCACCGTCTCCACCACCGTGTCGGAGGTGTCCGGTCCCTGGATCACTTCCACCAGGGGCATCAAGGGCGCCGGGTTGAAGAAGTGCATCCCGCAGACCCGCTGTGGCCGCTCGAGCCCGCCGGCGATGGCCGCCACCGAGAGGGTCGAGGTGTTGGTGGCCAGGATGGCGTCGGCATCGACGATGGACTCCAGCGAGCCGAAGAGCGACCGCTTGAGCTCCAGCCGCTCCGGGGCGGCCTCGATCACCAGACCGCAGGCCTGCATGTCCGCCAGCTCGGTCGTGCCGCTGACCCGCGCGATGGCCGCCTCCGCGTCGCCCATCGAGTAGCGCCCCTTCTCGGCGCCACGTCGCAGGAAGCCCGACAGACCGCCGATGCCCCGCTCGACATAGTCTTCCTGGATGTCGTAGAGCACGACGCGGTGACCGGCCCAGCCGGCCACCTGGGCGATGCCGGCGCCCATCGTGCCGGCCCCGGCCACGCCGACGATCAGGTCGCGGTCGTGGTCGTAGCGGGGTGGATCTGCGGCTGGATCGGTCATGCTCGGGGACTCCATGTCCATCGGGGCGGTCGAAGCTCGGCGATCAGCGACCTTGGAAGCTCGGCGGCCGCTTCTCCAGGAAGGCGGCTACGCCCTCGGCGTGATCTTCGCTGCGACCGGCGATCTCCTGCAACTGGGCCTCGTAGGCCAGGGCATCGTCCAGGCTGCCGGTCATGGCGCGGTTCATCGCCCGCTTGGTCAAGCCGATGGCCCGGGTGGGTGCCTGGGCCAGCTTGCCCGCGTATTCGGCGACCGTCGTGGCCAGCTCGCCGGCCGGCACCACGCGGTTGACCATGCCCAATTCCAAGGCATCCCGCGCGCCCAGCTTCTCGGCGGTGATGGCCAATTCGAAGGCCCGCGGGAAGCCGACCATGCGCGGCAAGAAGAAGGTCGAGCCGCTGTCGGGCACCAGGCCGACGCCGATGAAGGACTGGATGAAGCGCGCCTCCTCGGCGCAGATGCGCAGGTCGCAGGCCAAGGCCAGGCTGGCGCCGGCGCCGGCCGCGACGCCGTTGACGGCGGCCACCACCGGCTTCTCCATCGACCGGATGCGCGAGATCACGCGGTTGTAGGTCTTCTCGAGATGCTCCCGGAAGCTCATCCCTCCGGATCGATCGCGATCGCGGACGGCCGACAGGTCCTGGCCGGCCGAGAAGCCGCGGCCGGCGCCGGTGATGACCAGGCAGCGCACGGCCTCGTCGCGCTCGGCCTCCTCGAGCGACGCCTCGAGGGCCTTCAGCATCTCGTCGGTGAAGGCGTTGAGCTTGTCCGGTCGGTTGAGCGTGATCGTGGCCACGCCTCCGTCCACTTGGTAGCGGATGCTATCGCTCACGGCTTACTTCCCCTTCCACTCGGGCTTGCGCTTCTCGAGGAAGGCCTGCATGCCCTCCTTCTGGTCCTCGGTGGCGAAGAGCATGTAGAAGTTGCGCCGCTCGGTCATCAGCCCTCGATCCAGGTAGTCGTCGAAGACTGCATTGACCGCCTGCTTGGCCAGCTGGACCGCGATGGGGGGCTTGCTTGCGATCTCGCGGGCCAGGCCCTGCGCCTCTTCCAGATAGGTCTCGACGGGCGCCACGCGGTTGATCAGGCCGCAGGCCAGGGCTTCCTCGGCCGTCAGGGGCCGGCCGGTGAGCACCACCTCCATGGCCTTGGCCTTGCCCAGGGCCTGGGCGATGCGCTGGGTGCCGCCGGCGCCGGGCATGATGCCGATATTGATCTCGGGCTGCCCGAAGCGGGCGCTCTCGGAGGCCACGATCATGTCGCACATCATGGCCGTCTCGTTGCCGCCGCCCAGGGCCCAGCCGCTGACGGCGGCGATGATGGGCTTCTTGACCTTGCGCAGCTTGTCCCAGGTCGCGAACTGATCCCGACCGATCTGCTCGACCACCGTGCTCTCGGCCATGGCGCCGATGTCGGCGCCGGCCGCGAAGGCCCGCTCGCTGCCCGTCAGGACCATCGCCCCGATCTCTTCGTCCTGGTCGAGCGCTTGCATCGCCTCGACCATCTCGCCGATCAGCGCGGGGCTGAGCGCGTTGAGCACCTTGGGCCGGTTGAAGCGCACCGTGGCGATGGGCGGATCGCGCTCCACCAGAATGGTTTCGTAGTCGCTGTGGTTGGCCATGGACTCCCTTTCCTGGAGGTCTGTCGATGTCGCTGTGGAGGAGCTTCCGCATTCGGGAGGGCGCGCCCTGCGCGTCGGACCGGCCACCGCAGCATCCGCCGGGTCCGGTTGGATGCCGGCGGCGGCTCAGCCCGAACGTGCTCCCGGGATCCAGCGGCGGATGCCGTCGGCGAAGTAGGTCAGCGCCGCGCCGACGCAGAAGGCCAGGAGCGCCTGGCTCCACAATCGGTCAGCGCGCCAGCCGGCCTGCTCGCCCAGGCGCCGCGACAGGCTGGTGGCCGTCATCAGGGCCGGCACGCTGATCAAGGCCCTGCTCGATCCTGACCCGGCGGTCTCGCCAACATCGTCCGATTCGTCCTGACCCGAGTCGTCGCTCGAATCCTCGGTAGGTTTGGTGCCGGCCTGCAGATCGTCCAAGATTCCCCCGACGGCGATGCCGAGCAGGCTGGCCCCGACGAGGACCAAGTCTCGCTTGTCTTCCCGTTTCATTCCCGGACTCTCTGGATTCATGAACGCGAGAGGTGATCATGCCGCAATCGACAGCCGGCACCAAGCCCCGGATTATCCCTTCGGCCCCGCCGCTCGGTCAAGCCCTCGCCGCCTGCCTGGCCTTGGTCCTGATCGCCGGCTGCGGCGCGACCCGACCCGCGGGCCAAGACCAGACCGGCGCGCCGACCGCGATGTCGCTGGGGCCCGTCGAGACCCCGACCGGTTCCAGTTCGCCCGGCGACCAGCGGGCCGACCTCGCCGCCACGGCGGCCTCCGTTGCCACCGCCGATGCCCGCGCGACCGAGGACGCCGCCGACCCGGCCGGCTCCTCCCCATCGCCCGACCCGAGCGCCCGACTCACGGCGGAGACGGCCCTTGACCCTGCCGCCAACGCGACCGCGGCCGGTGCAGCCGACGCGGCGGAGGAGACGCCGGCAGCGACCTCCATTCCGACCCATGGCCCCGACGAGGACCGATCCGATGATCCGAACACCGCCGAAGCCTCGCTCCCCAGGGCCTCGCTCGACCCGTCCGGTGGCGACTATGGTGATGGACCCGCGCCGGCCGGCGCTCGCCGGCCGGCCGCCGCACCAGAGGCCGCAACGGCCCATCGCATTCCCGACGTGGCCCATACCTGGCAGAAGTGGAACAACTGCGGCCCCTCCTCCATCGTCATGGCCCTGAGCGCCTTCGGACTGCAGCTCGACCAGCTGGATGCCGCGGCCGAGCTCAAGCCGGACCGTGAAGACACCAACGTTTCCCCCGGCGAGCTGGCCGACTATGCCCGGCAGCGCGGCTTCCGAGCCCGGGTCGTCTACGGAGGCACGATCGAGCAGGTCAAGGCGCTGCTGCGGGCCGGCGTGCCCGTCCTGGCCGAGCAGTGGATCGGCGTCGACGGTCGAGGCGAGATGGGCCACTACCGCGTCGTGACCGCATTCGACGACGCGGCCGGCCAAGTCTCGGCCCAGGATTCCTACTACGGTGCCGACCGCAGCTTCGGCTACGCCGAATTCGAGAACATGTGGCGCCCCTTCCTGGGCGCCTACGTCATCGCATGGCTGCCCGAGCAGGAGCCGGCGGTCCGTGCGGCCCTCGGCGGCGACTGGGACCAGGCCTCGATGTGGCAACGCATCCTGGCCGAGCAGGAGGCATGGGTGGCCTCCGAGCCGGGCAATGCCTGGGCTCACTTCGCCCTCGGCGAGGCGCGCAGCCGGCTGGGCGACCATGTCGGTGCCGTATCGGCCTTCGAGCGGGCCCGCGAGATCGGCCTTCCCTTCCGAGCCTTCTGGTACCAGTTCGGCTACTACCGATCCTTGCATGCGACCGGCGGCTACGATCGGATGATCGCCTTGGCCGACGAGACCCTGGCGCCCATGAACGGGGAGAACCTGGAGGAGTCGCAGTATTGGTAGGGGCGGGCGCTGGAGTCTTTGGGGCGGGTCGAGGAGGCGCGGCCCATGTAGGCGAGGGTCTTGGAGTTCAATCCCTTGTTC
>CAZJWJ010000002.1:19030-94383 GCA_964549495.1 uncultured Anaerolineales bacterium | reverse complement strand
GGCGAGCTTGCCCAACGCCAGGGGGATATGGAAGCGGCTCGGATTCGCTTCGAAGCAGCACTGGCCCTTGCCGAGCTTCGCGAAGACTTGCCGCGCAGGGCTGGAATCCTCCGAAGCCTGGGCAACCTGGCCGATGAAGAAGGCCGCGCGGAAGATGCAGAGCGCCTCTACCGCGAGAGCCTCGAGCATTATCGACGGCTGGACGATCCCTGGGGCATCGCGGCCTTGTACAACAATCTGGGCATGCTCGCCATGCACCGGGGAGAGCTCGATCAAGCCCATGAAGCGCTCGACGAAAGCTTGCGGCGGTTCGCCGGCCTCGACGAGACCTGGGCCCTGGGCATCGTACACTTCAATCTTGGAAACCTAGCATTGGAACGATCCCGCTATGAGGAGTCCCGACGACATCATGTCGAGAGCATGGAGATCGCAAAGCGTTTGGACGAGCCCGAGGCCCTCGGTTGTTCGGAACGCGCGCTGGGCATCCTCGCGGCGGCTCTGGGAGACTACGCCCGTGCACGGGAACTGCTCGGGCAAGCGCTCGAACGCTTCTTTCGGATCGAGGATCGCAAGCGCGTCGCGGAGGCCCTCGAGTCGCTGGCCGAGATAGAGCGCATGGAAGGGCGTCTGCTGCCCGCTGCGCGCCGTCTGGGTCAGGCCTGGGCCCTGCGCAGCTCGATCGGCGCACCACGCCCACGCAAAGACGCCGATAAGCTCGAAGCGCTCGAGGCCGAGCTGCGAAGGAGCATCGAGCCGCAGCAGTTCGAGACCCTTTGGGCCGAGGCGACCAACACCGACTGGCCCCGGCTGCGCAAGGAGCTACGGAGGTGGATCGACTGAGGACCGGGCCAGGCCTCGTCTCGACACAGCCATACCTCATCGCTGACTCAGGCAGGGCGGCTATTCTTCGAGCCGGCACGCGAGCACCCAGCCAACTGTAACACCCCTGCGTCCAACTTCCCGATCGATGCCATCGTCTTTCGAAACCGAATCGCAGCCAGGCCATCGCCCTTGCCAACCGCCACGCAGCCGCAACGCTCCGACAAGGACCTGGTCCGCCGCGCCCAGCGCGGGGACCGGGCGGCGATGGTCGCGCTCTATCAGCGTTATGTCGACGAGATGTTGGGCTATGCCTACAACCAGCTGGGCAGCCTGCAGGATGCCGAGGACCTGACCAGCGAGACCTTCCTGCGGCTGGTGCGGGCCATCGGCAGCTTCGATGGTCGCTCCAGCTTCCGCACCTGGCTCTACACCATCATGCGCAACCAGCTGCGCGACCACTGGCGCCGCAACGGGCGCAAGCCGACGGTTCTGCTCGAGGATCATGGGGCGGCCAAGGCCGCGCTCAACGGGGCCGAGGGCAGCGCCGAGCGGTTGGTGACCATCGCGCCGGCCGGCCCGCCGGAGACCGAGGACGACGCACCGGCCTCGACGGCCACCCGCTTGGGCCGGGCCGTGCTCGAGCAGCTTCCCGACAACTACCGCACCGTCTTGCGACACCGCATCCTGGACGGCCGCTCGATCCGCGACACGGCGGCCGAGATGGGCATCCGGGAGGGCAACGTCAAGGTCATGCAGCATCGCGCGCTGAGGCGCGCCGCCCAGATCGCCGAGCAGATCGAGGATGAAGAGGGATGAACATGAAGCCCGAGACCGAAGCCCGGAGCCTGGCCGGCTGGCAGGAGCCGAGTCCGAGCGAGATCGAAGCCGCACTGCGCCTGGATGCCGCGCTCTCGGCGGCCCAGGCTGGCGTCAACCGCCACGGACTGCGCGAGGCCTTCGGCGAGGAAGCCGCGGCGCTGACCGGTTTGGCCGGTCGAATGGGCCAGCCACCGCAGCCGCCGCTGCCGGAGCCCGGCTTCCAGCGAGCGCTGGAAGGCCGGGTGCTCCAGGCCTTCGACGAGCGGGTGGCCGAGGCCATGCCCCGGCGGCGCCTGGGACTCTCGGGCCGGCTGGCCAAGCTACCGGCGTTGGCATTGGCCGGCGCCCTCGGCGTTCTGGCCTTCTTCGTCTTCACCCAGCTGCCCGGCCCCGAGGGTCAGCCGCCGGCCACCGCTGTCGCGGCCACCATGGCGGCCACCGAGTCCGCTACCGGCACCGCCACCGCACCGACGCCCGAGGTCCTACGTCTCGAAGGCGCCGGCTCCGCCCTGGCCCGCGACCGGACGGCAAACATAGAGATCCAGGTCCATGCCTTCCAGATCGACCCGGTCACAGGCAGCCGGCACGACCGCGCTCTGGCCGGCCGGCAGCCTCAGCTCGCCGGCGGCCGTGTTCAAGCGCGCCTCACCTGCGATGCAGACCAGGCCCAGCAGCTCGCGCATCGCGAGGCTGGCGCGGCCCGTACCGCACCAGCGCTCGGCGGAGAAGTAGGGATTGCGCATCAGATGCCAGCCCTCCAGACCGCCGCCCGCCCCGTCCAGGCGCTGCGGCTCCCGCCGGCAGGCGTCGACGAAGGCCTGGCCACGCGGGGCATCCCAGTTCGTGACGGCCAGCGCCCGCGTGATGTGCAGCGGGCGGGGCCGGCCGGCCGGGTCCTGGCGACCCGCCTCGTCATAGCGCCGGCCCCAGTCCCAGAGGCGGTAGGTCACCCCGCGCAGGCCGGGCGTGACGTGCTGCGGCTCGACCAGGGTCACGCCGGCACCGATGGCGTGCACCGTTCCGGCCGTCACTTCGTAGACCTGGCCCGGCGCGACGGGCACGAAGTTTAGGAGCGCGTCCAGGGGCTGACCCGACTCCAGGGCCGCGGCGACGCGCGCGCGGGTCACCCCTTGGCGAAAGCCCAGGTAGATGCCCGAGCCCGGGTCGGCCTCCAGGATGATCCAGGCCTCGGGCTTGCCGCTCTCGCCGGGCGCGAGATCGGGATCGTCCGCGGCGGGATGCACCTGGACCGAAAGGTCGGCGCCAGCGTCCAGGATCTTGACCAGCAGCGGGAGCTCGCCTCCGTAGCGCGCTGCGACGGCCGGCCCGAGCCAGCCCACCGGATCGCCGGCGATCTCGGCCTCCAGCGATCGGCCCGAGTCGGCAAGCCGGCTGGGGAAGCTGGGCTCGACCGAGATCTCCCAGGCCTCGCCCAGCGGGATCTCGCGCGGCAGGCCGAGTCCTGCCTTGTAGCGCTGGGCGATGCGATGCCCGCCCCAGGGCGTTCGCGTCGCCGGGGTCAGATTGTCGGCGCACAGCAGGCGTGGGCGCAAGCCCGGGCCGCACCGCAAATGGGTCGGGGCCATGGCGCCCGACGAGAGGCTTGGTTCGCTCATCCCGAATGCCTCAGTCGGCCGGACCGGACTCGATGCCGGCCCGCGGATGATCGTCGGCGGTCGGTGCGATCGCATCGGAGGTGCCGGCATCCTCGACGCGCTCGGCGGCGGCTGCGGAGTCCGAGGACGTCACCGCGCTGGACCTCGCCGAGGACGAGACCAAAGGCTCGACGGGCAAGCCGAGCATGCGCGGGTGGGCGTAGCGGCCCAGGATGGCCAGCGAGCCGATGACCGGCACCACGATCAGGGCGCCCAGCACACCGAAGGTGGCCAGGGCGCCGAATACGCCCACGAAGACCAGGCCCGGGTGCAGGCGCAGGCTGGAGCCCAGGATTTGCGGTCGGAGCCAGACGTTCTCGACCTGCTGGATGAGCAGGAAGAGGCCCAGCACCAAGAGGGCGAACCAGGTGTTGGACAGGGGCAGCAGGGTCGAGCCGGCGATGAAGGCCACCAGGGTGGCGATCAGGCCGGCGACCATCGGGCCCAAGGAGGGCACCAAGTCGAGGATGCCGGCGACGATGCCCAGCACCACCGCCTCGCGCAGACCGACCGCGCGCATGGCGATGACGGTCATCACGCCGACGATCACGCCCAGGATCAGCTGGCCGCGCAGATAGCGCCGCCAGACCTGGTCGATCTCGTCGAGCAACATCCGGCCGTCGCCGCGCCATTCGGGCGGCAGCTTGGCGATGAACCAGTCGCGCAGGCGGGGCCCGTCGCGCAGCAGGTAGAAGATGCTGACCAGGATGACCAAGACCCAAATGACGTTGGCGCCGATGTTGTAGAGCAGGTCGAAGGAACCCCAGATCTGGGATGGCAGGGCGCCGCGCAAGGGCTCGATCAGCTCGTCGACCCAGCCGGCCGGCAGGATCTCGATGTCGCCGAGCGTCAAGGGCACGTCGGCCCGATCGAGGGCCTGGGCCGAGAGCTCGGCCAGCGAGCTCAGGCGCCGGGTGAAGCGCTCGGTCACGCCCGGCGCGGCCGTGATCGGCAGGGCGATGGTCACCAAGAGGAAGAGCGAGTAGGTCAGGATCACCGCCAACTCATGCGAGATCCGGGGCAGGCGCTGCAGACGGTCGACCACCGGCTTGAGCAGGTAGGCCAAGAGCGCGGCGATGATCAAGGAGCCGACCAACTCGCGCGCGACCACCGCCAGCCAGATCATGGCCAGCCCGGTCGCGATGACGATGGAGTACTTGAGCGCCCGGCTCCAGCGCTGCGCCTCGTCCACGATGTGGCCTATCGCCCCTTCTGCAGCAACCTGCACGGTAGGATTCCGGTTCGCCGTCACGTCAATTGTAGAGCAAGCTAGGATGTCATGCGCCCCTGGTGGACGCGGACCCGCGGCGCGATCCATATCCCTCGACTCGGAGATGCAGCACATGTACGACTTCCCGCGGCTGCCGCTGGACGTCTGGCGCGCCACCCGCGACAGCCTCCACCAGCAAGCCAAGGTCCTCGGTGCTATCCGGCGCACGCTGGCGCCGGCCCAGCCGCATTGGTGGCATGTCAGCCTCTTGCCGCGGCCCGAGGGCTTGAGCACCGGCTGGCTGCCCATGCCAGGTGGTCTCGCGGCCGAGTTGAGCATGGACCTGGTCCACCATGGCGTCGGTCTTCAGCTGAGCGATGGCCGCCGCTGGAGCCGGCCCCTGGGCAACCTCGGCGGCAGCGCGCTGGCCGGCTGGCTCCTCGACCGACTCGATGCGGCCGGCAGCCGGCCCGCCATCGACCTGAGCAAGCTCGACGACGGGGTCGCGCCGGCCCACGATCCCATCGCTGCAACCGCATGGTGGCAGGCGGCCCGCCTCGTGGCCGGCGCGCTGACCGCCTTCGCGGCAGAGCTACCGGGCAAGACCAGCCCGGTGCAGCTCTGGCCCCATCACTTCGACCTGTCGCTGAACTGGTTCTCGGGCCGACTGGTTCCCGGCCAAGACCCGGCCGACGAGGAGTCGAGCCAGGAACAGATGGGCTTTGGCTTCTCGACCGGCGACGCCGGCATTCCCGAGCCCTACCTCTACCTGACGGCCTACCCCTGGCCCGATGATCTGGCCGATGCGGAGCTGCCCGCGCCGGCCGAGTGGCATCTGGCAGACTGGAAAGGCGGTCTGGTCCGCTACGGCCGGCTGATCGAGCTCGATCGGCCGCTGGAGGGACTCATGCGGATCTTGCGCGCGGTACATGGGGCGGGCGCCGAACGGATGCGGGACTGATATCCGACTAGACCGCAACCGATCACGAGACGGACGAGATATCCCGAAGAGATACCGAGGAGATGCCGAGCATGAGTCAGAACGGGAGCGCGCGGCGCGAGCCCGAACGCGTGGCCACCTGGAGCGAATTGCCCGATCGCGACCCGCAGTACGCGCTGGTGGCCGAGGTCGACTTGGTCGTGCTGCGCTACGACGATCGGGTGTCGGTCTTCTACGGACGCTGCCTGCACCGGGGCGCGCTCCTGTCCGATGGCTACGTGCGCGGGCAGAACCTGATCTGCGGTCTGCACGACTGGGACTATCGATTGGACACCGGGGTCAGCGAATACAACAACGCCGAAGCCCTGAAGAAGTTCTCGGCCTGGGTGGACGAGGCCGACGACGCGGTCTACGTCGATGCGGCCGAGGTAAAGGCCTGGCAGCGCGAGCATCCTCAACCCTACAACCGCCAGGCCTACCTTGGGCTCTATGCCGACCCGAGCGGGACGGCCGACGAGCCGCACAACCGTTACATCCGCAACCTGGCCAAGAACGGACTGAAGCGGTGGGGACATCATGGGGCCGTCTCGGCGATGGGGGTTCCGGCGCGCGAGCTGCCGAGCTGGGACGACATCCAGATCGTGACCGCCCAGCTGGCGCGCCGGCCGCTGCTCGACGACCAGCCCGTGGGCACCGAACTGGTCATCGGGCCGCGGGCCGACAAGCCGCTGCGCCTCGAGATCCCCATCTTCGTCAGCGACATGAGCTTCGGCGCGCTCAGCCAGGAGGCCAAGGTGGCCTTGGCACGCGGCGCCGAATTGGCCGGCACCGGCATCGCCTCGGGCGAGGGTGGCATGCTGCCAGAGGAGCAGGCCGCCTGTAGCCGCTACTTCTACGAGCTGGCTTCGGCCCGCTTCGGCTGGGACATCGAGAAGGTGCGCGACGTGCAGGCCTTCCACTTCAAGGGCGGCCAGGGGGCCAAGACCGGTACCGGCGGCCACCTGCCAGGTGAGAAGGTGCAGGGCAAGATCGCCGAGGTGCGCGGGCTGGAGCCGGGCACGCCGGCCGTCAGTCCGGCCACCTTCCCGGATCTGGAGGGCGTCGACGACTTTCGCCGGCTGGCCGATCGGGTGCGCGAGGCCAGCGGCGGCATCCCCATCGGCTTCAAGCTCTCGGCCCAGCACATCGAGGACGACATCGACTTCGCGCTGGCCGCCAGCGCCGACTACATCATCCTGGATGGTCGCGGCGGCGGCACCGGCGCGGCGCCCGAGATCTTCAAGCAGAACATCTCGGTGCCCAGCATCGCCGCCTTGGCCCGCGCGCGGCGGCATCTGGACGAGGTCGGCGCCCGGGACGTGACCCTGATCGTCACCGGCGGGCTGCGCACCGAGTCGGACTTCGTCAAGGCCATGGCCCTGGGCGCCGACGGCGTGGCGGTGGCCAACAGCGCCATTCAGGCCATCGGCTGCCTGGGCATGCGCGCCTGCCACACCAACAACTGCCCGGTCGGCATCGCCACCCAGAAGGAAGATCTGCGCGCGCGGCTGGTCATCGAGCAGTCGGCCCGCCAACTCGCCAGCTTCCTCGATGCCACGACCCATCTGATGCAGGTCCTGGCCCGCGCCTGCGGCCACGATCACCTGTCGGGCTTCTCGCCGAGCGACCTGACCACCTGGAAGCGTGACATCTCCCACCTGTCGGGCGTCGCCTATGGTGGCGTCACGCCCTTGGATTGAGCGTTGCAGGTCGCTTGGTATGGTGTCGACCCAGGCCTATCATGGGCCTAGGGTCGCTTGTGCCGACGGCGGCCGTCACACGATACCCTGCGCAGGGAGCGTTCAGCCATGATCGCAATTGATGAGCGTATCACCATCGATCCGGACATCTGCCATGGAAAGCCTGTCATTCGCGGGCTTCGCTACCCGGTCGAGAATTTGCTGGAGCTTCTTGGTGGGGGCATGTCAATCGAAGAGATCCTAGAAGACTATCCGGATCTAGAGCACGAGGACATCCTGGCCGCCTTGAGTTACGCAGCGCGACTGTCTCGCGTGAAGCAGGTGCGAGCCCTCTCGGCGTGAAGTTCCTGGTGGATGCGCAACTGCCCCAGCGTCTCGCCGATCTCCTCGAAGCAGATGGTCACGATGTCGTTCATACCAAGTCGCTACCGCTCGGGAATCGAACGCCTGACGGTGAGATCCTCCGGATTGCGGGTATCGAGGCTCGCATCGTCGTCACGAAGGACGCTGACTTCGTCGAGTCTCACCTCATTCGCGGGCGGCCCGAGAAGCTCTTGCTCGTCGCAACAGGCGACATTTCGAACGATCGGCTACTGGACATCTTCAGCACGAATCGGGCAATCATCGAGGAGTGCATCGCGCTGTCTCATTTCGTCGAGATCACGCGGTCGGAGATCATTGTTCACGATTAGTGCACCGTTCACGATTAGGGCCCGTTAAGCAGTTGGAGGTACAACAGAGGGCGTTGCTGCGCCTCTAATCGCTTGATGAGCCCTTAGTAGCTGCACCGAGCTCGGCGAGACGCGCCATGCGCTGCGGCTCGACTTCCAGTAGCCAGGACTCGTGCTGGCTCAGGCGCTGATGGGCCTGGTCGAACCAGGGGCGGGCTTCGTCGGAGCGGCCGAGGGCAAGCAGGCACTCGGCCACTTCCTCCGAGGTATAGCCGACCTCGGTTTCGCCGGTCTCTTCGTAGTCGGCAAGCAGCGCTTCCTGGATCGCCAGGGCCTCGTCGAGCCGGCCGAGGGAACGGAGGCAGCGGCCGACGCACCAGCGCGCGATGCGAGCCTGGGCCGGCTGCCGCTGCGCCTCGCGCCAGGCCAGCGCCTTCTCGAAGATCGCCAAGGCCCGCTCGAACTCGCCCCCTTCGTGGTAGGTCCAGCCGGTATTGTTGTAGAGCGAGCCGAGCCAGGAGCGCGCCTCCTCGTCCTGGCTGGCCTCGGCCAGCTCGATGGCGCGCAGGTTCCAGGCCAAGCCTTCGTCGGCTGGCTCGATGATGCCCAACATGTGCGCCGCGTCCACCGCCAAGCCGTGCAGACCCAGGCGCCGACCGTCCTCGAAGACCTCGAGGTAGCGAGCGCGGGCTTCATCGGTGCGCTTGTCTTTCGGCCGATGGACCGGACTGTCCAGCGTGCGACCGCGCTCCAGCGTGCAGCGGAGTCGCGCCACGGGTAGATCCCGCCCCTCTAGTATCGCTTCCGCCTCGTCGAGCGTTTCATGCGCCGCCTCGAGGTCCCGTCGCAGCCCGTGGGTGCGCGCGATCTGCGAGAGCAGCTGTGCACGCAGCGAGCGATCACCATCCGGGCCGAGATCATCGAGGACCTCGCGGAATCGCCGCTCGCTCGCCGCGGGATCTCCGAAATCCCAATGATCGAGAAAGTCGGGCCTCTTCTGCTCTACTATCACCTCAGTGCTCCCAGTCTTTCATGGATTCGATGGTTGCAGGCGCCGGAGCTCGGCCCGAGCGGCGATGCTATTGCAGGCGACGGTAAAACCCGCCGCTGCGCGTGAACAGCTTCTCGGCCACCATCTCGCGTCGCAATGTCGCCACATCGTCGTGGTAGTCGACCAGGATCCGGTTGACTTCCGGCTCCAGGTACTCCCGCTCGGGCTCGAACTCCTCGACCAGGCGTTCGAGGACCACACGCCGCTTCTTGCGTTGGGCCGGGATGTGGGTCAGCCGGCCACGAACCAGAAAGGTCGACAGAACCCGCTCGCGCCAGGCGTCGGTTTCGGTCTCCAGCTCCAAACCGGGCTGCTCCAGGCGAACCAGATCGCCCAGCCGCCGACCGAGGGCCTCGCCGGACAGGCGATAGACCTGATAGTACTGCTCGCGCTCGCTGCGCAGGAGGCCGGCTTTGGACAGCTGGCCCAGATGGTGCGAGACCGTGCCGGGGCTGAGCGAGAGGATCTCGGCCAGCTCCTCGGTATGTCGCGGCTGACGGTCGATCAGGTTGACCAGGAGCAGGCGCGTCGGGTGACCCAGCGCCTTGAATAGCGCAGCGCGGGCCTCCAGTTCGCGCGCGGCACTTCCTTGCTTATCGCTCACGAGTCCACCTTCAGGCCGCGCTCCCCGGTGACCTCGCGATAGCTGCCGGCAAACATCTTGCGCGCCGCGCGCATCACCTGGATCTTGATGTGCTCGCGCCGCACCGCCTCCTCGTCCGCCATGGCCCGCGCGAGTTCGAGCTTGCACTCGGCTTCGCGCGTGAAGCCGCCGGAGAGCTCGTCGAAGCGATCGGCCAATCGCCTCAGCGACCGCCCGTCCACGATCTCGGCGGGATTCGTCTCGCCTTCCTGCTGCATCCTCACACCCCCTCAGTACTGATTTCTCGATTATCGAATCAGATTATGGACGCTGATTCGCTTTTCGACAAATCACTTTGCCGGGATGACCCTCGGACCCGGCCGAGTCGAATCACATGCCGTGTGGCTCGGAGGCGAAATCGGCCGGATCGAATTCGGCCCTCGGGAGTCGGCGCACGCCTTCGGCTCGGGCCATGGCTAAGGCGATATCGCGGAGGGCACGTCCGGATACAGGGTGGATCCAATCGGGCGCGAGGTCGGCTGCTGGCAAGGCGACGTGGGGCCATCGCTCGAGATCCGGATCGGGGATTCGGAGGCCGACCTCCGGCGCAACGATGCGATCCTGACCGTAGAGCGTGATGTCCAAGTCGATGGTCCGCGGCGCGTTCCGATTCTGGCCCCGCACGCGCCCAAGCTCGGCCTCGATTGCGCGCAGGACCGCCTTGAGCTCGGCCGGCGCCAGCGAGGTCTCGATCCGGGCGGCGGCGTTCCAGAAGACCGGGCCGCGCGCGCCTTGGGCCGGCCGCGTCTCGAAAGCTCTCGAGACGGACTGCAGGTCTAGGCGTCGGGACAGTCGGTCGAGGGCGGCCGGCAGGTTGCGCTCGGGATCGATGTTCGAGCCCAGGGCGAGCAAGACCGGCTTCGTCGTCGCTGCCGCCTTCAGAGCTCGGCCTCGAAGTCGGCCCGCTTGCGCTCGATCTCGACGCCGGTCGAGGCGGCGAAACGCAGCGCACCGGGCTTCTCGACCCGCACCGTCACCCGGTCGGCACCGTGCTCGACCACGCAGATCCGCGCCACCTCGGTGGCCAGCTTTTCGACCAGGTAGTGGGCCGATCCCTCGACGTGGGCGATGATGTCCTTGGTCAGGGTGCGGTAGTTGATCGAGTCGGCCATCTCGTCCGAGCGGCCGGCCCGGCGCATGTCGGTGTAGATCACCAGGTTGATCAGGATGTCCTGGTGCTTCTCGCGCTCCCACTCGTTGATGCCGATGATGCCGCGCAGGAGCAGGTCGCGGATGATGATGCGGTCGTGGACGGCCATTCGGATCTGCCTTTCGGCGCCGGCGTCGGCGCGCGTGGGGATGGGGGAGCGGCCGGGTGGAGGGCGGCGGCTCATGGCGCCATCTGGGAGATCAATGGTTCACCGGCCCCAGCAAATGCTCGCCGCCGTCCACCGGGATGACGGCGCCGCTGACGTAGTCGTTCTGGACCAGGTAGCGGATGGTCTGCTGGATCTTGCCGGGATCGCCGGGCCGGCCAAGGGGCGAGGCCGAGCCCAGCTCCCGCCAGAGCTCGCTGTCGGGATCGACGTCCGGAGGCGGCAGGATGGCACCCGGCAGTATCGCGTTGACGCGAATCCGAGGTGCCAGCTCGCGGGCCGCGATGCGGCTGAGATGGAGCAAGCCCGCCTTGGAGACGCCATGCTGCACGTAGCCGCGCCAGGGGTGGACGCCGCTCAGATCGCAGATATTGACGATCAGGGCCGGCTGGTCCTCGGGCCGCTCGACTCGGCGCATGCGCGCGGCAGCCGCCTGCATGCACAGAAAGGGCGCGCGCAGGTTGACCGCCAGAGCGGCATCCCAATCCTCGGGCCCGATCCGGTCCCAGGACTGCTTGCGGAAGCTGGCCGCGCTGTTGACCAGCACGTCCAGCCGGCCCGCGAGCCGATCGACTTCTGCGAAGAGCGCATCGATGGCCTCGGGGCTGGCCAGATCGGCTTGCACGGGCCAAGCCCGACGCCCCATGGCCCGGATCTCGGCGGCGGTGTCCACCGCCGCGCCTTCCGAGCCGCCGTAGTGCACGACGAGGTCGGCCCCCATCTCGGCCAAGCCGATGGCGATAGCCCGACCGACCCGATGCGCGCCGCCGGTGACCAGCGCCGTCTTGCCCGTTAGCTCCATGCGCGATCAGCGGCCGATCTGACGGTAGAAGTCCTCGCGCAGCGCGGCGTCCTGGCGAAACAGACCGCGCCGGGCGGTGGTGACCATGTTCACGCCCTGCTTCTTGACGCCGCGCAAGGCCGCACAGCTGTGCTGGCCTTCGACCACCACCATGATGCCGGCCGGGTCGAGCGCCTGTCCGATGGCTTCGGCAATCTGGTTGGTCAGCCGCTCCTGGATCTGCAGGCGCCGGGCGAACATGTCGACGATGCGCGGGATCTTGCTGAGGCCGACCACCCGATCGCGCGGGATGTAGGCCACATGGGCCGTGCCGACGAAGGGCAGCATGTGATGCTCGCAGAGCGAGGTATAGGGGATGCCGGCCACAGTGACCATCTCGCCGTCGTCGTAGTCGACGTCGAAGAGCGCGCCGTTGATCACCTGGTCCAGGTCCAAGGCGTAGCCCTCCAACAGCTCGTGGTACATGCGCGCCACGCGCCCCGGCGTGCCCACGAGTCCATCGCGCTGGCTGTCCTCGCCGACGGCATCCAGGATCTGGCGCACGGCGGCTTCGATGCGCTGCTGGGCTCGCGGGTCGTAGAGCTGGCCCTCGGAATCGCTGCGATCTCGACCGGGCGGGCGGCCGATGAGCAAATCGGCCTCGGCCACGTGGACATCGGCGGCTTTCGATCCGGGTCCATGGCCGTTGGACCGCCGGTCGCGCTGCAGGCCTTCCGCGTCTCGTTCAAAGTAGATCGTCACGGTAACTCTTCCTTCCTGCTTGTAGCGGCGCCGGCGCCCCCGAACCCGCGACACGATCATCGACGGGCACGACCGCATGGTTTTCTGGACACCGGTTCGGCCCCACGCCCTTCGACGTGGCCCGCTGGACCGTCGGTCGGGGCCTTGCTGCCCGATCGCGACCGGTCCGGCCGTGCGGTGAGGTCGATCAGCACAATAGCTGAACAATAGCTCTTCATTTAGTATACACCAGACCGATCGGCAGTGCACATGCCGGCCGAGAGTCCGGTGGAGCTTGGACGACGCGCGCCCCTGGCTCTTACCCGCCGCCTGGCTCCGGCAGCTCCGGATCGGAGGGCGGTAGCGGTAGGCCGGCCATGCCCAGCCAAGCTTTGCGCAGATCCGCGGCAGCGAAGATCGAGCCGGTGGCCACCACGAGGCTATCGGCCGGCACGGAATCCATGGCCAGGCGCAGCGCATCGGCCGGGCTGGCGCAAGCCTGGGCGGGCCGCCCACGCTCGGTGACCAGCGCCGCGACCTCCTCGGCCGATCGCGCGCGAGGGTGGGCGGAATGCACCGCCCAGACCGGCTCGGCCTCGGCGAGGAGCGTGTCCAAGATCGCGCCGATGTCCTTGTCGCGCGAGAAGCCCAGGATCCAGGCACGCGGCCGGCCCGGGTAGCGCTCCTCCAAGGCCTCGAGCAGGACGCGCGCCGCCGCTTCGTTGTGGGCACCGTCTATGATCACCAGCGGCCGGCTCCCGCCGTCGTCGACGCCCGAGACGGAGTCGTCCGCGGCGAGTCGATGCGCGGGCCAGGCCATTCGCTCGAATCGCGCCGGCCATCGCGCGAGCGCCAAGCCGCGCACGATGGCCGCGCGGTCGATGCGCTCGAAGCCTCGCTCGGCCAGCTGCTCGAGCAGGGCGACCGCCGTGGCGGCGTTCACCCGCTGATGCGCGCCGAGCAGCCCGATCTCGATCTCGAAGGCCTCGGCGGGCCGATCAAACGGGCTCAAGGTGAAGGCTTGGCCGGCATCCGAGGCCCTTCCGGTCGACCAGCGCCAGCGATCTGCGAGCTCGATCAAGGGACAGCCCACCCGCTCGGCCTCCGAACGGATCTCTTCCAGGGCCTCGGGCTCCTGGGGCGCGATGACCGCCGGCACGCCGGGCTTCAGGATGCCGGCCTTGTCGCGCGCGATGGACCGCAGGCTGCCGCCCAAGACCGCCACATGGTCCAAGCCGATGGCCGTGATGGCACAGGCGGCGGGCAGCACGACATTGGTCGTGTCCAGCCGACCGCCCAGGCCCACCTCGACGACCGCCACCTCGACGCCGCGGGACGCGAAGTGGTCGAAGGCCAGGGCGGTGAGGGCCTCGAAGGTCGTCATGGTCGGCTCCGCCTCGAAGATCGCCTCGTTGCGTTCGAGCCAGGCCATGGCCTCGCCCTCGCCGATCATCTGCCCGTCCACCTGGATCCGCTCGCGGACGCTGTGCAGATGGGGCGAGCTGAAGAAGCCGACCCGATAGCCCGCCGCTCCGATGGCCGCGGCCAGCATGGCGCAGGTGGAGCCCTTGCCGTTGGTGCCGGCCACGTGAACCGCCGGCCACATCCGATGCGGATCGCCGAGGGCCGCCAGGATGCGCCGGATGCGATTCAGCTCGAAGCTGAGCTCGGTACCCGGCGGGCGGGTCTCCCAGTTGGCCAAGCCGTAGAGTCGGTCCAGCGCGTCTTGCCAGCTTCGGATGCGCATGAGGGTCTTGTCCCGGAGAAGGGCTGTCGAGCGATGGATCACCAGGCTTCGACCGCCGTGACTCGATGGCATAGATGCGAGCGATCGGGCGAGGATTGTGCGTCCCGCGGAGCGCGGCATCAAGTCCCGAGCCTCCCCAGCTCGCGGCCACGGCGCTTGTGAGCCCATTTTCGCTAGGCTACACTGCGACATTCCTCGGCCATGGCGATCGGCCGGACGTCTCCCTCGCGAGGTGCCGTTCTCGCTTCGAGCAAGCCCCGATCCCGGACACTCGACCCCAGACCCATGAGCATCGACCAGCCTTCCAGCCTGCAGCGGACCTGCATTCAGCCCGGCCTCCGTGCGATCCTGCGCTCCGCCGCCGGACTGGCCATCCTGCTTGTACTGGGCGCCTGCGCTCCGGAGCCCTTGCTCTCGCAGGTCGTCATCGAGCCCGATCGGATCACGCCGGACATGGACGGCCAGGTGGACGTGGCCCGGATCGCCTATCGCATCGGCCGGCCGGCGCTGCTGGACATCGAGCTGATCGGCTCGGATGGTGAGGTGCATGTGCTGCGCGAGGCGCGCCGCCGATCGGCCGGCGACTACGAGGCCCTCTTCGGCGGCGTCATCGACGGGCGGATGCTGCCCGACGATCGCTACACCGTGCGCCTGACGGCACGTCCGCGACCCGTGGATGGCGAGCCGGCCGGCCAGGCCGAGCCCCAGGTCGTCGAGCGCAGCTTGGAGGTACGGGGCGGCGATGTCGATCCGCCGCGCATCGAGGGCCTGGCCGTGCAGCCGGAGGTCTTCAGCCCCAACCAGGATGGACTGGGCGACCGGGTCACGATCAGCTATCGCCTCAGCGAGCCGGCCGAGGTCCGGGTGTGGCTGGCCGAGGCGGATGGCGACCACGTCACCGACATCCTCGAGACGGTGGACTCGGCGCGGCATGCCGGTGAGCCGGGGCCCCATCAGTACGACTTCGATGCCGGGATCGACGCCGGCGCCGAACCCCCGCCGGACGGCGACTATCGCATCATCGTCGAGGCCCGCGACGCCAGCGGCAACCTGACCCGGGAGGAGACCGAGCTGCGGATCCAAGATCGGGGGCTGGTCATCGCCAACCTACTGGGCGATGTCGAGTGGAGCGACAGCGTGGTCGAGCTGGGCCAGACCCTGTGGTTCACCACCACGGTCGAGAACAGCGGCGACACACCGCTGCGGAGCTTCGGCCCGGAGCCGGGCTTCGTCTACGGCAACCGCGAGAGCTTCAACCAAACAGCGCCGATGGCCTGGCTCTTGCTGGCGCGGCGCGGCCGGCCCGACCAGGATGACTATCGGGCGGTGAGCGCCCGCGTGATGGCGCGATCGGAGGCGCCCGACGGCCGGCTCGACCTGGGTTCGATCGCCCTCGAGGAGCCGGAGGAATACGCAACGAGTCTGCGTCTGGGCGACGACGACGAGGCGGGCGATGGGACGTCGGTCAGGGATGTCTGCGGACGGCTGACCGTCGACGGACGAGCAGCCACCGAGGCCGAAGCCTTTCTCTTCTTCATGGATGGCGACCGGGGCCGGGCGGCCGAGGTCGCGGAGGACGGCCGCTTCTGCTTCGAGGGCCTGCCGACCGGCGGCGAGGTCGAGCGCAGCTGGGCCCGGAGTCCCGGCGCGATGCGCTTGGGCTTGGAGTATGACGAGAAGCGGACCGATCTGGGCTATCCCTGGCGCTGGCAGTTGGGGCCCACGGCCCGGCTGGACGTCTGCGATGCCGGCCAGCGGCTCTACCTCTGCCTGCCGCCGGGCGCGCTGCGCCCGGTCTGGGGCGGCCTCCGCTTCGACGAGCCGCCCTTCCGGCGCAGCTCGACCATCTACCTGGCCTTGGAGCACGAGGACGTGCGGAGCATCCAGGGCCCCTACGACCCGACCCGCATCCAGGTCGAGTCCCCGTGAGCCGGTCGGCGACGCTCGGGGCCGTGGTGGTCAGCTACAACACCCGCGAGCTGCTGGCGGCGTGCCTGAACAGCCTGCGGGACGAGATCGAGCGCCTGGGCCTGGATGCCGAGGTCTGGGTGGTCGACAACGACTCGGCCGACGGCTCGGCGGAGATGGTCGCGCGAGACTTTCCGACGCTGCGACTGCGGGCCGAGGACTGCAACCACGGCTTCACCACGGCCAACAACCTGATCCTCGAGCCCTGGTCGCGCGCGGAGGCCGGCTGCCCGGATCGGGTGCTGCTGTTGAACCCGGATGCGGCGCTCGAGCCCGGCGCGCTGGCGGCCATGTTGGAGGTGCTGGCCGGGGCGCCGGACGTGGCGGTGGTCGGACCGAGCCTCTACTATCCGGATGGCCGCTTTCAACATGCGGCCTTCCGCTTTCCGGGCCTCTTGCAGACGGCCTTGGACCTCTTTCCGATCGGGCGCCTGCAGGATCGGTCCATCAACGGCCGCTACCCCCGCGCCCGATATGCCGAGGGCGCACCCTTCGAGGTGGACTTCGTGCTGGGCGCCTGCATGCTGATCCGCGGGCGGGCGCTTCGCCAGCTGGGCGCGCTGGACGAGGGCTACTTCATGTACTGCGAGGAGATCGACTGGTGCCGGCGCGCGGCAGAGGCTGGTTGGCGACGCCTCTGCGTGCCCGCGGCGCGAGTCCAGCACCACGCCGGCGCCTCGACCGGACAGCCGGCCTTTCGATCTGCGGCCTTCATCAACCTCTGGCGCAGCCGCCGGCGCTACTTCGCGATCCACGCGCCGGCCTGGCGGCGCCTGCTGATCGAAGGGCTGATCCGCCTCGGCCTGGCCTGGCGGGCGCTGGGCGACTGGTGGGCCGCGCGGCGGGGTCGCATCGACGCGGGCGACCTGGCCGACCGCGTCACCGCCTATCGCGTGGTCTTGCGCCCGCTGGAGCCGGAGCTGCGCGGATGGCGACGCGGACGGGTTCGTGAACGCTAGTCTCGAGGGGCCGGCCATCACGGCGGTGGTCTTGACCCTCGACGAGGAGCGTCACCTGCCGGATTGTCTGGCCAGCCTGGCCTGGTGCGACCGCCTGCTGGTGCTGGATTCGGGCAGCCGGGATGCCACACCGCGGATCGCGCGCGAGACCGGCGCCGAGCTCGTCCATCACGACTTCGAGAATTACTCGCGACAGCGGCAATACGCCCTGGGTCTGGTCGACAGCCCCTGGCTGCTCTTCGTCGATGCCGACGAGCGCGTGACGCCGGAGCTGGCCGCCGAGATCCGGGCGCGGGCCGGCAGCGAGGACTACGCGGCCTGGTGGATCCCGCGGCGCAATCGCGTCTTCGGCCGCGAGCTCTCCGGTGGCGGCTGGTGGCCCGACCGGCAGCTAAGGCTCCTGCGGCCCGAACGCGCTCGCTACGACCCAGATCGGGCGGTACACGAGCGGGCCGAGGTCGACGGCCGCGAAGGCCTGCTCGAATCGCCCTTGCTGCACATCAACTACGAGCGGCGCGACGAGTTCGAGGCCAAGCAACGCGCCTATGCCGGGCTGGAGGCCCGCCGCAGGCTGGCCGAGGGCTGGCGCCTGCGGCCGCGCAACTTCCTGCTGCAACCGGCTCGCGAGGCCTGGCGCCGCTTCGTCGGCCTGGAGGGCTGGCGCGACGGCCTGCTGGGGCTCGAATTGGCCTTGCGAATGGCCCGATTCGAGCTGCGGGTGCTCTGGCGGATGTTTCGGTCTCGGTCCGAGGCCTGATGCACCACCGCTGCGAATCTCGGAGGTGGCGCGCTCCTATGCCGATCCGATCAGGGATTCCCAACCGGCGCCGATCAAGCCGTCCAGCTCGCGCGCGGTGGCCCGGTAGGCCTCCATCGGCTGGCCGACCGGGTCGACCAGATCCCAGTCCCCGCCCTCGAGGCTGCTGATCAGGTGCAGGCGCGAGGCGACGTCCGGGAACTCGGCCAGGATGCCTTCTCGATGCGAGCGGGTCATGACCAGGACCAGGTCGGCTCGCTCGAGTATCTCGCGGCTCAGCTCACGCGAGCGATGGGCCCCGATGTCGATGCCCCGTTCGGCCATCGTGGCCCGAGCGTGGTCGGTGGCAGGGATGCCCGGCCGGGCCCAGGTGCCGGCCGAGGCCACCTCGACGTCCCGGCGCGACTCCGCCGCGAGCCGGGCCCGGATCAGGCCCTCGGCCATCGGCGAGCGGCATTGATTGGCGGTACAGACGACCAGGATGTGACGGGGGCGCTGCGACTGGCTCAAGCCAAGACCGGCTCGATCAAGCCGTAGCCGCCGTCCTTGCGGCGGTAGATGACGTTGACCTCGCCGCTCTCGCCGTTCATGAAGAGGTAGAAGTCGTGGCCGAGCAGATCCAGTTGCTCGATGGCCTCCAGCTCGTCCATGGGATGCATGGCAAAGCGCTTGCGCCGCACCACGCCGCCACGATCCTCCGACTCACTTACGAGGACCGGCTCCGGATGGGGCGGGGGCTCACCCTCGTGCCAGCGATCCAGGCGCTTGCCACGGAATCGCTCGATCTGACGATGCAGCTTGTCGCTGGCCAGGTCGATGGCGGCGAAGAGATCGTCCTCCATCTCCTCGGCGCGCAGGACGGCCGAGTCCACCCAGATGGTGATCTGTGCCTTGTAGATCTCGCCGCGGCTCCGCCGGATACCGTGTGACAGCTCTACGCGCGTGGCCTTGATGTCGGGCAGATAGCGGTCGAGGCGACCGATCTTCTTGTCGACATAGTCCCGGACCTTATCGCTGAGCTCGACGTGGCGCCCGAGCAGCTCGATCTCCATGCTTATCCTCGCTTCAATCATGCCGGCGGTTTGGATTCGGTATCGGCTTCTCGTCCCGGCCGATCGGGAAGGACGATTATAGTGAGCCGGCCGCAGGCCGGTCAATTCCCGGGCCGGCTCGCTGCTCGGGTGGCAGCGCACGCGCGACCACTGCCACGCTGACCCGGTCCACGCCGGCCTCCAACAAGGCCGCGGCGGCTTGTCCGGCGGTGGCTCCGGTGGTCATCACGTCATCGACCAGCAATAGGTGCCGGCCCCGCCACATCCCGGATCCCCGCGGCAGCACGAAGGCATCGGCCACGTTGGCCACACGCTGCCGAGCGCTCCGCCCGACCTGGCGTCCGGTGGCCCGGCTTCGCTCCAGCAGGTTGCGGGCCAGGGGCATTCCGAGTCCATCGGCCAAGGCCTCGGCCAAGCAGCCGGCGTGGTCCAGTCCCCGCTCGGCGATGCGCGAGCGATGGGAGGGTACGGCCAACAGCCCATCGATTCCCGGCCGAGGATCCCCGATCGCCTCCTCCAGCAGCCGCGCGAGAGGGCCGGCCGCGGCGGCGGCGCGGCGGTACTTCATGGCGCGGATCAGAGCATCCACCGGGGGTGCGTAGCTCGCGGCAGCGAAGCAGCGATCGAAGGCCGGTGGAGCGCGCAGGCAGTCGGGGCATCCATCGGCCTCGCCGGTGGTCGCTGCCGGCAAGGCGCAGCGCGGACAAAGCGGTGGCCGCAGGCGCTCTACGCCTGCGGCGCATGGGCTGCAGAGCCAGGCTCCGGGCCGGCCACAGCTATCGGCAAGGCAGCGCGGCGGATAGACCAAGTCGGATAGGGCGCGCAACCAAGGGATGCTTCGCCATCGGCTGAAGGGATCGAACACGCTGGCGACCTCCGAGATCGAAGGTCGGCACCGGGCCCCTGGACGATAGCCCGCCAACTCCGGCCGGACAAGCGGAACTCAGCGCGCCCCGACGAATATGGCCAGGTAGAGCCGATAGATATCGTCGGCCAGCGCGGTCAAGACCATGATCACGGTGATCGTCGCCAGCGCGATGGCGGCCAGGTCGCCCAAGCGGCCGCCGCCTCGTCCGCTGTGGTCGAGCTCCTGGGGCTCGCGGGGATCGAATGGCTGCATATCCGGATGGTAGCCCCCGCCGCGCGATCGCCCAAGCCCGGCCGAGCCCATCCGGAGCCATCCCTCCTCGGCGCGATTGCGCCGGCCATGGCCCTTCGGTACAATTCGCCGCCAGCCTCGGCCGGACCCTGGCGCCGGCCGCCACCGAAAGCCCCGCCATGTCGCGCTCCCAACTGCTCCACCAACTCCAGCAGAATGACAGCACGGCCGCTGCCATCGCGGCCAAGCGCGAGAAGGTGCAAGCCGCCCTCCGCGGCGGCAAGGCCATTCGCGAGGCTCGAGAAGAGCTCGAAGAGAGCCAGCTGGCCTTGGACTCGCTACAACGCGAGCTACAGACCAGCCGCGACGAGCGCGAGAAGGTCAAGGCCAGGATCGAGGCCGACAAGCAGGCCATGTACGGCGGCAAGGTCAAGGGTGCCCGCGAGGTCCAGAACCTGCAGCTCGAGGTGGAATCGCTCGAGCGTCGCCTAGCGCAACTCGACGACCAGACCCTGGACTTGATGCTGCGCCGGGACCAAGCTGTCGAGCGAAAGGACGGCGCCCAGCACGCGCTGGAGAATCTGGAGGCACGCCAGGATCAACAGCAGCGCGCCCTCAGCAGCGAACTGAAGAAGCTCGACTCGGCCGCCAAGGCGCTGCGATTGCAGCGAGCCAAGCTTCGAGAGGCCGTGGCCCCGGCAGATCTAGCGACTTATGATCGGCTGATCGCTCAGAAGTCCGGACGCGCGGTCAGCCCGGTGCGGGGCGATGCCTGCGGAGTCTGCGGCATGGAGTTGCCCATCGAGGAACGACACGGGATTCGCGGGAGCCGCGAACTGTGTTATTGCCGCGGCTGCGGTCGCATCCTCCACGCCTGAGTTCCGTGGACACGGCGGCCGAAGAGCCCCTCTCCTGCGCACATGTCTCGCTCGATCGAGACGCGCGCCGCTTGCACTGCGGGCGCTCGGAGCACCACCTCACACCCAAGGAATGCCGGCTGCTCGAGGTCTTCCTGACGCACGCCGGCCAGGTCCTAAGCCGGCAGTTCCTGATGAAGGAAGTCTGGCTCACCGACTACGTGGCCGACACGCGCACGCTCGAGGTGCACGTCCACTGGTTGCGCCAGAAGATCGAGTCGGACGACCAGCCGCGTCTGATCCATACCGTGCGCAGCGTGGGCTACGTCCTGCGGCCACCGGAGGGAGCGGATCGGCCGGCCGCGGGGAGCTGACCGATGCGACTCAGGCCCGGAGTGCATACGCGAGCGGATCGCGAGCCCGCCGCCGGCCCAGAGCGGCCGGGCAAGGCTCAGAATCCGAAGGTGAAGATGCAGCCGGAGGAGAGCTGGAGTTCGCGGACGACCTGTACGATCACACCCAGGATCAAGAATGCGACGATGGGCGAGATGTCGAACATCCCCATCGGGGGGATGTTGCGGCGCAGGGGCTCCAGGATGGGATCGGTAACTTGGTAGAGCAGCTCCTTCCACCGGCTGTCCGGGTAGGGATTCTGATCGACCCAGGAGAGCAGCACGCGGATCAGGATCGCGAGGTTCAGAAAGCCCGCCAAGAAGGAGAGCAAGCTGAGCAGTGGACAGAATAGCGCGTTCATCCAGCCTCCATATTCGCTGGTTGGATCACAGGTCCTCGAAGATCGCACGGCCTACGCGCACCTCGGTAGCCCCCTCTTCGATGGCCAACTCGAAGTCGGCGGTCATGCCCATCGACAGGACCTCCCAAGAAAGGCCGGGATGCGCTCGTCGCATGCGATCCCGCAGATTGCGCATCCGCGCGAAGTCGGCGCGCAACCGGGCCTCGTCCCGGGTCTGGAATAGGATGGTCATCAAGCCCTCGATCCGCAAGTTTCGCAGCGCGGCCACCCGACCAGCAAGCTCCGGCAGGTCCTCGGGGAGGATGCCGTGCTTGGCCGGATCCTCCGAGGCGTTGACCTGCAACAGCAGGGGAACGGTCCGACCCAGATCGGCGGCCAAGCGATCGACCCGTCGGGCCAGCCGCAGGCTGTCGATGCTGTCGATGCGGTCGAAGCCCTCCAGGGCGGAGCGCACCTTGTTCCGCTGCAGGTGGCCGATCATGTGCCAGGTGGGCTGCAAGCCCAAGGCCGACAAGGCCTCGATCCGCGGCAGCGCGTCCTGGATCCGATTCTCGCCCAGATGATCGGCACCGGCCATCACCGCAGCCGCGGCCTGCACGGCGGTGGCCGTCTTGCTGACCACCACCAACCGCGGCAGCGCCGGATCGCGCCCAGCCCGCCGGGCGGCTTCCTCCATGCGCCGGCGGATGCCGGCCAGGCGCTCGGCCAAGACCGCGCGAAGCTCCGGATCCGGCTCAGCCGGCCCGCTCATGCCCGACGATCTCGATCGACTGCCCGCTCTGGGTGAATGCGCCGAGGGCGCCGTTGACCATGCGCCGTGCCCCTTCACCGCTGAACTTGCGGGCCAGCTCCACCGCTTCGTTGATGGCCACCCGGGTCGGCGCGGACTCGCTGGCGATCTCCCAAAGCGCAATGCGCAGACAGTTGCGATCGACCGGCGCGATCTGATCCACCGGCCATTCCGGGGCGATGCGCGCGATCGCTCTGTCGATGGCCTCGCGGTTGGCCAGCACGCCACGGACCAAGGCCACCGCGTAGCCGCCGAGCTTCTGATGGGCGATCAGGATCTCCAGCAAGGCCTCCAAGGTCGCCGCGTCGAGCCCCCGCGGACCGGCCAGGTCTGCGGCATCCAGCGCCGAAAAGGGCGCCGCGGCATCGCGTCGAAGGTCGGCGGCGCCCATGAGGGCATCGACCTGGGAGGCCGGTGTCGGTCCTTGGGGCCGGTTGCGCAGCAGGCTGCGATAGTAGTCGTCCAGGCGCCAGGCCAAGACGTCGGCGACCGGGTGCTGGCTCTGATCCAGCTCGTAGAGCGCCTGCAAGGCCAGCTGGCGCGCGCGGCGACGACCCTTCATGCTCTCCTCACCAAGACCATCGCCCCGGACGCCCAGCCCGCGAGATCGCGGAGACCGAGCGGGCCCTAGAGCACCATCCCGCCGTCGACCCGCAGGACCTGCCCCGTGATGAAGGCTGCATCCGGTCCGGCCAGGAAGGACACGGCTGCCGCCACGTCCGCGCTCTGTCCCAGGCGGCCCAGCGGTGTGGCCTCGCGGGCCCGTTCCAAGAGCTCCTCGGGCAATTCGCTGGTCAGATCGGTGGGCACGTAGCCCGGCGCCACGGCATTGACGGTGATGCCTCGCGCGCCGGCTTCCTTGGCCAGGCTCTTGGTGAAGCCGACGATGCCGGCCTTGGCCGCGGCGTAGTTGCACTGCCCGAAGTTTCCATCCAAGCCGGCGATGGAGGTGATGTTGATGATGCGCCCCCCGCGCTGTCGCATCATGGGCCGCAGCACGGCGCGCGAGGCGAGGAATACGCTTCGCAGGTTGGTGGCCAGCACCAGGTCCCAGTCCTCGTCCTTCATGCGCATCAAGAGCCCGTCGCGGGTCACCCCCGCATTGTTGACCAAGACATCGATGCGACCGAAACGCTCTCGGGCCGCTTCGACCAGGCCCTCGACCTCGCCGGGCTCGGTGACGTCGGCCTGCGCGGCGAAGGCTTCGCCGCCGGCCTGGACGATCGCGTCCACCACCGCCTCGGCCTCCTCGCTTCGCGAGCGGCAGTTGATCACCAGGCGATGGCCATCGGCCGCCAGGCGCTCGGCGATGGCACGGCCCAGGCCGCGGCTGCTACCGGTCACCAGGGCGACGGGGCTCGGCTGCTGGCTCACCTCGAGACTCCTTCGAACAATCGGGACGGTCCGAACCCGTTGGCGGGCAAGCCCGCCAACGCGGCCGACCTAGGCGGTTAGCCGGTCGCGCCCGCTTCGGCAAGCGGGGGCTGGTCCATGGGATGCAGCGTCGGGGCCGACCCCGGCCGGCCGCGGAGGATGCGCTTGGCAAGACCGCAGAGCACCCGACCGGATCCGATCTCATAGTAGTCGGTCACCCCGGCATCGGCCATGTAGGTCACGCTCTCGCTCCAGCGCACCGAGCCAGTCAGCTGTTCGACCAGTTCCCGGCGGATGTCGTCGACCGCCTGGATGGGGCTTGCGCTGAGATTGGCCACCACGGGCACCGAAGCCGGAGCCAGGGCCACCGCCTCCAGCTGCCGGGCGAAGGGCGCGGCCGCCTCGGTCATCAAGGCCGAATGCGCAGCGATGGTGATGGGAAGGACGACGATCCGCTTGGCGCCGGCGCGCTCCAGGGCCTCGACGGCCGCGTCGATGCCCAGATCGCTGCCCGAGATCACCACCTGTCCCGGTGCGTTGTAGTTCGCGACCTCGGCGCCTTCGATCGCGGCGCAGCATTCCTCGACGATCCGGTCATCGAGGCCGAGGATCGCGGCCATGCGACCGGGCTGGCGCTGACCGGCCTGCTGCATCAAGCGCCCACGCTCGCGCACCAGTCCCAAGGCATCCGGATAGGACAGCGCGCCGGCTGCCACCAGCGCGCTGTACTCGCCCAGCGAATGGCCGGCCACGTAGGCCGGTGCCGGCAAGTCCTCGTAGGCCGCGCGGAGGATGGCCACACTGGCCGCCAGCAGCGCGGGCTGCTGGTTGTAGGTGTCGCTCAGCAGCTCCTCCGGGCCCTCGGCCATGAGGCCCGGCAGGTCGAAGCCCAGCACCTCGGCCGCCTCGTCCAGGGCCTCGCGAGCGCAAGACGATCGCCGAGCCCAAGCGCCGGCCATGCCCACCGCCTGCGAGCCCTGTCCGGGAAAGAGCCAGGCGACGCTCATCGAGGGCCGGCTCCACACGGCCGATCAGCGAGCGTAATCGGCATCAGAATTCCTCTTCGAGGTCGACGACTTGGATCCCGCGGAAGGACCCGCACTCGGGGCACATGTGATGCGGTTGATGGAAGGCATCACAGGTCTGGCAGCGCACGAGCTTGACGGCCTGGATCTTGTCGTGGCCCCGGCGGTTGCGCTTGCGGCGCTTGCTGATTCGACTCTTGGGCACGGCACCCATGGCATGACTCCTTGCGATCGGCGATTCGGCCGGCCCGGTCGGGCCTCGGCGCGATGGGGCCACCGGAGCGCCGGGGGCGCGGCCCGATGGCCATGCGGTGTTCGGGGGGCGAAGAATCGCCGACCCCCGGTCTTCACTAGACCTCTCTAGTCTTCACTCGTCTCCTGCTCCATGCGAGCCCGAATCTCGGCCAGGTCCGCCCACCGCGGATCGGGCTCGGGCTCGCAGCTGCAGGTCTCGACGTTCAAGTTGGCCCCGCAACTCGGACAGAGCCCGAGACAATCCGGTCGGCACAGCGGCAATGCGGGAACGGCAAGCTCTAGATTTTGCCACAGCACGCCGCCAAGATCCAGCACGTGCTGCTCATCCAGGTCGGTGATGTCTTCCTGCTCCTCCTCGGGGTCCGGCTCGATGGGCGGCCCATCCGGGATGATGACGGTCGGCCGGAAGTGCTCTGACAGGTCGAACTCGACCTCCAACTCGACCGGATCCAGGCAGCGAGCACAGTGCGTTCGGATTCGCGTACTCACCCTGCCCATGACCAGGATGCCGGCCGGGTCGCGCACCAGTCGGAGCTGGGCGGTCAGGGGTGCGGTCAGCTCGATCTGGGACTCTTCGCCTTCCAACCAGGACTCCAACTCGACATCCCGGCTGCGACCCAAGGAAGACTTGAGCAGGTCGGAGACGCGGTAGCGCATCGCTTCCCTCCTCCATTCTCGTCCTCAACGCATGCGGCCGGATGGCGAACGCTGCCATCCAGCCAAGGACGTTAAATATAGTGGATGCGCGGGGCACGACCAAGAGCCTCGGACTGGGCGCTATGGGCTAGAGGTCAAGGATCAGGAAGAGCGCTCACCGCCGGCCGGTTGGGGCTCGACGGATTCGGCAGGCTCCGCGGACTCACCGCGTACCGGATCCCCCGCTTCCAGGAGACGGATGCCGTTGCGGACCGTCTGACCGAAGCCCTCCAGCTGGGCGCCGATGCGGTGCAGGACCTCCAGCGCGTAGGCATCGGCCTCGCTGCGGATCTGCGCCGCCTCCTGGTAGGCCTGGGTCAGCACCTCGTCGGCCCGCTCCTGGGCCTGGGCCAGCACGACATGCTCCGCGGTCAGCGACTCGGCCTGCTCGCGGCCGGCGGCGATGATCGACTCGGCTTGCTCCTGGGCGGCCGCCAGGCGCGCCTCGCGTTCGCTCTCGACCTGTCGCGCGTTCTTGATCTCCTGCGGAACGCTGATGCGCATCTGGTCGATGAGGCGCAGGTACTCGTTCTCGTCGATGATCACCCGGGTGGTCATCGGCACCCGAGCGCCTCGGTCGAGCAACTCCTCGAGCCGGTCGATCAAGTATTCGAGATCGATGGCGCACCTCCCTTGGTGGCGGACATCCCGTTTGCGGGGCTAGGCCAGGTTGCGCGGCGCCACACGGCCGGCGCGACGCAACTGGCGCGTCTTCTGTTCCAGGGCATCGGCCACCAAGGGCGGCACGAGCTGGCTCACGTCTCCGCCCATGAGGGCCACCTCACGGACGATGGATGCGCTGACGAAGGCATGCCCCGGCTCGCTGATAAGCAAGAGGGTCTCCACCTCGGGCGCCAGGTGCCGGTTCATCATCGCCATCTGCCGCTCGAACTCGAAGTCGTCGGCCACGCGCAGGCCGCGCACGATGGCGCTGGCCTTCTCTTCGCGCGCGAAGTCGATCGCGAGACCGTCGAACCGGCGCACCGATAGGTTCTCCAGATGGGTCGCCGACGCTCGGACCAACGAAACGCGCTCGTCCGCGCTGAACAGCGGCTGCTTGAAGCTCGCGCCGTTGCCGGCCGAGCCCGGGTGATTGTATACGCCGATCACCAGACGGTCGAACAATCGCGCCGCGCGCTCGGCGATGGCGAGATGACCGTTGGTGATCGGATCGAAGGTGGCCGGAAAGACGGCGATCGAGTCCATGCTCCTCCTGCGGCGATGATATCATGCCGGCGCCCGTCGGTCGACATGCGCCGGCCGATCGGCCGGCGGTCAAATGCGCTCGCGGGCCTCGATCAGCGCGTCGACGCGCTCCCGAAGGACCGCCAGGCCCTCGCCGGCCAGCCATGGATCGTCGCGCATCAAACGCTCGGCCACGCGCGAGGCCAAGATCATGGACTCGGTGGACGCCAGGTGGGCAAAGCGCAGCTCGGTCTCCCAACCGGCCTGACGCAGTCCGAAGAGATCGCCCGGACCTCGCTGATCGAGGTCGAACTTGGCCAGCTCGAGGCCCGTGCGCAGACGCTTCTGCCCGGTCTTCGGATCGGTGATCGGCTCCACCAGGGCCTCGAGGCGCTTTCGCGCGCTCTCGGACCGCGCTTCCGAGATGAAGAGACAGGTGCTGTCCTCGGAGCCTCGCCCCACCCGCCCCCGGAACTGGTGCAGTTGGGCCAGACCGAAGCGCTCGGCGTTCTCGATGAGCATGACGGTGGCGTTCGGCACGTCGACACCCACCTCGATGACGCTGGTGGCTACGAGCACGTCGATCTCGCCGGCCTGGAAGCGGCGCATGACCGCCTCCTTCTCCGCCGGCCGCAGCTGACCGTGCAAGAGGCCGACCTCCAGGTCACCGAAGACCTCCTGATCGAGCTCGGGGAAGGACTCCACCGCCGCTCGGGCATCGATGGACTCCGATTCCTCCACCAGGGGATGGACGATGTAGGCTTGCTGCCCCCGCTCGAGGACGCGCCGGCGGATGAAGGCATGCGCCCGGGCTCGCTCGGAGGGCGACAAGAGATGGCTGCGGATGGCCTTGCGCCCCGGCGGCATGGTCTCGATCACGCTGACGTCGGCATCACCGAGCATGGCCAGCTTCATGCTGCGCGGGATGGGCGTGGCCGTCATCAGCAAGAAATGCGGCTGGGCCGCCTCGGCCCCGCCACCGCGACTGCCCTTGAGCAGCAGCTCGGCCTTTTGCAGCACGCCGAAGCGGTGCTTCTCGTCGACGATGGCCAGGCCCAGGCAGCGGAAGGCCACGCGGTCCTGGATGACCGCGTGGGTTCCCACCACCAGCTCCACCTCGCCCCTTCGGAGGGCTTCGGCCGTTCGGTCCTTGTCGCCCGCGCTCATGCTGCCGACCAAGCGGGCGATGCGGTGCCGATCGGCATCCCGATCCGGCGCCGAAGGGTCGAAGGGCCGATAGCCCAGCGGCTCGAAGCTCGCCAGCAGGCTGCGGAAATGCTGCTCGGCCAGGATCTCGGTCGGCGCCATCAGGGCGCCTTGATGCCCCGCGCCGACGCAGAGGGCCAGCGCCGCGCCGGCCACCGCCGTCTTGCCACAGCCCACGTCGCCTTGCAAGAGGCGGCTCATCGGCTCGGGTCGGGAGAGATCGTCGACGATCTCGCGGATCACCTCGCGCTGGCCCCGCCGGTCTGGACGGTCGGGCTCCGCGCGGGTCAGCTCGTAGGGCAGGGCATCGACGAAACGCCGCATCTCCAGGAGTCCCTCGGCCAGATTGACGCCGGGCTGCGACTTGCGCGCCCGCCGGCGACGCCCGGCCCAGAGCTGCACCAACAAGAGGTCGTCGAAGGCCAGGCGGCGGCGGGCGCGCTCCAGATGCGCCGCGTCCCGCGGAAAGTGGAGCTCGCGCAGGGCGTCCGGGAAGGCCAATAGATCGTGCTCGGCGCGCAGAGAGGCAGGCAAGGGATCGCCGAAGGCATCCACCCAGCGCTCGAGGGCCTGCAAGATCTGTCGTCGCAGCCAGCGCTGTTTGATCCCCTCGGTCAGGGGGTAGATCGGCACCATCCGGGCGGTATGCGCCTTCTGTTGGTCGATGCCCTCCCATTCCGGCGAGCTCATCGTCAAGCGGCCCGCCCGCACCTCCACCTTGCCGCTGACCACGATCTGCTGCCCGCGCCGGAAGCGCTTCTCCAAGTAGGGCTGGTTGAAGTAGCTGACCTGCAGTTGCCCCGTGGTGTCGCTGAGGATCAGGCTCAGCAGATGCCGGTTGCCGCCGATGCGCCGGCCGCTGACGCGCCAGATGGTCGCGGCCACCGTGGCATCCTGGCCCACCTCCAGCTGATCGATGCGCGGCATGTCGCGGAAATCGCGGTAGCGGGCCGGCAGGTGCAGGAGGAGGTCGCGAATGCTGTGCAGCTCCAGTCGCGCCAGATGGCCCGCGGCCTTGTCGCCGATGCCCCGCAAGTCGCGTACGGGGAGGTCGAGCTCCGGGCGATCGCGCGGAGGGTGCTCGCGGCCGGGGTCCAGGGCCGCCGGGGCGGGGGGCTTGGCCGCCGAGCGGGCAACCGGCCGATCGGAGCGGGCGGCCGATGCACCGGCGGACCGACCCCGGTCGCGCTGCTTGCCCCCGCCGCGGGTGCCGCGCAGCGCGCGGAGAGCGTTGATGACGCCCTTCTCGCGTTCGGTCTCCTGCTGTTCGCCGTAGCCCTCGAGGGCCGAGGTCACCCGATCGATCTTGAGATCGGGTAGGGAGCTGGCCGCGGCCTCGCCCCAGCGCTCGGCGAAGGCCTCGAGCCCGCCTTGGACGGCCCGATCGCGGCAGCCCTGTTCTCGCTCGAGCTCGAGGATCTTGACCATGCGCTCGATGTCGGGATGCATGCCGGCGAGCATAGCGGGCGCCCTCGGGAGGGTCAAGGATGCCGCGCCTTGCTCGGCCATCGCCCGGCTGCTAGTCTATTGGATTCGTACGCTCGACTTCAATCGATGGAGCCCCGCGGCCGTGACCGGCCCATACCTTAGGTAACCATCGATCGACGCATCACTTCGAGGTGAACCGATGGCCAAGTGCTACAAGTGCGGAAAGTCGCCGATGTTCGGCCAGAGCCGCCCCTTCTCGCTCAAGGCGACCAAGCGACGCTTCAGCATCAACGTGCAGAGCGCCACGGTCTACGAGGACGGCAAGAAGAAGCGGGTCAAGGTCTGCACCCGCTGTTTGCGCACGATGAGCAAGTCCGGCTGAGCTTTCGCCGAGGCCGGGGTGGATGAGCCCGGGCCGGATCTCTGAGCTCAGCCGCCCCTAATGTAACTCGCCCGCGCCACGAACCGGTCTCAATCCGTGGAGCCGCCCCGAGTTCCGGCGCTTGGCGCACTCAGTCCGCGCTCGGCCGCGGCGCGAAGCTCGGCCAGGGCCGCGGATGGCGGCTTGCCCGTCGAGAAGACAGCCGAGCCGGCCACGAGCTCTCTCGCGCCGGCCGCGACCACCGCGCCGGCCGTTCCCGGCGCGATCCCGCCGTCGACCTGAATGGTCACCGGCGCCCCCGCCTCCTCGATGAGCGCCTGCAATCGCTCGATCTTGGAGCGCATCGGCGCGATGAAGCTCTGGCCTCCGAAGCCCGGGTTCACGGTCATGATCAGGACGAGGTCGAGCAGGGGCAAGAGTTCCTCGATGCTCGACAGGGGTGTGCCCGGGTTCAGGGCCACGCCTGCCACCACCCCGGCGTCGCGCAGCTGCTGCAGCAAGCGATGGGGGTGCCGGCAGGCCTCGACGTGGATCGTCACGCCGTCCGCACCGTAGCGGGCGAACTCCAGGGCATAGCGCTCCGGCTCCACGATCATCAGGTGGCAGTCGAGGAAGAGATCGGTGGCCTGGCGAAGGGAGCGCAGCACCGGCAGGCCGATGGAGATGTTGGGCACGAAGCGCCCGTCCATCACGTCGACGTGCAGCTTGCGCACGCCGGCGGCGGCCACGGCCTCCACGTCCGCGCCCAATCGGGCGAAGTCGGCCGAGAGGATGGAAGGCAGGATCTCCAGGTCCGGGTGCGGCTGGCTCATGAGCGGGCTCCCGTGTCTTCGAGCAAGGGGATGGTCCGGCCCATCTGGCCGGTCTGGCTGCGGCTGCGCAACTGCCCGCAGCCGGCTTGAACGTCGATGCCCCTGCGCATGCGCAGGGTCGTGCCGAGCCCGGACGCGCGCAGGGCGTCCTGGAAGGCCACCGCGTCGCGATAAGGGCTGGGCCGCATCGGACTGCCGTCGGTGGGGTTGAGCGGGATCAGGTTGACGTGCGCGTCCAGGCCGCCCAGCCGCGCGGCCAGATGCCGTGCCTGCTCGATCGCGTCGTTGACCCCGGCGATGAGCACGTATTCGAAGGTGATGCGGCGCCCCCCGGCGGCTTGGTAGTCGCGGCAAGCCGCCAGGATCTCCGACAGACCGTAGACCTGGTTCACCGCCACCAATCGGCTGCGCAGCGCATCGTCCGGCGCGTGCAGCGAGACCGCCAGGCGCAGCGGCAAGCCGCTCTCGGCCAGCCGGCGGATGCCGGGCACGATGCCCACGGTCGAGATGGTCAGGCGCCGCGGGCTGAGTCCCAAGCCCTCCGGATCGATCAGGCGCTCGACACAAGCCCAGGTGGCTTCCCAATTGGCCAGGGGCTCGCCCATGCCCATGAAGACCACGTTGTCGAGACGCTCGCCGGCCGCGCGCAGCAAGCGAGCGCAATGCAGGACCTGCTCGACGCATTCGCCGACGCTCAGGTCGCGCAGCAAGCCCATCTGACCGGTGGCGCAGAAGACGCAGCCCATCGCGCAACCGGCCTGGGTCGACAGACAGATGGTATGCCGGCCGGCCGGGATCTCGCCTTCGTTTGGCCCGTCCGGGTCCTCATCGGCCGGATCGACGTAGTGCATCAGCACCGTCTCGACCTGCTGGCCGTCCGGCAGCCCGAAGAGGAACTTGGTCGCCAGACCATCCTCGCTCTCGGTCCGGGCCAAGGGCCGGAGCCGCTCGAGCCGGCATCTCTCGGCCAGCCGGTCGCGCAGATCGGCGGGAAGGTCGCTCATCGCGCCGAAGTCATCGGCCAGGTGGCGGTAGAGCCATCGCCAGATCTGGTCGGCTCGGTAGCGAGGCTGTCCCAGCTCGGCCATCAAGGCCTCCAGGCCCTCGTGGTCGAGCTCGTAGAGCGCGATGCGTTCGTCGTTCACGGTCGGCAACGATACCACAAGGACTGCGCAGGCGTCTGAACCCCGAGCCGGATCCCTTCGTTTTGATCAGGGCTCGGCTCGTAAGGCTCGGCTACCGGGAGCCATCGATGGGGCGCGGGCCACGGGTGGATGGGCAGCCGATCCGCGAATGCTATCGTTAGCTCGCCCCCAAGTCACCGACTTTCCATGAGCGACCGCACCGCCCTAGCAAAACGAGAGAGAGACCGCATGGACGTCGCAAGCATCGCCAAGCGCCTGACCGGCAATGTCGAGCAGGTCATCGTGGGCAAGCACCGTGAGGTGCAGCGCCTCTTCGTGGCCCTACTCTGCCGTGGGCATGTCCTGATCGAGGACGTGCCGGGGCTCGGCAAGACCGTCCTGGCCAAGTCGGTCGCGCGCAGCCTGGGCTGCGACTTCCGGCGCGTTCAGTGCACGCCGGACATGCTGCCCAGCGACATCACCGGCGTCTCGATCTTCAACCAGAAGACCAGCGAGTTCGAGTTCCGCCCGGGCCCCATCGTGGCCCAGGTGGTGCTGGCCGACGAGGTCAACCGCGCCACGCCCAAGACGCAGGCCGCCCTCCTGGAGGCCATGGAGGAGCGCCAGATCACGGTCGATGGGCGCACCCTACAACTGCCCCGACCCTTCCTGGTCCTGGCAACGCAGAACCCGATCGAGTACGAGGGCACCTTCCCGCTGCCCGAGGCCCAGCTCGACCGCTTCATCCTCCGCCTGCGCCTGGGCTACCCGGGCCCGGAGGAAGAGATGCGGATCCTGGACGACCAGCGCAGCGGCCACCCGCTAGATCGACTCGAGCAGGTCTCCTCGGCAGAGGAGGTCCTGGCCGCCCAGGCGGCGGTGCGCGAGGTCTACCTGGATGATCTGATCAAGCGCTACATCGTCGACCTGGTCGACGCCACGCGGCATCACGACGACATCTACCTGGGCGCCAGCCCGCGCGGCAGCCTGAGCCTCTACCACACCAGCCGGGCCCTGGCCGCGGTTCGCGGGCGCGACTACGTCCTGCCCGACGACGTCAAGGAGCTGGCGGGAGACGTGCTATCGCATCGCATCATCGTCAACCCTTCGGCCCGCATCCGCGGCGTCGAAGCCCAGGCCATCGTCCAGGAGATCCTCGGCGCGCTGCCGGTGCCCGGCGGCACGGTCCGCGCCTGACATGCACGGTCGCTTTCTGGTCGGTGTCACGCTGGTGGTCGCCGCCATCGCATTGCTCTTCGGCCATCCCTTGATCTGGCGGCTCACCTGGGCCCTCTCGAGCTTGCTGGCGGTGGCCGCCCTGCTCACCTGGAGCTCGGTGCGCTGGATCGAGATCTCGCGCCGGACCCGGGCCAGCCGGGCCGAGGTGGGCGGACTGGCCGAGGAGAGCTTCGGCCTGACCAATCGCGGCTGGCTGCCCAAGCTCTTTCTGGAGGTGCGCGACCACAGCGATCTGCCGGGACATCACGCCAGCCGCGTGCTGTCGACCATGGCTCCGGGCCGCACGCGGCGCTGGACGGTGCGCACGGTCTGCCGCCGGCGCGGCATGTTCCGCCTGGGGCCGATGACGGTGGCCGGCGGCGATCCCTTGGGGATCTTCCGGCTCGAGCGCAAGTACGGTCAGACCGCTCCCTTCGTGGTCTACCCGCGCAGCCTGCCCTTGCGCGCCCTGGACCTACCCACCGGCTATCTCTCGGGCGGTCAGGTCATCCGCAGGCGCAGCGAGCTGGCCACCACCAACGTGCGCGGCGTCCGCGGCTACCGGCCGGGGGATGACTTCAAGCGCATCCACTGGCCGACCTCGGCCCGTCGCAACCAGCTCTACACCCGCGAGTTCGAGCTGGACCCCATCGCCGACTACTGGATCCTGCTCGATTTGGATCGGGACGCCCACGTGGCGGCGGCCGAGGCGGATCGCGAGGCGGAGCCCGGCTCGGCCATGCCCTGGGTGGACGAGGACCTGCCGGAGGTCCTGCCCAGCACCGAGGAGTATGCCGTGGTGGCGGCGGCCAGCCTGGCACGGCATTTCCTGGAGGACGGCAAGAGCGTGGGCTTGATCGCCCACGGGCAGCGCCGGATCGTCGCCCAGCCCGATCGCGGCGACCGCCAGATCTCCAAGATCCTCACCCACCTGGCCGTCCTGCGGGCCGCGGGCCGCTCGGGTCTCTCGGAGGTGCTCTCCGCCGAGAGCCACGAGCTCAAGCGGCATGCCACCCTGGTGGTCATCACCGCCACCACCTCGCTGCGCTGGGTGGAGGCCTTGCGCGCCCTGAAGCTGCGCGGTGTGCACAGCCTGGTGGTCCTGGTCGACGCCAACAGCTTCGGCCCGGCCGGCAGCAACGATGCGCTGGCGGCCGCGCTGGCGGCCAACCGCATCCCCACGCGCCGGCTGCACCGCGACGAGGCGATCGCCGCCGCGCTCGAAGAAGGCTGAAGCCCCCGCACTGCGCCAGGATGTCTTGCCCGTCCGACCTTTCGCCCCGGCTTCACGTCCCGGCGCCAGCTCTGTTATAATCGCCGCTCGCGGCCGGCACCGGCTGCCCCTCGTTGTCTGGCTTCCCGATTCCACGACCCCCGAAGCTCCTCTCCTCGACGCACAGTTTGGCCTGCATGCCCCACAGGAGTGCTCTCCATGGCCCAGTCCGCCCCGGATCGAAACCTCGCCCTCGAGCTCGCCCGCGTCACCGAGTCGGCCGCGCTGGCTGCCGGCCGCTGGATGGGCCGCGGCGAGAAAGAGGCCGGCGACCAAGCGGCCGTCGACGCCATGCGCCTGATGCTGCGCACGGTCGACTGCGATGGCGTTGTGGTCATCGGCGAAGGCGAGAAGGACGAGGCCCCGATGCTCTTCAACGGCGAGCAGGTGGGCACCGGCAACGGACCCCAGGTCGACGTGGCCGTCGATCCTGTCGACGGCACCCGGCTCCTGGCCCTGGGGCGGCCGAACGCCCTGGCGGTCGTCGGCGTGGCCGAACGCGGCTCGATGTTCGATCCCGGCCCGGTCTTCTACATGGACAAGATCGCCGTCGGCCCCGATGCCGCCGGCGCCATCGACCTCAACGCTCCGGTCGAGGCCAACCTGCGCGGCATCGCGCAGGCCAAGCGCAAGGACCTGGATGACCTGACGGTGGTCGTCCTGGACCGACCGCGCCACGCCAAGCTCATCGAGGACATCCGCGCCACCGGGGCGCGCATCCGGCTGATCACCGACGGCGACGTTGCCGGCGCGATCATGGCCGCCGTCGAGCGCACCGGCGTGGACGTGTTGATGGGCATCGGCGGCACGCCGGAGGGCGTGATCGCCGCCTGCGCGCTGAAATGCCTCGGCGGCAGCATCCAGGGTCGCCTGTGGCCGCGCGACGAGAACGAGGCGCGCAAGGCCGAGGCGGCCGGCTACGACCTCTCGCGCGTGTTGACCACCGACGATCTGGTCTCCAGCGACAACGTCTTCTTCGCCGCCACCGGCATCACCGACGGCGAGCTGCTCGATGGCGTTCACTACCATGGCAATGGCGCCACCACCCAATCGGTGGTCATGCGCTCGCGCTCGGGCACGGTGCGCACCATCGACGCACGGCATCACTGGGACAAGCTGATGCAGATCAGCCAGGTCGCCTACGACGCCAGCTGATCGGGCCCGAATCGACCGCCGACAGGCGCGGCCGGCCCGCGCCACGCGACCGGAGCACGCTACCTTGCACATCGCCGAACTCGAGTCGAAGAGCACCGATGAGCTGCGCCAGATGGCCGGCGACTTCGACATCCCCCAGGCCGAGCGGCTCAAGAAGACCGAGTTGGTCTTCCGTCTCCTGCGCGCCAACGCCGAGCGGCGCGGCCTGATCTTCGGCGGCGGCGTGCTGGAGATCGTGCAGGACGGAATCGGCTTCCTGCGCTCCCAGAACGTCAAGCCGGGCGACGAGGACGTCTACGTCAGCCAGTCCCAGATCCGGCGCTTTGCCTTGCGCACCGGAGACATGGTCATCGGCCAGGTGCGGCCCCCCAAGGAGAACGAGAAGTACTACGGTCTCTTGCGCGTCGAGGCGGTCAACGGCCTGAATCCGGATGCCACCAAGACACGGCCCAAGTTCGAGGACCTGGTGCCGATCTTCCCCAACCAGCGCCTGAACCTGGAGACCGAGCCTGACCACATCTCCACGCGGCTGATCGATCTCCTCTCGCCCATCGGGCGGGGCCAGCGAGGACTGATCGTCTCGCCGCCGAAGGCCGGCAAGACCACCATCCTCAAGGACATCGCCAACGGCGTCAGCCAGAACGAGCTCGACGTGCACCTGATGGTGGTGCTGATCGGCGAGCGGCCCGAAGAGGTCACCGACATGGACCGCTCCGTCGAGGCCGAGGTCTACAGCTCGACCTTCGACGAGCCGATCAGCGATCATGTGCGGGTGGCCGAGATGGCCCTCGAACGCGGCAAGCGCCTGGTCGAGCACGGTCGTGACGTGGTCATCTTGCTCGACTCGATCACCCGGCTGACGCGGGCCTACAACCTGGTCGTACCCCAGAGCGGCCGTACCCTCTCCGGCGGCATGGACCCGGCCGCGCTCTTCCCGCCCAAGCATTTCTTCGGCGCGGCGCGCAAGATCGAGGACGGGGGCAGCCTGACCATCGTCGCCACCTGCCTGGTCGAGACCGGCAGCCGCATGGATGACGTGATCTACGAGGAGTTCAAGGGCACCGGCAACATGGAGCTGGTTCTCAGCCGCCATCTGGCCGAGCGCCGGGTCTATCCGGCCATCGACATCGAGAAGTCCAGCACTCGGCGCGAGGACCTGCTCATCGAGCCGGAAACGCTCGAGCGGGTCTGGCTGGTCCGGCGCATGGTCGACATGATGGGCGGCGGCGCCCAGGCCATCGAGGCGGTGATCGAGCGCATGCAGCGCACCGAGAGCAATCAAGAGTTCCTGGCCACCATTCACGCCGACCAGCCCTGAAGGCCTCGATCGACGAGCGGGTTCGTCCAGGCTGCCCGGCCTGCGTCGGGTGAGCGTAGGATGGGCGTGGGGAAAGCGCCGGTCGGGAAGCCCCGGATCGCGCTCCGAGAAGTTGACTCGGCCCTCTTTCGACCCTATAAATCCCTCCCGCAGTTCACCGGGCATGTCGCGTCGAGATCTCGACGCGGAGTGCTCGGCCGGTATGGAGACGTCTTTCCAGCCTCCGAGCCGGCCGCCGGGTCCCGAGCCCCTCGCCTGCCCTACGAGATCGCGCCGCGTCGGTGCGACCTCCCGAAGGGGATCGGGTACCGAGCCGAAGGACATGTGATTGGCAACCCATCTCAGTCAGGATCGGCGCGCGCTGCGCGCACGGCCCTCGCGCGAGATCATCGAGCGGATCCCGGCACCCGAACCCCTCGGGGCGGCCGAGCGTCTGCGTTCGCTCCCCAGCCTCGGTCTCCCGTCCAACCTGGTGACGGTGCCCAGCATCCCCTCGCTGCGGCCCGCCTCCGAGGAGTGGTTGGCCCGGCGCTGGCGTCTCTTGACCCGCCTGGTCGATCTGGATTCGCCGATCATGTGGCGCTTCGCGGCCCACGCGATCGTGCTGGTCCTGACCCTGGCCGTCTTCGCGGTCTCCAACCTGCCATCGAGCGGCCGGTCCGCCGCGGCGGTAACCGTCGACCGACCCTTGAGCGATTGGGCCCAACGAGCGCGCAGCTTCGTGCCCGACTCGGTGATCGGCGCCCGCTCGGGCGCTGCGGTCGCGGCGATCTCGGACCTGGACGACCGTCCGGGCTTCGTCTCGCCCGGCGCCATCGTCGAGGCCCATCCCTCGCTCTTGCCCTGGGACGAACCGGAGTCCTATCGCGTGGTGCGCGGGGACACGGTCACCAACATCGCGGCGCGCTTCGGCATCGAACCGATCTGGTTGCTCTTCGCCAATCCCAAGATCCGCGAGAAGCCACACGACCTGTCGGTGGGTGACGAGCTGACGGTGCTGCCGATGAAGGCCGTGGTCCATGTGGTCCAGGAGGGCGACAGCCTGGCCGACATCGCCGAGACCTACAAGTCGACGCCGGAGCAGATCGTGGCCTACGAGGCCAACGGCTTGCAGTCGGTCGGGGATGGCCTGGTGGTCGGCGCGGAGCTGGTGGTACCCGAAGGCGAGATGGAGATCAAGATCCCCAGCTACCGCGACCTGATCGTGCCGCGCGGCGCCGGTGGCTGGGCGGCCAGCAACGTGTTGGGCACGGTGGTCGGCTCGGGCAGCTTCTACGTCGGCGCCTCCGGCCGGCTTACCCAGGGCTATCACCGCTGGCACCGGGCGATCGACATCGCCAATCGCACCGGTTCGCCGATCTACGCGATCGACAGCGGTGTGGTCAAGTACGCCGGCTGGTACCAATGGGCCGGCCGGGCCGTGATCATCGACCACGGCAACGGCTTCGAATCACTCTATGCCCACATGAACTCGGTCGGCGTCAATCCCGGCGCGACCGTCCAGCGCGGCCAGGTGATCGGCGGCATCGGCTGTACCTATGGTGCCGGTGGCCGCTGCACGGGCCCCCACCTCCACCTGGAAGTACGACTCAACGGCGTGCCCCAGAATCCCTGCGCCCTCGGCGCTTGCCCCTGATCCGCACGGCCGCGGAGGCCCAGCCCCCGAGCTCGAGGCGCGACCCACCCACGTGAATGGTATAATGTCCTTCCTGCTTGGGAGGGCATGATCATGAACGAACGGCTCGAAACGCGCATCGCAAGCGAGCTCACCGAGGCCATGCGCCGAGGCGACGAGGACCGGAAGCGCACCCTGCGCTCGCTGCGCGCCGCCATCAAGACGGCGGAGATGGAGGCGGTTCGACTGGGCCAGCTTCAACGCGGACAGTCGCTGGATGAAGCCACGGTGCTCGGCGTCTTGCAGAAGCAAGCCAAACAGCGCCGCGAGTCCATCGCGCTCTACCGCGAGGGTGGACGAGACGATCTGGTCGCCGTCGAGGAGACCGAGTTGGCCATCATCGAGTCCTACCTGCCGAAACAAATGAGCGAGGAGGAGATCGAGGCCGCCGCGCGCGAGCAGATCGCCGACGTCGGCGCCGAGGGCCCATCGGACATGGGCAAGGTGATGGGCCCCTTGATGCAGTCCCTCGAAGGTCGAGCCGACGGCAAGCTCGTCAGCGCCGTGGTGCGACGGCTGCTGGCTTCCTAAGACCGACGACGTGAGCCCAGATCCGCGACCCGGGGAGCCCTCCCCCGCCGTCCCCACACTCTCCGATCCCCGCTTCTGGCTTGCTTCGCGAAAGCGTCAAATCTCTTTGGCCATCGGCTTGGTCCTAGCGCTGGGTATCGCTGCCGTGCACGCCTTGCCGGGCGAGAGCAGCAGCAGCCCCATCGAGATCGGCTCGCCCAGCCCGCGCGACTTCGCCGCCCCCTTCACCAAGCAGTACGTCAGCGAGATCTCGACACAGGCCGAGCGCGATCGGCGTGCCGCCGCGGTCGCCCCGGTCTACCGGGTGGACTCGGACATCGGCGGCCGCCAGGTCGACCGCGCCCAGGGCATCCTGTCCCACGTGACCATGCTGCGCGGCTCTCCCGAATCCGTCGAGAGCAAGCGTCGCTGGGTGCAAGGCTTCTCCGAGTTCGAGCGCTTGAGTCAGGATCAGCTCGATCTGATCCTGGGCGCCGGACCGGATGGCCGCCTGGCTCCCGCCGAATGGCAGGACGCGGCCGACGAGGTGCGGCGAGTGGTGGTGCAAGCCCTGCGGCAGTACATCCGCGACGAGGATCTGGCCGGCGTGCGACGCGAGCTGGTCAACGAAGTCGACCCGCAGATGGGCGCCGAGGAAGCGCGGCTGGTGGCCGACCTGGCCGCGGGCTTCGTGGTGGCCAATCGCATCGTCGACGAAGAGGCCACCGAAGCCCGGCGCCAGGAAGCCCGCGAGAGCACCGAGGCCGTGGAGGAGCGGTTCGTGGCCGGGCGCACCATCGTTCGCGAGGGGGACATCGTCGGGCCGGCCCAGTACGAGGCCCTGGCCCAATTCGGTCTCCTGCCCGGCGCCTTCAGCTGGCGGCAGGCCTTGGCCGACCTGCTCCTCGCCCTTACCCTGGTGGGCATCCTGGGCGTCCTGCTGGCACGCTGGCGGCCCGCCTTGCTCGATCATCCCCGCCCCTTGGGACTGACCGCGCTCTTGATGCTGGTCATCGTGGCCGGTGGACGGCTGCTGGTCGGCGGCTCCGCTTCCTTGATCTACGTCTATCCGGCCACCGCAGTGGCCATGACCACCACGGTGCTCTTGGGCCTGGAGCTGGGATTGCTCTCCGCCCTCCTGGTCGCCGCCAGCATCGGCTTGCTGGATGGCGCCAGCGTGGAGGTACTGCTCTACTTCCTGCTCGGCGGGCTTGCCGGCGCCATCGTGCTCGATCGCATCGAGCGCCTCAAGGCCTTTCTCTGGGCCGGCCTTGCCGTGGCCGGCAGCGGACTTGCCGTGGCCGTGGGCAGTCAGCTCACGCAGCCTCTTGCCGCCAACGAGCAGCTGGCAGAGATCGCCGGCCTGGCCCTAGCCCAGGCCGCCCTCGCCACGGGCCTGACGGCCCTGGCCGTCCTGGCCGCCGGATCCCTCTTCGGCGTGACCACCTCCTTCCAGCTCCTGGAGTTGATGCGGCCGGACGCGCCCCTCCTGCGCGAGCTCCAGATGCGCGCTCCGGGCACCTATCAGCATTCGGTGGTGCTCTCCAATCTGGCCGAAGCCGCCGCCAGCAGCATCGGTGCCGATCCGCTGCAGGTCCGGGCCGGCGCCTACTACCACGACGTGGGTAAGACCCTGCGGCCGGCCTTCTTCGTCGAGAACCAGCTGGGCGGCGTCAACCCGCACGACGAGCTGGACCCCGCCACCAGCGCGGCCATCATCATCGAACACGTCACCGAGGGTGAGCGACTGGCCCACGAACACCACCTGCCCGAGCTGGTCATCGACTACATCCGCCAGCACCATGGCACGATGAAGGTGGCCTACTTCCTACACCGCGCCATCGAGCAGCAAGGCGAGGATCGGGTCCAGATCGCCGACTATCGCTACCCGGGTCCGCGGCCGCAGTCGCGCGAGACCGCCATCCTGATGCTGGCCGACGGATCCGAGGCCGCGGTGCGCGCCCGCAACCCGCAGTCCAATCAGGAGATCGACGAGGTGGTCGAGAAGATCATCCTCGACCGGCTCTACGGCGGCCAGCTGGAGGACAGCAACCTGACCCTGCGCGATCTGCGCCGGATCCGCCGCAGCTTCGTGGCGACCCTGCAGAGCATGTACCATCCCCGCGTCCAGTATCCGGAGGGCGCGCGCCGGGGCCAGGAGACCAGGGCCGAGGACGGATCGCCCACGATGGCCGGCAAGCCGTCCCGGTCGTCGGCCTCGAATGACTGATCCCGCCTGGCGGCGGCCCATCCGCGTCGTGGTCGAGAATCTGGACGGCCACGCGTGCCTGCAGGCCGAAGCGCTGTGCGATGGGCTCGGCGCCTTGCTGGACCGGGTGATGAGCGAGCTCGATGTCGCGGCCGAAGTCGAGATGGCGCTGGTGCTCTGCGACGATGCGACCCTGCATCGGCTCAACCGCGATCATCGCGGCATCGACCGTCCCACGGACGTCCTGTCCTTTCCGGTCGACCCGGCAGACATCCCGGCCGGCGAAACGGCCAACCTGGGCGACGTATTGATCTCGCTGCCCTATGCGGCCCGCAGCGCGGAGCGTCAAGGCCAGACCCTGGAGGACGAGCTGCGGCTGCTGGCCGTCCACGGCCTGCTGCACCTCTTGGGCCACGAGGACGAGAGCGAAGAAGGCGCCGAGCGCATGCGCCGATTGGAGACGCAGTTGGGCCTGCGCCCTGCCGGCGCATGAGCGCGTCGTCGCGCGCGGCCGAGGACCGGAGAACCACGCCGGCGCCGGCCTATCGCGCCACGCTGCGCGCCTATCTGGCCCCCCAGCGAGGCCGGGCCCTGCTCCTGGGCCTGCTGATGCTCGTCGACATCAGCCTGGACCTGCTGGGCCCCCAGATCGAGCGGCGCTTCATCGATCGCGCCCTGGAAGGCGCGCCCCTGGCCGAGCTCTGGCGACTGGCCCTGCTCCTCCTGGCCATCGCCGCCGCGGTGCAGCTGCTCTTCGTGGCCAGCAACTACCTGGCCACCGACCTGGCCCAGAGCGGCACCAACCGCCTGCGCGAGGAGCTCCTGGGCAGGCTGCTCGCCCTGGGCCCCGGCTTTCACGACCGCCACCGCCCCGGCAGCCTGATCGAACGCGTCGACGGCGACGTGGCCCTGCTGGGCAACTTCCTGTCGCGCTTCCTGCTGGAATTGGTCGGCAGCCTGCTGCTGCTGGCCGGCACGCTGGCCCTGCTCTGGCGGGTAGACTGGCGGATCGGCGCCTTGCTGGGCCTGGTGGCCGTCGGCGGCATCCTCTTCCTGCGGCTCCTGGCCGGTCCCGGGCGCCGGCGCTGGGACGCCGACCGCGCGGCCCAGGCCGATCTCTTCGGCTTCCTCGAGGAACGCCTGGCCGGCACCGAGGACCTGCGTGCCGCCGGCGCGACCGAGCACGCGATGCACGGCTTCTTCGAGCAGACCCGTCGGGCAGCCCGCAAGCGCATCACCGCCGGCCTCTTCGCCTCGATCTCGGCCAGCAGCGCCAACCTGCTGCTGGGCATCGGCACGGCGCTGACCCTGGGCCTGGGTGCCTGGCTGTATGCCGGCGGCCAGATCAGCGTGGGCACGATCTACCTGATCTTCCGCTACAGCCAGCTGCTGCAAGGGCCCATCGACGCCCTGGCCCGCCAGGCGGCTGACCTGCAGCAGGCCGGCGCGGCCCTGACGCGCATCGGCCGCCTGCAGGCCCAGCAGCCGGCGGTCTCCGATCCGGCCGAGCCCCGGCCCCTGCCCGCCGGCGCGCTGTCGCTCTCGATCTCGGATCTGCGCTTCGGCTACCGGCCCGACCGGCCGGTGCTGCGCGGCATCGACCTGGAGCTGCCCGCCGGAAGCCATCTCGGGCTGGTCGGTCGGACCGGCAGCGGCAAGACCAGCCTCACCCGCCTGCTCTTCCGGCTGCTGGACCCCGATGCCGGCAGCCTGCGCCTGGCCGGCATCGACCTGCGCCAGCTGGCCCTGGCCGACCTCCGCGGCCGGGTGGCGCTGGTGACCCAGGACGTCCAGCTCTTCCACGCCAGCCTGCGCGACAACCTGAGCTTCTTCGATCCCGATCTGCCCGACGCGCGCCTCGTCGAAGCCCTGGACGCGGTGGGCCTGTCCCCCTGGCTTTCCGGCCTCCCCGAAGGCCTCGACAGCCCCATCGCGCCGGGCGGGAGCGACCTCTCGGCCGGCCAGGCCCAACTCCTGGCCTTGGCCCGCGTCTTCCTGCGCGATCCCGGCCTGGTCATCCTCGACGAGGCCTCCTCGCGGCTGGATCCGGCCACCGAGGCGCGCGTCCAGGCGGCGCTCGACCGGCTGATGGCCGGCCGCAGCGCCATCCTGATCGCCCACCGTCTGCAGACCCTTCGGCGCGTGGACTGCATCGCCATCCTGGCCGACGGACGCATCGTCGAAGAAGGACCGCGCGAGGCCCTGGCGGCCGATCCCACCTCGCGCTATGCCCAGCTGCTCCGAACGGCCGAGATGGCGCAGGCTGGCCGGACGGACGAGGACCTGCAGGCCGCGCTGGATCGACTGGCCTGGCTGGACGAAGGTTCGGAGACCTCCGCGTGAGCCACGCCCGACTGCTCTGGCGCCTGGCCCGCTACCGCTTCTGGCTCTGGCTGGCCAGCGGCCTGATGGCCAGCGTCCTCTTCTACCTGATCCCCTTGGCGCCGGGCCTGGTCGTGCAGCGGCTCTTCGACCGACTGCAATTGGACCCGCAATCCCCGGTGGGGCCGCTCTTGGCCCTGCTGGCCGGCATCGCCGTCGCCCGCATGATCCAACTGGCCATGGCGGTCCTGGTCGAGAACGGGGTCCACCAATGGGTCGGCGGCCTGATGCGGGCCAACCTGCTCGAGCACATCCTCCATCGCCCCGGCGCCCGCCCCCTGCCCTCCTCGACCGGTGAGGCGCAGAGCCGGCTGCGCGACGACGTCGAGGCCGTCTACCGCTTCCTCACCTGGACCCTCGACCCCATCGGCCAGGGCGCCGTGCTCCTGGTGGCCCTGCTGGTCCTGGCCCGGGTCGACGCGCGCTTCACGCTGGCCGTCTTCCTGCCCCTGGTCTTCGTCCTGGCCCTGGTCAACGCCGCTTCGCGCCGGCTGCGGCATCTGCGGCGCGAGGCCCGCGGCGCGGCGGCCGAGGTCAGCGGCCTGATCGGCGAGGTGCTGGGCGCCGTCACGGCGGTCCAGGTAGCCGGCGCCGAGTCCCGGGTCCTGCGCCGCCTGCAACAAAGGAATGCCCTGCGCCGGAGCACGGCCCTGCGCGATGCCCTCCTGGGCAACGCCCTGCGCTCGGTCTCCTTCTACGCATCGGGCATCAGCCGCGCCCTGCTGCTCTTGATCGGGGCCGAGGCCATCCGCCAGGGGCGCTTCGGCATCGGCGACTTCGCGCTCTTCGCCTCCTACCTGGACTGGATCGCCACGGTCATCGGCATGTTCGGGCATTACCTGACCCAGTACCGCCAGACCAGCGTCTCGCTGGACCGCCTGGTCGAGCTGCTGCCCGACGCCCCGGCCTCCGACCTGGTCCGGCACCGGCCGATCCACCTCTTCGGCCCGATGCCGGAGCCCTCGCCGCCGCCGGTGCCCGGCGAGCCCTTTACCGGCCTCGAGGTTCGGGGGCTCGGCCTGCGGCATCCGAGCGGGGCCGGCATCCGGCAGGTCTCCTTCGCCCTGCCGGCCGGCAGCTTCACCGTCGTCACCGGTCCGGTCGGCGCCGGCAAGACCAGCCTGCTGCGCGCGCTCCTCGGCCTGTTGCCGCGCTCGGAGGGCCAGATTCTCTTCAACGGCCGCCCGGTCGAGGATCCGGCCGCCTTCCTGGTGCCGCCGCGCTGCGCCTACACGCCCCAGGTGCCGCGTCTCTTCAGCCAGAGCCTGCGCGAGAACATCCTCCTGGGCTGGCCGGCCGGTGAAGACGGGCTGGCGTCGGCCGTCCACGCCGCCGTCCTCGAGCGGGACCTCGCCGAGATGCCCGAAGGCCTGGACAGCCTGGTCGGCCCGCGCGGCACGCGGCTCTCCGGCGGCCAGGTCCAGCGCGCCGCCGCGGCCCGCATGTTCGTCCGCCGCCCCCAGCTGCTGGTCTTCGACGACCTCTCCAGCGCCCTGGACGTCGAGACCGAGGCCGAGCTCTGGCGCCGGCTCTTCGACCAGTGGTCGTCGGGCGAGGGGTCGGAAGCGCGACCGACCTGCCTGGTCGTCTCCCACCGCCGGCCGGCGCTGCGGCGCGCCGACCAGATCCTGCTGCTCGACGAGGGCCGGCTGGTCGACCAGGGCCGGCTGGAGGCGCTGCTCGAGCGCTCGGAGCTGATGCGGAGGCTTTGGGCGGCTGAACTCGACTCGATCTAACTTCTCCGCCAGCGCGGGGTTAAGTGCAACAGAGAGCCTTGCCGACCGGATCCTTGAACGCCTTCGACCTGCACGACACCCTTGAAGCCCGCGGGCGCATCCGCGTCCGCTGCCGGCCCTTGCGATAGGCATCGGCGCGGCCCTCCCCTACGGCGCCCCTCGCCCGCGTGGCGAGGGGCGCCATCTTTGTGGGGGTCCCGGGGATCAGTCCTTGCGCAGCACCGGCAGGTAGATCTCCCCGCCGGGTCCCGCCGGCGTCTCGGTCGTGGGCGGCAGCGGCGTGGCCGTCGGCTCGATGGGCCCGCCGGTGGCCGTCGGGCGCGGCGTGCCGGGCGTCGACGGGACGAACTCGTAGTCCGCCGGCTCGAAGCTGGTCACCAGCTCGTAGCCACCGGTCAGACCGGTGCTGGTCGCCGCCACCAGGTAGTAGGCGCCGGTGATGATCTCCAGCGGCAGGTAGGCGTCGAAGAGGATGCCGGACACCAGATCGTCGTTGCTGGCCAATAGCTGCCAGTCGCTGCTGTAGAGGAAGAGCGCCGGGTCGACCCCGCCGGCGGGATCTTCGCTGTTCATCTCGATCTCCAGCCGGCCCAGCTGCGGCACGATCAGCCGGTAGACGTCGGTCGCCACGCCCCGAGAGCCGCCGCCGGGCAGATCGGAGGTCCGGCAGCTCTCCTCCGTCAGGCTGCCCTCGCGCGTCTCGTCCACGGCCAAGTCCGCCGCCGAGCAGTCGGCCGTCAGGGCTTCGAAGTCGGCCTCGACCCGATAGCTCCCGGACTCGATGCCGATGTCGCTGGAGGCCACCAGCAGGTAATCGCCCGCGGGCAGCTGGATCTCGATGGCGGCATCCAGGTCGAAGCCCGGAACGATGTCGCGCCCGAAGTCGAGCAATCCCTCGCCGTCGGCGGGATAGAGCTCCAGGTAGGCATCGATCTCGTCGGAGGACATCTCCAGCGTCAATCGGCCGCGCTCCGGAAGGCTGATCCGGTAAGCGTCGGCCCGGCGCTGCAGGAAGTCGCCGTCCAGGATGTCCCCGAAGTAGCAGTCGCCCTCGGTGAGCGCGCCGTCCATCGGCGCGCCGAAGCCCAGCGGCGTCGGGCCGCAGTCGGGCGCAGCTTGGGGCTCGAAGCCCAGCTGCAGCTGGTAGTCGCCCAGATCGGGCGTCAGCGAGCTGACCAGGACGATGTAGGTGCCCGGCTGCACGATCACCGATCCGCTGGCGTCCATGCTGGCCGGATCCTCGTAGATGGTGGGGTAGGTCACCGCGGCATCGTAGAAGACCAGGGCCATGTCGACTTCCGCCGAGCCCAGGTTCGCGCTCAGCCGGCCTCGCCGATCGACCTCCACCCGGTACTGGTCGAGCCTGGCGTCGAGATCGCTGATCTGCGAGCCGGTATCGATCTGACCGTAGCTGTTGGCCAGGTAGCAGTCGGTGTCGCTCAGGCTGCCCGAGGCATTGCCGTTTGGCGCCAGCGCCTCCACCGTGCAGACCGGCTCGGCCACCGGAATCAGGTCGACCTCGAGCTCGTAATCCCCCTCGCTCATCCCGGGTCCGGCGGACTCGACCGCCAGGATGTAGGTGCTGGCCGCGACGCTCTCGATGCGCAGGTCGATGCGCGATCCCTCCGGGCTCTCGACGCCCTGCAGGACGGGATTCAACTGCAGGTCCAAGAAGCGCATCGCCGGGTGGAAGCCGTCGGCTTGCAAGCTGATGCTCCAGGTATCCAGGAACTGCGGGACCACCACGGCATACAGATCCACCCAGGATTGATCGCCGCCGCCGCCAATCCAGGCCATCTGGCAGTCGCCCTCGGCCAGGCTGCCCGACATCTCCTCGTCGATCAGGGCCGGCTCCGGCTCGCAGCGTCCATCGCCCGCGGGCTGGACCTCGGTGGTCAGCCGGTAGGCGCCCGTATCCGGGCTCAGGGAGAAGACCAGCACCTGATAGGCGCCGGCCGGCAAGGCGATGTCGAGCGCCACCCCGGGCCCGGCCCCGTCGGCGAAGTCGACCAGGCGGCCATTCGAGGCCACCGCTACCGCCGGGAAGAAGTCGCCCGACGTGACGCCCAGGGAAAGCCGCCCGGACGCGTCCATCTCCAGCGCGTAGGCATCCGTGCGCGACTGCAGGGTGAGGCCCGGCACGTAGTCGAAGAAGCGGCAGTCGGCCGGGTCGGTGGTCCCGGTCGTCTCGCCCGGCACGAGCGGGCTCGCGGTGCAGGGCGCCGGCGGCGCCTGGGCCGACATGCTCGCGTTCAGGCGGTAGGCTCCGCTGGCACTACTGTCGCCCTCGCCGGAGGTGACGAAGAGGAAGTAGTCGCCCGGCGGCAGGATCGGAGCGACGCCGCCGAGCTGGCCGCCACCGCCCAGGGGCGCGTCGATCAGGATGAGCCCCTGGCCGCCCAAGAGCACCACGCCCAGCGCGAAGTCACTCGACTCATGGTCGATGCTCACGCGGCTGCGCTCCGGCACCCGGAATCGGTAGCTGTCGGCCAGCGCGTGATCCGTATCCTCGCCCAGGAACTGGGGCAGGCGGCAGTCGCCGGCATCGAGAATGCCTTCGAGCGCGGCGCCGCCGGCCAGGTCGATCGACTCCGGCGGGCAGGTGACCTCCAGCAGACGCAGCAGGGACTGCGGACCATCGCCATGGTCTTGCAGCCCGGATGCGGCGAGCGCAGCGCCGGCGCCCGAGCCTTTCAGGGTGGGAAGCGTGCCAGGGACCGCCTCGGCGGAGAAGCCGGCGCCTTCCTCGATCCTGCGGAGCGAATCCGCTCCCGATCCCAATGCGAAGACCTTGGCTGCGGGAACATCGGTCGCGAGCGGATCGCCGATGCGCGACCCCGACTTGGCATCGGGTCGGGCGATCGCGGTCTCCATGTCGAGTTCGGGCGATGCCTCGAGGGCTTCGAGCAGGTCGCCAGCCTCATCCGCTGGCATCGCGTGGCCGGATCGATCTCCAGCGGTGAAGGTGGTCAAGAGGAGAACTAGGCTCAGGGAAAGGCGGCGCGTGATCGTGGACATCGGTCGAGCTCCTTGCAGTTCGATGGGCGCGTGAGATCGTCGCGATCCTGCCGGCGCGCGAGGCTTGGGGGCTTCGGATGGATCCCGTCGACCTCTTTAACCCCTGAGCGGCGCTTGGCTGACATCCGTCCTGACGCGGCTGACAGCCCCGGGCGTCAGGATATGCCGAAGCGGGCGTCGATGTCCAGCCGGATCCCGGGGCGGGCCCGGCGTCTGATTCCGACTCGAGGCTCATTTACTCCGGAACGGCCCGGATCACCTCGCCCAGGATACGATCGGGCTGGACGGACTCGGCCTGGCCGGCGAAGTTCAGGATGATGCGGTGACGCAGGGCCGGCGCGGCCAGGCTGCGCAAGTCGGCGCGCGAGACGTGGTGGCGGCCGGCCAAGAGGGCGTGGATCTTGGCGCCCAGCACCATGGCTTGCAGGCCGCGCGGGCTGGCCCCGTAGCGGACGTAGTCGCGCACCGACTCCGGCGCGCCGGGATCGCCGGGGTGGGTAGCGCGGACCAGCCGGGCGGCGTAGCGCAGGACCTCGCCGGCCACCGGCACCTCGCGGGCCAGGGCTTGCATGGCCAGGATGCGGCGGCTGTCGGTGACGACCTCGGTCTCGTCCCGAACCTGCGAGGTGGTCCGCTCGGCGATCTCGACCATCTCGTCCAGGCTCGGGTAGCCGGCGTCGATCTTGAAGCCGAAGCGGTCGAGCTGGGCCTCGGGCAGCGGAAAGGTGCCCTCCATCTCCAGCGGGTTCTGCGTAGCCACGACGAAGAAGGGCCGCGGCAGCGGCCAGGACTGCTTGCCGACGGTCACCGTGCCCTCCTGCATCGCCTCCAGGAGCGCCGACTGGGTCTTGGGGGTGGCGCGGTTGATCTCGTCGGCCAGGAGGAAGTTGCCGAAGACGGGGCCGGGCTCGAAGCGAAAGGAGCGGCCGCGCTCGGGGTCCTCGTAGAGCATCATCGTGCCCAGGATGTCGGCCGGCATCAGGTCGGGCGTGAATTGCACGCGGGTGAACTGACCGTCGATGCAGCCGGCCAGGGTTCGCATCAAGAGGGTCTTGCCCAGTCCGGGCACGCCTTCCAGCAGGGCGTGACCGCCCGACAGGAGGGTGGTCAGGACCAGGCGCAAGAGCTCCGATTGGCCGACGATGACGCGGGAGATGGCGGATTCGAGACGAGCGGTGGTCTCCCGGAACTCGTCGGCGTCGATGACCGGTGCGCTCGGGTCGAGCGCGGGGGCATGACCGGTGCTGGGCGGGATATGGTTCACGGCAGGGCTCCGGAGTGGTCGAGGCCGGGACGGGGTCGTGAATCCGGGGCTGCATGGCGCTTCGGCGATCTCGCTACCCCCAAGATTCACAGCGGCGGTGTACCAGTACTCTGTCAGGGAGATGCTTGCGGGTAGCTCGAGCGCCGAAGCGCCGCTGATGTGGTTCGATGTGACGAGGGAATGGCAGCGCCATTGCCGAGGAGCAGCGGGCCGCAGCAGCGGACGCAGCGGTGCTCGAGCCCGCAAGCATCTCCTTGACAGAGTACTAGGGATTGTAGCGGGAAGGTAGGGCCGGGCAATCGAACGCAGGCCGACTTCGGTTGGCTGTCGCACTCCTCTCGGAGCCTTCACCTCAGCGGGAGCGGGTGATGCGGGCGACCTCCAGCAGGAGCAGGGCCAGCGCGATGGCCAGCAGGTAGGGCCAGAGCGGAATGCGCGGTCGCGACCCGTCGGCGAGATCGTCGAAGCTGGGGAGGCTGGTGTAGCGCCGGCCGGACGTGAGCGCGACGAGGGCCTCCAGCGCTTGCTGGCCCCGATCGGCGGGGACGGGAACCAGCTCGGGCGGGTAGGGGCGGGACAGCGCCAGGGGCAGGGTGGCGACGGTCTGCGGCGACTCGACCTGGATGGCGGCCGGCCAGGCCCCGGGCGTCGGCGGGAGGGGGATGGTGGCGGCGTAGCGGCCCGGCGCGGTCTGGGGCAGCTGGTGCAGGATCGCGGGCGTGGTGCTCATGACCAGCCGGGCGTCGGCCAGGTCGATGGGCTGGCCGCCGGAGGTCAAGAGGTCGATCTCGATGCGGGCCGAGCCGGGAGCGCGCTCGATGCTCAAACCCGGCGGCCCGGCGTCCGGCGGGCGGGATGCATAGCGCAGGCTTCGAAGCCACAGATCGCGGCCGGCCGGGCGATCGGGCCAGTCCACGGCCCAGGCTTCACCGAGGTCGCTCATCCAGGCCACCACGCGGCCCAAGCCCAGCTGCCAGGTGGCCAGCAGCGGGTCGCCGGCCGGCAGCTCGAGCGCCACCTCGGCGCCCGGCCGCGGGCGGACCGCCAGGTAGCCCTCGACGGGCGGCAGCGCGTCCAGCTCGATGCCCGCCAGGAGCGGCGAGGCGGCGGCGCGCGGGGGCGCCGGCTGGAAGCGGCCGGTCTGCTGGGATTGGGCGCGCAGGATCTCGCTTTCCTGGGCGGCCAGGCGGGGCAGATCGGCCGGCTCGGCCGCCCAGTGGAAGCGGCCGCGGCCGGCGCGGGCCAATTGGGCCAGGAGATCGCGGTCGGCGTCGCTGCCGATGGCGATGGTCGACAGGCTGATGTCCCGATCCCGGGCGCGCCGCACCACTTCGAGGTACTGGCTGCTGTCGGTGTTGAAATCGCGACCATCGGTCAGGAGGACGGCGTGGCGGGTGGGCAAATCGACGTCGGTGGCCAAGGCCGGCAGGGCCAGTTCGAGGGCCGCCAGGATGCGGGTGCCGCCGCCGGTGGCCAGGCCGGCCAGCGCGGCCTCGATCTCGGCCAGGCTGCGGCCCGCGCCGACCTCGGTCGGGGGCAGCAGCCAGCGGGCGGCATCGTCGTAGGTGACGACGCCGACCTGGTCGCCCGGTCCGAGGACCTCGGCGGCCAGCAGCGCCGCCTCGCGGGCCAGGGCCAGCTTGCTGATGGCGCCCCGGCCCTCGATGGAGCCCATCGAGGCCGATTGGTCGATCATGAAGACCAGGGCCACCGCCTCGCGGCTGGCGCGATCCGGCGGGTCGAGCAGCACCGGGGCGATCTCGGCCAGGGGCGTGTGCTCCCATCCGCCGGGCAGGAAGCTCTGCCGGCCGGCCGTCAAGAGGAGGCCGCGGCCCAGATCCGAGGCGAAGGCGGCCACCGCCTGCTGCTGGTCGACGCCCAAGGATGCCGCCGGCACATCGGCCAGCACCATCGCGTCCCAGGCTTCCAGGCGGCTGAGCTGACTCGGCAGGAGCGAGGGCGCCATGATGGTGGCCGGCATTCCGGCCCCGGTCAGGATATCGCCCAACCGGATGACGCCGGTGCCTTCGCCCACCAGCAGCACCCGCATGGGCGGCGAGACCCAGGCGGCCGCTTGCAGCCGGTCGTTGCCGGCTCGGACGTCGCCCTCGACCTCCAGGCGGGCCTCGATGCGCAGGGGGCCGGCCGCCTCGGGGCGCAGATCCAGTCGCAGCAGGGTCTCGCCCGGCTCGAGGCGGAGCGAACGGCGGGCCAACTCCAAGGCTGCGTCGTCGGGATCCTCGGGCAGGCGGGAGAGGACGAGCTCGGCCGCCAGCGACTCGCTCGCGGCCAGCCGCAGCTGGACGTCGACCCGCTCGCCGGCGCGGAAGCTGGGCGGCAGGTCGATACCGGTGACGGCCGCGTCGCGCCCGCCGACGGAAGGCAAGGCCACCGCGTCGATGTGGATTCCGGCGCCGACCATGTCCGCCGCCACCTCGATGGGGGAGCGACTCGACGGACCGCGCCCATCCAGACCTCGGACGCCCCGGGCATCGACAAGCTCGCCCTCCGACAGCCCCGAGTCCACCGGCTCGGTCCAACGCCCGTCGGAGAGGAGCAAGATCCGCCCCCCTTGCGGAAGGGCCCGGCCGGCTCGATCGAGCGCCGCGGCCAGGGGGCTGTCGTCGGAGCTGCCGAAGTCCAGGCGCGGCAAGTCGGCCAAGGCGGACCCGGCTTCGGCCAGCAGCGCCTCGCGGGACTCGGCGTCGACGCTGGCCGAACGATCCACCAGGAGCAAGGGCGGCAAGCCGCCGCCGCCGTCCAGGACCGGCCGGGCCAGGGCCAGACAGAGGACGGCCAACAGCAGACCGCGCTGCGCCGCCGCGCGGCGCGATCCGCCCATGCGCCGCTCCATCCAGGCGCCGAGCAGGGCCAGGACGAGGGCCAAGCCGAGGTACTCCGGCCAGGCCGATAGCAGGCGCCAGGCGCCGAGGCTCATCGGGGCGGGCTCGGCAGCCAGCCCGCGCGCAGCGCCGCCTCGGCCAGGACCAGAAGGATGGACAGCAGGACCAGGGCGGGCCAGAGGGCTCGGCCGGCTGGCAGGACCTCGCCGCCGGATGCGGCGGGCGACCGAGGCCAGTCGACGCGGGTCCGCAGGTCGTGCTCGGTGACGGGCGCATGGCGCTCGGTCGGCTCGGCCCGCTCGGTCGGCGCCGCCAACCACGCTGCGGCACGGGCGACGAGCAGGGGAAAAGCCAGACGATCGGGCAGTCCGGCCGCCTCGGGATCGAAGGCCAGGACCAGGAGGCGCCCATCGGCGCGGTTCCAGCTCAGGATGGCCGGCCGGCCGCCGGCCTCGAGCAGGATCGAGGCGCCGGGCGGAGCCTCGATGTCCCGCAGGCCCCCGATGCGGGTCCCCAAGAGGTCCAGACCCTCCAGCAGGGGGTGGTCGGCGACGCGATCGACGCTCGAGGCCGGCCCTCCGGCTTCGACCGCGCCGACCTCGAGCGCTCCGCCGGGCTCCGGTGCGGCGACCAGGACGCCGCCTGGAGGGAGCCGGTCGGGCAAGGCGCCGACGAAGATGCTGACATCCGGGCTGCCGTCGGTGCGGAAGTCGGCCAGGCCGGGCCGATCCAGGCGCAGCTCGGGGATGGCCTCCACGGCCCGGGCCAGCCGATCGGACTGGCCGACCAGCTGAACCCGGCGCGGATCGGCGCGGAGTTCGAGCTGGCGGCGGTCGTCCTCCGGCCAGGCGTCGGCCGGCTCGAGCGCCAGCTCGACCTGCCGCGTGCCGGCCGGCAGGCGCCAGACGGCTTCGTGGATCCCGCCGCGCTCCCAATCGAGCGGGATGGACTCGAGCAGGCGCTCGTCGGCGCGCAGCTGGAGCGCGGTGGATCGGGGCGTCTGCCCGAAGTCGACCACCCGCGCGAAGAGGCTCGCCCGGCCGCCAGCGATGCGCAATGCGGCGCGCGAGATGGCCAGGTTGTCCATGGCTTCGCCGACCACCTCGAGCCGGGCCGCTGGCGCGTCCGCGTCCGGAAGCGGGAGGCCGCCATCGGAGATCAGCACGATCTCGGCCTCCTCGCCCGCCGCCGCCCGCGCCAGGTCGAGGGCTTCGTCGAGCCGAATGCCGGCGCTCGGGCTGGGCGCCAGGCCGGTCAGGGCAGCGCGGGCGGCGCGTCCGTCGGGGTCGCGGGCCACCAGGACCCTGGGGGCGTCGTCGGCGACGAGCAGCGTGCGCTCGCCGAGCGTGGCGTCGAGCAGGCTTCGGGCGCGCTCGGTGGCCTCGTCCCAGCGCTCACCGGCCGCCATGCTGGCCGAGGCGTCCAGAACCACCGCGCGGTGGCGGGCGAGCGCCGCGTCACCCGGCAGGCGCGGGTCGGTCGCGGCCAGGCCGATCGCGGCCACGGCAGCCAAGTGGAGCCAGAGCAAGAGGCCGGGCGGGATGCGCCGCCGGCGGGGCAAGGTTCGGGCGGCCAGCCGGGCCCAGGGCGTCAGGCTGGGCACCCGGATGCGACGCGGCCGGCGCCGCCGCAGATGCAGCCACAATACGAGGGGCAGGCCGAGCAACAGGAGCGCGCCCAGCGGGCTGCCGATGCTCATCGAAGGACCGAACCGGGCGCGATCAGGCTTCCAGCAGCGCGCGGCGCTGCAGGTAGGGGATGACGGCCTGCTCGATGGGCCAGTCGGCCGGCAGCAGGGCATGGCTGGCGCCGCGCCGCAGCGCGCTGGCCCGGACGGCCTCCAGGCCGGCCAACAACTGCCGCCGGTACGCGCGGCGCAGATCCGCGTCGACCTGCAGGCGCAGGCTTTGGCCGGACTCGCTGTCGATCAGCTCGACTGGGCCGTCCAGGTCCGGGCGCAGCTCGGCCGGGTCGAGCAGCTGCAGGAGCATCAGCTCCCAGCGTGGAGCCGGCAGCCGCGCCAGGGCCCGATCGAGGTCGTCGACCAGCCAGAGGTCGCTGATGACCACCACCAGGCCACCGCGCCGGCCGCGGGCGATGCGCTCGAGACAGGGCGCGAGCTCCGTGGCCTCGCTGGCTCGCGGCTCGAGGCCGGCCAGCTGGCGCAGGATCTCGCGGCCGGGCGCCGTACCGCGCCGCGGAGCGGCGGGTGCCGCGTCCTGGCCGTCGGGAAAGATGTGCAACGAGACCCGGTCGCCCCGCGCCAGCGACATCCAGCTCAGGGCGGCGGCCAGCTGGCGCGCGCTGCGCCACTTGCGCGCGCTGGCGGCCATGCTCGGGCTGGCATCCAAGAGCAGCTGCAGATCGGCCGACTGCAGCACCCGCCCGACCTTGACGAAGACCTCCTCGTGGCGGGCGGCCGCGTTCCAGTCGATGTGACGCTGATCGTCCCCCGGACTGTAGGGCCGATGGTCGATGAAATCGGCCGCTGGCATGCGCCGGCTGCCCGGCCGCCCCCCGACACCTTCCGAAACCCGCTTCAGGCGCAGGCTCATGCGTTCCAGGCGTCGGAGAAAGGCCTCGTCGAAGGCCAGATCACCGCCTGCGCTGGCATCCGGCTCGCCGGCGGCCTCCCGCCTCCACCAACTCATGGCGCGCGCCCCCGCGGATCGAAGTATTCGCGGACCAGGTCGCGCTGAGCCCAGGGCACGCGCAAGGGGTCACTGCCCAGCTCCAGCGGGCCGACCTGCAGGCCGCCGGCCGCGATGTCGCCGGAGGTCGGAGTCGGCTCGAGCCGACGCTCGCCCGCCTCCCCATCCTCGATGGAGCGGCCGCGAGCGCGTGGGGCCGAGTCCTGGCCCGAAGCGGTCAGCGACAAACGCGCGGCATCGGGCGCCAGCAGGTCGGAAGGCGGTCGGCTGCGCAGTTCGGCGGCCATCGGCGGCGGCGTGGCCCGCGGCCCCTCCCGGGCCATGGCGTCCATGGCCTCGGCCAATCCCTCGATCCCCGCGGCACGCGCCTCGGCCGACTCGCTGTCCAGGGCCTGGCGCGCCGCCTCCAGCGCTTCGGCCAGCTCCGGATCCAGACCGCTCAATTCGCGCGCGGCCCGGGCCAGGGCGTCGCCCAGGGCCTGGCGGCCGGCCTCGGACAAACCGCCGGCACGATCGGCCAGGCTGCGGGCCGCACGGGCCGCCGCTGCCGGGTCGCCGGAGGCCAGGGCGCGTGCGATCTCGCGCGCCGCGGCGTGGTCACCCAGCGTCGAAGCCAAATGGGCGCCGGCCGCGCTGGCCATGCCGGCACCGTCCAGATCGCCGCCCTCGGCATCCGGTCCAGCCAGCTGGCCCTCCGGCGAGGGCAGACCGGGCAGGCGCTCGACATGCGGCGGACCGGCCAGGGTTCCGGCCAGGAGCCACAGGCCGGCCAGCATCAGGGCCAGGCCGGCCAGCATCTCCCACTCGCGCTGCTCGCTGCCGCGGCCCAAGCGCCTGGGACGTCCCAGCCGGGCCACCGCGCTGGCCGCATCATCCAGCAGACGGCTCTCCATGCCGCCGCGCGGGCCGCGCCGATCGACCTCGACGGCGGTGACCAGCAGATCGTCCAGACCGAAGCGTCGATCGAGTTCGCGCTCCAGCCCGGCGCGCGCGGCGCGGCGATCGCCCAGCAAGCCGAGGAGGAGGGCGCAGATGAGCGCGGCGGCCAGCCACAGGCCGGGCCGCAGGAGCAGGCCGAAGGCCACGTGGGCCAAGAGTCCGGCAAAGGGCAGGAGCAGGGCGACCCAGGCGGCGCGCAGCCATCGCCGCCGCCGGCGGGCTCGCGCCAACCCGTCGCGGAGGCGCTCGTAGCGCAGTCGGAAGTGGATCACGGTCGGCCGCCGAGCGGGCCGCCGACCTCGCCTCGAGGGGCCGGCGAGCGCGGATCGCCAGCCACCCAGCGCTGGCGCATGCTCCATCCGACCAGGCAGAGCCCGGCGCCCAAGAGCAGCCAACCCAGGGGCGCCTGGCGCCGGTCGAGGCGCTCGACGAGGGCACGGGCGCGGTCGGCGGCGGCCTGATTGCCCACCCGCGCCAGGCCCTGCATGGCGCGGTATCCGGCCAGCCGCGCCTCGGCCGCGCGCCAGAGCGGGAGGGCCTCGGCTCGGGCCAGCTCGGCCTCCGCCTCGGCCCCTTCGGCGGCCCGCTCGGCGATGGCGGCCGCGTAGTCCCGGCCCGCCGCATCGCCGGCCTCGGCCAGGCGGCTGCGGGCCTCGGCGGCCAGGTCGAGGGCCTCGCGGTAGCGGCCGTCGGCCAAGGCCTCTGCGGCCTGCTCGGCCTGCTGGCGCGCCTGGAGTCCTGCCTCGGCCCGGGCCAGCGCTCGGCGCGCCGGGGCGAGGGCCTCGGCATCGGTTCCCTCCAACATCGAGATGCTGCCCGCCAGCTGGGCGACGGCGGCTTCGAAGCGGCCCTGGCGCATCAGGGCTTCGGCCGGCGCCAGGTCGCTCCGATAGAGCGCGTGCTGTCGCCAGCCGCCGTCCAGATAGCGCGGCAGCCACTCCAGCCAAGCCTGCTCGATTGCCGAGGGTGGCCGGCCGTAGCTCCGCTCTAGCGCCTCGCGCCAGCCCTGGCTTGTGGCGCTCTGCCGAAGGAGTTCCCGCAGGCCGGCAAAACCTTCCAGCTCGACCAGGAAGTGGGCGATCGAGAGGCTCTGCGGCTGGGCCAGGGGCGGGTCGAGGTATTCGGCGCCGGGCGCGTTCAAGGCCGTCCAGGCGATGAGCAGGCCGGCGTCGCGCGCCTCGCGCAGGCGCGCGACGCCGGCCTGCATCTCGCCACCCGGCTGCTGCATGTAGGCGGCGATGCCGTTGCGGAAGCCGGCCGGCATCCGCTCCGCGCTCAGCCGTGCCACGAAGAGCTGACCCAACTCCAGGCGCAGGGCATTGTCCAGCCGCCGCCGCGTGTCGGCCTCGACTGCCGCCTCGCCGAGCTCCGCACCCTCCAGGACGCGAGGCAAAGAGATGGCCAGCTCGCGACGCCCGCGCCGGGCCTGGGCCAGCACCCCGCCCAGTTCGACGAAGAGCGGATTGGCCCGCAGATAGGCATCGTCGTCCGCGTAGAGCCGCAAGGTGACCGGCAGCTCGAGCTGGCCGTCGAAAGCCGTCGACAAGGCCTGATAGATCGACTCGGACCGGGCCTCGTAATGCCCGACCACCGCTTCGGTCCCTGGCGGATGGACCAGGACGAAGGAGCCGACGCTGCGCTCCTGCCAGCTCGCATCCTGCGCGAGGACCGGACGCGCCGACGATAAGACCCCGAGCACGAGGGGAAGGCAGAGGATCGGGACGGCCAGCGCCAGGAGGCGGATGGGGGTGGTCACGAGCCGGCATTGTAGCAGATGGCCGGCCCGACGATCGACGGCACCTCCGTCACCTCGCTCACCTGCGCCAACGCGGGTTCGAGGCTCGCCCGTCGACCGGCCCGGAAACTGGCCACTTGGCGGTTTCGTCATCGGCATCGCCGATGTACACTGGCCGGGCGGTATCGATCCGACGGTCGACGTCGTGGCCGTCGCCGCTCGTTTCGTCACCACACGACCAGGGAGCAAGCAGCCCATGTCTTCCAACGATCGTTTCCTCGCCGCCATCGTAGCCGGCGTCCTGGTGCTGGTGGTCGTGGCCTTCGCCGCGGCCCGCCTGCGGCCTGAACCGGAGTACCGCTCGGACGACAGCCCCGAGGCGGCGGCTCACAACTACCTCCTCGCGCTGCAGCGCGAGGACTGGGAGCGCGCGCAGGCGCTTCTGTCGCCGTCCTTGCCCTGCTATCCCGAGTCGCCCGAAGTGTTGCTGGACGATCTCAGCGAGGGCAACCGCTGGCTGCGCGATTTCGACAATTTGGAGCTGCAGGTCGAGTCCTCCAGCGTCGAGGGCGATGTGGCCCTGGTCACGGTGCGTGAGACGCGCTTCTGGACCGGCGGGCTCTTCGACAGCGGGCAGAGCAGCCGCGACTTCGAGATGAAGCTGGTCCGCGAGGCGGGTACCTGGCGCCTCGCGCAGTCGGACAGCTACTGGTGGTGGATGTGGAGCGATCCGCCGCCCGAGGGCTGTCGTCGCGACGGTGTGGTCGATCCACGGCCCATCCAGCCCTGATGGCGGGAAAGGGAAGCCCCATGCGCTCGCTACGCCGCGCCTACATCCTGATCACCTCTGCGCTGACCCTCCAGGCGGCTACCTGGGCCGGCATCTTCCTGCTGCGCTCACTGGTAGATCCCGATCGCGCCTTCTCGATTCCCGACCTGTCGTTCCAGATCGCGGTCTTGGTCATTCTGGTACCGATCCATCTGCTCCACTGGCGCTGGGCGGAGCGGATAGCGCGACAGCCGGCCGAGCGGAGTGCCGACGCCCGACGCTTCTACCTCCATGCGATGGACCTGCTCTTCTGCCTGGGCATCCTGGCCCACGGGCAGATGCTGCTACGCGCCCTGTTGACGCCGCTGGCCGGAGCCAGTCCGGTCGGTGGCAGCTCGACGGCCAGCGAGCTCGTGCGCGCCTCGGTGGGCATCCTGGTGCTCTTGGTCGTCGCCGTGTACAACCGGCGTCTTCTGATCTCCGATCGGCAAGCGGTCGGCGAACCGGGTCGAGCGCCGGCCTTCCGGCGGCTCGCGGACCTGGTCCTGGCTGCGGTGGGGCTGACCCTCGCGGCCAATGCGATCATCGGCCTCTTGCGCCTGCTGTTGGTCTCCCTCGACGCCGCGGCGGTCAGCGTGGCCATGGGCGGTCGCGGCCTGGCCGATCTGTCCGCCGGCGCCATCGTCGGCACGCTCTTCTGGGGTTGGAGCTGGCGCAAGGCCCAAGCGGCCTTCGATTCGGGCCGGCGCGACGAGGAGCGCTCGACCCTGCGCAAGCTCTACCTCTACGGGGTCGTGCTGGTCACGGTCTTGACCACGGTCACCCAGGCCGCCCTGCTCTTGGCCGGCTTCTTCCGCGAGCAGCTGGGCTTGGAGCGCCAGGGCGACCTCTTGGCTGCGCTGTCGGTGATGGCGGTCAACGGACTGATCTGGACCTACCACCATCGGGTCCTGGACCGTGACGCATCGGCCGCGCCGGAGGCGCCGCGGCAGTCGGGCATCCGCCGGCTCTACGACTACCTGGTGGCGGCGGTCGGATTGGCCGCCTTCGGGGCCGGACTGGCCGGCCTGGTCAGCGTCTTGATCCGCATGGTCGGCCCGGCGGAGATCGGGGATGCGCAGCGCGAGCTCCTGGCCTTCTCGGCCGCCGGCCTGCTGGCCGGCCTACCGGTCTGGCTCTTGCCCTGGCGGCGCGCCCAGGGAGAAGCTCTGGCCGAGGGGGAGGCCGGCGAGCAGGCTCGCGACGCCCTCTCGCGCAAGGCCTATCTCTACTTCTTCCTCTTGGTGAGCTCGGTGGCCTTGATCGTCAGCGGCGTCTACATCGTCTTCAGGCTGGTCAGCACGGCGCTGGGCGAGCCGGATCCGGAGAACGACCTGGGCTTCGACTTGGCCCAGGCCCTGTCCATCGCCAGCATCGCCGCCGGCGGCTGGGCCATGCACTTCCGGGTGCTGCGCGGTGACGGCCACCTCGACGAGGCGGCCCTCCGGCGCCGGCTGTCGGCCTGGCCGACCCTCATCGTCGACGCCGCGGACGGCCATCTGGGTCATGCCCTGCTGCATGCCTTCGGCGAGGAGCTGGAGGGCTTGCCGGTGGCTGCCGTGGGCTTGACCCGCGATGCCCGCGATCGGCTGGGCGATTCGGGCGAGGAGGATGCGGGGCCGGCCGAAGCCGTAAGCAGTCGAGATGCACTGCGGGCCATCTCGGAGGCCAAGCTGCTGGTGCTGCCCTGGGACACCCTGGAGGTGGGTGGCGACCGGCCCGAGATCGCGACCGCCATCGCGGAAAGTGAGGCGCTCAAGCTGCTCCTGCCAACCCGAAACGCGGATGTCGAATGGGCGGGGGTCGATCGCTGGAGCGAAGATGATCTGGTCGATCAGGTGGTGTCGGCGGTGGGCCAGATCGCCGCCGGTGCCGAGGTCGAGCCCAGCCGGCCGCTGGGCGCCGGCACGACCTTGCTCCTGGGCATCGGCGGCTTCGTCCTGCTGCTGATCATCGGCGTGCCCCTGACCTCGCTCTTGATGCGCCTGTTCTAGGGCGCGTTCGCAAGACTCGTTGATGCACTGCGGCGGCGCATCAGAGCGATACCCTTCCGGACCCGACTCGAATCGGTGACAGACGTGACGACGGGCGGCCTTTGGGCCGCCCGTCGTTCACCCGTGGATGCGCCGGTTTGGAATCACCCGGCACCGGCTGGCCGGGTCGTGGTCGTCCCGGCTCAGCGGACGACGATGCCGCGGGCGTCGTTGACGAAGGCGTGGATCTGGCTCATCGGACCGGCGAAGCGCTCGTGGCCCACTTCCATCTCGGCCACGGCAGCCGCCGCGTCCTCACAGCTGTGGCCGGCAGCGGCGGCCATCACGCGAACACTTCGCGACAGTTGAACGTGGGTCAGAACGATGGGCTCGGGCGCCAGACGCGTCATCCCGTCCAAGTCGTCGGCAATGGACCGGCCGCGCAGGGTCATCTCGGCCATCTCCGCCGAGCAGGCCAACTCGGGCTTGGCCAGTGCGGCCGTCGTCAACTCTTGCGCTTCGGTGGCCCAGCGCTCGATGACCGGAGCGAAAGGCTCCATGCCCCAGGCGTAGTCGCCCATGTCGGCCGAAGCGGTGTTGGCGGTGGCGGTAAAGGCGATCAGGGTCAGCAGGCCGGCGATCAGGGTGCTCATGCGCTTCATGTCGTGTCCTCCACGGGTTGGGGTTCGGGTTTGGCTTGGCGCGGGTGTCGCGTCGCTCGCATCACTGCGTTCATCGATCGTGACACCAGTCTAATCGCCGATCTCGAACCCTGCTTGACCCCCGCATCCCCAACCGCGGACGCGATCCTCGCCCGCAGCTCCCCGGCCGCTGACGCCCACCTGACGAGCTCGGATCGTCGGCCAGATCACCACGACTCGAGCTCGTCGTCCACCGCGATCCGGTCGAATTCGGCCCTACCGGATCGTGCTCAGGTCGATGCCGAGCGCGAAGGTGGCCTCGACGCCTGTGTTGGTCATGTTCGGCTGGACCACGAGCGAGTCATCGAATATCCCATCCTGGCGGTTGCTTCGATCCGGCAGACCCTTGTCGTAAGGGGCCTGCGCGATCACCTCTTCGTTGAACTGATCTGGGAAGAAGAGCTGCGAGGTGAAGATCGTGTCCTCGGTCGGAAGGACCCTGAAGTGTATGTGGACGCAGCGGCCGGGATACCAACCTGGGTAGATGGTCTGGAAGGTGACCTCGCCAGCGTCATCGCTGCGCTGCGCGCCGCGGAGCCAGGTCTGGCCGCTGGTGTCGAAGCGAAAATCGCTGACGCCGGAATAGACGCCGTCCTTGTCGCAATGCCAGATCTCGACCAGGGCATCCGGCATCGGCCGGCAACCAGCTTCATCCACCTCCAAGACACGGAAGGTCAGCGAGAGCGGCCGGCCCGCCTTGCCTTCGGTGATCTCCGATCGGAGCATGCCGACGTCGATGTAGTAGGGTCCTTCGGTCATTTCGGGCCGTACGACACAGTCCAGCATTTCGGGGATCGCGGTGTCGACCGCTTCGGCCGCACCCGGCTCCCTCGCCAGCGAGGCCGGGCTGGTCGCGACGCTCGGGGTCGGCTGTTCTAACTGCGAGGTCGTCGTCGGATCGCCGGCCTCGGTCCTGCAACCGGCGACCGCGGCAACGCCGGTCGCGCCGAGGATGCGCAGCACTTCCCGTCGGGTCAGGATCTTGCCGATCGTTCGGTCGTCCGAGTCCATGGGTCTCTCCTGCGGCTTGACGTCTCCGGGATCGTGCTCGTGGGTCGTAGTGACACGAACTCGGATATCGGTATCATCGCCACCATTGTAGCGTTCCGACGCCGGAGACATGTCCGGCTTCCAGGGCATCCAGCTTCCTGCCGACGGGGGCCATGGTATGCTTCGTATTCGGTCAGTGGATCGGACGCAACGTCATCATCTGAGTTCTTCGAGGCGATCGGAAGACATGGGCATCGCGGCGGACGTCGCCATCATCGTAGTGGCCGGTCTCATCGGCGGCGCACTGGCCCAGGCGCTGCGCCAGCCCTTGATCCTGGGTTACATCCTGGCCGGCGTGCTGGTGGGTCCCTACACCGGTGGCGTGACGGTGGCCGACGTGCATGACATCGAGCTCCTGGCCGAGCTCGGCGTGGCGCTCCTGCTCTTCACCCTGGGGCTCGAGCTGTCGATCAAGGACCTGCGGCCGGTGCGTTGGATTGCGCTGGTGGGCACGCCGCTGCAGATCCTGCTCTGCATGGGCCTCGGCGCCGGCATCGCCGCCCTGCTCGGCCTGGGCCTGGGCGGCGCCCAGAGCCTGTGGTTCGGCGCGATGATCGCGCTCTCGAGCACCATGGTGACCCTCAAGACGCTTCAGCATCAGGGATTGATGGGTACCTTGAGCTCGCGGGTGATGATCGGCATGCTGCTGGTGCAGGATCTGATCTTCGTGCCGATGATCATCATCTTGCCGCGCTTGACGGATCTGCAGGGCAGCGGAGCGACGCTGCTGCGGGTGGCCCTGGTGGCGGCGCTGTTCCTGGCCGGCATGCTGCTCCTGGGCACGCGCTGGATCCCGCGCCTCCTGGCCTGGGTCGCGCGCAGCAACTCGCGCGAGCTCTTCCTGCTCTTCCACGTGGCCATCGCGCTGGGGCTGGCCTACGCCACCTACCTGGCCGGCCTGTCCTTCGCACTGGGCGCCTTCGTGGCCGGCATCGTGCTCAGCGAGTCCCCCTACAGCCATCAGGCCCTGGGCGACATGATCCCGCTGCGCGATCTCTTCGGGCTGATCTTCTTCGCCTCGGCCGGCATGCTCTTCGATCCGGGCTTCCTGCTGGAGAACCTGGCCTTGGTCTTGCAGGTCGTCGCGCTGGTCGCCCTGGGCAAGGGCCTGGTCTTGAGCCTGCTGGCGCGCCTGATGGGCTATCACAGCGTGATCCCCTTGGCCGTCGGGCTGACGCTCTTCCAGGTCGGCGAGTTCTCCTTCGTCCTGGCCCGCGTGGGCTTGCAGAGCGGCTCGATCTCGCAGGAGCTCTACAGCCTGGTGCTGGTCACGGCCGTCATCAGCATGGCGCTGACTCCGCTGGCGGCCTCGGCCACGGCGCCGATCTACGCCCGAGTCCGCTCGCGCCGGCCGGAGCAAGAACCACTATCGGCCAACTTGCCCGAGCAAGGGCTGCAGGAACATGTGATCCTGGCCGGCTGCGGCCGAGCCGGCTGGCTCCTGGCCGAGGCGCTGCGCGAGGCCGAGATCGATTTCGTCGCCATCGAGCTCGACCATCGGGCTTTCGATCGCGCCGTGGAGGCGGGCTTCCCGGTCCTCTTCGGCGATGCCCGAAGCCACGCGGTCCTCGAAGCTGCCGGCCTGCAACGCGCCCGGCTGCTGGTGAGCACCGTCCCGGCGCCGGAGGTGAACCGGGCGATCATGTCACACCAGGGGGCCGATGGCGAGGGGCCCTCGATCATCCTGCGCGCCACGAGCATCGCGGAGCTGGAGCGTTTGCAGGCCGACCCGCGCGCCTTGGCCGTGGTCCAGCCCGAGCTCGAAGCCGGCCTGGCCATGCTGCGGCTGACCCTGGAGCAATGCGACTTCGAGGCAGCTACGGTGCTGGACTACGTCGAGGACTCGCAGCGACGCCAGGGCTATCTGGGGCGCATCGGCTCGGGGGCGCTCTGAGCCGGAGGAGTCATCAAGCCCGCTTCTTGGTACCGCACGAGGAATCCGACTTCGAGTCGATCCGACGGCAGTTCCGGCAGCGCCGAGTCGACCACTGGCGCCAGCGTCCGTAACCGAGCGGTCGACCGCAGCGCCGGCAATGCGGTTGGAACCGCCGCATGACACCCCGCGCGGCAGCAGCGCTGAAGATCGGGTTCATGTCGAAACTTGGTCGCGTGGCATCGGTTGACCTCCGTCTTCGCCTTGACGCCCCCGGTCCCATGATAGCCTGTCCGGACCACCGCGGCTCGAGGAGGGCGAGGACTGCTATCATCGCAAGTCGAAGTCTCCGTGGCCGGCAGGCCTCCGCCCCCACCGAATCGAGGTGCCAGGATGGACCGTCCGAACTCGTCGCCGCTGGCCACGCTTGGCTGCCTGGCCTGCGCCAGCCTGATCGCCGTCTGGCTTCAGGGCTCCGGCACGCGATCCGCCGCCGCCCAAGGCGAACCTCAGCGTTATGTCGATCTGGTCTTCGACGAGATCGAGCGGACCAACGATGTGACCTACGGTCGCGCCATCGACATCCCGAGCGGCCGCGAGGTCGAGCTGAAGCTGGACATCTACGAACCGGCCGGCGACACCGAGACCGAGCGGCCGGTCTTCATCTTCTTCTTCGGCGGCGGCTTCGTCGGCGGCACCAAGGACTTCGAGCCCCGCTTCTACTGCGAGCTGATGGCCCGCCGGGGCTACGTGGCCGTCGCGCCCAGCTACCGCATCAACCAGGGCAACATCGTCACCCAGGGCATCCCCGCCGCCGTCAGCGACGCGCGCCAATCGGTGAACTGGTTGATCGAACATGCCGATGAACACCGGCTGGACACCGGCCGCATCGTCATCGGCGGCTCCTCGGCCGGCGCCATCACCGCGCTCTTCAGCACCTACACCGACTACGAGCTGGCCGGCCCGGCGGACCGCTCCCAGGAGGTCGCGCTGGTGCTCGACCTCTGGGGCGGGCTCTACAACGAAGTGGGGCAGATGGAGGCCGGCGAGCCGCCGCTGGCCATCATCCATGGAACTCGAGATACCGTGGTGCCCTTCAGCGAAGCCGAGAACCTGCGCGACCGAGCCGAGCAGGTCGACATCCCTTACCTCTTCCACCCCTTGCAGGGCGAAGGCCACGCCCCCTTCATGCCGGACGCGCTGATGTCGGTCTTCGCCGAATACGCCTACGACCGCCTCTGGCTCCAATCGCCGATCCCCAGCCCCACCGCGGAACCGAACCCGACCGCGACCGACGAGCCCGAGCCGACGGAGACCTCGACCGCGACGGGCGAGCCGACCCGGTTCCCGGAGCCATCGGCGAGCCCCAGCCCGCCGGCGACCGCGAGCCCGACCATCGCGCCGCCCGAGGAAGTTTACCTTCCACTCCTGCAGCGAGGTTAGATTCGGGCGCCCAGCGAGGATACGGGACGCATCGTGAGCCTCTTGGTCGCCTTGGCCAACCTCGCGATCATCGTCGCCGCGGTCTATCTGGCCATGGAGATCGTGATCCGCTCGTCCCTCCGAGGGCGCAAGGCCAGCGCCATCGGCATCCTGGTCCTCTGGGCCTACTTGACAACGCTGATGCTGCACGATCCGGGCCAGAGCGGACTGTGGGCCGGCCCGATCCAGCTGGCGATCCTGATCCTGGGCACGATCTTCGCCATCCGAAGCCCGCGCCTGCCGCTCTATCGCATGGCCTGGCAGCGCCTCGCGCGCGAGCGCGAGTCGGTGGATCTGGCCCAGGCGCGCCGCGCGGCCGGCCGTGATGGCCATGTCATCCACGCGGGCCGCATGCGCATCTGGACCGACGGCGATCCGGCCCTGGCCTCGCGAATTCAGCGCGTCCTGGAAGCCGCGCTGGCGGCCAGCCGGGACCTGCTCGGGCCCGAACTGCCCGAGTTGGCGCCGCTGCGGGTGATCTGCTTTGCCGAGCGGGACGCGATGCGGCGCTACCACGGTGCGCTGGGGCCGACGATGGAGATGACCGCCGGCTACTACACCGGCATCCGCCGCATGCGCATCGTCGTCTCGGCCGACCACCCGATGGGCTTCGAGCGCCTGATCGCTCACGAGCTGGCCCATCACGTGGGCTACAGCCTGATCGGACGGCGCCATCTCGAGCCGCCCTGGGCCAGCGAGGGCATGGCCAGCCACATCGAGATCCAAGCCATGGCGCGCCTGGGTCCGCCGCCACCGGCGCGCGAAGCGGAGGTGCGCCGGCGCATCCTGCGCGCCAGCCTGCGCCGCGGCGAGCTGCCCGGCCTGCGCGAGCTGATCGGAACCCGCCGCTTGGCGCTGGCGCGGTGGACCGCCCGCGACGAGGATCCGGTCGGATTCCGCAAGGGCGCCGTCTTCTACATCCTGTCCACCATGCTGATCGAGACCCTCCATCGCGAGCAGCCGGCGGCCCTGCGCGCCTTCTTCGGCGCCAAGCCCTGGCGCGGCAACCTGGCCGCCTTCCGGCGCCACTTCGATGCGCCGGAGCCGATCTACCAGGCCATCGTCGGCCCGCTCGAGGCGCCCGTCGCATCGCCCCCGCCTCCTCCGGCGGCCGAGCGCGAGCGCTACGCGAATCTGGTAAAGCGCGCGGTCGACGCCGCGCAGCCGCCGGCCGCACGCCGTCAGGCCATGCGCCTCTTGGCCTCGACCGGCTTGGCCGCCGGCCTCGAGCCCATCGCCGCGCTGGTCGACGACCCGGTCTGGGGCGCCGAGGCGCGCATGCTCTTCGAGCACCTCACAGGCGAGCGCTGGGAGGACCTAGACCCAAGCCGCCTGCCCGGCATCGACCGGAGCGAGAGCGACTGAATCGGTCGCGCGGCGCGCATGCTATCATCGGCCCATGCCCAAGCCCATCCGCGCCCTGGACGACTTGACCATCGCCCGCATCGCCGCCGGCGAGGTGATCGAGCGGCCGGCCAGCGTGGTCAAGGAGATGATCGAGAACGCCATCGACGCCGGAGCGAGCGAGATCACGGTCGAGATCCGCGAAGGCGGCCGGCGCCTGATCCGGGTGCGCGACGATGGCCACGGCATCCCGTCCGCAGAGGTCGAGTTGGCCTTCCGGAAGCATGCGACCAGCAAGATCGACAGCGCGGAGGACCTGGCCAGCATCTCCACCCTGGGCTTTCGCGGCGAGGCCCTGGCCTCCATCGCCTCGGTCTCCATCCTCACCTGCCTGACCCGGGCCGAGGGCGAGGAGGCCGGCACCCGTCTGCGCATCGACAACGGCCGGGTCGTCGACCACGCGCCGGCCGGCGCGCCGCCGGGCACCAGCATCAGCGTCGAGAACCTCTTCAATGCCCTGCCGGCCCGGTTGAAGTTCCTCAAGACGGATCGAACCGAGGCCGGCCATGTCCACGATATCGTCACCCGCTATGCCCTGGCCCATCCGGGGCTGCGCCTGGTCTACCTGCGCGACGGCCAGGAGCGCTTCCGATCCAGCGGCAGCGGCAAGGTGGAGGACGTCCTGGCCGCCATGCTCGGCCACGAGCTGGCCGGCGAGATGCTGCCCGTCGAAGGGCGGCGCGAAGCCGACGAGGAGGTACCCCAGATCCGCGTGCGCGGCTTTGCCGGCCGCCCGCATGTGCATCGCGCCAGCCGCTCGCATATCACGCTTCTGGTCAACGGCCGCTGGGTGCAGGACAGCCAGCTGAGCTGGGCGATCATTCAGGCCTATCACTCGCTGATGCCCAAGGGACGCTACCCGGTGGCCGTGATCCAAATCGAGCTGCCGCCCGAGGCCATGGACGTCAACGTGCACCCGGCCAAGACCGAGGTCCGTTTCCGACATCCGCGGCCCCTCTTCGCCACCGTCCAGCGCGCAGTGCGCGCCGCCGTCACCGAGCGCGGCGGCGTCGCCCCCGCCGACCTGTCGGAACCACCCGGTGACCGCCGAGGCGCGGCCTGGCGCCCCCGCGAGCGCCGCCGGCCGCGTTTCGACCCTTCGCGCGGGATCGGGCGCACCGGCGGCTCGAAGCCGGATGAGACGGGCGCGGAGGCCGTGGCGACCGGATCGGGCCGGCTGCCGGGTTACGAGCGGCCGGAGCCCGGGTCGCGCCCGAGCTCGAGCGGACCCGCGCACGCGCGGACCGACCGAAGGGCTTCGGAAGCCGACGACCTGCCCGACCTCGAATCGTCCGGCGCCGGCGCCGAGGGCCATCGCGTAGCCGAATCGGGCTCGCGGGACTACGGCGCCGGCGGGCCAGCCGCCGAGCAGCCCGACTGGAGCCAGGCCGGCGGCGATCGCCTGCCGCTCCTGCGTCTGATCGGCCAGCTGGCCCAGACCTATCTACTGGCCGAGGGGCCGGACGGGCTCTATCTGATCGACCAGCACGCGGCCCACGAGCGGGTGATGTACGAGGCCTTCATGGCCCGTCACAGCAACCTGCCCTCGCAGTCCTTGCTCTCGGCCGAGACCGTCGGCCTGCCGCCGCGCCAGATCGGGCTGATCGAGGAGCAAGCCGAGGCCTTTCGCGGCCTGGGCTTCGAGATCGAGCCCTTCGGCGAGGACAGCGCCCTGGTCCGCGCCCTGCCCCAGGACCTGGCCACGTCCAGCGACGTGGCCGCCACCGTGCGCGCCATCCTGGACGCCACCGAGGCCGGCGACGCGCCCATCGAAGTGGCCTTCGAGGCCCGCTTGGTGCGCGCCGTCTGCAAGCGCGCCACGGTCAAGGCCGGCCAGACCCTCTCGCCGGCCGAGCAGCAGCGCCTGGTACAAGACCTCGAGGCCTGCCAGAGCCCATGGACCTGCCCGCACGGCCGGCCGACGGTCGTCGTGCTCTCTGCGGCCCAGGTGGAGCGGCTCTTCGGCCGGCGTTAACGGCTCGATCACGGATGCGGCATTGCGAACCCGACGCGGAGTAGACGACTTCATCGTCCCCCGGGGTCACGACCGACCCCGCCCCGACGTCCTGGAAAGCAGACCGGCCCGCTCGGCCGGTCCAACTTGCGTTCTACCGTCATGCTCGGCTCGACGGTCTTTGCTTGACAAGCCCTGCACGATACGGTAAACCCCGTGCCGAACCGAAGCCATACCATGATCGCTGGATCCTCGAGAGGCGCCGCCTTGCAGTCCGACCACCATCACATCCCGCGCACCGAAGGCCTTGGCACCGCCGGCCGGTCCGCCCTCGCGACCCGCGGGTTCGGAGTCCGGCGACGGACGCTGCGCAGCATCTTCTTCACGACCTTGCTCATCGGCGCCGTCGCGCTCATCCCACTTCCGGGCATTGCCGATGAGGAGCAGTCGATCGACACGGTCGACACCGCTTCCGCGGCAGCCTGGCTGGACCGCGCTCGACCCGCCGCGCCCGAGCAGGCTCCACCCGATCGCATCGTCGCCGCCGGCCAGACCTTGGTCCTCAGCGGCACGCATCGCTTCGGACTCCTGCGCGTCGAAGACGGCGGGCGCATCGAGGTCGACGACTACCGGGGACGTCCGCCGGACGGCAGCGCGCCGGGCGGCCGGCTGGAGATCCGGGCCGATCGCATCGTCATCGAAGCCGGCGGCCAGATCTCGGCCGATGCCGCCGGCTTCCGCGGCCTGCGCGAGAGCAAAGGCGAGGGCCCGGGCGGCGGCGAGGGCGGCATCAACGCCTTCGACCTCGGCGTCGCGGCCCGCACGGGCAACCCGGGGCCCCTGCACCCCACCTCCAGCGGTGCCGGCGGCGGACACGGTGGACGCGGCGGCGACGGCGTTCAGGACGGCAAGCGCGGCGCATGGAAAGGCGGTCAGCCCTATGGAGCCCAAGACGAGGATGTGCGCCTGGGATCCGGCGGCGGTGCCGCACCCGCCTCCCATCACGAACCGCTGAGCCTGCGCGGCGGAGACGGTGGCGGCGCCATCGTCCTGGTCGCCGAGGACATCCGCATCGAAGGCAGGGTCTCGGCCGAGGGCGAGGAGGGCGAGGCGGCCGAGTTCGACGCCGGTGGCGGAGGCTCGGGCGGCGGCATCCGCATCGAAGCCGTCCACCTATCGCTGAGCGGCAACGTGAGCGTCCGCGGGGGTCGCGGGGGACGCGCCTCCAACGTCGGCGGCTCCGGTGCCGGCGGACGGATCTGGGTCACCTGGGCCGAGGGAAAGCTCGACCTCGATCGCTTCGTAATCGGACCCGGCCTCGGGCCTTGCCCGGAGCCGGGCGTCGAAGCGCCTCGCGCTTGTGCCGGCGAATTGCGCCTGAACTACGAAGGCCCGCGTATCGTTTTCCTGCCCTTCCTGGGCCGGCGGGCATGCATCGGACCCAACCGCAAGGCCATCGCCTTGGTCATGGACGTCTCCGGCAGCATGGCCGAGCCCACCCGGGCGGGCCGGCCCGCCATCGACGCGGCCATCGAGGCCGCCCAGACCTTCCTCGACCGCCTGACCGACGAGGATCGCGTCGCCCTGGTCGCCTTCGACGAGACGGCGCGCCGGGTCACGGCGCTCACCGCCGACCTGTCCGCGGTTCGAGCCGGCCTGGCCGGCCTGGTCAGCGACGAGGGCTCGCGGCTCGACCGAGGCTTGCTCGAAGGCCGGACGGCCCTGGCCGACGCCCGTGCTTCCGAACGCCCGGTCCTCATCCTCCTCACCGACGGCCGGCCCAGCTTGGTCGAGGCCGAGGCCGTCCGATCCGCTGCCTCCAGCGTTCTCGCCGACGGCATCCGCATCTACGCCCTGGGCATCGGCGCCGAGGTCGACCGCACCTTGCTCGATCAGATCACCGGCGACCCATCGCACGTGCTGGTCGAGTCGGACGCCGAAGACCTGGATGCCCTCTACCGCGCCATCGCCGAACGCGAAGGCTGTCCGCTACCCTAAGGCCCAATCGATGCGCCTGCCCCTGCCGCCAGTGGCCGGCCCCGCGCTCACCCGAAGGAGAGCCCCCATGCAGTACCCAAGCCCACGCCGCGCCCTGGCCGGCCGCCTGACCGCCCTGCTGGTCTTGCTCTGCCTGCTCGCCCTGGCCGGTCAGGCCGACCTCGACCGACCCGCCGAGGCCCAATCCGCAGCCCCGGCCCCCATCGACGCCAGCGGTCTGCGCGTCGTCAGCTACCACGACCTCGGACAGGCACCCGGTCGCACCAGCGACGTTTGGCTGCTGGGCGACACGGCCTTCACCGGCTACCGCTGTGCCAACGAAGAGACCGTCGGCTCGTCGGTCATCGACGTCACCGATCCCACCGCGCCGCAAGTCCTCTTCCAGACCCCCGTCGATCCTTATTGGTTCGCCAACGACGTCAAGGCCCTGCGCATGGACACGGCCGCCTTCACCGGCGACGTCCTGATCGAGCCCCTGGATGGCCCCTGCAGCACGCCCGACGAAGAGCTGCTTCCGCCGGCCACCACCCGCTTCTGGGACGTCTCGGATCCGGCCAACCCGCAGCTGCTCAGCGAGCTGATCACCGGCGACGGCGTGCACAACGCCTACGCCTTCAACCGCGGCGAGAACAGCTACGTCATCCTGGCCGCCCCGGGCGCCGACAATGCCAACAACGACACCGACACCCGCCAGTACGAGGATCAGGACCTGGATGCCGACCTGGTCGTGATCGACATGACCGACCCGCGCAACCCGGAGATCATCGCGCGCTGGAACGCCCACGCCACCTACCCGGAAGCCGCCACGGTGGGCAGCACCTTCCAGCACGATACCTGGGTCAACGAGGACGGCACGCTGATCTACGGCGCCTACTGGGACCTGGGCATGGTCCTCTTGGACCTCACCGACCCCACCAACCCCACACCCCTGGGCAAGGTCGGTTACGCCGACCGCGCCGCCGGCAACACCCACGCCATCGTCCCCTTGGCCGGCGAGGACGAGGTGGTCATCACCGACGAGGTCTTCAGCAACACCGACGCCCGCTTCGAGGTCCTGACGCCCGATCCCCTCGCCGGCGAGAAAGATGCGGCGGCCGGCGCCCACCTCGACCCCCTGATGGCCATGCCCGGCCTCAGCCTGGAAGGCGAGATGGTCTGGGTCGGCCGCGGCTGCGACGCCGACCCGCAGTACGGCCTCGATCAGCCCGACCCCTACCTGAACGACGCCACGGGCAAGATCGCGGTCATCGTCCGCGGCGACTGCTCATTTGCCGGCAAGATCCGCCAGGCCCAAGAGAACGGCGCCATCGGCGCCATGATCGTCAACAACGGCGGCGGCAGCCCGCCACCGATGGGCGGCGGCCCGCGCAGCGATACGACCATTCCCGGCTGGGGCATCAACCACGCCGACGGCAACGCCATCACCACCACCCTGGAAGCCGGCACCGCCGTCACCGGCCGCATCCAGATCGTCCCCGATGCCTTCGGCTTCACCCGCTTCGCCGACGTCTCCGACCCCTCCAACCCGCAAATGCTGGCCAGCGAGTTTACCATCCCCCAGACCCGCCAAGTTCCGGCCCCCGCCGGCACCTGGTCGGTTCACAATCCCTGGGTCGACGGTGACAAGGTCTATCTGAGCCACTACTCGGCCGGCCTCCGCGTGCTCGACGTTGCCGACCCCACCGCCCCCACCGAGGTCCAATACGCCGTCCTCGGCGTTCCCCAGCCCGACGATACCGTCCGCCGCAACAGCATCTGGGGCGTCATCACCGACGAGGAAGGCTACATCTACCTCTCGGACATCAACAACGGATTCTGGATCCTGGCCGAAGAGGATCCGAACCAACCGACCAACACCCCCGAACCCCCGACCCCCGAGGTCCCCACCGAGACACCCGTACCCCCACCCACCGCCACCGAAGATCTGGGCAACGTCTGCCCCCAGATCGTCGGCATCGTCCCCCAAGCCGCCATCCAAGCCGCCACCTCCAACCCTGCCTCTATCGCCGGCTACAACCAACTCCACGACCCCTCCAAGCCGGCCGGCCCCAACAACCGCCTCCGCACCTGGCTCTCCATCCGCAGCCTGGCCTCCCCCTACCACCCCCTCTTCAACACCCTCATCTACAAGGCCGGCTGCCCATGACCCCACCCGCCGTCTGAGACATCGAGGGCCGGCCCCCGCGGGGAGCCGGCCCTCCTCTTTCATCCCGTCTATCGGTGAGGCGACGCCCGCCTTCAAGCTCAGGCGAAGGCCTTTCCGAAACGGTTCGCGATGAACTTCTCATAGGGCACATCCTCCTGCCGCACGAAGCCCTCCGCTGGCAAGGCCCCCGCCGCATGCAGATCCAAGACTGCACAAACCCCACTGGCCGTCGTGATCTGAATCGCCCCCCAATGCCGGCCCACCAGATCCCCATGCCGAATTTTCTTGGCAAAGGCCTCCTGGCTGTAGACCCCCTTGCGCCAACCCGTGGCCGTCACGAAGACCAGCACGATGTCCTGATGCGTGTGCGGTAGGGCCCGCTCGAAGATCCGCTTCAGGGTATCGCGATCCTCGTTGAGCTTGAGATCGTCCATGAGCAGCGCCACGATGTCGCGATGCCCCGGATAGCGGATCGACTTGTAATCCATGTTGCGCACCCGGCCGGCCCAGCTCTCGGCCAAGGTCCCCAAGCCGCCCGAGGTATTGAAGGCCTCGTAATCCTCGCCCTCGATACAGAAGACCTCATGGCCTGCCAAGGGTGGCACGGTGACCATCTTTCCGTCTTGGACCGCCTCGCAGGGATTGCCGTATTCGTTGATCAGGCCCTCGGTGGACCAGGTGATGTTGTACTTGAGCCGGTTGTGCGGATAGAGCGGCAGCGCACCGACGCGCATCTTGACGCTCTCGAGCTCTTCGAAACTCGAGGCCAGCCAGTGGGCCACGATGGACACGAAGCCGGGTGCCAGGCCACATTGGGGGATGAAGGCCGTGTTCGAATCCTGGCCGAGCTCCTTGACGACCTTGGTCGTCGCCACGTCCTCGGTCAGATCCAGGTAGTGCAGGTCCATCTCGCGGGCCAGCCGGGCGATGCCGACGTTGCTGTGGTAGGGCGCGCAGCTGACCACGTAGCGCTGCCCCTCCAGCACCTCGGTCAGGGCCGCGCGATCGCCGAAGTCGGCCGTCCGATGCCGGCTGCCCTCTAGGGGCTTGCCGTCGGGACCGATCACCGCAGCCTCGGCGCTCGTGGGGTCGAAGTCGACCGCTGTGACCGCGTAATCTCCGGAGCTGGCCAGAAGCTGGCAGACCAGGCGACCGACCTTGCCGGCACCCAGCACGGCCACGGGGATGGGGGCGCCGGGCGCATGCTCGCTCATCGTCATGATGGCCATCGTCCTCTCTCGTCGTCACGTCGAAGCGGCCGCCTGGAGCGGCGGCCGAGGGAGGATTCTAGGGCCGGCTCGTCCCTTTGCAAACCGCACGGGCAGGGATACAATCCACGGTCTCGGGCCCGCCATGCCGGGCGTCCTTCGTTGGCGCCCGGACGCGGATTCGAGCGCAACCGACTCGGATCGATGAAGGGGAGGACAGGCATGGCTCGCTGGTTCAAGAAGATGCTCAAGTTCGGCGCGCTGCTCGGTGCGGCCGCGGCCGTTGCTCAAGGGCTCAAGCGCTACCAGGGTTCGCCCGAGGGGGTCGGACAGGAGGGCTTCTCTTTCGACGAAGGCCAAGACGATCCCTACGCCATCGACGAGTCCAAGCTGGGTGGCGAGGTCAGCCAGGAGCTGCTCGACCGTCTGGTCTGCCCGCTGGACAAGGGTCCCTTGGAGCTGGTCGACGGCAAGTGGTTGGTCAACCGGCGCAACGGCTACCGCTACCCGATCACCGACGGCATTCCCGTGATGCTCATCGAGGTGGGCGAGCGCTATCGAAGCGAGGATTCCATTGAGCAGTAAAGTACGTGTGGCCATCATCGGCGTGGGCAACTGCGCCTCGTCGCTGGTCCAGGGCGTGCAGTACTACCGCGATGCCGGAGCCACCGACCGCGTTCCCGGCTTGATGCACGTCGACTTGGGCGGCTATCACATCTCGGACATCGAGTTCAGCGCGGCCTTCGACATCGACCGCGAAAAGGTGGGCAAGGACCTCTCGGAGGCCATCTGGGCCGGGCAGAACAACACGATTCGGTTCTCCGAGGTCCCGCGCCTGGACGTTCCGGTGCATCGGGGTATGACCCACGACGGCCTGGGCTACTACCTCAAGCAGAAGATCCAGAAGGCACCCGGGCAGACGGCACCGGTGGCCCAGATCCTGCGCGACACCGGCACCGATGTGGTCATCAA
>CAZJWJ010000002.1:0-19020 GCA_964549495.1 uncultured Anaerolineales bacterium | reverse complement strand
GTGACCGTGGACCGGGGCATGACCCATGACGGCATCGGGAAGTACCTCACCAACGTGGTCAAGAAGGCGCCCGGGTCCACCTCCGACATCGTCGGCGTCCTGAAGGAGCGGCAGGTGGACGTGGTCATCAACTACCTGCCCGTGGGCAGCGAGATGGCCACCAAGTGGTACGTCGAGCAGGTGCTGGAGGCCGGCTGTGCCTTCGTCAACTGCATCCCGGTCTTCATCGCGCGCGAGAACTACTGGCAGGAGCGCTTCATCGAGCGCGGCCTGCCGATCATCGGCGACGACATCAAGAGCCAGGTCGGCGCGACCATCGTGCACCGGGTGCTGACCAACCTCTTCAAGGACCGCGGCGTGCGGCTGGAGCGCACCAGTCAGCTGAACGTGGGCGGCAACATGGACTTCTACAACATGCTCGAGCGGGCACGGCTGGAGTCCAAGAAGATCAGCAAGACCAATGCGGTGACCAGCCAACTGGATCACGAGATGGACGAAGACGATGTCTACATCGGCCCCAGCGACTACATCCCCTGGCTGACCGACCGCAAGTGGGCCCATATCCGGCTCGAAGGCCAGGCCTTCGGCGACGTACCGCTCAACATCGAGCTGAAGCTGGAAGTCTGGGACAGCCCCAACTCGGCCGGCGTGGTCATCGACGCCGTGCGCCTGGCCAAGCTCGGCTTGGACCGCGGTCATTCGGGCACGCTCGAAGGGCCCAGCGCCTACTTCATGAAGAGCCCGCCGGTGCAACATCCGGACGAGGTGGCGCGCGAGATGGTCGAGGCCTACATCCAGGGCGAGCCGGACGACGTCAAGGTGGTCGGGAACGGCGCCGCGGCGGAGAAGGTCTAGACCATCGCCGGTTCCGATGCGCCCCGGCTCGATACAATCGCGCTCGAGACGCTGAAGGCCCATGCGCTCGAGTCCGAGGCGCTGGCCGAGAGGTTGGGGAGCTCGCTGGACGCCGGCCTCGATCCGGACGAGGCCCGGCGCCGGCTGGAGCGGTTCGGGCCCAACCGCATCGAGGAAGCAGGCCGGCCCGGTCTGCTCCAGCTGGTCTGGCGCCAGCTGAACGACTTCGTCATCTGGCTGCTGGTGGCCGCCGCCTTCATCGCGGCGGGCGCTTCCTACCTGGAAGGCGAGGGCTACACCGACACCCTGGCCATCCTGGCCATCGTACTGCTCAACGCCATCATCGGCGTGGTCCAGGAGCGGCGGGCCGAAAACGCGCTGGCTGCGCTCAAGGCCATGGCGGCGCCCTCGGCCATCGTACTTCGCGGCGGCAAGCGGAGGTCCTTGCCGGCCGCGGAGTTGGTACCCGGCGACCTGGTGCTCCTGGAGTCCGGTGACCGAGTCCCCGCCGACATCCGCTTGGTCGAGACCGTCAACCTGCGCATCGACGAGGCCTCGCTGACCGGCGAGAGCCAGGCGATCGAGAAGCGCGCCGGAGAGACCCTGGACGAAGCGACCGGGGTCGGTGACCGCTGGAACATGGCCCACCGGGGCACGGTGGTGCGCTACGGCCGCGGCCGCGGCTTGGTCAGCCAGACCGGCATGTGCACCGAGCTGGGCCGCATCGCCGAATTGATCCAGGGCTACGAGGACGAAGCCACGCCCTTGCAGCAGCGCCTGGAGTCGCTGGGCCGGACCCTGGGACAGCTGACCATCGGGATCTGCGCCATCGTCTTTGCCGTCGGCTTGGCGCGCGGGACGGCCCTGGGCCTGGCCCTGCAGGATCCAGCCCGCTATCTGCGAGCGCACATGGACCAGCTGCTCGAACTCTTCATGGTGGCGGTGTCGCTGGCCATCGCGGCCGTGCCGGAGGGCCTGCCGGCGGTGGTCACCATCTCCTTGGCCATCGGCATGCAGCGCATGTCGCGCCGCAACGCGCTGATCCGGCGCCTGCCGGCGGTCGAGACCCTGGGCAGCACCACCGTGATCTGCTCGGACAAGACCGGCACGCTGACCCAGAACCGCATGGCCGTGGTGCAGGTCGAGTTGGAAGGCGAGACGATCAACATCTCCGGCGAGGGCTACGCGCCGGAGGGCGACTGGTCGGCCGGCGGCCGCGACTACGATCCGGAGCAGGACAGCGACTTGCAGCTCCTGGCCGCCGCGGCGCGCCTGGCCTCCGATGCGGTGGTCGAGCGGGACGAGGAAGGCGAGCGCTGGGAGGTGGTCGGCGATCCCACCGAGGGCGCCCTGGTGGCCTTCGCGGCGCGGGCCGGCCTGGACGAGGAAGCCCTGGCTGGCCAGGCGCCGCGCCTGACGGAGATCGCCTTCGACAGCCAGCGCAAGCGCATGACCACCATGCACCGCGCCGAGGGCAGGCTCTTGCCAGACTTGGTGCCGGGCCTCGAGCAGGACCGCGCCGTCGCGCTGGTCAAGGGTGCACCCGAGGTGATCCTCGAACGTTGCACCCGCTACCACCATCATGGCCAAATGGAGGACATGCCGGATGCCATCCGCCAGCGCATCGAGGACAGCCGCGAGGAGATGGCTTCGCGGGCGCTGCGCATCCTGGCGGTGGCCTATCGCCCGATGGAGGGCGACCCGGAGGAACTAGAGGGCCGCGAGCTGGAGGCCGAGGAGGTCGAGCGCGAGCTGGTCTTCGTCGGCCTCCTGGGCATGATCGATCCACCGCGCGCCGAGGCGGCCCAAGCCATCGCGCGGGCCCGTAAGGCGGGCGTGCGCAGCCTGATGATCACCGGTGACGACCCGGTGACGGCCCGCGCCATCGCCGAGCAGATCGAGCTGGTCGAGGGCCAGGTCGAGGCGCTGTCGGGCCGCCAGCTCGAGGGCATGGACGACGCGGCGCTGGACGAGGCCGTGTCGCGGGTGGACGTCTTCGCCCGGGTCTCGCCCGAGCACAAGGTGCGCATCGTCGAGGCCCTCAAGCGCCGCGGCCAGGTGGTGGCGATGACCGGCGACGGGGTGAACGACGCGCCGGCGCTCAAGCGGGCCAACATCGGCGTGGCGATGGGCATCACCGGCACCGACGTCAGTCGCGAGACGGCCGACATGGTGCTGACCGATGACAACTACGCCTCCATCGTGGCGGCCATCGAAGAGGGCCGCACGATCTACACCAACATCCGCAAGTTCGTCTACTACCTGCTCAGCGCCAACATCGGCGAGATCCTGATCGTCTTCACGGCCATCGTCTTCGGCCTGGCCGAAGGCGCCTCGCCGCTCTTGCCCATCCACCTGCTCTGGCTGAATCTGGTGACCGACGGGCTGCCGGCCCTGGCCTTGGGGCTGGAGCCTGCCGAGCCGGACGTGATGGACCGACCGCCGCGCGACCCATCCGAACCCATCCTCTCGCGGCGCAGCTGGCCGCTGGTGGGCGTGCAAGCCGTCTTCGACGCGCTGGCCACGCTCGGCGCGCTGGTCTGGGCGCTGGGCGCGGCCTCGGCGCTGGGCTTCGGCGGAGCGCAGTCCCTGGCCTTCGGGCAGACCGTGGCCTTCGTGACCCTGGCCATCGCCGAGCTCCTGCGGGCCTTCACCTCGCGCTCGGAGCGCCGCTCGATCCTGGGCATCGGACTGCGCTCCAACCCCTGGATGCTGGCGGCGACGGCGGCCAGCCTGGCCCTGATCCTGGGTCCGGTCTACCTGCCGACTGCCCGCACGGTCTTCCAGACGGTGGCCTTGCCGGCCCGCGTCTGGCCGATCATCCTGGGCTTCGCGCTCTTGCCGGCGCTGGCCGCCGAAGGGGCCAAGGCGATCTTGCGCTGGCGTGATGTCCAGACGGTCGCGAGGGTTGAGGGAGGGCCGGCATGACGCGCGCGGAGAAGGCCGAGAAGATCCAGGCGATCCTGGACGATCTGTACCCGGAGACCTCGATCCCGCTCGATCATCGAGACCCCTTTACCCTGCTCGTGGCGGTGATCTTGTCGGCGCAGTCCACCGACAAGAAGGTCAATGAGATCACGCCGCGGCTCTTCGAGCGGGCCGCGACGGCCGAGCAGATGGCCCAGATGGAGGTTGGGGAGATCCAGGACTTGATCCGCGAGATCGGGCTGGCGCCGCAGAAGGCCAAGGCGCTGGCGGGTGCGAGCCGGATGATCGTGGAGGACTTTGGTGGCGTGGTGCCGCAAGGCTTCGAGGCGCTGGAGCGGCTGCCGGGGGTGGGGCACAAGACGGCTTCGGTGGTGATGAGCCAGGCCTTCGGGGTACCGGCCTTTCCGGTGGATACGCATATCCATCGGCTGGCGGCGCGCTGGGGTTTGTCGAATGGGTCGAATGTGGCGAAGACGGAAGCGGACTTGAAGCGGGTGTTCGCACGGGAAGACTGGAACCGCCTGCACCTACAGATCATCTACTTCGGGCGGGAGCATTGTCCCGCGCGCTGGCACGATCTGGAGTCATGTCCGATTTGTTCTTGGGCGGCGACGAAGAAGCGGAAGCGCGAGGAAGCGTCGAGGGATCTTCGGAAGCGCTGAAGACGTCGAGGCGGAGTTTGGTGTCCAGGAAGTCGAGGGTCAGCGCGGATCGGGTGGACCGCCATCGGCAAGAAGCTTTCGGACGGCTCGTATGACGCTTTCGTCCGAGTGCTCGACATCGACTTGGTCCAGTCGGCGCCAAACGGCGCCCTTGGCGTCGGAGGCCGGCGCGAGCTCGGTGGTGCGGGCGCGGAAGAGGTAGCGGACGTCGAGGTGGAGGTGAGGCGAGGCCTCTCCGAAGGCCGGGATCTGGTGGACGTCTAGGTCGAAGGGCGACAGGGAGAGGACCTCGAGGTGGGTCAAGCCGGTCTCTTCGGCGACCTCGCGGCGGGCGGCGGAGATCACGTCGACGTCAGAAGGGTCGATGTGGCCGCCTGGCTGGAGCCAGCGGTCCAGCTTGCCGTGGTGGATGAGCAGGAGTCGCAGATCATCGTTGCTTCGAGAGCCATCGAACTGGCTGCCGTTGGAGGGACCGGAGATGGACGCTCGGTGCTGAAGTTCGGCAAAGGGATCTCGACTGGCCTGCGGGCAATCATCGCGGGTCGGCGCCAGGACGAAGGCGCTGGCCGTAAAGTGGCCGGGGTCGAAGTGGTCACGTGAGAAGGGGTCGGCCAGCGATTCCGTGAGTTGGATCATGGAGCGGCGATGCTCGGACTCAGTGGAGTCGGCGGGCAGGAAGGCGGCTAGGTCGCGGCGCAGCTCGACGCGGCGACGCCAGGGGGCGTCGGGGGTGCAGATGGGGGGGAGCTCGGCCCGGGTGGACGAAGGAGCTCGCGGTCCGGTCAGGGCGGCGGCGGCGTCGGCCAGGTGGAGGGACTCGTGGATGCCAGCCCAGGCGATGAAGTCACCCAGGCGACCCTGGCCGTGGTAAGCATGGCGGCCGCGGATATGGAGCTCGGCGTCGCGCATGCTGGACAGGATGCTCAGGGTGACCTGTCGGCCACGCCGGTATCGGGCGAGGAGCTCGTCGGTGGACTGGCCGGCCAGCTTGGCCGGCTGGCTGCGGTTGTAGCGCTCGAGGTCGAAGTCGGCCGGCGAGCCTTCGCCGCCGGCCAGGAGGTTGGCGAAGAGCCAGTGCATCGAGCGCTCGATCCCGGCCAGGTGGGCCAGGAGCTCGCGGAGGGTCCAAGCGGCTCCGTCGGAGTAGACCGGCCGATCGAAGTCGGAGGACGGGATGGCGCGGAAGAAGGCCTCGGTCGCCAGGGCCGAGGCCTCCAGATGCCGCGAGAGCGACGCGCGATCGTGCATACTCAGGCTGCCTCGGGAACGCTCATGGTCGGTCCTGCTCGAGACGCGGCAGGAAGATGAACCCGAGGTCGATGTCGAGCGTCGCCGTGGGCGTGGCGCTTGGCTCCTCGGTGCCGACAGGGGTCGAGGTAGGCGTGCTCGTTGGCACGTCCGGATCCGGTGGACCGAAGGCCGCGGCGACGTTCATCGCCAGGGCGTAGAGGCCCGTGCGGGCAGTGATGTAGAGGGTCTTGCGGTCCTCGCGGGAACCCTCGCCTCCGAACGTGAGGTTGCTGGGCCGCTCGGGTACGTCGATCTCCAGAATCTCGTCGCCGCTGGGCGCATAGACGCGGACCACGTCGGTGGCCAGGTAGACGTTGCCGCGTTCGTCGATGGTCATGCCGTCGCCACCGGCCTCGGCGAAGAGGGTCTTACCCAGCAGCCGCCCGGTGGGCCGGCCTTCGTCGAGCTCGATCTCGTAGCGCCAGGTCTGGCTGCTGCCCGGGTCGGTGACGTAGAGGGTCCGACCGTTCGGCGAGCCGATCAAACCGTTGGGCTTGATCAGGTCGTCGGTGACCTGGACGACCGGTCCGCCGCCGGGCGGAATGAAGTAGACCTGCTCGGTCGGGATCTCTTGCGGATCGGGCGGGCCGCCGTAGATCGGGTCGGTGAACCAGATGCCGCCGGCCGGGTCGATGAAGACGTCGTTGGTGCGGTTGAGGCGCTTGCCGTCCCAAGCATCCGCTAGGGGCTCGGTACTGCCGGCCAAGTCGTCGCGCAGAATGGCGCGCTGGCCCATCGAGCAGATGACCAGACGGCCATCGGCGTCGAAGTAGAGACCGTTGGGCTGCTGGATGTCGTCGCGGTAGGTGGACACCGATCCGTCTGGATCCAGGATGTGGATGCGACTCTGCTGGACGTCGCTGAAGTAGATCCGACCGTCGTCGTCGGCAGCCGGTCCTTCGGTGAAGGTATGTCCACTGGAGAGCTGCTCGACCTCGGCGCCGGGTGCGACGAGATCGCTACCGGGGTCGGGCGTCGGCTCGTCGGTAGGCTCGGTCGTGGGCGTGACCGTGTCGCCACCGGCGTGGACGAGTCTGTGGATCTGGCCGCGGGTGGGGGTGTTCTCGTTGGAGTCGTATGCCACGTAGATCTCGCCGGCCTCGTCCAGGCCGAAGCTGGTCGGGCCGAAGCCCAGGTTTCCGACCTGCGCGTCACGCCACTCGCCTTGGGCGTCGCGCGAAAGGGCCCAGAGCCGGCCGGTGACGTAGTCGGCAACGAAGTAGGCGCCGTCCAGACCCGGATACCGGCTGCCGCGGTAGACTTCGCCGCCGGTGATGGACTGGCCGAGGCTACGCCCGTACTCGAAGACGGGCAGGGTCAGATCGCCGTCTTCGTTGCAGGTCGGGCGGTTGTAGCAGTGCATGCCTTCCATCAGGTTCCAGCCATAATTGACACCGCCAGGGCTGTCGGCCGGCTCGAAGTTCACCTCCTCGTAGGCGTTCTGCCCCACATCCGCGATGTACAGGTCGAAGGTCTCCAGGTCGAAGGCGATTCGCCAGGGATTGCGTAGCCCCCAGGCCCAGATCTCGGGCTGGGCACCCTCCTCGCCCACGAAGGGGTTGTCAGGCGGAATGGCGTAGGGGTCTCCACCATCGACGTCGATGCGCAGCAGCTTGGCCAGCAGGCGGTCCTTGTCCTGGCCGGCGCCGAGCGGATCGCCTCCACGGCCTCCGTCACCGGTGGAGATGTAGAGGTAGCCATCGTCGGGTCCGAAGAGCAGATCACCACCATTGTGGTTGCTGTAGGGCTGGTCGAGCGTCAGCAGGATCTTCTCGGAGTCGGGATCGGCCTGGTCGGTTCCGTCGCCCAGGCTGTAGCGTGCAACGATCGTGTCGCCGGAGTCGGTGCCCGCCACACTGCGCGAGGTGGTGTAGTTGACGTAGAAGTAGCCGTTCTGACCGTACTCCGGATGGAAAGCCAGACCGAGCAGGCCGCGCTCGTTGGCGCCGGAGTTGACGCGATCGCTGATGTCCAGGAAAGGCTCGGTCGCGACGCTGCCATCGGCCTGGATGATGCGGATGCGGCCGACCTTTTCGACGATGAAGAGCCGACCCGAGCCATCCCCGGCGTTGGCGATGTCGACCGGACGCTGGAAACCGCTGGCGATCAGCTCGGTCTCGATGTCGAGGCTGGACGGGTCCGGTCCATCTTGGGCATGGATCGATCGGTGGGAGGTCGATGTGGCAAGCCAGAGAGAGGTGATGACGAGGAGACTCAGGCCGGCCGAGCGAGCGAAGTCAGACGGGCTTGGGCGGGGCATCGTGGCGCTCCTGGGGTGTTCGCGGGACGCGTGGATCCATCTTAGCAGGCTTGGGCTGGCTCGTGTCGGCGGGAGTTGGCCCTGGGACCGGGTTCAATCGGATGATTGACATCTCTCAATCATTTGAGTAAGATGCAGGGAGGAGGGATCATGATCTATCGGATGTTTCGCTTGTACTTCCGCTTGGCGCTACCCGTCTTCTATCGGGAGATGGAGGTGGTGGGGCGGGAGCGGGTGCCAGAAGATGGGCCGGTGATCTTGGTGGGGAATCACAACAATGCGCTCCTGGACCCGATCATCGCCGGAGCCTACGTGGACCGGAGGCTGCGGATGACGGCCAAGAGCACCATCGGGTCGATGCCGGTGCTCGGGGCCTTGGCCCGGGCCATCGGGGTGGTTTTCTTGCATCGTCAGCAGGACGTGGACTTGGGCGCGGATCCGCGGCGGAATCTGGCCGCATTGGAGGTCTTGGTGGATCGGCTGGCCGAGGGTGAGGCGGTGATCATCTTTCCCGAGGGGCGGAGTCACGAGGAGCCGGCCTTGGCGCGATTCAAGAGCGGTGCGGCGCGGGCCGCCTTGGACTATGTCGAGCGCGGCTCGCCAGCCGGACCGCTGACGATCCTGCCCTTCGGCTTGTGGTTCGAACGCAAGGAGCGGCGGCGATCCTTGGCCCGGCTGGCCTTTGGCGAGCCGATCGAGGTCGAGGGATGGGTCGAGAGGATGGAGGGAGCCGGCCACCGCGAGCTTACCCGGGAGATGCAGGCGCGGGTGGCGGCGCTAACGGTGAGCTACGCCAGCCAGGCCGATGCACGGCGGCTTCCCCGGATCGAGCGCCTGATCGCGGCGGTCGGTGGCGATCTGCGGTGGCAGGCTACGCAGGCCCGGCGATCTGTCCGACCCGACGACGACCTGGGCTCGCGGCTGCACGGCATCTCGAGATTGGTGCGGGGTCGAGCGAGACTGGCGGAGGTGGACGCGCGGGCGCTGGCGACGATCGAGCAGCGGGTAGATGGATTCTTGGATGCCCTGGAGGAAGTCGGGGTGAGGGCCGAGGATCTCTATCGGGAGCGGGGACCGAGCGCCCTGCTTCGCGCCTCGATGCGGGAGGCCGTGACCTTGGGCTTGGGTCTGCCGGCCGCGATGCTAGGCATGGCCATCTGGGCGCTGCCCTTCTGGCTCACCCGCTTGGTGGCCCGACGCTTTCGATCCGATCGCGTGGCCGCGGCCAGCTGGGCGGTCTTCGGCGCGGCATTGATCTACCCTGCGGCGATCATCATCGAAGCGGGTCTGCTCTTGGCCTTCCTGCCCTGGCCTTGGGCCCTGCTTCTCATCGCGAGCTTCTTGCCGGCCGGCGCCTTCGCTCAGGCCTGGCTGGACCGATGGATCGAAGTCCTGCGCCGCCTGCGGGCGCAACTTCGACTCGCCGGCCGGGAGGCGCAGCGGCTGACCTTGGCCGAGGAGGGGCGCGCGATCGTGGCGGAGTTGGCTCAGCTGGCGACGTCCATCGAGGCAGGCGACAGCATCGAGCCTCGCGCGGACGTCGATCGAGATCACCACGGCCTGGCCGCAAACCTGCCGGAGGATCGAGGAAGAAAACAGGATGACGTTGAACGGCATGGATGAGATCGAGGAGGCGACGGTGGTCGACCGGGAGATATGGGTCGAACAGGATGGGTATGACGAGGTCACGGCGGCGTCGCGCCGGCCCCTGTTGTTGGAGTTGGACGGGATCGAGGCCACGGATATCCAGCGGGCCGGTGCCAAGGCGGCCGCCTTGGCGCGCTGGAGCCGGGCCGGCTTTCGGGTTCCGGCCGGCCTGGTACTCTCGGCGGACGCCCACCGGGAGGCAGGGAACGGGGAGGATGCCCTTGGCCCCGCCCTACCTGATGCGGTCGAGTGCGCCCTGCGGGCGCGCTTGCCTGCCCTGCTGCAGGAAGGCCCGGTGGCGGTGCGCGCCTCGCGGACGCGCGGGCCCGGGCTGGGAGAGCGGTCGGCCGGCGACGCGACGACCGTCTTGAACGTGGTGGGGCTGGAGGACTGCCTGGCTGCCATCGAAGCCTGCTGGAGCTCCGAAGGAGGAGGATCGCCTCGGCCGGCGAGCGAGGAGGATCCCGGATGGCGGGCGGCGGCGCCGGCGACGGCGGTCTTGGTGCAGCGCATGGCCGAGGCCGAGGTCTCCGGGCAAGCGGGCATGGTCATCGATGGCCCGGGGACGCAGGTCTGGATCGACGCGCATTGGGGTCTGGGACCGCGGGGGGAGGGCGAATTCGATCGGATGCGCGTCGCGCTACCCGATGGCGAGCTGGTCACGTCCCGAGTCGCGGTCAAGCGGAGGGAGATCATCGCTGCAACCCAAGGCGTCCTGGAGCGACCCGTGGAAACGGAGCGCGCCGAAGCGCGATGCCTGGACGGCACGAGACTGCGCTTGGTGGCGGAGATGTGCGCCGAGCTCTCTCGGCGGGCCGGCCTGCCCTTACAGATCGCATGGTGTTTTGCGGCCGGCGAGCTGCAGCTGCTCGGCGCGAGGCCCCTGGGGCGCCTATCACGGCGCTGGGAGCGTGCATCGACCGACCGGCGATTCCCGGAGCAGCTGACGCCCTTGTCCTGGGATCTCCTGGACGAGGCCTTCGACAGCTCGGTCCGCTGGTCGCTGGAATGGATGGGCCTACCGCCCTTGGCCGGGCGCTGGCTACGCTACGTGGACGGCTGGGTGGAACATGACGCGGTGGTCGACCGGGTCTATACCGAGGCGATCGAGCTCCGCTTCGAAAAGCTGGAGGAATTGCGGGGCCAACTGGAAAGCTTGCGGCGCCGCTATGCCTGGGTCAGCGATCTGCCCCTGCATTGGCTGGGGGAGCTGGACGGCTTCCTGATGGCCTTGGGCCGCCTGAGCCGGGTCGATCCGGCCGAGCTGCCGGATGACGAGCTGATCGAGCATCTCGGCCGGCTGCGCGACCTAGGGCGGAGCTGGTTCCGACCGCGCCTGGCGCTTAGCCTGGGTCGTCGTCTCCTCGAGCGCCTGGTGGAGGACCTGGCCACGGCCGCGGCCGGCCCGGAGCGCGGCCCGCGCCTGGCCGGCGAGCTCTGCTGCGCGGTCGAGGGCCGGACCTTGCACCTGGAGATCGAGCGCTTTGTGCTCTACGGGCTAGCCAGCCGGCAGGAGGATCTGGCCGCCCTGCTGCGCGCCGCCGATGTGGAAAGCCTGTGGAAGGGCAACCGGCTGGCCGCCTGGCCGGATTTTCGGGCACGTCTGGAGCGCTTCGCTGCCGATCATGGTCACCATGCGACCCCGGCCGAGCTGAGCCGGCCCTGCCATGCCGAGCAGCCTTGGCGGGCGCTGGAGCCGGTGGCGCGGATGCTGGCCGAAGAGCAGGCCGGCCGCCGGCCGATGGCGCCCGAATGCCGGCTGCGTCTGCTGCGCGTCCGCCAAGGTCAGGCCGAGGCGCGATTGAACAGCCTACTGCCCGGCTGGCTGCAGGCTTTCGCTGGCGAGGTGCTGCGGCTTCGCCGTGAGTTCGAGCTCCTGGACGACCTCGAACGCTATCAGACGGCGCGTCTGGCGCTGCCGCTGCGAGGCGCGCTGCTGGAGATCGGCGGGCGCCTGGCCTGCCGCGAACTCCTGTCTGCGCCCGACAGGGTCTTCCTCCTTCGACGCGAGGAGATGGAGGACCGACTGCTATCATAGCCGGCCATGGGAGAGCAAGCGCGACGATGCACCTGATCTTGCCCCTGGGCGGCCGCGGGACGCGCATGCGGCCGCACAGCCACCATCGGCCCAAGGCGCTGTTCCGGATGGCCGGACGGAGCGTCCTCGGTCACGTGCTCGACGCCCTGGACGCCCTGCCGATCGAGCGGGTGACCTTGATCGTCGGGCCCGACGGCCGGCCCCTGGAGGAATGGGCGCGCGAGCGGATGCCCTGGCCGGTGGAGATCGTGATGCAGGCCGAGCCAGCGGGGCAGTCGGCCGCCATCGCAGAGGTCGGAACGGGCATGCAGGGCTCGACCGTGGTGGTCTTCGCAGACACGCTCTTCGCCATCGACCCGGCAGCGCTCCTGGCGCCCGATGAAGGTCTCGATGGCATCCTCTTTGGCATGCAGCGCGAAGACGTGGAAGCGCGCGGCGTGGCGCTCTTGGCAGAAGACGGTCGGGTCGAGCGCCTGATCGAAAAGCCGCGCGAGCCGGTCTCGCCTCTGGCGGTGATGGGCCTGTACTGGCTGCGCGATGGCGCCGCGCTGCGCGGGGCCATCGAGGCGCAGCTGGCGGCGGGTCGGCGCCGCCACGGCGAGTTCTACCTGGCCGACGCCCTGCAGCGGATGATCGACGCCGGCGCGCGCTTCGCATTGCAGCCGGCCCTAGCATGGAAGGAAGCCGGCAACGCGGCCGATGCCCTGGACGCCCATGGCTGGCTGCTCGGGCGCCGGCTGGCCGCGTCGGCCAGCGATCCGACCGAACTCGCACGGCGCTTCCCCGGCTCCCGCTTCCAGCCTCCGGTCTACGTAGCCCCGGCGGTCCACATCGATTCGAGCGAGCTGGGTCCGGGTGTGTGGATCGAGGAAGGCTGCCGCATCGAGGACAGTCGGCTGGGGCCCGAGGTGAGCCTCGGAGCCGGCAGCCAGGTCCGGGCCAGCCGGCTGCGGCACCTGATCGGCGAGCGGGAGCTGCGCATCGAGGCTTGCCAGCTCGATCGTAGCGTGCTGGGGATGCGGGCCGGAGCGCGCGGCCTGCGGGGCCGGCTCGATCTGGGCGACGACTCGCGGGTGGACGCGGCCGGGGCTATCATCGCCCCATGAACGAGCAGGATCGAGATCGAGCGTCGAATCACCGCGGCGGGGCCGAAGCCGAGGACCGGACCGGCCGCGAGCCCCAGGGAGCGCCAGGCCCCGAGGCCTTGGAGGCGACACTCGAGTTGCAGGTCGATCGGATGGCGCACGGCGGCGAGGCCTTGGGTCGCGACGCCGAGGGACGGGTGGTCTTCGTGGAGGGCGCGCTGCCCGGCGAGAAGGTCCGGGTCCGCCTGACCGAGACGCGCGACCGACATGCCCGCGGCGTGCTGGCGGAGATTCCCCGTCCGGCGGCCGATGCGCGCCGGATGGGCGCGACACCTTGCCCCTACTTCGGAAGCTGGCCGGAGCGCGGGCTGAAACCATCGGCGCATTGCGGCGGCTGCAACTGGCAGCATGTCGACTACGCGGCCCAGCTGCGCTTCAAGCGCGAGATCATGATCGATGCGCTGCGCCGCATCGGCCGCATCGACCAGCCTGAGGTGGCGGCCACGTTGGGCATGGACGAGCCCTGGGGCTATCGCAACCACCTGCGGCTGGGCGCCGGCGAGGGCGGCATCGGCTTGGTCGCGCTGGACGGGCACAGCCGGCTGGCCATCGAAGGCTGCCCCATCGCCCACCCCCTGGTCGAGGAGCTGTTGGACGAGCTGGAGCTCGAGCTGCCGGACGGCGCGGAGATCTCGCTGCGCGCCGGGCTGCGGACCGGCGAGCGGATGATCGAGCTGCGCACCGACCCGGATCGGCTCGAGGCGGTGGAGGTCGAACTGGATGCCTCGGTGGTGATCCTGGCGCCGGATGGCCGGGTCGAGGTGGCGGCCGGCCGGCCCTGGCTGACCGAGGAGCTGGGCGGCCGACCCTTCACGGTGCCGGCCGGCAGCTTCTTCCAAGTCAACACCCTCATGGCCGAGCGCGTGGTCGAGCACTTGCGCCAGATCCTGCCGGCCGGCCGCATGCTGGCCGACGTCTACGCCGGCGTTGGCAGCTTCGCCTGCCTCTTGGCCGATCGCTTCGAGGAGGTGGCGGCCATCGAGTCGGATCCGGCGGCGGTGGCGGCAGCGGTGGACAACGCCGCCGGCCTGGAGCACCTGAGCCTGCTCGAAGCCGATGCCGCCGAGGGCTTGGACCATCTAGGCGATGCGCCCGACGTCCTGCTGGTCGACCCACCCAGGGGCGGGCTATCCAAGCCGGTCGGCCGGTTGCTGGCCCAACACCCGGCACATACAATTGCTTATGTCAGCTGCGAGCCCTCGACCCTGGCCCGCGACGCGCGATATTTGGTCGAAGCCGGCTGGCGTCTGGAGCATTGTCAGCCGATCGACATGTTCCCCCAGACCTACCATATCGAGAGCATCAACCTCTTCCGGCGAGCCGGGCGCTAGTACCGACCGAGTCTCGAATCCCGCATGCGGAGGGAGGCCCCATGACCGCCCACGTCGATCCCGAACTGTGGACCATGCTCGAGGGTGACCCCGAGGCGCGGCTGCAGGCCATCGTCATCGCGGATGCCGATCTGGACGCCCTCTTGGCCGAGCTACCGGAGGATGTCGAGATCGAGCATCGCTACCGCCTGATCAACAGCATCTCCGTGACGGCCCGGGCCGGTACGCTGCGCGACTTGATGCAGCTGCCGCGGGTCAAGTCCATCGAATCCGTTCGGCCCGTGACCGCCTTCTCCTAGCGGGAGGACGATCGGTCACGACCATCGGCCGATATCGCCCTGCCAGGGAAGCCCTCACGCGGACCCGCCCCGAGGACCCTCAGCCCCATGAATCCCGCCAAGCTGCACAGTTCGCTGGCCAGCAGCGTCAGCGCCAAGTCGGTCGACGACCAGCCCATGCCGATCATCGTTCGCCTGCGCCGGGGCCCGGTGGCCCGCGGTGAGCTGCAGGCGATGGCCCGCATGCAGTCGCATTGCGACTACCGGCTACTGGAGGCCAAGGCCATCCACGCCACGCGCGAGGAGATCGCGGCCCTGACCGAGGACCCCACGGTGGACATGATCTGGCCGGACCTGCCGGTGCACACCTGGCTGGACGACGCGGTGCCCTTGGTGCACGTCCCGCGGGTCTGGGCCTCCAGCTTCACCGGTCGCGGGGTGAAGGTGGCCATCCTGGACACCGGCATCGACGGGGAGCACGCGGATTTCGCCGGCCGGATCGTGGCCTACCGCGACTTCGTCGACCCGGAGGGCCAGGCGGCCGAGACGCCGCGCGATCCCAACGGACATGGCACGCACGTGGCCGGCATCGCCGCCGGCGACGGCAGCGCGGCCGAGGGCCGCTGGCGCGGCGTGGCGCCGGATGCCGAGCTCATCGTCGGCCGCGTGCTGGACGCGGCCGGCAACGGTCGGACCAGCACGGTGATGGCCGGCATCGAATGGGCCATCGAGGCCGGTGCCCAGGTGGTCAACATCAGCCTGGGCGGCCCGCCCTTCCCCTCCGACGGCAGCGACGCGCTGTCCTACCTCTGCAACGCGGCGGTCGACCAGGGCGTGGTGGTCTGCGCGGCGGCCGGCAACCTGGGGCCGGCCGGCCATACCGTCGGTTCGCCCGGCGCGGCGGCCAAGGCCATCACCATCGGCGCCAGCGAGGGCGACCCATCCGACAGCGCCGACGCGGTGGCCCGCTTCTCCTCCCGCGGACCCACCGCCGACGGCCGAGCCAAGCCCGACCTGCTCTTCCCCGGCGTCGGCATCGTCGCTGCCCGCTCGGGCGGCACCTCCCTGGGCACGGCGGTCACCGGTGACTACACCAGCCTCAGCGGCACCAGCCAGGCCACCCCCATGGCCGCCGGCGCGGTGGCACTGATCCTGCAGGCCAACCCGCGCCTATCGCCGGCCGAGATCAAGCGCCGCCTGGTCGAGGGCGCCAGCCGTCTGCCCGGCGCCGAGCCCTTGGCCCAAGGCGCCGGCCGCGGCGATGCCTACAAGGCCTTCGTGGCCGAGCCCGGCGAACCCCTGGGCGGCGGTGAACCGGGCGAGGGCGGCCAGGGCGGGCGCGGCGATCGCGGCCGGCCGGGCGGCTGCCTGCCGGCCGCGGCCAGCCTCTTCGGGCGCTGAGCGATCTCCAGAATGATAATCTTGCACGAGGCGGGCCTCATGAATTGGCCAATGCAGTAGTCCCTCGCGAGAGAATGATTTGGACCCAGAAAGAATGATTACTCGACATGCCGACCTTTTCACGTTCATCTCGCTCATCGTGTCCATCCTTGGTTTTAGTATCACCATTTTCCAGATCTCAAGATCGAAGAGCGCAGCTGAGAGAGCCGAAACGGCAGCGAGGACCGCAGTTGCACAGATTGGTAATAGGCTCACAAGCAGACGAGTTAGCACTGCAGTCCACCTCGCAAATGAGGTTCGCCAGATCTGTCGAATCGAGGACTGGGTCCGGGTATTGGATAGGCTCGATCAATTGTGCAAGACGCTTGCCTACTTGACCGAGGATAGTCGTCTTTCAACTCTAGAAAGAGAATTCGTAGTAGGAGCGATCGATGACATCATTATCATCAAGGGCAGACTAGACCGCCACCGGCTCGGAAAGACTAACACACCAATCGACCATCGGAACACGAAAACCATTGACATGATTGCCACCCAACTGGGCCGCATTGACGGCAGACTAGAGTCAAGCGCACTGGAGACACAGAATGTCTGACAGCATGTACATTGACTTTCTAACGACGTTGCTCGAAGAGACCAGAAACGGTAAGGTCAAGTGGTCGGAAACAACTGACGAATCCCAATTTCGAGTAGCGCTTGGCGGTGGCGTCGTGAGGGTTGGCCAGCAGTGGGATCCAAATACTGAGACGCTTGACCATAGCGTGCACCTGCACAACAGACGCGGCCGCGAGCTTCATCGGCTGTGGGACTATGAAGATGCGAGTCACGCAGATCTTGTACATCACCTGTTTGATGCCGCGAGGGCGTCGGCCCTCGAAATCGACAAGCTGTTGAAGCGAATGATCGACGCAATGCATCAAGGAGCCCTCGACTCGCTTCCACCTGAGGAAGATGGTCCAAACATGGCAGAGGAAGAGATCCCTTTCTAGAGCTGCCATGCATTGCGGCACACTTTCGTTTCAGTTGCTTGATGTGCACCTTATGATTAGGAATCTTTCGCGAGCCACGAGACTGCGTGTGGATTGTCGAACTCATCGTGGCATCATGGCTTGGTGCATTGTGGCCACCTCAAGGGTGTTGCCAAGTAGCTCCAATCCCACTTGGCAACAGCCGCTAGTATGAGGATCGGATCGAACGTAGCGGCATGGTTCAGTCTCGGTCAGATGCGAACTTGACAATTTGATATCGGAGGCGGCTCACTAAGGGGTCCGAAAAGACAACTTAGAAAGGACCGCCTCCGATGCAGACACTGTACTCCCCAACGGCCCCGCAGTCCACTGCATGGCCCGAACCGATCGAGCGGCTGTACCAGGCGCTGCCGATGAGCGGCCAGGTGTCGCCGCGATACCGACGCCGAGACATCAACCTCGCTGACCGGCTGTTCATCGCAGGTGTGATGTATATCCCGCGCGAGAGGCGTCCGCACGGCATCGTGAGTGATTTCGCGGAGAGCTTCCGCGCGAGTCGGCAGATGCTCTACGACATCCGTGATCGCGTTGGCAACGCGCTGGCCGCATCGGACGAGCGGTTGGGTGGTGAGCCGGTCACTGCTGCCATGCCGGTCGAGCAGAGGCCGGTGGCCGACGCCGATCAGATGTCTCGGATGATCCTGAAGCTGTTGTTCCCAGGCGGGATGTCCTACCGCCCCCTCCAAGAGTGCTTGGTGGAGGCACGGGACCGCGGGCGTTCAGTCGGGCACATCTCGGAACTGGTGCAGGAGGCCGGTCAGCAAGCAGGGGAGATCATGGCCAGGATCGAGTGGCCGCAGAAGCCGGATGGGCTGGTGCTCTCACGCGATGAGGCGTACTTCAGCAACTGGCCAATGCTGCTGACGGTCGAGCCGGAGAGTCTGGCGATCGTTAGCGGGGATGTCACCGAGAGCGCTGATGGGGAAGCCTGGGGCGTCAGCTTGGCCTTGGCGTTGTTGCGCCATGATGCCCACCGGCTGCAGATCTCCGAGGATGGCGCGAGCTTCTACCCCAAGTCGATTCGGGAAGCCGTGGCCTGGCTGAAGGAGGCGGGCATCGACTGTGAAGTCGCCGTTCAGAATGACGTCTGGCACCTTTCGGACGCGGCGGCCAAGGTGCAGTCGGCCTTGGATTCAGCGGCTGAGAAGGCTCTTGCGAAGATGTTCCGCCATGAGCGACCCAGCAACGCTGCGCGGATCCAGCCACTCGAGGACCCTGCAGCCTGGCTGAAGGCGAGCGAGATCGCCACGCTCCTCGTGGAGCAGGCGGACGAGACCCGCTTCCTCATCGGCTGTCTCCACGACTCCCTGGAGTTGGTCGACCTGCGCACTGGCGAGATCCGCGACTACGAGATCAACCACTGGTTGCTCACGCAGACGATCCAGGTGCTGGCCAAGATCGACCACCCGCGTGTCAAGTCGCTCGTCACGACGCTCCTTGACCAGGAACGGCATCTCTTGACCTTCCTGCGCCCTCTCGACGAGAAGCTCCTACCCTGGCGTGAGGCGGCGCGAGACCACTTCGAGGAGCCCGAACTCGGCCGGATCTTCGAACGGGCCGTGGCCCGAGCCTGGCGTCTCGACCGAGCTCTCGTCAATGGACACTCGCGCATGCGCGCTACAGCCGCACGCGCCAAGGCGAATCTCGATGCATTGGTCGGTCGCGATCCCGTCTCACGGGAACTCGCCGATCGCCTCTATGCCTTGCTCGACGCCGTCGTGCGAACCAGCTGCGCCAGTGAGAACGTCAATTCCGTCCTCAAGCCGCTGATCTGGGCTCACCGTCACTTCCCTTCACGCCAATCAGCGCAATATTGGTTGAATCTGTTCGTCCTCTGGTTCAACATGCACCGGTTCCAGCGGGGCAAACGCAAGGATCACAGTCCCTTCGAGCTTGCCGGCGTCAAGGTCTTCACACCTGACGGCCGGGAAACCGATGACTGGCTGGAGGCGCTGGGCTATCCGGCTTCTGCCTAGCTCGCCTCGCTGATCTGACCGCCACCCGACTGCAGATTCTGCAGCCGGGCCTCGCCACTTGCCCGACGGCGGCAGCGCGTCACAAAATGTCAAGCTCAAATCCACGTTTCAAGGCCTGATCTGAACCCCGGCGTTCGACACCTGTAGACAACGCGAAAGGCCGAGAACCTAGGCGCAGCAA
>CAZJWJ010000001.1:0-98245 GCA_964549495.1 uncultured Anaerolineales bacterium | reverse complement strand
GCAGCGGATGCAGCGGTGCTCGAGCCCGCAAGCATCTCCTTGACAGAGTACTAGCGGCGCCGCCAGCGGCCGAGCCACTCTCGGCCCTCGCGCGCCGGGTGGCTGTGGCTGGCCGGCCGCAGGTCGATCGGCTCGAAACGCTCGGCCAAGAGGTCGCGGACGTCGTGCGGGTCCAGGGGGTAGGGCGGGCCCTCGTGGGGGCCCGGGCCGAGCTGACCGGGTGGGGCGACGACCGGGAAGACCAGGGTGACGAGCTGCCCGCCCGGGCCCAGGAGCTCGGCGGCCCGGCGGGCCCAGTCGACCCGGAGCGCGGGATCGATGGCGCAGAGGAAGGTGGCGTCCCAGATCAGTTCGAAGGGGCGATCGGGGTCGAAGTCGAAGTAGTCGGCTTCGATGACCTCGGCGCGGTTGGGCGCGATGCCCGCTCGATCTCGCAGGCTCCGGAAGCGCGCGATGGCGGTGGGGGCGATCTCCAGGCCGAGGGCGCTGCGGCCAGGGCCGGCCAGGGCCAGGACATCGTAGCCCGAGCCGCAGCCGGGGATCAGCGCGCGGCCCCGGGGTAGGTCGCCGGCATCGACCAGGGCCTGGAGCTGGGGGGCCGGGGCCCCGGCATCCCAGGGGGTGTGGCCGCTTTGCCAGCGCGACTCCCAGGGATTGGCGCTCTTGTCCTCCGAAGCTTGGCTACAGCGTTCCGTCATGTCGGGCTCCATGATCGGTTGGTCTCCCAAAGGGTGCCGACCATGCGGGCTCGCATGGTCCGGCCCCTCCAGCCTCGTTCCGATCTTCGATCTGCCGTCAATGGTAGCGCGGTGTCGTGAAAGGCGCGGCGCGCTAAATGCATCCGGAACGGGTAGAGCGATCCGGAGGACTTGTAAGCGCTGAGCGCCTGCCTGCGACCGGATCTCTGCGCGCTCCGAATGGAGCCGCCCATCGATCCGGATCCCAGGAGGATGCCCCATGACACCCATCGATCGTCGATTCGCGGATCGCGCGAAGTGGAAGACGAGGATCATCGCTTGGATCCTCGTGCTACTGCCGATCGGCCTTGCCAGCCCGATGGCGGAAGCGGCGCCGGCCGGTCAGGACGTGACGGGTGAGCGCCTGAGCTACGAATTGGTCGACCGCATTCAAGCCGAGCCCTGGCGCCTTCGGGCCGGGCATTTCGCTTCGATCGCCGACCTGAGCTCGGCGCCGGACGGCAGGACCTACGTGCTCGACGTGGGTCACCAGGCCTTGCACATCCTGGATGCCGACGGGCGACCGCTCGAGGTCATCGGGGATCCGCGCTTCGGACCGCGGGCGCGCGGCATCGACGTGGGACCGGATGGGCATCCTTATCTGCTGCGCGGCGAGCTCGTCGGGCAGGCGGTGCGTGAGTGGGTCGAGCGATTGGCGCCGGACGGCAGCCTGCTCGAGCGGCTCGACGTGACCTCGACGGGGAACTTCAGCTACCAGGACATCGCCGTCGACACCGAAGGTCGGGTGCATCTCTCGCGATGGTCGGCGGTGGAGTACGGTGACTGCGAGGTGATCGGTCCCGGGCCGAATCCGCCGCGCTACCTGGCCACCGGCGTGGACGTCTTCGCGGCCGACGGGCGTTGGCTGGAGACCTATGGCGAGGAGCACCTGGCCCAGGCCATGAGGCTGGATGTGCTACCGGATGGTAGCGCACTGGTGGTCAACCACAACGCGATGGTGCGTGACTGCAATCCAAATCCGCGGCCGGTTCCCACCGCCACGCCGCGACCCTCGTTGGCCGTTGCCGCGGGGGAGTTTCGTTTCGAGCCTGAATCGGACGGGCCGCGCGGAAGGGCGGAAGCGAGCCCGATGACCGATCCGGGCTCGTCGGCGCGGATCGGGGTGGTGCGCTTCGACGCCGCGCACGATTACGATTGGACCCTGCCAGGTGAATTCGGCGAGGTGGCGGCCGGAGACCGAGGCGCCTTCGTCGGTTATCGGGATGGCATCTGGCCGCTGGTCGGATCGTCCATCGGTGGTCGCATCCAGACTGCCGGCCTGGTACGAGGTCTGGACCTTCTCTTCGACGGCCGGCTTCGCGGCGGCTTGAACTCCTGCCGGATCCAGGCCATCGGGGAGTGGCCGGCCGGCGGCGGTGCCGCGCGGGCCTACTACGGCACGACCGACGCTCCGCCCTTGCGCGGACCGGCCTACCCGCTCGGCTTGGCCACCGGCGACGAGCTGGTGGTGCTGGAGGGCAGCAATCGATCGGGCCTGATGACCAAGCCGCACGTGAACATCCTGGACCATCAGGTCATCCAGCGTTGGAGCCTGCACGGCGGGCCGGACGCGCCGGCCAGGCCGCGCAGCCAGATGAGTGCCTGCATGCAGGCCGACAACCTGCAGGAGAGCAGCTACTACTATCCCGTGCTCGACATCGCGGCCTGGCCCGACGCGGCCTTCACGGTCCAACCCACCCGGCTCGAGCGCCGGCCCGACGACCATCTGGCTGATCGGGTCTGGGACTACGAAGGCAAGAGCGATGACGATGGCCACGCGGCCCACCTGACCCGTGTCGCGGCCCGGGGGGACAGCCTGGCGGTGCTCAACCTGGGCATGAGCGAGGTGGACTTCTGGGAGGTCCGCGGCCGCGATGCCTACACCTGGGACTACGGCGCGGGGGACCATCGCAATGCCTTGCCGGTCGACATCGCCATCAGCCCGTCGGAAGGCAGCCGGCCCGGTCGGGTCTTCCTGGCCGATGGCGGGCGAAATCGGGTACGCGTCCACGATCCGCGCCTGGCCCAGGAGCTGGAATGGCTGGTGCACGACGGGCCGCTGGCGACCGATACCGGGCCCGATGGCGATCTCTACCTGCTGGGCCGCGGCGGCTGGGGACTGCGCTACGCGCCCGATGGTCTGCTGAAGGCCTGGTGGCGCATGCCCGATCGGGAGCTGGAGCGCGAGCCGCGCGACATCGCGGTGGATGCCGCCGGCCGGGTCTACGTCAGCTGGGTGCGCTTGGGCGCCGAGAAGGATCCCGAAGACGTCATGCGCAGCATCCACGAGGCCGGCATCTGGGTCTTCGAGCCGCGCAGCGAGCCGATCGCGCCGGAGCGGACGCCGCGGATCGGCCGCTGCCTGGCCGAGACCGACAAGCGAGCGGCGCCGAGCAGCGTTGACTTGGGAGAGACGGTCGAGGTGAGCCTCGAGATCCTCGGCAGCTGCCCCGGCGAGCAGGAGCCGGTGCAGGTGGCCATCCTGGTCGACACCTCCTACTCGATGAGCTATCGGCACTCGCTGGAGCGCGGGCAGACCGCCATCCTGGGAATGCTGCAGAGCCTGGAGGCCGGGCAGGCCGAGGTGGCCCTGGCCACCTTCGGTGACGGCGCGGCGCTGCACGTTCCCCTCACGGCCGATTTCGGCAGCCTTGTCGGCCCGCTCCTGGCCCTGAAGGCCGATGGGGACACCCGCATGGCGGCCGGCATCGACATCGCCACCACCGAGCTGCTCGGCGAGCGCGGCAAGCGCGACCAGCGCCAGGTGCTCTTGGTGGTCACCGATGGGGTGCCCAAGGACGCGCCGCTGGAGGCCTTCGAGGCGGCGCGTGCCGCCGGCCTGGAGACCTACGGCCTGGTCCTGCCCTTCGAGGGCTTCACGCCGGGGCACGTGCGCTATCTCCACGAGCTGGTGGGCGGGCCGGAGCATTACCTGCTGGATCCGGAGCCGGACGAGCTGAACGACTTCACGCGCGCTCTCAGCAGCTACCAGCCTGAGCTGGGGCTCTTCGACGAGGTGACGGTGGAGGATATCGTGCCGGATAACATGGACTACGTGAGCGGCTCGGCCGTCCCGGCGGCCCTCTGGGAGCCCGACACGCGGACGCTGCGCTGGACCCTGCGCGACCTCGCGGCCGCCGATGGCCTGCAGCTGCGCTACACGCTACGACCGCGCCAGGCCGGCCTCTGGCCGACCAACGTCCAGGCCGACGCGCGCTTCACCGACGCCAAGGGCCAGCCGGGCCAGTTGGTCTTCCCGGTGCCCGAGGTCGAGGTGCTGCGACCGGCCGCCATCTTCCTGCCCCTGCTCACCCGCAACGGTTGCCGGCCGGAGACGCGTCCGCAGGACCTGATCCTGGTCATCGACGCCTCCAGCAGCATGCAGGAGCCGGCCCTGGGCGGCGGGACCAAACTGGACGCCGTCCGCCGCGCGGCCGGTCGCTTCGTGGCCACCTTGGACCTGGACCTGCACCGCATCGGCGTGGTCGAGTTCAACGACCGCGCGCGCAGCCTCATCGGCCTGAGCCACGAGCGAGGGGATATCGAGCGCGGGCTGGCGGAGTTGACCATCGGCACCGGTACCCGCATCGACCGCGGCTTGGTCGAGGCGCATCGGATGCTTTTGGTCCAGCGCCGGCCGGCAGCCCGACCGGTGGTCCTGCTGCTCACCGACGGCCAGCAAGCCGGCGGCTTCGAGGCAGACATGCAGGCCCGCGCGGCCGAGCTGCACCGGATGGGCGTGCTCTTCTTCGTGGTCGGACTGGGCACCGACGTCGATCACGACCGCCTGCGCGCGGTGGCCGGCTCGCCCGACCGCTACTTCGTCTCGCCGGACGACCGCAACCTGGGCGCGATCTACATGCAGATCGCCTTGGACGTGGCTTGCACCTGGCCCTGATCGGTCATCCGGGATCTTGTCGTGGGACCGCGGGCTCTTCGGAGTCCGCGGTCCTGCGACCGTCGACGCCGCGGTGCCCGGACTGGGGAGCGAGGCGGTGGTCGAATCCTCATCCCCTAGTGGCGCGACTTCAGCGATCGAGCTCCATCGGCTCGATGAGCAGGGTCAAGCCCTCGATGACCTGGCGCACGCGCGAGCGAGAGAGGTCGCCGATCCACTCCTCGAGCTGCCCGCGATCCAGGGTGGCCAGCTGAGAGATGTTGACCACGCTGGTCCGGCTCAGGTTGGCCTCGCCTGCCTCGACGCGCACGTTGCCGGGCGCGGTCGCGAGCTTCAGGTTCGTGCTCAGCGCGCAGACCACGACGGTTCGGATCCGACTGGCGTTGAAGACGTTGTTCTGCACGACGACGACCGGATGACGGTAGGCCGGGGCCGAACCGATGGCCTCGCCCAAATCGGCCCAGTAGACGCTTCCCTGGCGGATCAAGCGTCCGGATCCTCGGACTGGAGCAAGTCCCGAAATGCTGCGCTGCCGGCCCGCACCCAGTCCCGCTCCGACGGGTCCGGTTCGTCAACATGGGCTTCATTCAGCGCGGCGAGGATGGCCTCGGAGCGCATGCGCTCCAGGTAATCGCGCAGGGCGGCCGAGACCAGCCGGCTGCGAGAGATCTCGAGCGCCTCGGCGGCGCGCTTGGCACGCTCGAAGAGCTCTTGGTCGAGCGTCACCGTGGCGCGGACCGTAGACATGGAACCTCCTGTGATGTTCGTCAGTATGACAATCAGTATGATAGATGATATGCGTCCGCGCGGCCAGCGCCATCTGGTAGGCATGACGCGGCTGTGCTAGGCTGCGCGCATGAACGGTGAGCTGGATGGAGCGGCCTTGCTGCGCGCATGTCGGGAGGGCGAAGCAGCCGAGCGGCGGGCGGCCTTCGAGGAGTTGGGAGGCTTCCTCTTGCGCATCGCGCGCGAGCGCCTGCGCAGCAAGCCCGAGCTGGCCGACCGGGCCGAGGAATGCGTGCAGGAGTCGCTCCTGGTCGTCTGGCGCAAGCTGGAGGCCGGCGGCGGGCCGGACCGGCCCGAGCGCTTCCCGGCCTGGTGCGCGGCGGTGGTGGTGCACAAGGTCTACGACATGCTGCGCCGTCAGGGCTACTCGCGGCAGATGGCGGCCGCGCTGGAGGCGGGCGGCATTCCGGACCGGGCGCGGCGCGTACCGCGCGCGGCCCAGCGGAGCCTCGAGGGCATGCTCGAGGCCGACGACGACGGCCCACCCTTGCGCCTGCCCGACGCCCGCGCGCTGGATCCGGAGACCGACGCGGCCGAGCGCGAGGCCTACCGGGCCCTGGTGGCCAGCATTCGCGACCATCCCCAGCTCAGCGAGGACTCCAAGCAGGTCCTGAGCCAGGGCTTCCTGGCCGAGATGGACGATGCCGAGCTGGCCTCGCGGCTGGGTACCAGCCGGGGCAACGTGCAGGTCATCCGCTCGCGCAACCTGTCCAAGCTGCGCGATGACCAAGCCCTGCTCGATCGCCTGCGGACCTTCTACGAGACCCCGAAAGATTGATGGAGCGGTCGGATCCGCCGACCCGGGACGCGCTGCCGGGATCCCCGCGGCCATCCGATCTGCGACGGACTGAAAGGATCGCGAGCCTCCTTGCGACCAGGATCGTGAACGAGTCCGCATCGGGATCCGATGAGGCTGGAGCGACAGGATGGATGAGGCGATGCGATGTGACGAAGCGATGCAGATCGCGCTGGATCTGGGCGATCACCACGACGGGGGCGAGACGAGGGCGCGGGATGCGGCCCTGACGCACCTGCGGGCCTGCCCGAGCTGCCTGGCGCGGCTGGACCAGCTGGCGCGGGCCGCCCTGTCGGGAGCCGAGGACGAGATCAGCTGCGCCGAATGTCGCGATCGGATGCCGGACCTGCGGGCCCTGCCCGGTTTCGGGGTGGATGCAGTGATCGACGTCGGGCCGGAGGCCGGCTTGGCGGACGCGAGTCGGTCCGAGCCGGCGAGACTGGCTCGAGCCCTGCGCCATCTGGGGCGCTGTCCGGACTGCGCTGCCGAGCTGCCGGCCCTCGACGCGGTCCTGCGCATTTGGGAAGCGGGTCGCCTACCAGAGCTGGAGCGCCGGCCCGCCTTCGATCTTTCCTTCCTGGATCCCGAGCCGGCCCGCTTGTGGCAAGCCATCCCGTCGGACGCTCTTCCGTCGGATGCCCTCCCGAGCCAGTCGGGACGCCGGCTGCGGCGACTGCTGGACGACCTGGTGGTGGCCATCGAGGAGGGCGCAGCACGCTTCGGTCGCCTGCCGGGCGGACTCCAGGCCCGGCCGGTCGCCGCGGGGGCCTTTCGCGAGTCGGCCGCTCGGCCGGCCGAGCAGCTCTTGATCGAGGACGCCGAGGCCGGCCTGCGCCTGCGCCTGGTGGTGGGACCGACCTCCGGCTCGGGCGCGGTGGTGGGATTGACCCTGCTGCGCGATGAGGAGGATCGACCGCTCTCCGGTGCGCGCGTGATCCTGCAGGGCGAAGGCGGCGAGCTGTTGGCCAGCGACGTCACGGCCGAGGACGGCGGCATGCAGTTCCGCGACCTGGCGGCCGGCCGCTACCAGATCGAGATCCGCCAGCCCGACTGGACCTGGCAGCTGCCCTTGCGGGTCGAGGAGCCTAGGGCATGAGGCTGACCGTCCTCTCCGAGGCCGAGGGTCTGCGCTTTCTCTGGGAGCCGGAGCCGGGCCGCGAGATCGGCGCCGCCGGCGCGGCCCGGGTGGCCGAAGCGCGCCTGCCGATCGACGCCGAGCTGCGCCAGGCCATCGAGCAGGCCGTCGACCTGGCCGCCGAGGCGCTGGATCGGATGGATGCGCCGGGGGATCGGGGCGCCGGCGCTCTGCAGGAGGCCGGCGCCCTGGTCCACGGCCGCTTGATCCCGGCCGCGCCTCGCCAGGCCCTGGCCGCGCTGACCGAGGGAGCCGAGCTGCTCCTGACCCTGGACGATGGAGCCGCCCGCATCCCCTGGGAGCTGGCCTTCGATGGCCGGAGCTGCCTGGGCGAGCGCCTGGCGGTCGGGCGCCGCGCCCTGGGGGATGACGCTCCACCCGCCCTCCCCAGCGCGACGGGGCTCGAATCGCGGCCGCGGATCCTCCTGGTCGGCAACCCCAGCGGCGATCTGCCGGCGGCCGAGGCCGAGGTCGAGGCCCTGATGGAGCTTTTCGACGGTGCGGCGGCCGGACCGCGCTGCGAGCTGCTCTGCCGCGGTCAGGCCAGCCGGCTACGGCTGCTGGAGGCCCTGGGCACCGGCGGCCACGCCCTGGTGCACATCGCCGGCCATGCCCGACCGGGCGCCCTGCGCCTGGCCGACGGCTGGCTGCAGGCCGCGGAGATCCGAGAGGCCCTGCGCGGCTCGCCGCTGGTCTACCTCAACGCCTGTCGCTCCGGCCGATCCGCCTCGGAGTCGAAGGATCCTTCGGTGGACCGGCGCGCCCCCGGCCTCGGAGCCGATGGCGACCTGGTCTCGGCCTTCCTGGCGGCCGGCGCGCGGGCGGTCATCGCCACCCTCTGGCCGGTGCTCGACGAGCCCTCCTCGGAGCTGGCCCGCGCCTTCTACCGCGAGCTCCTCGAAGCCGAGCCCCTGGGTGAGGCCCTTCGCCGGGCCCGCGCTGCCGCGCGACGGGCCCATCCACGGCATTCGGCCTGGGCCGCGCCGCGCCTGCACGGTCACCCCGGCACGGTGGTGCTCCCGCCCGGCCCTAGCCGGCACAGCGGCAGCGCGCTGGCCTTGCGCTGGACGGCCGATGCGTCCGGCGAGGGCGAGCGATTGCGACGGCTGGCCGGCGAGCTCGCCGCCCGGGGCGGACGTCTGGCCCGGGCCGAGCCGGGACGTCTGCTGGCGGTCTTCGGCCTGCCTCGAGCGCTCGAGGACGATGCTCCGCGTGCCCTGGACGCGGCCCTGCGGCTGCGCGAGCTGCTGGCCGATCTCGATTCGCCGCCCGGATCGATGCCACGCGCGGGCCTGTCCAGCGGCCGCATCGACATGGACCCCCGCGGTCTGGGCGCACACGGCCTGCCGATCTACAGCGGGCCGGCCGTCGACCGGGCCGAGCGCTTGGCGCATCGCGCCGAGCCCGGGGAGGCGCGCGTCGACGCGGCCTGCGCCCGGCTGGCCGGGGAGGCCTTCGAGTTGCGAGCGATGGAGTCGAGGGAGGCGTCGAGATCGGGGTCGAGATCGGACGATGGGACGGAGCGACCGGATCGACCGGAGCCCGTTCGCGAGGACGGGACCGCGCCGCCGGTCCGCTCGCCGGCCGCGGAGCCCACCTACCTGCTCCTCGGGCGACGCGAGTCGGTCGGCGGCGATGGCGCCGCAGCGCCGGCCTTCACCGCCGGCCGCGAGGCGGAGATCGGGCAGCTGCGGGGCTGGCTCGAATCCGCCCGGGCCGGCCGCGGGGCCGTCGTCGGCATCGTCGGCGAGGCCGGTGTCGGCAAGTCGCACCTCCTGCGGGCCTTCCGCGCTCAACCCGACGTCGCCGCGGCGCGCTGGCTGGGCTGGCAGGCCGGTCCCGACGCGGCGCCCTACGCCACCCTGGCCGACCTGCTGCGCAGGATGCTGGAGGCCGGCGAGGCCGCGCCGGCCGAGCCCCGCGTGCAGCAGCTCTTGGACAGCCTGACCGGGCAAGGATCCTCCGGCCCGCTGGAGATGCAGGCCGAGGACCGCGGGCGGCTCTTGCATTGGATGCGCGGCCGGCTGGCGGCCATGGCGGCCGGCGGCCCGCTGCTGCTCTGCCTGGACGATGCCCACCGAACCGACGAGGCCAGCCTGGCCCTGCTCGAGCGCCTGTCGGTCGGGATCGAGCGCGGACCGGTGCTGCTGCTGCTCCCACAACGCCCCGGCTGGGCCCACCCCTTCGCCGGCCAACCGGCCTATCTGCAGCTGCGCCTCGGCCCGCTGCCGGAGGCCGACAGCCGCAGCCTGATCGCAGCCCATCTCGAGACCGAGCCGGCGCAGGTCGAAGACCTGGCGGCCCTGCTCGAGGCCTGCGGAGGCAATCCCTTCTTCATCGAGGAGAGCCTGCGCGACTGGCAGGAGACGGGCATCCTGCGCCGGGAGGCCGGCGGCTGGCGCCTCTCGCGCCGACCGGATCCCGGCGAGCTGCCGGGCAGCGTCCAGCGCACCCTCCTGGCGCGCTGCGACCGCCTGCCGGGCCCGGCCCGGCGCGCGCTGGACGGCGCGGCCGTGCTGGCCGAACCCTTCGCGCCGGATCTGCTCTCGCGCATGCTGGGCGGCGAGCCCGTCGAGCCGGCCCTGGAGCGACTGGAGTCCGGCGGCTTCGTGGAAGCCCGCTGGGCCAGCGGCGACTACGCCCTGCGCCACGGATTGATCGGCGAGGTGGCCGCCGCCGCGCTCCTGCCCGAGCGCCACCGCGGCCTGCACCGGCGCGCCGCCCGGGCCATGGCCGCGGAATCCGCTGGCGAGGATGCCGGCGCCGGCATCGAGGGCTTGGCCCGGCATGCCCTGGGCGCGCTCCTGGTCGAGGGAACGCTGCCGGCGGCGGAGGTCGAGGAGCGCGCCGAGCCGGCCGAGCTGCCGCTGATCGACGACGCCGCGGCGGAGGACTTGCGCTTGGCGCTGCGCGCCCTGGAGCGTGCCGGCCGGCTGGCCCTGGACCGCTACGCCGCCCGGCAAGCGCTGGCACACCTGCGGCGCGCCCTGTCGATCGCTGACCGACTGCCGGCCCTGGACGCCGAGACCCGGGCCGGCCTGCACGAGCGCCTGGGCGACGCCCTGAACCAGCTGGGCGCCTTCGAGCCGGCCATCGAAGCCTACCGCCGCGCCTTCGACCTGCGCGCGGCGATGGAGGGGCCGGCCGCCGATCGCGCGCTGACCGCCGACTTGGCCCGCCGCATCGGCCGGCTGCTGGGTTGGGGCGCCCGCCACGAGGAGGCCCTGGCCTGGATGCAGCGCGGCCTCGACCTGCTCGGCGATCGCCTCGATGAGGCCGATCGCGGCGTGGCGGCCCTGCTGCACGTGCACACCGGCAGCCTGCACTATTTCCGTGGCGATTTCGACGAAGCCTCGTCCCATATCGAGCGGGGCCTGGGAATTGCCGAGGGGACGCCCCATCGCGCTGCCTTGGCGGCCGGCTACAACACCCTCGGTGCGGTCCATGATGCCAAGGGAGAACGCGAGCGGGCGATCTCGTCCTACGAGAAGAGTCTGGCGCTGTGGGATGCCTTGGGCGATGAATACCAGGGGGCGCGGGTCGCCGACAATCTCGGCGTGGCGCGCTTCCACCAAGGTCGGTGGTCGGACGCGGCCCAACGACACGAGCAGGCCTTGACCTATTTCGAGGGCATCGAGGATCGAGACCAGACCGCCTTCGCCGCGCTCAACCTGGGCAATGTGGAGCTGGCCGGCGGCCGGGTCGATGAGGCCCGCGGTCACTTCGAGCAGGCCTTGGATCTGGGGCGCGCGGTCGGCAGCCCGCGCTTGCAGCTGATGGCCTGGCTGAACCTGGCCCACGCGGCGCTCGAGCTCGAAGATCTCACGGAATCGACGAATGCGCTCGAGCGTTGCGAGGCACTGCAGCGCGAGCACGCCATCGAGGACTTCGAGGCCGAGGCCCTGGTGACCAGGGGACGATTGCAGCTGGCGCGCGGTGATGCCAGGGCGGCCGAAGAGCATGCCCGCGAGGCGCTGGAGCGTGCCGCATTGCTCGGGCTTGCCCTCGAGGAGGCCTTGGCCCGGCGGCTCCTGGGGCTTGCCCGCGGCAAACGCGGGGATCTCGAGCAGGCCTTGCGGCAGGTGCGTTGGAGCGATCGGATCCTGACCGGCCTGGGCCAGGTTCACGAATCGGCTCGCAACGCCTTGGCATTGGCCGAACTGCAGCACGAGGCCGGTGAACGGGAGGGGGCCGGGCTGGCCTTGGCCCGAGCACGGGAGCAATTCGAGGCCCTGGGGGCCCGGGGTGATCTGGCTCGGGTCGAGCGGCTGCAAGAGCGGTGGGAGCGTAGCGATGTCGCATGATCCTTTGGCCAGCCGGCCGGTGATGACGGCGCGCAGGCTCATCCTGGTCCTCTCGCTCCTGCTGCTGCTCGGCGCTCGAGCCAGCGTCGATGGCCGCTCGGCCCGGACCGCCGGTGCCCCGACCGACCCGGTCGGAAGCGAATCGATCCAACAGGCTCAGCGCACGACCGATGTCGACTGTGATCCCGACATGAAGGCGGCCTGCATCTACCTGCCCTTGGTGCTCGATCGAGCCCAACCGCTGCCCGCCGAGCCGGCGCCCGAGCCGGTCACCTGGATCCACCAGCCCAACGGGTCCGAGGCGCGAGCCCTGGCGATCGATCCGATCGCCGGCGACCTGTGGGCCGCGACACCGGGTGGCTTGCTGAAATGGGATGCCATCAGCCGGACCTATGCCCGGTTCACGATGCTCGACGGCTTGCCTTCCAGCGAAATCCGCGATGTGGCCGTGGATGCCAATGGTACGGTTTGGGCGGCCGGAGATCGGGGGCTCGCGCGCCTGCCGGCCGAGGGTGCCTGGGAGCAGATCGAGTTGCCGGATGGCCCGCGATCGCTGGTGGACATCGCCCTCGAGCCCGAAGGCTTGACCGGAGGGCTCTGGCTGGTCGATCGCGATCGGGGCGAGCTCTTGCGCCGCGATGCCGATGGGGCCTGGCAGGTCCTGCCGGTCGCGGAGTCGGTCGATCGGGCCGTCGCGGATGCCGAGGGTGGACTCTGGCTGGTGGCCGAGGGAGGGAGGTCCTTGCATTGGTTGCCCCCTTCGGACCGCGATCTTCAGTCGCCGCCGTCGGAGATGGGCGTATCGGCCTGCGATCGCGATGTGCAACTGACCCGGGATGCCTCGGGTGAGGTCATCTGGCTGTTTCGCATGCAGGTCGCTGCCTCGCCGGGTGAGGACTGCCGCGACGACTCCGGTCCCCGGCTCCTCCGCTGGTCGGTCCGAGCGGCAAAGGGCGAGGCGATCGACGACGTGCCGGTAGCCTTCTCCGGACCGGCGGTCCTGGCCGTGGCAGGCGAGCAACGGCTTTGGATCGGGGGCGAAGAGGCCTCCGGCCGACCGCGGCTCCTGCGCTTCGATGGTGCGCGACCGGAAGGCGCACCGGAACGCTGGACGCCCTACGGTCCGTCCAATGGTCTCTCCGAGGGGCGCCTGCTGGCCTTGGCCATCCAGGGCAGCCGCGTCTGGCTTGGCCAGGCCAGTGCGCGAACTGCCGAGCTCGGTCTGGCCCATCGACGGGGTGAAGACGATCGCTGGCAGGCCTACGGTTCCGAGCAAGGCATCTCGACTCGACCGCTTACCAGCGTGGCCGGCGGTCCCGGGGCACGGCGCTGGCTGGGCAGTGAAGGGGGCGGCCTGGTCCTCTTGGACGAGAGCGGTGCCACCCACCGGTTTACCTTGGCCAGCGGACTGCCCGACGAGCGGGTCCGGGCCCTGGAACTGGAGTGGGATCCGCACGGTCCGGCGAGTCCACGACTCTGGCTGGGGACCGCCGCGGGCCTGACGAGCCTGCAGCAGGATCCGAGGGACGGCCGCTGGCGAGTCGATTCGAGCGCAGGCGATGTGATCTCGGCCACCCTACCCTCGGCCCAGATCACCGCGCTCGAGATCGATCCGTCCGGCGGTCTGTGGGTTGGGACGCCAGCCGGCCTGGCCCATCGCGCGGCACCGGATGCAGGCGGTGCTTGGTCCAGAACCGCGATCACGAGTCCGGTGACGAGCATCGTGAGCCTGCCGGCGGTGGAGGCAGAAGGCTTCGAGCTTTGGGTTGGTCTGGATCGGACGATCGAAGGGAGCCTGGTCCGCCGCAACACCGATGGACGATGGGAGATCCTGTCCGAGAGCGCCGGCGCTCCGGTGCGCGCGATGGCCGTCGATGGCGCGGGCCGGCTCTGGGCCGCGGCCGGTCAGGAAGTCCTGGCTTTCGATACCACCGATGCCTCGCTCCTGCGGGCCTGGGCGGAGGACGATGGCTTGCCCGGGTCGGGCGTCGCTGCCCTCGCGGTGGACGAGTCGGATCGAATCTGGGCGCTGGGCGATGGACCGGCGGGGATCGAGGGAGCGATCAGTGGAGTCTATCTGCTCGAGGATGCCGATGTCTCCGATGCGGCATGGAAGGCCGCGCCGCTGCCCGGGTCGCTCGCGCCGTCCGAAGGGATCGAGCCCGAGCCGATTACCTTCCTCGCCTCCGCCCCGACGGGCAGCGGCGGCGCCACCGAGATCTGGCTGGGCAGTCTGCGCGCTCGGCCGGACGAGGCTGGCCTGCGCGCGCTCGATCCGAGCTCGGCCACGGCGCTGCCGCGGAGCACCGACGACCCGCCCATTGACCGGGCCGAGCACGTGGCCTTCGACCGACAGGGACGGGCCGTGGTGGGGCTCGGCGGCGAGGCCCGCCTGCTGCGCTTCGACCCGGATGGCGATTGGGAACGCTTGTCCGATCCACGCCTCGCGACGGTCGGTCGCAACCCGGCCGAAGGGACGCGCATCACCGGTCTGGCGCTGGACGGCGAGGATCACATCTGGCTGCTGCTAGACCAGCGAGAGCTCTTGCGCTGCGACCCCGACGGGCGTGGATGCAGAAGGTCATCCATGGAGCCGGGCCTGTCGCTGCGCGCACTGGCCGCCCCGCTGCTCGGCAGCGAGGTCTTCGTCGGCAGCGACCGTGGGGTCTTGCGTTGCGACCCCGAAGGTTGCGCCATGGAAGCGGGCCCGCCGGCCGGCGTGCTCGGACAAGCGCCGGTACGGGCGATGGCCATGGGCGATGGGCTGCTCTGGGTTGCTGTCGAGCGCGACGGTCAGGCCTGGATCTGGCGGCTCGACTTGGCCAGTGGCATCGCCACCGGCGCCGGCGCGCAGGCCTTCCGCCTCGGGCGGCTCCGCGACATGCGCATCGGCCCGGACGGTGATCTCTGGCTGGCCGGGGCGAGCGGAGACCTCTTGCAGGTCGAGACGCCCGGTGAAGGGCCAGGTGCGCTCCACGCCTTGCTTCACGAAGGACGGCGAGTCCATCCGCGCGCCATCGCGCCGGATCGCGACGGCCGGGTCTGGATCCTCGCCGAAGACCATCCGGACGGTCTCCTGCGCTTCGATGCCGAGCGCCGAGACCTGACCGCCATCCCTGCCTCCGACGGACCGGGATCGGATCGCTACGCCAGCCTGGCCGTCGCGCCGGATGGAGCCCTGTGGTTGGGACAGATGGCGGCGATCACGCGCCGTGTGCCCGGTGAGGTCGGCGCGAGCTGCGACTCGGCACGCCCCTTGCCCGCACCTGCCCAGGTTGCGGGCCGGCTGGAGGGTCCGGCCGACAAGGATGTCTATCGCCTGACCCTCGAGGAGCCCTACGCGCGGGTGGAGATCGCCATCGACGACCCGGACGGGGCGATGGATCTGAACGTGGTGCGTTCCTGTGGTGCGCTGGCTTCGGCTCGGCACGTGGCCTCCGCTCGACACGTCGCGTCGGCCCGGCACGTGGCCTCGGCGCGGCACGTCGGTCGCCACGGGACCATCGTCGATGTCGGCCGTCGAACCGGCGAGTACTACGTGGTGGTTCAGCCGAGGGCGGGGGCGCCGGCCGAAGCTCGGGACTACCAGCTGCACATCGGGCTGGTGCCCGGGGCGGGTGTCGGCACGCGGACCCTGATCCTGAGCGACGAGAACCGGCTGCACAACCTCTACCCCTTCGACTTCGATGTCAACGGCCCACAGTACCAGCGCTGGCGTCAGGGCTTGCTCGACTTCGCGGAGCATCCGTCGGTGCGCGGCACCATCGTATGGCGTATCTCCGAAGAACCCGAGATCGCCGGCGCCTATCAGCAGGCATTCATCGATACCAGCCAGCCTACGACTGCGAACCTCAACGCGCTGGCACGGCAAATCGGAGACTGGATCGCCGAGCGCCGGGCGTCCGACATGCCCGAACTGCGCTACGTGGTCCTGGCGGGTGACGATCGCGTTCTCCCCTTCGAGCGGCTCTACATCGACGAACCGGCCGACGCGGACGCCGACGGCTGGGTGGACGAGACGGCCTACTCGCGCGAGGGCTGGATCGCGCCGGGCTCGTCGGTCAGCGTGGCGCTCAACGACAACCGCAGCCTGTCGGACGATGTCTACGGGGTGCCGACCGAGGCCGTCTGGGACGAGGCCTCTGGTCGGAGCATCGCCTTGCCCGAGTTGGCCGTCGGCCGGCTGGTGGAGAGCCCCCAGGACATGATGCAGAGCATCGAGGCCTTCCTGTCCGGCGAGGGGGCCATCGATCTCGAGCGCTCCCTATCGGCCGGCTACGACTTCATGGCCGACGCCACCGAGATCAGCGATCGGCTGCTGGCCGGCGCCGGTATCGAGGCGGGGATGCGACGGCGCCTCGGCCTGGGCGCCAGCGACGCCGACTGGCAAGCCGCCTTGGGTGACTGGCGGCTCGGGATCTTCGGCAAGGCGCCGGAGCTGAGCGTGATCGGCGCGCATGCCCGGCACTTCCACTTCGACCCGCCCGACCCCTCCGGCGCCGCGCTGATGGCCGCCGAGATCGAGGCCGGCGAGGCCGCCTCGCCGGGTCTGACCATCGGCCTGGCCTGTCACATGGGCCTGAACGTGCCCGGCGAGAGCAGCGAACAGACCGGGGCGCCGCATCCGCAGCCGGCGGACTTCGCCCAGCGCCTCCTGGCCCGCGGCGAATCCCTGATCGCCGGCACCGGCTGGGTCTACGGATATCCCGAGGCCCTGGCCTACCAGGAGGTGCTCACCACCGAGCTGACACGGGCCCTGGTCGAGGGCGAGGGCGCTGCCCTGGGCGAGGCCTTGCTCGAAGCCAAACAGCGCTACCTGCTCGATCACGACCTCGATCACTTCCACGCCAAGACCCTGGCCGGCACCACGCTCTACGGCCTGCCCATGGCCCGCCTGCGCGGCGTCAGCAGCTACCGTGCGGATGCCGAGCTGACGGCCCGGGCGCCGCTGACCGAGACCCAGCTGGGCGAGACGGTCCGCTTGGAAGACGCCTGGCTGCGGCCGGGCCTGCGGCTGGAGATGGATGCCGCGCAGCGCGAGCGGGTCGACACGGACGACGGTGGGCGCTACCTGCAATTTGCCGGCGAGCCGCCCTGGGCCGAGGCCGGCCGGCCGGTGCAGCCCAAAATCCGCCTGCCGCTGCCCGCGCTGGACTCGCCGGAAGGCCCCATGCGCGCCCGCGGCGCGATCATCACCGGTGCCCGCTTCACCAGCGAGTCCGGTTGGCCGCCCCACGTGGAGCGTGCCTCCACCCGACCCGATCTGCCTGGTGCGGGCGACCCGCCCGCGCCGCTCGATCCGGAGCGCTGGTATCCCTCGCCTCTGGCCAGCCTGCGGACGCCGCCGGGCTCGGGGCTCGAGAGCCGGCTCCTGCTCTACCCGGGTCAGTTCCAAGGGAGCCTGCAGACCGGCACGCAGCGGATCTACGAAGAGATCCAGGTCGATCTCTACTACTCCGAGTCCGCCGACCGCGAGGCGCCGATCATCCAGGGGATCATCCCCGCCACCAAGGCCGGTTACACGGCCCAGGTGGGTGTCGAGATGGCCGGCGATCCAGCCCGTGAGGTGCGCTTGACCTACCACTCGGCCACGCTGCCCGGCCGATGGCTGAGCGCCGATGCGCGCCAGACGGGTGACACCTGGGTCGCCGACCTGCCGACCGACGCCCGCTTCTTCGTCCAGGCGGTCGACGAGGTCGGCAACGTGGCCCTGGACGACAACCAAGGCCGATACCACCAGGCCTGCCCGCCACCCTGTGATGAGCCCCGGCCGGTTTATCTGCCGGCCTTGTTGATGGTCGGCTGGCCTTCGGAATCGCCCTAAGAGCGTCTAACAATACCGACGCCGAGCGAGCCCGAGGGAGGTATTGTTAGACGCTCCAAGCGGAATCGCCCGGATGTCGTGATCCTGTCGCGATGCCGTCGCGAATCGGTCACCGACCCGCTTGCGGTCGCCGTTCCGCAGGGCCTATGATGGATGCGGAATCTGCTGGGATCGCGAGATCGCCGCGACGCCCGAGACCGACAACTCGAGCCACCCGAGCAGGAGACCGAGATGTCCAAGCCAGAAGCGACGGCAGTCCGCAAGCCACCGACCCCCTCGCAGCCCGAGCCCCGCGCGCCCTTCGTCTGGCCGCGCCAGGGCGAGTGGACCTACGAGGACTGGGTGCAGCTGCCCGACGACGATGGCTGGCAGTACGAGGTCATCCGTGGAAGGCTGTACATGTGTCCGGCGCCGCGCACACGACATCAGCTGGCCGCGAGTCGGCTCGGCTTCGCAATTCAGCAGCATCTGCGAGAGAGGCGGCTGGGCGAGTTGCTCTACGCCCCCTTGGATGTCTACCTGCCCGGCGAGGCCACGCCGGTGCAGCCCGACATCGTCGTGATCACCGAGGATCAGTCGTCGATCCTGGTCGAACGCGGTGTCGAGGGCGCGCCGGCCTTGCTGGTCGAGATCCTCTCGCCTTCCACCCGATGGAAGGACCTGGAGGTCAAGCGCCCGATCTACGCCGAATGCGGCGTGGGCGAGCTGTAGATCGTCGATCCCGTCGAACGGGAGATCCTGGTCCACGTCCTGGGAGAGGATGGCTGGTGCGACCCGCTCCGATACGGAGGCGGCGAGCGCCTGCGCTCCGAGCGCCTCGCGGGCTTTTCGGTCGAGGTCGACGAGATCTTCGGGGCCTGAGGGGCAATCCTGAGGACAGATCGAATCGCGGCGGCGCGCCGTCGACCCCGACTCAGCGAGCGCCGGCGATCAGGCGGCGGTGCTCGACCAGGATGCAGCGGTCCTGGACCACCTGGATGCCGGCCTCGGCCAAGCGGCGGGCGGCGGCCTCGTGGCGGATGCCGATCTGCATCCAGAAGACGCGCGGCAATTCCGGCAGGGCCAGGACCTCGTCGACGTGGGCGGGGATGTTCTCGCTGCGGCGGAAGACGTTGACGATGTCGATGCGGCCCTCGATCTGCTCCAGGCGGTCGACCACCTCGTGGCCCAGGCTCTGCTCGACCAGGGGGTTGACGCCCAGGACCTCGTAGCCGACCTCCTGCATGTAGCGCGGCACGAAATGGGCCGCCTCCCAGGAACGGCGCTCGGCCTTGAGGCCGATGACCGCGATGCGCCGCAGCGAGCCCAAAATGGTTCGCAGGCGCTCGTCGTCGTCGACCAAGAGGTCGCGCCAGTCGCTGTCCTCGGATTTTCGCATCGCCTCGCCCATCGCAGATTCCCCTCGAACGACCAAGACCGGATGCCGCGGGAGTGTAGCCGACTTATCGGCCGGATGCGACTCTCGATGCCCTAGCTGACGATCGGCTGTCGATCCTGCCGGTCGTGACGTGGGCAGGGTCCGGGGGGACGCTAGTGCAACGCCTGCCGGTTAGGCTACCGCCATCGAGCCATCCGAGCCGCAAGACGAGGAGCCATCCGTGATTCCGCAAGAACTTCCGTCGCTGCCGATGCCGGAGCCTGCCGGCGATCCTCCGCTTCCCTCCCACGGGCGGGAGGGCAGGCTGCCTCGAGCCGCGCGCCGAGCCCCCTGCATCGCCCTCATCGCGACCGTTCTGGTCCTCGGTCTCGACGGACTCGCGGTCCGGGCGCAGATGCCGGGCTACGAGCCATTGCCCGAAGATCGCCTGTATCGCATCGAGTTCCGGGGGCCGGCTGGCACGCTGCGCCAGGCCAGGGACATCTCGCGCGGCCCGGGGGACAGCATCTTCGTGCTGGATGCCGGGAACGGCCGGGTGCAATGGCTCGACGACCAAGGCGCCGTGATCGGCGTCTGGGGACGCGCCGGGACCCGAGACGGCGAGCTGCTCGAGCCCGTCGCCCTGAGCCATCGCGAGGCGGCTGAAGGGGGCGGGGAGGTGCTGGTGCTGGAAGCCGGCGGCTGGGTCGAGCGCTTCGACCTGCAGGGCGCCCATCTGGGCCGGTGGTTGCTCTCGAGACCGGAAGGTCGGGCCCGAGGCGAGCCGCGAGACCTGGCCGTGGACGCCGAGGGCCGGGTCTACCTGCTCGAGGATCGGCGGCTGCACGCCTACGAAGCCGACGGCAGCCCGCGCTGGTGGAGCGCCGATTCGAGCGACGACCTCGACGCCCTCTGGCCCCTGGCCGATGGCCGGGTGGTCGCGCTGGCCGGCGGTGACGCCGAGGCCCTGGTCTTCGGGTCCGAGGGCCAGTTGGAGACGCGATGGTCGACCATCGGCCAGCCCGCCGAGAGCCCCTCGCGGCCCGTCGATCTTCGCGAGGCGGCCGACGGCAGCCTGCTCTTGGCCTACGAGCTGCGGGGCGAGATCCAGCGCTTCTCGCCCGACGGGACGTGGCAAGCGACCTTGCCTGCCGAGGGGGTCGAGACCCTGCGGTCCTTCTCCCTGCTGTCCGATGGACGCATCGCGCTGCTGAGCGCCGACGACGGCCTCGGTCTCCACGCGGCCGAAGACGGGGCCCCGCTGCGCGATCTGGCCGGACCGGACCCAGACGGGCCGAGGGCGGCCAGTCAGCTGCGCTTCGCGCCGGACGGGAGCCTACTCTTGATCGACCCGGAGATGGCCCGCATCCTCCGCTTGGATGCCGAGGGCCGCCTGCTGGGTCGGATCGACGGGGGATCGGTGCTGTCACTGCTACGGCCGATGCAACTGGCCTTCGAGCCGGAGGGCGACTTCTGGGTCAGCGATGGGGACGCGGGGCGCCTATACCGCTTCTCGGCCGAAGGCCGGCCCCGGGGCAGCCTGATCGACGCCGAGGGCGAGACCCTGGCCTTCAACGCACCGCGAGGCGTCGCCGTGGACGCCCGGGGGCAGATCTACGTCGCGGATTCGGAGCTCGGCCAGCGCATCCAGGTCTTGGGGCCGGATGGGTCGATCCGCGCCAGCTGGCGCCGGGCCGGCCCGAGCGGGGATCCCTTGAGGGGTCTGCAAGGCCTGGCCCTCGGTGCCCGAGGTGGACTCTTCGCGCTGGACCACCACGCGAGCTACTACCGCTCGAGCGCTTCGATCTATCGCTTCTCGGAGGAGGGCGAGGCGGAGGCCCGCTTCGGGCCGCATGGCCAAGCGTCGGGAGCCCTCCGGCATCCCACCGACCTCACCGCTTTGCCGGATGGCAGCCTCTTGGTGGCCGATCGGGAGAATGCCCGGCTCCAGCGCTTCGATGCCTGGGGCGGCTTCCTGGAAGGACGCGATCTGCCTTCGGACTTCCGGCCGGTCAGCGCGGACCGATCGGCGGATGGCCGGATCTACGCGGTCGACGACCGGGGCCGGATCGAGGTCTTCGGCGAGGTGCCGGCCGGCGTGTGGCGCGTCGAGCACTTCGACGGGGCCTGGCTGGCCGGATGGCCGAGCCCGAGCCGCCATCTTCAGCCGGCGGAGGGCATCGCGCTGGATCTGGATGCCGACAGCGCCGCCATGCCCCCGGTCGGCGGCAGCGCGCGCTATACCCTGCCGGAGCGGATCGCGGGTGTCGGGCACGAGCTCGACCTGGACGTGGAGGGCGATCTCGGCCTGCGGCTATGGGTCGGCTCGCACCTCCTGGTGGATGCGCTGGGCACGCGAGCCGCGGACCAGCGCATCCGCTTCGATCTCCAGGGCAGCCGGAGCGTCGAGCTCGAGCTGCGCCGAGGCGACCCGGACGCCGCGCTGCACCTGAGCCTGCGCCCGCTGGCGGTTCCCATGCCGACGGCCGAGCCGACGCGAAGGCCGCTGCCCAGCACCGCGCCGACGGGCAGGCCCGGTCCCAGCTCGACGCCGATGCCGACCCTGCCCAGCCCCCTCTACCTCCCGATCACGCGCGTCGGCGCCGCCGATCCGGGCCCGATCCGCACACCAGAGCCCGCCTTCCTGGCCCATCCGGAGATCGACGTGCTGGACTACGACGTCGAGCTGTGGATCCCCGAGCTGGGCGGCGGCATCCGGGCCCGGACGGTGGTGACACTGGAGCTGCGCGCCGAGCGCTCCAGCATCGATCTCGACCTGGAGCCCCGCGGCCTGCGCGTGCACGGGGTGCAGGTCGATGGCCGGCCGGCGGTCTTCGGCTTCTCCGGCGGGCGCCTGCGCAGCGGGATCAGCGGCCAGGTCCTGCGCACGCAGCTCGGCGGCCCGGTGGCGGCCGGTCGGCAGGTGGCGCTGACGGTGGACTATACGATCCTGGCCGGCCATGCCTTCGACACCGAGACCTGGTACTACGGCGCCGGGCTCATGTCCAACGTCGGGTGGCCCTACAACAACCGGCGCTGGTTGCCCTCCAACGACCATCCGGCCGATCCGGCCCGGGCGCGATTCACGCTGCGGGTGCCGGCCGAGTTCATGGCCGCGGCCAACGGCGTTCTCGAGGCGGGGGATCTGGCGACCGGCGAGGGACTGGATGCCGAGGGCCTGCGGGTCTTCCGGTGGCGGCTCGACCAGCCCACGCCCAGCTACAACCTGCATGTGGTGGTCGGCAAGCTGGACGTTCACCGCTGGCCGGTCTGCTTCGACACCGACGGCAGCGAAGGCCAGCTCTCGGATGCCCTGACGGACTGCGACCGGGCCGAGCACCGGCTGAGCCTGCTGCTCTACCATCCGGCCGGCGTCGAGCTCGATGCGGGCACGATCGAGAGCATGAACGAGCTGGTCCGTGCCACGGCCTTCTTCTCGCGACTCTTCGGCGTCTATCCCTACGACAAGCTGGCCTTCGTGCTGGAGCCGCATCCCTTCTCGATGGAGTACGCCGGCCTGGTGGCCTTGCGAAACAATGGCTCGGCGGTGCACGAGCTGGTGCACCATTGGTGGGGCAACCCGCTGTGGATCGAGGACTGGGGCGACTTCTGGATCAGCGAGGGCTTCACGACCTACTTCACGGCCTTCTTCGACGAGTACCAGTTCGACCAGCCCCCGGTCAGCCCTGCCCTCCCCCCGGGCCGCTTGGCCCATCCGCCGGGCACCGACCCCTACAGCCTCTTCGACCGGGTGCCCTACGACCGTGGCGCCGCCGCCCTGGCCGATCTGCGGGCGCGCCTGGGTCGGGCGGCCGGCCTGGACCCGGCCGGCCCGGAGACGCGGATGCTCTTCGTGGACCTGATGCGCGCGCTCCAAGCGCGCTACGAGAGCCGGCACCTGGGCGTCGATGGACTGCTGGACTTCCTGCACACCGAGCTGCCGCCGCGGAGCCAGGCCGCCGGACATCCGATCGCGGTCGACGTGGCCGATCGCATGGTCTCCGACTGGCAATGGGCCTGGCTGACCTGGCAAGAGGCCGAGGCCCACGTGCACGGGTCCGAAGGCACGGAGAGCCATCCGATGGTGCCGGGCATCATCGGGCCCTCGCTGGCCGATCTGGGTCAGCTCGGCGGCGACTTGGCCTGGTACGGCGAGGCCTGCAACACGAGCGATGGCCAGCGACCCGAGCCGGCCCAGCCGGTGGCGGGCAAGGTCGCCTTGATCGCGCGCGGGGTCTGCAGCTTCGTCGAGAAGATGGACAATGCCCAGGCCATGGGCGCCGAGGCGGTTTTGATGTACACCGACGACCGGGAGACGGTGGCCATCCAGGGCCCGATCGAGGACCTGCGGATCCCGGGCGGCATGATCGACCAGGCGCCGGGCGAGTCGATCCGGGCGCGCCTGGAGGCCGGCGAGGCGCTGAGCGTCACCTTGGAGGTGCGCAGCTTCGATCACGACGACCGCCCGCTGCGGCCGCGCGGTCCCTGAGCGGTGATCGCCGGTGGCAGCCGTTCCTTCCCGGCTGGGATGCTGCCGGCCCGACATCGAGGACCGGTAGGGTCGCTCGGCTCGACCCTGGACCCGATCAGGCTCGGGTCGGCGGCGTCCCTTCGTCGAAGCGATCGGGATCGAAGGCCCGGCTGCCGTCCGGCGGCTCGGCGCCGGTCAGCTCCGCAGCCAGGATCTCCGCGGCCAGCTGGGCGAAGGGCAGGCCGTGGCCGCTGAAGCCGCAAGCCATCCACAGCCCGGGCCAGCCGGGCGCCGGACCGATCAGCGGCAGGCGGTCCGGCGTCCAGGCCATGATGCCGGCCCAGCGGCGCTCGACGAAGTGCTCCGGGTCCGCGGCGCCGGCCAGCAGATCCGGCCAGCGCCGGCGCAGCCAGTCCGCCAGCCCGGCCTGGATCGTCAGCTCGGGCAGCGCATCGACACGGCCCACTTCGCGATCGGGCGCCATCCAGCGCAGTCCGCCCAGGACGACGCGACCGTCCGGCAGCTGTTGGAGATACTCGTAGCCCTGGTGCATGCTCCAGGCGCCCCGGATGCGCCGCGGTGGCAAGGGGACGGTGGCCAGCACCTGACCGCGGACGGGCGTGATGGCGCCGGACCAGCGCGGCAGGAGCGGGCCGGCCCAGGCGTTGCCGGCCACCAGCAGCCGATGGGCGAGCAGCGGGCCGGCCGAGGTCCGCAGCCGCGAGGGCGTGCCCGCTTCGATGGCCTGCACGTCGACGCCCTCGACGATGCGCGCGCCGGCCTTCTCCGCCGCGGCCGCCAGAGCGGTCACCAGCATCCCAGAATGCAGACAGCCGCCGCCGGGCAGGTGCAGGGCGCCCAGGAAGTCGGCCGGCAGCGGCAGATCGCTGAAATCCGACAGCTGCCCGCGATCGAGCCACTCGCCCTCGAAGCCCGCCGCGACCAGCCGCTCCGCATCCTCGCGAAGCTCGCCGGCTTCCGCCTCGTCCTCGGCCACATGCAGCGCCCCCTCTCCGCGCCAGGCGCAGTCCAGGCCATCGGCCTCCAGCGCCTCGATCCGCTCGACGAGCCGTTCGGCGCCCTGGCACGAGAGCGCCCAGAGCCGACGGGCACGCTCCGAACCCCAACGCCGCTCCAGCGCCCCGAAGAGCTCTGCCGTGCCCGGCAGGAGCAGCCCCCCGTTGCGCCCGGAGGCCCCATCGGCCACCCGCCCCCGCTCGATCAGCAGCGGGCGCATGCCCGCCTCGGCCAGCCGCAAGGCCAGGCTGCAGCCGACGATGCCCCCGCCCAGGATGGCCACCGCGGCCTCGGCCGGCGGCGGGATGGTGGGGTAGTCGTGGCGCGATCGCTGCCAGTGGGGTTCCATGATGCTCGCCTATCCGATCCGAAGTCGCGAATGGGACGTGATCATCGATCGAACTGCCGAATACGTCCTTGCGCGCACGTTCACGGCCAGCGCACGTCGAGCGCTTCTTCGCCGTACTCCAGCCGAACGACGCCGAGATCGTCGTGGCCGTCGCGCATCCAGACCGTGTTCCCCGGACCGGTGGCCAGCATGTCTGCGCCCATACTTCGCCAAGGCGGAGCGGGTAGGGCTGGATCTGGCGCGGCCGACCACTCTTCCTCGTCTCGATAGCCCTGCCACGTGCCGTCTGCCCAGCGCACGAAGAGCGAGCCCATTTCGGAGGAGCCCAACCACACGTTGCCGGCCTCGTCGATGGCCACGCTCTCGGCCACGTCCAGCATGCTGTTCTCTTCGTTGTAGTGCCTCCAGCGACCTTCCGCGCTCCGGTGAAAGGCTCCCCACCAACCGACAATCCACAGGTCGCCGTTTGGTGCGTATGCGATGTCGGTGATCTCGAAGTCATCGGCCAGGAATCCGTCGGGCTCGAAGATGCTCCACTGGCCGCTCGGGCTGAAACCGAAGACCTGGCTGTCACCGTATTCAGGAATCAACCACTTGTTCCGGTCGGGATCGATGACGATCTTGGAGATGTCACAGAGGCTTGTGTCCAGCCCTTCGGGCAGCGCATGACGCTGCCAGCGGCGGCCGGCGGAGAATGCGAAGAGCGTATCGCAGGTGGGATACCAGATGGTGCCGATCGCGTCGCGCGCGACGGCCGTGCGGTCCCCGTCGAGCCGCCATTCGCCCGGCGGAGTGTAGAGTCGCCAGCGTCCTCGCTCATCCAGGTGAACCAGTCCCTGATCGGCCGCGATCCAGATCTCGCCAGCTTCGTCGACGACGAGGTCGTAGAGATCCCCCGCGTCCAGGGACTCGGGAAGCCATCGGCTCTCGACTCGGCCGTCCGGGTGGATCCGGCCGATGGAGGCCGGCAGGAGTTCCACCAGCTGCCACCGGCCCTGGCTGCGGTCGATCGTGTACACCGGGCTCGAGACCAACCATGCACTTCCGTCGGGGCCGATCTCGATGTCGCGCACACCGTTCGACCCCAATCCATCCGCCTGACCGAAGCGTGACCAGCGAAAGCGCCGAATGCCCGGTACGGTCTGCTTGCTCTGCTCGACCAGGATGGGCAGATAGGCATGGTAGGGCGCGGCGGAGCGATCTTGCATCCAAGCCGGAGGCGGCTTCGGCGGGCTCGAGGCGTAGGGGAGGTAGATGCGACCTTGTGCCGGTCGCAGCGCCAAGGCTTCATCGAAGCGGCCGTCGGTGACCGAGCTGATCGCTGTGAGCTGCTCGGCTTGGTCGCGCCAACGCACGCGGGCGCGATAGGCGCCCGGCTCTAGATCGTAGAATCCGTATTGGCCGCTGGTTCCGATCGTCTGCGGGTTGCGCTGGCCTTCGGCCGCCCAGCGGAGCCAAGCGCCCGTGTCGGGCTGCTGCCAGAGCAGCTCGATCTCGGCCCAGACCAGGGACGGCTCACCGGGCTGGTGGCGCCCGTCGTCCGCCCCGCCCGGGCCGATGCGGATGTCGTCCAGGGTCCAGCCATCATCCACGGTTTCCGGATCGTTGTCGGTGTGCAGCCGGAATCGCAGCTGGACCGGTCCGCCGGCGTAGTCGTCCAGCGTCACGCGCTCCTGCCGCCATTCGCCGATCGAAGCCTCGTAGTCGGCCAGCCGGCGCCATGGCGCACCGCCGCCCGCGCGCGCCTCGACCCAGGCCCGGTCGCCGGCCGCCAAGCGGTAGCGGTGCCAGAAGGAGAGCTCCGGCGCCTCCATCCCGGTCAGGTCCACGGGCACCAACTGCCCCAGGATGGCCTCGACGTCCGGGCCATAGTTGCCCGTCGGGCTGTCCGTCACGGCATAGCGACCGTCGTGGAAGACCCAGTCGGTGAGCGCCCAGCCTCGATTGGCGACCCAGCCCCCCAGATCCCCGTCCTCGAAGTCCTCGCTGAGGATCGGCTCGCCTTCCGCGCCGGTATCGAGAAAGGTCAGACCGCCTGACGCGAGGTGGATGTATCCTGGGCATTCGAAGGGTCCATCCGATCCCTCGCGCTCGACCTGGATGATGATCTCGCCCTCGATCGGGACGAAGGACTCGGTCGACCAAAGGCCTTCGCGACGGAGCTGCAAAGGGATGCTGGTGTCATCCGGACCGCGCAGCGTGGCCGAGATCACATCGCCGCCTAGCGGCAACTCGAGCCGAACGGACTCCCCCGACGGCAACACGGCGAAACCGCCAGCGCCCGCGCAGCCGGCGGCGCAGCCAAGGGCATCGCGCAGCGGTTGCCGGATCTGCCGGCCGCCCTCGCCGTAGACGAAGCGCGTGCCCAGCGGATCGATCGGCAGCGTGGGATCGACCTCGATACGGCGCCCGCTGGTGAGTGGGCCTTCGGCGCCGGGCGGGCCGAGCTGGCGGCTCCGCGCGGCCAGGCGGTGCGATCCGGCCCCGAGGCTGACCGTGATCGTGAAGCGCCCCTCTGCGCTCACCTCGGCCGAGGTCAGCGGGAGATCGTCGTCCACGAGCAGCAGCTCGTAGCGCTCGGGCTGGACCCCGTCGAGTTGACCGGATACCAGGACTTCGGTCCGGTTCGTGACCCCGCAGGCCGGACCTTCGAGCCGAGGCATGGGCGGTGGTGGCGCATCGAGCCATGCCAGGTAGTCGACACCGGAGCCGATCTCAACGGCACCGGTCGTTCTAGGTCTGTGGGAGTCGGGACCGCAATCGTCCTCCGATTTCCAAGGATCACTCTCCCATGGCCCGGCCGGTGATCCCCACCAGCTCTCGGGCGCCGGCACGCAGGTTTCGAGGTCGCGGTTCTCGACGGCCAGGCCTCCCACGCGGTCGTAGGCGTTCCGCGGCAGATGCAGCCCGGCCGCGCGCTCGATGGCCACCGCGGTGTGCACGTCCCCGAAACGGTTGCCCTCGATGGATAGCTCCGGCACCGGTCCCTGGACCGGCGGGCCGGCCACCAGCAGGCCAACCGAATCGCTCTCACCCGGTCCCTGGATGCTGCGGATCAGGTTGTCGCGGATGGTCGGGGGCTGGCCCGGGCCCGTCTCCAACCGGAGCCCGGTGCCGAAGAGTTGCTGGAAGCGGTTGCCCTGCACGAAGCGACGGAATCCCATTTCGGGATCGTCCGTGCCGCTTCCGGTCAAGCTGACCGCTCCGCGTCCCGCGCCGGCGCCCATCAGATGGCTGCGATACAGGAACAGCAAGCCGCCGGGGTTCACGTGGATGCCCTCCCATGCCTGCCGAGGGCCCGGGCGACGTTGGCTTGGGCCCAGGATGGTGCCCACAGCCGTCAGCGTCCCATCGACGAGGATGCGCGAATCGCGGTCGAAGTCGAGGCGCATGCCCGGATCGAGCGCGAGCGTGCTGCCGGCCGGCACACGCAACTCGCCGCGGATCTCATTGGCCAGGTCGGGCATCAGATCGCTAGGGCTCAAGCCCCAGCCACTCGGCCGCCCGGCGATCCAGAAGCTATCGCGGCCGTTTCCCACCGCCAGGTTGCCTCCGGCGTCGAGCTCCAGATCGCCGCTGTGGTCGGCGTAGCCGGCCTGACCGTTGCCCACGAATCGGGTGGCGTGGATCGAGGCGATGCTCCGACCCGAGACGTGGATCCCGAAGCCGGCATTGTCGCGCAGCAGGCTGTTCGCGACCTGAAAATTATCGACATCCCGCGCGCGGATACCGTCGGCGGCGGAATCGGTGATCTCGGCCTGGTCGATGAGCAGCCAAGGCATCATCGTCTCTTCCGGGTCCACGGTCGCGTGCAATGCCGTATGGGCATGGCGGATGGTGAAGCCGCTCAGGGTCGCCCGAGCCCCCTCGAGTCTCAGGCCAGCCCAATCGCCGGGGGCCGGTACGACGGCGTCCGAAAGCAACAGCACATCACCGGGCGCCCCACCCTCGATGATCAGCTCGGCGCTGGGTCCGAAGGTCAAGCCAGCCCCCTCGCCGAAGCGCAGCTCGACGCCCGATTCGATGCGCAGCTCGATGCCAGATTCGACGCGGATCATGCAGTCGACGCGGTAGGGGCTTGCCGCGGGTTCCAAGACCCGGTCCTCGGTCAGAAGGCCGTCGGCCCCGAGCTCGGCGCAGAGGTCGGTCACCTGATCTTGCGCCGTCGCGGCCGGCGCTCGCGAGGCAGCGGGTGACAGCAGGGCGAGCGCGAATAGCGATGCGCGGATCCAGCGGCGCAAGGGCGGGGCAGCTCGACCTCGACCTCCGACTCGCTCCCTGATCCGTCGACCGGTGACGATGGACATCCTGGCTCCCCCATGGCTGGTGCCGCGAAGCGACGCGGTCTCGGCGGTACGCTTGCGTGTCTGGGTCGATCCTAACAGATCTCTGGTTGCGATTCCGTCACATTCGCCGCCGATTCCCCGTCGGCATGGCGGATGACCCGATCCGGCTCGAGCGAGTCCGTACGGAACGCGGCCTAGGGCGATGTGTCGGGATCGGGCACCCAGCCAATCAGCTCGCCGAGGCCGAGCAGTGGATGACTCGGGTACACGTTTTCCGGCGCCTCCGGGAGCGACCAGGGCGAGTCGGCCCGGATCTCGGACGGGTCGTGTCCGCCCTCGGCCACCAGGTCGAGCCGGTAGATGCCATCAGCGGTCAGGATCCGAGGCCAGCTTCCCGGCTCGGCGGGCTCGAAGGCCAGCGGGATGGCGCCAAGGCCCTCGGCGCCCGACAGTACGGTTGCCCGGCCGATCTCGTCTCGGATCTGGACGAAGCGGATCCGCTGCCGCAGACCGGTGCCCGACTCGATCGGCGTCTCGGACCAGGCCAGGAACTGGCCATCGGCCGAGGCGATGAGATGGTTGGCTTGGACGCCGGCCGGCACCTCGGCGATCTCGATCCTGCGCTGCTGCTCCAAGTCCACTAGCCGGACATGGGTCGGGGCATCGTTGGCGGGGCGATCCTCCCATGCCTGCTCGTCGATCACCGCCAACCAATTCGCATCGGGCGCACCGATGCGAGGGATCGACCGGAAGTGGGAGCCATGGCCTCCAGCTGGCCAGTCGGCCACCAGATCCCCATCGACCGCACGCAGCACGCGGATGCGACGGACGGGGGCACCGTCGGCCGGTACATCGAGCAGGGCCGCGGTACCATGGACTTCGTCCCAGGCGCCGAGCCGCGTGTAGCCTCGATCCGCGCCGCCCATCTCTCGATAGAGCTGTGAGAAAGACTCGGCGGTCCCGGCTTCCGACGCATTCGGGTCGAGGGAAAGGCGCCAGATCCCAAAGCCCTCAGGAACCCAGATCTGACCGCTGGGCGCATCCGGTCCGATCATCCGGTCGAGCACCAGCGACCGACCATCGGCTTGCCAGTGAAGTCCTCCCACGCCCACCGCCTCGGCGGGCAGTGTCCGATCGATCTCGACCGGCGCTTCAGCGTCCAACCTTCGGACGAGGACCCGCGGCGGCGCCTCGGACGGAAAGCTCACATAGGCCAACCTCTGCCCATCCGGTGAGAGCGAGTAGCGGGCTACCGAGCTGTTATCGGAATCCGCCACGACGAAGAGCTCTTCGACGATCCCGCTCGCCGCGTCGAGCGCCACGATGCGCTCCCGCCCATCGGGTTGATCCTGAGCGAAGATCAGGCGCCCAAAAAGAGACTCGGCGACGACACGAGTCGCAGTGGCGGACGCATCCGGCCGGGCGATGTCCTGCAGGTCGCTGCCCGCCTCCTCGTCATCCGGCTCGTCCGATGTTTCGACATCGGTGATGCTGCCGGAGGTCTCGTGAGGGGCCGCATCGGGCGCACGATCGCCAGCGCGCTCACAGCCGGTCACGAGGCCGAGCAGTGCCAGCATCGCGCCGATCCGGATGGTGACAGAGGCAGATCGACGCGGCGCGCCGGACATCGGGACAAGGTTCATGCGGCGGCCGGCTCTCTCCCCGGAGCGGTGATCAGCGCCAGAACCACCACCGGGACCATCAGGCCCGCGGTGAGCACCACCGGCATCACGTCGGAATGCTTGGCGATGATACCGGCGTAGGCCCAGACGAAGACGCCGATGTAGGCCGCGTCCCGATGCCGCCGGGCGATGGCGGCGTTGATGCCGGCGCCGACGATCAGCACCAGGACCGCCCATGCCTCGTCCGGCAGACCCCAGCCGCCCCAACCCGCATCCAGCAGCACGATGGTCACGTTGGCGATGGTGGCGATGGTGATCCAGCCCAAGTAGAGGCTGAAGGGCAGCCGCAGCGCCCAGGTTTCGGAGGGTTCGGCCGGCGGGCGCTGGCCGGTGCCGATGCGCAGGTAGATCTTGATCAGCGTGAGCAAGAGCCCCAGCATGAGCAGCAGCGATAGGCCGTAGCGTGCGTAGTGAAAGGCGAAGATCCAGCTGCCGTTGAAGAGGCAGGTGGCGATGAAGAGCCAGCCGACGACGCGCTGCAGCGGATCGGTCCGCCGGGCCGGCAATGCCTGCCAGACCGCATAGACGATGAGGCCCAGGTAGATCAGGCCCCAGATGGAGAAGACGTAGCCGGCCGGCGTGACCAGGCTGGGGAAGCTGTCGGATATGTCGGCCGGCGTGCGGCCGTTGATCGGCAGCGCGTTCGACAGGTAGTTGACGTACAGCGTGCCGGCCAATGCCAGGATCACCAGCAGCTGACGCGCCCAGTCGAGCGCCGTCGCCTCGGACGTCGGATTCGAATCGACCCTCGCGTTCACCATGCGCTCCTTTGTGTCGGTCCTCGACTTCGGGATATCATGCCGCGTCCAGAGGACGGATGCCACCGGGGGAGGGTAGGCGATGAACGAGACAAGGCTTGGAATCGGGCGCCGACGGTGGGGTCTTGGACTCCTCCTGATCGCGACCGGGTTCGCGCTGACCGCGATCCCCGCGCGATCGATGATCGTCGGCCTCTCGAGTCCGGCCCGCCCGGCGGTGGTGCACGCCGCGCCGGCCGGCCCGGCCCAGGAGGAGCCGGCCGCGATCATCCATCTGCCCCTGGCCATGGCCGACATCCGCCTGGAGCAGATGCCGCTGCCCGACCCGGCCGAGCCGGCCACGGCGACCTCCGAGCCGACATCGGCACCCACCGAGCCGCCGGCCACCCCGACCCAGGCCCCCACCGAGCCCCCGACGCCGACGGCGATGCCGACCGTGGACCTTCCCTGGTGGGGCGCCTACGACGAGCCGCTGACCGATCTCGACCCGATCGACGACCTGCGCTCCGGCTACCGCAGCGCGGACTGGTACGCGACGCTGCTGACGCTGCTCGAGCGCCGCTATTCCAGCGGTCGCTACATCGTCACCGAGCTGGACGACAGCCAGAGCAATGCCTTGATCTGGATGGGCGGCAGGCCGCCGGCCAGCTTCGACGACCTGCTTGGGCGCGTCGGCGTCACCGTGCACGAGATGGACCACCAGCTCGGCTGGCAGCAAGGCATCCTGGCCACGGGGCTGCAGAGCTACGCCTACGTTCTCCGCGACGACCTGACCTTGCTGGTGCCGCGGATCGAGACCTACCCACGGGCCGAGATCGCGCAGTACTTGGTCGGGGCCCTCGACAACCAATACAGGCCGATCTACCTGGAAGGCCAAAGCGGACAACAAGGCTTCTTGACCGTGCTCGACGAGTTCAACGCCTACACGCACTCGCTCTTCGTGGGCTACGGCCTGCACGATCAGACGCCGGCGGGCCGGCGCCAGAGCGACCGCGACGGCCTGGTCACCTTCATGCTCTACACCCAGCTCTACCTGCGCCATGGACGCAACAACCACCCCGGCGACTACGACAAACTGAAGGCCGAACCCGAGATCCGCGACGCGGTCCGCACGCTCTGGGCCCGGGCCAACTTCATCCTCGACGTGACCGAGGACATCTCCTCGCTCTCCCTGGACCCGGCCGCCGTCGAAGCGGAGATGCGCAAGGCCGAGATGCAGGCCGAGGTCCGCGACTTCATCACGCCATGATCCCGAAGCAGCGCTGGTTCCGATCGGCATGCCTGCTCGCGCTGACCAGCGCGCTCATCCCCCTGCTGCTCGGCGACTTCGCTCGCGGCTCGAGTCCGAACCGCCCCGACCAGCAGTTCGAGATCTACCTACCGGTCGTCGAACGAGGCCCCCATCGGTTGCAGGGCGATGTCTACGAGTCGCTGGTGGCCGTCGACGGGGACTTTGCCTACGCGATCAGCCGCCCTGGTTCCGGGCGTGAGACCGAACTCTCTGTCATCGACGTCTCGGATCCGACCGACCCTCGACTGGTGGGCAACACGGCCTGGCCAGACCAGGGCGGAATCGTGACGGACATGGCGATCTCCGGGAGCCGGCTCTTCGTGCTCATCTACCAATACGAGCACTCGACACTTCATATCATCGACGTCGAGCAGCCTTTCTACCCGCGAAGAGCCTCCATCATGCGTCTCGACTGGAGCTCGTTGACCCTGATGGCCGTAGGGTCGCGGGTCTACGTGGGCGGCGGATATCGAGAATGCCAGGAAGATCAGCCCACCTGCGACTTCGTGGGCCCGGGACTGTTGGTCGTCGATGCCAGCGAGCCCAGCGAGCCTCGAGTGGTCGACATGCTTCCGACCGCGGTGTTCGTCTTCGATATCGCCCTTGAAGGCCAGCGGGCCGTGCTGGCCGGACGCCTGCACGAGCCCGGGGAGGTGGGTCGCAACGCGCTCGAGCTCTTGGACCTGAGTGATCCCGACTCCCCAAGGGTGACCGGCTTGTTGTCCGATCCTGACCCGGACTCCGCCTCCGACGATGGGTCGGACACCTTCATGGCCACGATACTCGACGACAAGGCCTATCTGACCGATCATCACCGTCTCTTCGTGGCAGATATCAGCGATCTGGATACACCTGCCTGGGCCGGGCGGATCTCGCTGGATGCCTTCGAGTGGCCATGCATCGGCGAGTTGCTGGGTGCCGAACAGCAGCTGGTCGCGCGTATGCCGGAGGACTGCGGGACCCTAGCGCTCTACGCCTTCGAGCCACCCTCGATGCAGGGGGATCAAGTGCCGATCGACATTCCTCGCGTCGGTCGGCTGCCGCTCGGATACGGGGGTTACGACAAGTACACCTACAGCATGGCGACCCAAGGCGATCGGGTGTTCCTCCTGGAGGTGTTGGACGCGGTCGGGCTCGTCCTGACCATCGTCGACGTGTCACATCCCGTTGAGCCTCGAATCCTGGGTCGTCTCGATTGAAGGCGAAATCCGCGTACGAGCTGCGCGGAGAGACTCCGCTGGCCCCGATCAGTCCGTCACAACAGGGCGCTCTAGGCGGTTGCCTGTTCGGCCCGAGCCACCTCGAGTACGCCAACGTTCGCGCAACGCCCGCAGCAGCCCCAGCCGGCGTAGCGCCACGTCCAAGGGCAACAGCAGCGCCGCCAAGGTGAGGAGCCAGGGCCAGAGCTCTGTGGCCGCGCGTGCGCCGGGCACCGGGTCGAAGACGGCCTCGGCCTGCTCGAGCTCGAGGACGCGGCCGCCGGTGGCCTCGGCCAGCGCGAAGAGGCGGGCGTCGGTCGGCTGACCACCCAGGTCGGCGTACTCGGGTGCCAGCGGCAGCACGATGCCCGCGTTGCGTGATAGGAGCGCTTGGCCGGCCGCGTCGCGCGCGGTGGCGCGCAGGAGCCAGGCGCCCTCGCCGGGGAGCTCGACACCGCTCTCGAAACGGCGGGACTCGACCGCGTCCATCCCGAGGTCGATGCTGCTACCGTCCGGTCCCAGGAGCCGCAGGTCGACCGTCTCGACATCCTCGGCCACCGCAGTCGCCACGTCTTCCGAGTCACCGTCACCGCCCGCCGCGTCCTCCACGGTCAGCAGGGCCTCGACCTCCAAGCGCCGGCCGTCCAGGCGCGTCCGCAGCTCCAGATCCTCCGACTCCGGCGGCGGCAGCACCCAGTCGACCAGCTGGCCGGCCAGAACCGGCAGCTCGTCGCCGTCCAACCAGGCGCCGGCCCAGGCGATGTCGAGGTCGCTCGTCCAGGCCGCCGCCCGGCCCAGACCAGACTGCCAGTGGGCCAGGATCGGATCCTCCAGCAGGCTGGTCAGCGCCACCGTGGCGCCGGGCTTGGCGGTGGTGGCGTTGTAGCCGTCCAGGACGGGAAGCGCCTCGACGTCCAGCCCCTGCAGGATCGGGCTGGGCTCGGCCGGCAGGGGCTGGAAGCGCGCCTCGACCAGGTAGCTGCCGAGTACCAGCTGGGTCTCGGAGACGAAGATCCGCGGCAGCTCGGCCGCATCGACGGCCGGCAGGTGCCGGCCCCCGCCGATGGCCGCCACATCGACCAATTCCTGCGCCGCGTCCGCGCCCAGGGCCACCACCGACAAGCCGATGCCCTCGGCGGCCATGCCCGTGGCCTCCAGCAGCGCCGCCTCGATGCCGCCGACCTCGGTCCAGCCGTCCGAGAGCAGGATGGCGTGCTTGCGCGGCGCCTCGGCCTCGGCCAGCGCGCGCCGCGCCGGCGTGAGCCCGGCCGTCAGGCTGGTGCCGCCCTGGGCGCCGATACCGGCCAGCGCCTCCTCCAGGCCGATGCGGTCACCGGCCGGCTGCAAGGGCCAACTGGCCGCGGCCGCGATGTCGAAGGCCAAGACCCCCAGCTGGTCCTCGGGCCTGAGCAGGTCGGCGGCTTGCAGCACGGCCTCCTTGGCCAAGTCGAGCTTGCTGGGCGCGCCGCGCAGGGCCGAGACCGGCTCGCCCATGCTGCTGGAACGGTCGATGAGGAAGTAGAGCGCGATGGCCGGCCGCCGCTCGTCGGCCCCGACCCGCATCTCCACCGGCAAGGCGGCCTCGACCGGGCTGCCCTGCCAGCCTCCGGCACCGAAGCTGTCCCGCCCGCCGATCATGACCAGCCCGCGGCCCAAGTCTCGCACCGCGCGGCCCAGGGCCTCCTGGCTCGAGGGCGGCAGGGCGCTGGCCGGTAGGTCGACCAGCAGGAAGGCATCCCAGGCCGAGAGGGCCAGTGGCGAGGCGGGCAGCGCGGCCGGGTCGACCGTCTCGACCTCCCGACCGGCGGCCCGCAGCGCCGCGCGCAAGGCGGCGGCACGCTCGGGCTGGCCGGCCAAGAGGGCCAGCCGCGGCGGGCCGGAGACCAGCGTGAGGGCCGCGGCCCGGTTGTTCTCCTGCCGGCCGTCGCGTTGCGCCTCCAAGATGGCGCTGTAGCGCAGCGGCCCGGACTCCTCGGCCCGGTCGGAGAAGCGCAGCCGCTGGCTGCCCGGCTGCAGCTCCAGCCCGCGCTCGCCGATCACCTCGCCCTCGCGCAGCAGCACCAGCCGCGCCGGCCCGGCCGCGGTGGCCCCCAGCTCGACCTCCAGGTTCAGGCGCTGGCCCACCCGCGCCGAAGCAGCGGCCTCGATGCCGGCGATCCAGGCCTCGGCACCGCTGACGCCGGCGGCCAAGGGCAGGATGTCGACCGGGATGCCGCGGGCCTGCAGCAAAGCCGTCTCGCGGCTCAGGTCGCCCTGGTTGGCCCGGCCATCGGAGGCCAGGAGCAGCCGGCCCGAGCTGCCGGCCGGCAGCAAGCTGGCGCCCAAGCGCAAGGCGGCCGCGATGTCGGTGGCGCCATCGTCGACCTCGCTGCGCGGCGTCTCCAGCGCGCCCGCGCGCATCCCTCGATCGACCCGCGCGTCGCCGCCGAAGAGCAGCAAGGCCATCTCGCGGTCCTCCCGGCTGACCTCGGCCACTCGCGCCGCGAAGGTCTCGGCCCGTGCCCGCTCGTCGACCGGCAGGCTGCCCGAGGCATCCAGCATCAGCACTGCCGCCCGCTGGCCTGCGGGCTGCCACAGCCGCGGTCGCGCCAAGCCGAGGATGATCAGGGAGAGCAGCAGGAGGCGCAAGGCGACCGCCAGCCGCCGCCGGCCCGCCGGCAGGCGTCGCGCGCGCAGCCCCAGCCAGGCCACGGCCGGCAAGAACAGCAGGGCCAGCAAGGCGGCCGGACGCAGGAACTCCAGGCTCACCGCCCGCCTCTCGGTCCGGGGGCGCGTGCGTCCCGTCGTCCGGCGATGGCCGGCGGCCACGGCAGTGCCCGCCGATGATCCCACGCCCACTCGATCAGGAGCAGCACCACGGCGGCCCAGGCCAGGGATGGCCAGAGCGGAAGCCGGCCACGCCGCACATTGGCCGCGGGGACCGAAGCGTCCTCTGGGCTGCCTGTCTCGGCTTCCGCGAACGTCGGTGCGGCCGGGATCTCCGGCGGCAGATCGCGCGGCCGGATCGAGCGCACACCGCCATCGGCCAGCGATACGACGAAGCGCTCGGGCTCGGAGGCGGTCTGGGCGACCGGCCCCGGCTCGGATTCGTCGCCGGAGATCCCGGCCGCCCGGCCTTCGTCTTCCACGGTGTCCGCACCGATGCCCTCGAGCCGATAGATACCCGGCTGCCAGGTTTGGTCGAAGACCGCGCGGCCACCCTCGACGGCCGGAGCGTGGCGGTCGCCGGCAGGATCGATCAGGCGCAGACCTTCGGCCGCCGAGGCCGAAGCGAGATCGAGGCGTAGCGGCTCGCCAGGGGTGAGTCGCGCCGGCAGGTGACCCGGCGCGACGGGCGTCAGATGCTCGACGGCCGCCGCCAGCCAGAGGGGAAAGGCCGGTCGGAGGGGCAGGTCGCTGTCGCGCGGGTCGAAGGCCAGCAGCAGGACCGGCCGGCCATCGAGCCGGCCCTCGGCCATCAAGGGCCAGGTACGATCCTCCACCTCGGCCACCACCAGCGGCGTCCAGGCCGCGCCCAGCTCCAGCGCCAGGGCGCGCTCGATGATGACGGTCTCGAAGGCCGTGCCGGCCAAGAGATGCTGACCCGCATCGAGCGTGCGCGGGGCGGGCCGCTCGAGCCGTCCCTGGACGGTGACGCGCTCGATGCCCTGGCCCAGATCGGCCGGCGGGGCGAGGAGCAGCGCGGGCCGATCCACGCCATCGGGTACCTGGCCGTCGAGGATCAGCAGCTCGGCCGGGCCCTCGGCGGTGTCGTAGGGCGGCTCGTCGACCCGGGCCCAGCTGGCGACCTCGGGCATCAGGTCCAGTGCCGTCTCGAGGGCGCGAAAGCCGGGGCCGCTCAGTCCCACGCGGACGCGCGTCCGGGACTCGGCGAGGGCCCAGGCGCGATCGTCCAGCGGGAGGGCGTCGCTTCCGGTCAGCTGCGCCTCGACCTGCTTCGCCCCAGCCGGCAGGCTCAGACGTGCGCTGGCCTGGCCGCCGGCCGGCAGGCGCAGGTCGCGGGCATCCAGGAGCGCGCCGTCGACGCGGGTCTCGACGCGGCGCGTGACGCTCCGGCCCGCCGCATTGGTCACGCGCAAGAAGAGCTCGCCGCGCTCCGGATCGAGGTCGAGGGCGGCCAGGGATTGGTTGTCGTCGCTGCCACCGAATCGGACCAGCTCGACGGCCAGGTCGACTGGTGGCGCGCCCTCCAAGCTGAAGTTGCCATCGGAGAAGAGGACCACCCGCGCGCCGGCGGCACTCCGGGCCAGGGAGTCGGCCAAGAGCAGCGCATCGCCTGCCTGGCCGGGCCGGGCGCGGATCTCCAGATCGTCCAAGGCGGCCGCGATGGCGTCCGGATCCTGGCTGCCGACCACCAAGAGCTCCGCGCGCTGGTCGAAGGCGATCAGGCTCAGGCGCGAGCCTTCGGCGGCCCGAGCCCGCCGTAAGAGGGCCGCGCGGGCGTCGTCGAAGCGGGACGCCGCGCGGCCGGGGAGCCAGTCGAGGGACGAATCCGCGTCACCGCCCGCCGCGATGTCGAAGCCCTCGCCGACCGCGTCCTCGGCCGCCATGCTCAGCGAGCGATCGAGCAGCAGGATCAGCTGCGGGGCCACCGCCACCGGGGCCTCGCGCCAGGGGCGGGCCAAGGCCAGCACCAGGGCTGCCAGGGCCAAGAGCTGTAGCCACAGGAGCGGGCTGGAAGCAGGCCGGCGGCCGCGGGCCAGGCGGCCAGCCGCGGCCTCGGCAGCCAGCTGGCGCCAGATGGTGACGCTGGCCACCGGGCGCGAGCGTTGGCGGGGGCGAAGCCAATGCAGGGCCAGGATGAGCAGGGCCAGCAGCCCCAGCCCCAGCGCGGCCGGGGTACTCAGGTCCATCTACGGTCGGCTCTCCCGGGAGGAGGATCCACGATTCAGAGGTCGAAGCGTCGCCGGTTGGCGGGACATCATTCCGTCGACCGGCTGGCCAGCAGGCTGGCGCCCATCAGGATGGCCAGGGCCAGGAGCATGCCGATGACCACTCGCAGCCATGGGCTGGCGCCACGACCCTCGTCCGGCGAGTCCGGCGACTCGGTGGCTTCCGGCGGTTCGCCCGGCGTCTCGACCGGATCGGGCTCGATGGTCCAGGCCGGTGGCAAGGTCTCGGTAACCTCGGGCTGTAGGCCCGGCTGGCCGGCCGGATCGGTAGCTGCCGGATCGGCGGCGACGGTGGGCTCCTCCGGTTCCTCGGGCGCGGCCGGCTCGGTGGGCTCCGCGGTCGGCTCGGGCTCGGGGCTGGGCGTCGGCTGGGGTTGGGCCAGGACCTCCTCGATGCCGTCGTAGGTGCCCAGGTCCATCACCCAGATGAAGCCCCAGCGGATGGTGCCGACGCCGATGCCGATCTCGCGGTAGTCCGGGTCGACGATGTTCGCGCGGTGCGGCGGGTCCGACATCAGCCAGCCGAAGGCCTCGTCCACGCTGGCGCGGCCGACGAAGTTCTCGCCCACGCGCAGGCCGGCGCGGCCGGCGCCATAGCCCGCGTCGATCACCCGCTGCTCGGCATTGCGCCCGTCCAGGCCGGTATGCGAGAAGTTCTCGTGGGTGGCGATCTCCTCGGCGTGGCCCTGGGCGGCCCGTGCCAGGAGGGCGTTGGCGCGGTAGACCGGCAGGCCGGCCTCGCGCCGCGCCTGGTTCACCCGCTCCAGCATGGCCTGGGCCTGCACGGCGGCTTCGCCCGCGGGCTGGCCGGCCGGCGAGGCCGTGGCACTGGGGGCAGGGGCGAGCGAGGCCAAGAGGCCCAGACAGAGCAGGGCTAGCAAGGCCGGCAGGGCGCGGCGGCGGATCGAAGCGTGGGGCATGGAGGGTCTCCCGGGGTGGATGCCGAGGCCCGAGGCGCTTGTCGGCGCCGCGGGCGATGGCCTATACTACCACGCGTCGCCGGCGGGGAAACCCGCGACGACGACAGCCAACAGGGGAGCCCGGGACAGCCGGGCTGAGAGGGTGCCCGCGGCCACGGCCGGCGGCGCCGACCCTAGGAACCTGATCCGGGTCATGCCGGCGTAGGGAGCCATAGCGCAGCGTCTGCCATCGGGCAGTCCATGCGCCACTTCCCGCCGGCCAGGGGAGGTGGCGTCTTGTTTTCCCGGGCCGATCCCGGGGAGCCACGAACCCCGAGATTCACAGCGGTGGCGCACCAGCATCGACGGGAGGTCGCAGATGCCCAAGCCAGCCGACGAAGCCACAGATCCCGAGCCCGCGCGACTCGATCCCCAACGCGCGGTCAACGTCTCCGTGCAGGTCATCCCGATGGTCGAGGACGGCCATCCGGTGGTCGACCGGGCCATCGAGGCCATCGCGCGCCATGGGGTGCGCTACGAGGTCGGGCCCTTGCAGACCGTGATGGAGGGACCGCTGGACAGGCTGCTCGAGGCGGCGCGCGCAGCCCACCTGGCCTGCATGGAGGCCGGCGCTGGCCGGACCATCACCCTGATCGAGATCGCCGACGACGCGGGGGGTACCAGCCTGGACGCACGCCTGGCCAAGTACCGGGAGGCTGGCGTTGCGGCGCCGGCCGCGGATGCCGATGCCGGCTGAACCTGGCTTGCCGGACGATCCCGATTCGCCCACTGGCGGTGGGTCGCCTGCAGGTGCCGGATCGCCGCTCGGCAGCGCGACGTCCGGCGTCGCCACGCCCACCTCGGACCGACCCGGGACTCGAAGCGATCTCTGGCGCGCGACCTGGCCGCCGCTGGCGGTCTTGGCCGGCTTGCTGCTCTGCTGGCAGCTGCTGAGCGCGGTGACCGGACTGGCGGCCTTCATCCTGCCCTCGCCCTCTCGGGTGCTCGGCGCGGCGATCGAAACGCGGGCGCTGCTCTTGGAATCCCTGCGCGCCACGCTGCTGGCCACGGCCGCCGGTTTGGGACTGGCCTTGCTGCTCGGCCTGGTCCTGGCAGCGCTGATCGAGGCCTCGGCCTGGGCCCGGCGGGCGCTCTACCCGCTCTTGGTGGTCTCGCAGACGGTGCAGATCCTGGCCATCGCGCCGCTGCTCGTCATCTGGCTGGGCTTCGGCATGCGGCCGACCATCGCCATCGTGGTCTTGGTCTGCTTCTTTCCGTTGGCGGTGAGCACGGCCGATGGTCTGGCGGCCACCGATCCGGAACGCGTCGCGCTGCTGCGCTCGATGGGCGCCTCCAAGGCCCAGATCTGGCGCATGTTGCGGCTGCCGGCCGCGCTGCCGGCCTTCTTCTCGGGGCTCAAGATCGCGGTGACCTACAGCGTCATCGGCGCCACCATCGGCGAATGGGTAGGCGGATCGACCGGCCTCGGCCTCTACCTCTTGCGCAGCAAGAACGCCCTGGCCACCGACCAGGTCTTCGCGGCCATGCTCCTGACCAGCCTGACCAGCGTGGCCCTCTTCCTCGTGGTCGCCGCCCTCGAGCGGCTGGCCATGCCCTGGCAATCCGCGCCGCGCGAAGCCCATTAGCGCGGCTGAATCACCGAGGAGATCATCGATGAACCCGCGATTCCCATCCCGAACCCGAAGCTTCTTCCTGCTGCCGCTGCTTTGCCTGCTGCTCTGGGGCATGGCCGCCTGCACGCCGCCCAACACGCCCATCGGCGAGGAACAGACCGAGACCGCCGCGATGCAGGCCGGCGATGCGGACGATGGCGATGCGGCGGGCACAGCCGAGGCCGGCATGGACGAGGACGAGTCCAGCGCTGCCGAGACCGATGAGGAGGATGCCGAGGCGCGTGGCGAGATGGACGGGAATGCCGCGTCGACGGACGACGAGGATGCCGATGCGGAGTCGGGCGGTGACGCGGACGTCGCTCGGGTCGAGACCGCGGACGGGGATCTGCTCCCCGTGACCCTGATGCTCGATTGGGTGCCCAACACCAACCACACGGGCATCTTCGTGGCCCAGGCCGAGGGCTACTTCGAGGATGCGGGGCTAGAGGTGGACATCGTCCAGCCGGGCGAGGTGATGGCCGAGCAGGCGGTGGCGGCCGGCACGGCCGACTTCGGCATCAGCTTCCAGGAGTCGCTGACCCTGGCCCGGGCCGACGAGGTGCCCTTGGTTTCGCTGGCGGCGATCATCCAGCACAACACCTCCGGCTTTGCCAGCCGCGCCGACCTGGGCGTGGAGACGGCGGCCGACTTTGCCGGCCTGCGCTACGGCACCTTCGGTACGCCCTTCGAGATGCCGACCATCCGGGCCCTGATGCGCTGCGCCGGCGCCGACGAGGAGGCCATCGCCTCGGTCGAGGAGATCAACGTGGGGCTCTCCGACCCGCTGGCGCTCTTGGGCGAAGAGCAGATCGATCTGGCCTGGATCTTCCAGGGCTGGCAGGGCGAGCAGGCGGAGCGGCAGGACATCGAGCTGGACGTGATCATGCTGGACGACCACTTCGACTGCATCCCCGACTACTACACGCCCATCCTGGTGGCCAGCGAGGAGACGGTCGAGGAGCGGCCGGATGTGGCGGCGGCCTTCGTGGGCGCGGTGTCGCGAGGCTATCGGTTCGCCATCGAGCGGCCGCTGGACGCAGCGGCCATCCTGACCGAGGCGGTGCCGGAGCTGGAGCTGGGCCTGGTGCTGGACAGCCAGACCTGGCTCTCGCCGCGCTACCAGGCCGATGCGCCGCGTTGGGGCGAGCAGCAGGCCGAGGTCTGGGATGCCTACTCCGATTGGATGGCCAGCGAGGGCATCCTGCCGGCGCCCATCGACCCTGAGGCGGCCTTCACCAACCAGTTCCTGCCATGACCACGAACCCGCCTCGTCTGCGGGTCGAGGCGGTGCGCAAGGCCTACGGCGAGGGCGCCGAGCGCGTCGAGGCCCTGGCGGATGTGAGCTTCGAGCAGCCGGCCGGCAGCTTCCTCTCGCTGGTAGGCCCATCGGGCTCGGGCAAGAGCACGCTGCTGCGTCTGGTGGCCGGCCTGGAGCGACCCGATGCGGGCCGCATCTTCATCGACGATCGCCCGATCGAGCGCGGCGGGCCGACCGAGGCGGCCTACATGCCGCAGCGCGACCTGCTCTTCCCCTGGCGCCGCCTGATCGACAACCTCACCCTGGGCCCGGAGATCCAGGGCCGCTCCCGCGCCGAGGCCCGCCGGCAGGCCCGCGATCTAATGCCGACCTTCGGCCTGGACGGCTTCGAGCGCGCCTGGCCGCCCGAGCTCTCCGGCGGCATGCGCCAGCGCGCGGCCCTCCTTCGCACCGTCCTGTTGGGCCGCGACCTGCTCCTGCTCGACGAACCCTTCGGCGCCCTGGACGCCCTGACCCGCCTGGAGCTGCAGGACTGGCTGGCCGGCATGTGGCGCCAGGCCGGCTGGACCGTCCTCCTGGTCACCCACGACGTGGAGGAGGCCGTCTACCTCTCCGACCGCGTCCTGGCCCTCAGCCCCCGCCCCGGCCGCCTGGCGGCCGATCTGACGATCGACTTGCCGCGGCCGCGGGATCGCTCGCTGCTGGGCGAGCCGGCCTTCGGACGGCACGTGCGAGAACTCTTGGGAGTCTTGGGGGTTGCCCACGGGCCGGAGGCCGGCTGAGGATCGCCTCGCGCGGGATCCGACGCGCACGCTCTCGACGCGCAGCTTCGCAAGGTCCCGGCACGTGAAAGCGATTCCGCGAACGATCCGTCTCGTACCGGAGGGTCCACCGTTCAGGACCTGCATCCAGCCCTCCAGGAGACCTTGATCATGGATCGTAGATCGGTCGAATCGAAGTACCTCGGCGCGGGCCGCGTAGCATGGCTGGCCGGTGCGACCAGCTTGCTGGCCATCTTGCTCGGGTCCGTCACCGTCACCGTCAGCGCCCAGTCCGGCGCGAGCGGCCCCGAAGACCCACCGCCGCTGCAGGCCCTTCCCGGCCGGCCGGCGGACGATCTGCGTTCGGCGCAGGCTCGGGTCGACCCCGAGGTGACCGTGTCCCCGACCGGCCGCGTCGGCGGGCGGCTGGGCCCGCTGCGGTTGGACGAGGACGGCCGGCATGCCTACCTGGGCATGGGCAACGGCGTGGTCGTGCTGGACAGCTCCGAGGCCGAGGCCAGGATCCTGGCCCGGGTCGACTACGATGCCCAGTTCATCCACGACTTGGTGCTAGCCGGCGACCAGCTCTTCGTCAGCCTCTGGCCCGAGGGATGCTGCGGGCGCGACGTCTACGCGCAGATGTACCGCATGGATGTCTCCGACCCTGCGCATCCGCGCCGGCTGCCGGTGGACGCGGAGGGGCGCGAACGGGTCCTGGCTTCCCACGCGCGCTTCCCGCTGCCGCTGGCCTTGGACGCCTCGGCGGAGCGGCTCTACTTCGGCGGGCTGACCTTCGCCTTGGAGGGCAAGGGCCCGCTGCGCTTCCTGGGCGCGAGCCAGGTGGTCGAGGACAGCCGGGTTTGGGCAGGCTCCCAGGACTGGATCCTCACTCCCGCGGCCGGCTACGGCCAACTCTACACGGTCCGCAACCCGCGACAGCCCGGATCCGAGGTGCTGGGCTACGACATGACCGACCCGGCCTCTCCGATCCTGAACGTCCGCATCGCCGACAGAGGCGCGATCCACGGGCTCGCGCTCGTCGATGTAGGGCTCCTGATCGCCACGGACTCCGGGGTCGACATCTTCGACCCGAGCCAGCCTTCCGATGTACGACATGTGGCCACGATCCCGATCCCCGGCGGCGCGCGCCAACTCTTCGCAAGGGGAGCCGGCCTGATCGTGCTCGGCGAGGGAGGGTCGAGCTTCGGCTACGATCTGTTGGATCCCTCGGCGCTTGATCCGCTGTGGGAGGACCGCTTCGCGCCGGATGTCAACGCGCTGGCCGCGCGAGCGCGCGACCAAGGCGTCGACGTCATCGGCGGATTCGGCGCCATCGAGATCTTCGCGATCGCGCCCGCACGCGGGATCTTCCGGGTGCTGCGGGAGGATGCAAGTCCCATGGAGGCGGATCCCGCGCCACGGCATCTGAGAACGGTCACCCGCGCCCGGCGCCTGGCCCTGATGGGTGATCGCGCCCTGGTGGCGATGACCGGCGAGCCGGCGCCCGCGGGATGGGGCTCGGAGACGGAGCTCCACGCTGCTCCGGAGTTGGCCCTGGTCGACATCGCGCGCAGCGAGGCCCCGCGGGTCGTCGACCACTACGAGCTGCCCGGCCTGCTCGACCTGGTCGCGCTGGATGGGCAGGCTTACCTCGCCCGTGGCGACCAGGGCCTGGTTGCGGCGCGCTTCGAAGGAGACCGGCTCCGTAACAGTCAGGAGCTGGCGCTGCCGGCCGAGTCCTTGGCCGTGGATCCGGAAGCAGGAATCCTGTACGCTGGCGCCGCGACCCCTTCCGGCCTGCAGCTGCGGGCCTTCGATCTGGCCGATCCCGCGGGGCTCCGAGAGCGCGCGAGCCGGGTCGTGCCCGCGCTGCACGACGGCATCTGCCTGACGGTGGCCGAGGGGCTGCTCTACCTGTCCACCGATCGCGGTCTGTCCATCTACGAGCTGGCGGGCGATCGGCTGCGGCTGGTCGCACATCGAGACCTGCCAACCGACGGACGGTCTCCTGGGCGCCCGGCCGGTATCGCGGCCGAGGGCCGGCAGGTCTGGGCCCCGGCCGGCGACCGCCTGCACAGCCTCTACCGCTCCGAGGTTCACGGCCTGGCTTACTTGGCCGCGACCGAGCCCCTGCGCACCTTCCCGATGCGCATGTCCCGAGCGACCGACGTCCTCCTGCTCGGCCAGGGCTTGGGCCTGGTGGCCGAGGCCGGCGGCGCATCGGCTGCCGGCCGCCTGCATGCCATCGACCTGCGTGATCCCTGGCAGCCGCGGCGCCTGGCCACCTTGGGCGGCATGCCCGGCTACACCGAGGACCTGGCGCGCGACTCGAGCCAGGTGTGGATCGCCGATGCGCTGGCCGGCATCGTCAGCTTCTCCGTGGAGGACCTGAGCCGCATCGTGCCATAGGCTGGGCCCCGGCGAAGGGTCGGAGGATCCAGGCAGCCAAGGAACTGCCCCGGCTCGCCGGCGGCGACCGCTACGACTCCGAGGCGACGATCGCGTCCACCTCGATCTCGACCCGATGCCGCTCGTCGATCAGGCGGCGGACCTCGACCATGGTCGCCGCCGGCCTCACGTCGCCGAAGACCTCTTCATGGGCTCGACCGATGGCCGGCCAGTCCTCGATGTCGGTCACGAACATGCGCGTGCGGACCACGTCCTGGATGCCGGCGCCCAGCTCCGCCAGCGCGCGGCCGACGATCTCCAGCGCGTAGCGGGTCTGGGCATAGGCGTCGCCCACACCGACCACCTCGCCGTCGGGCCCGGTGGCGGTGGTCCCGGAGACGCTGACGAAGGGGCCGACCCGGACCGCGCGGGAGTAGCCTACCTGCGATTCCCAGGGCGAGCCGCTGCTGGCGTGTCGCCGAGTGGATGGAGGTCGAGCGTCGTTCTCTGACATCGTGGATCCCTCGCGCGATGCGACGGTGGCCGGAAGCATCTCGAATCGGCGATCGGCCGGCCTACAGCCTGGACTAGAAGCCTTCCATCCGGCTCAGGTCCGCTACTCTGTCTGGAAGGCTTGCCACACGCGCGACCAACGCCAGGCGGTTGGCGCGCACCGCCTCATCCTCGGCCATGACCAGGACCTCGTCGAAGAAGCCGTTGATGGCCGGCGCCAGTCCAGCCAGGGCCTCGAGCACCGCCGCCATGTCCTCGCGATCGAGGCCGGCCTCGGCGCTCTCGATGGCCTCCATCAGCCTACCTTCGGCCGGCTCCTCGAAGCGTTCGGCATCCACTGCCTGCGGCAGATCCCCCGCGCTGCGAACGATACGGGCGCAGCGGGCGTAGGCGGTCAGCGTCTCATCCCAATGCTCGCCGGCCACGGCCGACTCCAGCGCGCGGACCGCCGTCGCCGCCGCCGAGGGATCGTGCGACAGGCGATCCAGGACCGCGGCCACGGCGTCCGCGGCGTGGCCGGCATCGCGAAGCTGGACCTCCAGGCGGCGGGCCAGGAAGTCGAGCAGCTGAGCGCGGGCCTCGCCGGAAAGCTCGAGCGGTAGGCCGGCGGCGGCCGCGTCGACGGCCTCGCGCAGGTCCAGCGAGATGCCGCGCTCGGCCAGGATGGTGGTGATGCCCAGGGCCGCGCGGCGCAGGGCGTAGGGGTCGTTGGCGCCCTTTGGGGCCAGGCCGGCGGCGAAGAGGCCGGACAGGCTGTCCAGGCGGTCGGCCAGGGCCAGGGCGGTGCCGGGGCCGGATTCGGGTAGGGCGTCGCCGGCGCCCTTGGGCAGATACTGCTCGGCGATGGCCAGGGCCACCGGCTCGGGCTCGCCGGAGAGCGCCGCATAGTGGCGGCCCATGATGCCCTGCAGCGAGCTGAAGTCGACCACCATGCTGGTCACCAGGTCGCTCTTGGCCAGGGCGGCGGCGCGTGCCGCGTGGACGGTGTCGGCATCGGGCAGGCCGATGCGCTCGCCGATGGTCGGCACCAGGCGCGCCAGGCGCTCGGTCTTGTCCAGCATCGAGCCCAGCTCCGACTGGAAGGTCAGGCCGGCCAATTCGGGCGTGTAGGATTCCAGCGAGCGCTTACGATCCTGCTTCCAGAAGTAGGCCGCGTCGGCGAAACGGGCGCGGATGACGGCCGCGTTGCCGTAGCGCACCGCGTCGGCGTCGACCGAGGCGCGGTTGGCCACGGTGATGAAATGCGGCAGCAGCTTGCCAGCGGCGTCGAGGACCGGGAAGTAGCGCTGGTGCTTCTTCATGACGGTGATCAGCACCGCGTCGGGCAGCTCCAGGTAGTCCGGCTCGAAGTCGCCCAGGATGGCCCGGGGCTGCTCGACCAGGTTCGTCACCTCGTCCAAGAGCGCCGGCTCCTCGGGCAGCACGCCGCCGGCCGCCTCGGCCAGCTCGGCCACCTGCCGCGCGATCTCGGCTCGGCGCGCCGCGGGATCGATCAGGATGCCGTGGCTGCGCATCAGCTTGCGGTAGTCCTCGGCCGCCGCCACCGGCAGGGGCCGGCTCTGCGGTCGCAGGCCGCGGCTGACCCGGCCGGCGCGCAGGCCGGCGAAGTCCACCGGGACGATGGCCTTGTCGTGCAGCGCCAGGATCCAGCGCACCGGCCGCGAGAAGAGCTGGCCGGTGGCGTTCCAGCGCATGCCGCGCGCGAAGGGCAGGCCGGCGACGAGCGCCGGCAGGGTCTCGGCCAGCACCTCGGCCGCGGGCCGGCCGGCCTCGCGCTTGAGCGCCGCCACGCGTTCCATGCCCTTCTGCTCGACCCGCGTCAGTTCGTCGACCGTCACCCCAGCGCTACGCGCGAAGCCCTCGGCGGCCTGGGTCGGCCGGCCCTCGGCATCGTAGGCCGCCTTGACCGGTGGTCCGACCACCTCCTCGGACAGATCCTCCTGGCGCGGGGCCAGCGCGGCCACCTGCGCCACCAGGCGCCGCGGCGTCCCGCCGACGGTGATCTCACCGTGTGCTAGTCGCAGTTCGCCGAGCAACGCTGGCAAGCGCTCGGCCAGCGCGGCCAGTGCCGAGTCCAGATCGGCCACCGGCAGCTCCTCACAGCCGACCTCGAGCACGAAGTCAGCCGGAGCGGAGGGGAGCGGGGCCTCGTCGGACGTTGCGCCCGCGCCCGCACCATCGCCCTCGACCGCATCCGTGACCGCCGCGCTCGACGACGCCTTCGATGCCGCCGCGTCCTCGCCATCCACGCCGGCCACCCAATGCCGGGTGCTCGGATCGTCGCCCAGCGGGAACTCCAGCTCCGTGCGCTCGGCCACGTAGGCCTCGGCCACTCGGCGGGCCAGCTTGCGCATTCGGCCGAAGAAGCGGGCCCGCTCGGTGACGCCGACCGTGCCGCGGGTGTCCAGGATGTTGAAGAGGTGCGAGCACTTGAGGACGTACTCGTGGGCCGGTCGGGTGAGCCCGTGCTCCAGGGCCAGCTCGGCTTCGGCCTCGTAGGCTTCGAAGACCGTCTGCAGGCGCTCGACGTCGGCCAGCTCGAACCAGTAGGTGCTGCTCTGGACCTCGTTGGACAAGAGCACGTCGCCGTAGGTGACGCGGTCGTTCCAGCGCAGGTCCTTGAAGTGGGTCACGTCCTGCAGGGCCATCAGGATGCGGTCGAGGCCGTAGGTCAATTCGACCGCCACCGGGTCCAGATCCAGCGATCCCACCTGCTGGAAGTAGGTGAACTGGGTGATCTCCATGCCGTCGAGCCAGACCTCCCAGCCCAGGCCCCAGGCGCCGATGGCCGGCTGCTCCCAGTTGTCCTCGACGAAGCGCAGATCGTGCGCCTCCAGGTCGATGCCCAGGGCCGCCAGGCTGTCCAGGTAGAGCCGCTGCGGATCGCCCGGATCCGGCTTGAGGATCACCTGGTACTGGTGGTGGCGGCCCATGCGGTTGGGATTCTCGCCGTAGCGGGCGTCGTCGGGGCGAATGCTGGGCTCGACATAAGCCACGTTCCAGGCCTCCGGGCCCAAGACGTGCAGGAAGGTGGCCGGGTTCATCGTGCCGGCGCCGACCTCGACGTTGTAGGGCTGCCAGATCACGCATCCGCGATCGGCCCAGTAGGCCTCGAGCTTGCGCACGGCGTCCTGGAAGGTCAGCGGGGATGGGGTGCTCATGGTCTTCGGGTCCTGGTTGCGTGGCGATCGGGACGATGCAGCCGGTCATTGTAGGGCAAAGCAGCCTGCCGGCGAGTCCGAAAGGGCGTCGGGTCCGCGATCTCGACCGCCGCGGGGTCGACCGGCGCTGGCAAGGAAGACCCTGGCCGTCCGATCGGGGACTACTCGCCGACGTTCTCCGAATCCGCTTCGCGGTCTCGAGCGCGAGGGCGCGGGCGAGGCGCCAAATCCAGGCTGTAGGCCACCGCGCGCAGCTTGTCCAGGAAGGCCGTCGAATGCAGCTCGCGCTCGAGGATGTGGCGCAGGTAGGCGTGCATCACCCGCTCGAGCGCACCGCGGGTGGCCGGCTCCAGCCGGATGCGCCGGGCCAGGGCCCAGTCGCGGGTCTGAAGAAAGCGCAGCACGCGGAAGGCGCGCGCATCCAGCGCCATGGCATCCGGCAGCTGGCCGCGATGGACCGGGCAAGCTACGCCGCCGGCATCCGGGCTGAAGGCATTGCCTTCTTCCTCCAGGGAGGCGCCGCAGATCAGGCAGTTGAAGAGCTGCGGCCGGTAGCCGGAGAGTCCCAAGAGACGCAACTCGAAGTACCGTGCCACCAGCGAGGGATCGTCGTCTTCGCAAAGGGCCTCCAGGGCCTGGCAGAGCAGCTCGAAGACGGGCGGACTGGGGCTGCCATCCTCACTGAGTCGGTCGAGCAGCTCGGCGATGTGGTAGGCGTAGGTGGTGCGGACCAAATCCTCGCGCAGGCCGGCATAGGGCTCGATGGTCTCGGCCTGGGTGAGCACGTCCAGGCTGCGGCCGCGGGCCAAGAGCAGGTTGGAGCGCGTGAAGAGCTCGATGTGACCGCTCTTGCGGCTGGTGATGCGCCGCACGCCCTTGGCGATGGCGTCCACCTTGCCCTGCTCGCGCGTGTAGAGCGTCAGGATGCGGTCGGCCTCGCCGTAATCGCGGCGCTTGAGGACGATCGCCTGGCAACGGTATAGGCGCTCTCGGCTCATGCGCCAGATTATAGCCTGCCGCCCGAAGGCCAGCGGACGGGAGCACGCCCCGAGAATTCAGGGTTGTCGTGCATCGTAGGTTGTTCGCATGTCGCGGCCAGGGTAAAGTGTTAAGCAATATCGACGAACGAGAGCTTGCCAGTCCCGGGAACGATCGGCCGCATATGAGCCGTGGCAGGGGGGATCCGCATCGCGTGCCGGCGCGCGGCCATGTGGCCGCGTCGCTCGTTACCACCTGCCTCGCGATGCTCTGCTTTCTCTGGGCGTCGGTAGGAACCGACTCGTCGTCGGCGCGCGCGCAGTCGAGCGGCAGCCACTGCATCTACTTTCCCATCGTCTTGCAGCGCAGCTCGACGGTGAACCCGGCCCCGCGGCTGTCGTCCACGGACGTCTCGGCAACTTGTGATCGGGCGCGCTCCGAGGAGCCCACCCCCCTGCCCGGCGAGCCCAGCGCGACCCCGGTCGACGAGCCGACGCCCGATCCGGAGGTCACGGTCGTGGCACCATCCCCGTCCGGCGAGCCCGCTCCGGCGGATACGCCCGTGGCCACACCGACCCACCTGCCCGGTGGAAATCCGGGTCGAACCGCCACGACGACGCCGACGATCGCGGTGACGATGACCCAGGCGCCGCCCGCGCCGAGCGTCGAACCGACGCTCGATCCGACGGCCCTGTCCGGCGCCACCCCCACCATCGGGCCCGACGGGACGGCGACCAGCAGCGCGACACCGGAAGGGGGCGCCGAGCCCAGCGCCACCCCACCGCCCGAGACGGAAACGGCCTCGCCGACGGCGAGCACGACGCCGACGCCCAGCATCACGCTCACACCCAGCATCACGCCGACGCCGAGCATCAGCCCCACGGCCTCCAGCAGCGCGACGCCCACGACCACCGGCACGCCGACGCCGACCCCGAGCGTGACCCGGACACCGACGGTGACCTCGACGCCGACCGTGACGCAGACGCCGACCGTGACGCCAACACCGAGCATCACACCAACACCGAGTATCACGCCAACACCGAGTATCACGCCGACACCCAGCGACACACCGATCCCCAGCGCGACTTCGACCGCGACCGCGACCCGAACCCCGACGCGCACGCCGACGGTGACCGCCACCGCGACGCCCAGCGCCACACCGACGGTCACTCCCACGCCGAGCGATACCCCGATCCCCAGCATCACCCCGACGCCGAGCCCGACCCTGCCGGCCAGCTCGACCCCGACACCGAATCCGACCTTCCCACCGCCGGCGGACGGGGTCTTCGGCGTGCAGCTCTTCGGTGACGAGACCCAGGACGAGCAGGTGCTGGATCGGATCTCGCAGGCGCGCGCGCATTTCGTGCGCTTGCCGGTGCAATGGCGCTGGCTCGAGCCGGACGATCGCTCGCCGCCGGACTATCACTGGATGTCCCTGGACGACGTGGCCCTGTCGATCAATCAGGCTGGCTTGCGACCCTTCGCCGTGCTCTACACCCGCCCGGACTGGGCCTCCAGCGATGGTTGCGGTCCCATCGATCGCGTGCCGATCGCGCGCTATCAGGCCTATGTCACGGCGCTGGTCGAGCGCTACGACGGTGACGGCATCGACGACGCGCCCGGCTCGCCGATCATCCGCCATTGGGAGGTGGAAAACGAGCCCGACTTCGATCGCACGCGTTCCGCCGGCCAGCCCGATCACGGCAGCTGCTTCGGCGGTGCTCGCGCCGCGGCCTACGGCACGCATCTGCGCGCGACCTGGCAGGCGGCCAAGGCGGCCGACCCGCGGGCGGTCATCGTCTTCGGCGGCGTGGCCTACGAGCGCTTCTACAACAAGACCGGCTACAGCCCCAGCGGCCCCTTCGACTTTGGCTTCGTCCAGGACAGCCTGACCGCGCTGCACGGCGCCCATGGGAGCGAGCCCGACTTTCCTTTCTTCGACTGGATGGCGGTGCATATCTACAACGATTTCCGCAACAACTGGGATGGCAGCCAGCCCTACAACCAAGAGCTATCGGCCAAGCTCTCGCACCTGAGTCGGTACCAGTTGTACCGCCCTGGCAGCTTCGATCTGCGTTCCAAGCCCATCGCCATCACCGAGGTCGGACTGTCCAGCGCGCCGGCCGACGACTGGACCAACCGGAACGAGTCCCTGCAGGCGGCCTATCCAGGTCGCGTTCTGGCCAGGGCGCTGGCGGAGGGCTCGCCGGCGGTGCTTTGGTTCGTGGGCAAGGACCGCTTCACCGGCAGCTGCAACGACATCTACGCCTGGCAGACCTTCGGGCTCCTGCGATCGCGCGCGGTCTACGATGCCTCGCGCGCCTGCGGCGGCAGTAACCCCCTGCCGGGCTATGCGGGCTCGCAGGACAACGCGGTCAAGCCGGCCCATGCTGCCTTCCGCACCGCACAGGAGATGCTGGGCGGCCTGGATTACGAGCGGCGCTTCTCCACCGGCCAGACCGGCAGCAGCCGCATCGAGGCCTACCGCTTGCGCGACCCCTACAGCGATGACCATACGGTGGTGGCCTTCACCGATACCGGCGAGCGCATCGGCCGGCGCGGTACCAGCACCATCAACCGGAACATGGTCTTCGACGCCAGCATCCTGCCGGACTGGACCGGCAAGATCCGGGTGACCAATGCGCTGGGGCAGTCGAGCGTCCATACCGGCAGCAGCATCAGCGTCAGCATCGGCCAGTCTCCTGTTTACGTGCGCGCCGAGTAGACCCGAGGCTCCCTTACAACCCGTCCTCGCCGGACCGCCGCGCCCCTTGCCTGCAAGACCCGCGAGGACTCGCCGCCGGACCGCTCTTGTAACCCCGCCTTGTCCATACCGGGCAAGAACGGGGACGGAGTGGTGAAGGATCCGCGCAAGGCTTGCAAGCACCGTCGCATCGCCATCACCTCGCTCCTCGGATGACCAACCGTTCGAGAACCGGAGGGATGCAACGATGATGGACTCGAGAACACGATCCCGGCGCTGGATGCCGGCCTTGACCCTGACCTCGATCGCGATGAGCCTGGCGCTCTTCGCCCTGACCGTCGGCGGACCGCCCAATGCGCAGGCCGCACCGGCCCAACAGAACCCAACCTGCAGCTGGACCGAGCTGGTCCGCGATGCGCGCGGCCGCTTTCACGTAGCCGGGGCCTTCGACAGCGACCAGCAGCACTTCTACCTCTACGGCGGCCTGGACGCCTCGGGCGATGTCTCCGGCTCGGTGATGGCGCTCGACGTCTCCAGCACCAACCCGGCCGATGCCAGCCACGGCGCGCCGCGCTCGGCCGGCCTGCAGCGCTTCGGCGCGGCCGGCGCCTACCGCGGCGGCCCGAGCGTGCCCGAGGAGCAGCGCGGCGCCTACTTCGTCGGCGGCGCCGACGACGAGGCCGAGGGCGAGGGGGACGATTCCATCCTCTTCCTGCCCACCGGCGGCGCGAATCCCGGCGCGGCCCAGCAGCTCAACCCGGCCGGCAGCCTGACCGAGCGCCTCTTCGCGGCAGCGGCCTACGACCCGGCTTCCGATACGCTCTGGGTGGTCGGTGGCATCCAGGACTGCGCGGCGGCCGACCGGCCCTGCCGCGCTTCCAACATCCCCACCCGCTACTCGAGCTGGGACTCGAGCGGCGTAGCCAGTCTGAACAACGGACCCAGCGCCGGCGTGCCCAACGGGCTCTACGGCCACACGATGGTCCACGACCCGGCCGGCCAGCGCCTGCTGGTCTTCGGCGGCACCAAGGACGGCAGCCGCAACGAGCGCGATGTCTACCAGCTCGACCTGAGCCAGGGGCCGGATCAGGCGACGACCTGGCAGCGCCTGGCCACCGGCGGCATCGCGCCCAGCCTGTCCTTCCATGCAGCAGCCTACGACGCGACGGGCAACCGGATGGTGGTCACCGGTGGCACGACCACCGGCCCGCAGGGCGACCGCGAGAACGCCAGCCGCAAGACCTACGCGCTGGACCTGACACCGAATCCACCGCTCTGGATCGAACTGAGCAGCGGCGACGAGGAGCGCGTGGGCGGCGCGGCCGCTTGGGCGTCGCAACTGGGCGCGGCCATCCACTACGGCGGGCGCGGGCGCTTCCGGGCTGGCGGTAACCAGAACGCTACCGGGGACTCGGACATGCTGGACTGTCCGGTCGATCACATTCCCGATCCTAGTCACACGCCCGTGGTGACGCCGCGAGAGACACCCGGTGTTACCCCTGGCGTTACGCCAGGCGTGACGCCGACCCTCACCTTCGAGCCGCGCCTGTGTGATGGTGTGATCGGAAGGGTCCCGATCGTGGCCATCAACGCCGCTTCAGGGAATCCCGAATCCATCGCGGGCTACGGAGAGCTCTGTAACCCGAACCTACCCGCGGGGCCGTTGAACGTGCCCCGGACCTGGCTCGGTCTACGCAACCCGTCCCTGCCCTACCACCCGCTCTTCAACGGACTGGTCTGGAAGTGCGGCTGTCCGTGAGCGGCCAGATGCCGCGTCTCGGCGTGGCAGAAGGCAGCGTCGACCGTCCTCGCCGATGACCTGAGCAGAACGCGACGCTGCCCGGTGCGTGGACGGAGGTCCCTGCTCGATCGAGCGGGGGCCTCCGCCGTCTCGGCCGGGTGGATCCGAAGACCCATGCGTAGGGCCGATGACCTGAAGCCGCATGGAAGCCGCCGAATACTCGGCGGGCGGGGCGAGCGGGTCGATGCCAGCCTGGTGGGGCCGAGCTTCGCGATGGATCGAGAGGAGCATTTCGAATGGACAGGGTGCAGCCGCTTCGCGTCGGTCTGGTCTTCGGTCTCGTGCTCGCAGCCTTGGTCACGGCCCGTGCCGCCTTGCCGCAGCCGGCTCAGGATGCACCGCCGCCCGCTGTCGACCAGCTCGTCTCCATCGGCTTGCCGCAGAGCAAGCTCGTCGTCCAGAATCTGGAAGGTGCCGGCGGTCAGCCCATCGACATGAGCGTCGACATCCGCCGCCCGGATGGGCAGCTGGCCGCCTCGCGCAGCTTCGAGGACGTGCCCGGCATGGCCCATCGCGTCGTGGATCTGGCGGAACTGCCCGAGCTCTCGGCCGGCCTCTACGCCGCCGATGTGCGCGGGACCGGGCGCTTGGCCGCGCTGGCGCGCCATGCCTGGCCGATCGATGACGAGGCGGAGAACCTCGCCATCAGCGTGGCCGAAGAGCCCTCCACGGCGTTGCGCTTGCCCTACCTGGCGATCTCCGGTACCCAGGAGAGCGCGATCCTGTCGGTCCAGAATACCGATCCGGACCTGCCGGCCGAGGTGGAGATCGCGCTCGTTCCCTTCTCTGCCGATGCTGCCGAGCCGGTCTGGCAGGGTCGGGTCTCGCTGCCGGCCGGCGGGTCCGCCGCCTACGATCTGGCCGGGCCAGGCTTCGAAGCCCTCGGAGGCCGTTTCCAGGGCTATGCCGGGATCGAATCCGATCGCCCGGTCACCGCGGCCGGACTGCTGGTGTACCGCGCGCGAGGTGATGGGGTCGCGGCCGCCATCGGCGCTTTGGCGACGAGCTCCGCGACGACCGAGCTGCACAGCCAGTTCTCCACCGGATTCGGTCGGTCGGCGCCGAGCACGCTCGCCATCGTCAACCCGGGCCCGGGTCCGGCCCAGGTCGAGCTGCGCTACCATCCCGATTCCAGCTTTCGGGACCGCTGTGGTGCCGAGCCCATCGTGGGTCCCGACCTCGGGCTGGTGCCCGGCGGTTCGGCATGGGTCGCGCCGCGCTCCGAAGCCGACCTCCCCCTTCCAACCGACTGCGCGGGACTCGTCTCGTTGCGGGCCACGACCGGTAGCATCCTGGCCGCCACGATCGTGCTCGGGGGCAGCGGCGTGAACGGGGGCCCGGAGGCATTGGCGCTGCCGGCATCCTCCGCGATGGCCCTGGACCTGGCCATGCCCTGGCTGGCATGGGGACCCGGCCGATGGAGCCACGTCGCGGCGCTCAACCCGGGAGCGGAGCCGGTGGATGCCGTGCTGCATGCCTGGGGGGCCCGGGGAGAGAGCGTGAACCACGGAGGTCCCGTCGGTCAGCGTCTCGAGGCCCACGCCTTCGACTCCTGGGTGCTCGGATTGTCTGGCCGAGAGGAGAGCACAGCGCTTGCGGGACAGATCCTCGCCGACGCCCCCGTGTCCGTCCAGACGGGCGAGCACACCCGAGGAGACGTCGCGCTCTACACGGCTTTCCCGATCGATCGCGCGACGAACCGAGCCCGGGTTCCCTTCCTCGCCCGACCACCGGTCTGGCCCACCGAGCCGGCCTTCCTCACCCCGGCGCCCGATCCCACCGCCTCACCCACGCGGGTCACTGTCGTGCCCCCGCCGCCGCGCGCAGAGCCGACCGCCGGCGCCCCGGAAGGATTGGGACAGATCGACGTCCCGGTGCGCGAGGACTGGATCAGCTGCTGCTCGGCGCTGGTCTGGGCGGGCGCTCGAGAGCTCTGGGGGATCGACTTCGGCGACGGCGTGCCCTTGTCCACCAGTCGCTTCGATCTGCGATCCGGCACCCGGATCGGGGCATTGGATCACGGTGGGGACATCACGCGCTTCGCGCCGGGACCCGAGGGCGAGATCTTGGGCCTGGATCCCGGTTGGTGGCCCCGGATCGAGCGGCTCGACGCTCGCGGTCGGGGCATGGGCATCATCGAGCTGCCGGCGGAGCGGGACTGGGAGCTTTCCGATCTGGCGGCTGCCCCCGACGGCTCGATCTGGCTGATCGACAACCGCTTCCTCGAGGTCCACCACCTGAGCGCGGCCGGGGACCACCTGGCGACCTGGAGCTTCTACGAAGCCCTGCGACACCCAGGCGACGGGGGCTATCGCGTCGAGCTCGCGCCGGATGGCCAAGGCCTGTGGATCCTGACCTGGACGCGCCTGCTGCACTTCGGACTCGACGGTCGCCTGCAGACGGCCATCGGCGCGCCGAGCTTCGAGCTCGGCCCGGAGGACTTCGAGGCGCCGATGGACCTGGCGATGGATGCGGCCGGCCGCGCCTACGTGCTAGAGGGCAGCGGCCGCATCCGCGTCTTCGAGCCCGATGGCTGGGAGGCCGCGCGCTGGCAGACTTTCGATCGTCCCGACGACGCGGAAGATTGGGGGATCGCCGCCCTGGCCATCGGCCCGACCGGCCAGATCGCGGTCTCCGACCTGTCGCGCAACCGCATCCACCTCTTCGGGGCGCTCGATGACCGCGCGGCTCCCCCGATCCAGCGAGGTCCATACAAGCTACAGCTCCCACGGCTCGACCGCGGCAGCCTGCGCTAGATCCCGCTGGACATGACTCGACGCAGCGTGATCGCCGCCGGGAGAGCCCTAACCGATCTCCGCCGCCAGCGCCTCCCAGCGCCCGAAGAGCTGGTCGATCTCGGCCTGGACCGAAGCGTGCTCGTCGCCCAACTCCTGGATCGCGTCGTAGTCGCCGTCCTCGCCGGCTTCCTGCAGGGCCTCCTCCAAGTCGGATAGGCGGTCCTCCAGCTCGGCGATGCGGCCCTCGATGGCCGTCGACTCGATCTCGCGGCGCAGGATCTCGTTCTTGCTCAGGGCCGGCTTGGCCGGGGCATCCGCACCGTTGGCGCTCACGCCGTCCGTCCCATCCCCACCGGCACCCGACGAAGCCGACGATTCCGCAGCCTGCGCGCGACGACCGCCATCGCCCGATGCGCCCGCCGCGGCCGCACCCTCCACCTCGCCGCCACCCTGTCGCATCGCCAGGTAGTCCTCGTAGCCATGCGGGTGGATGCGCATGCGGCCGTCCTCGACGTACCAGATCTGGCTGGCCATGCGCCGGACCAGGTAGCGGTCGTGGCTGACCATGATCACCGTGCCCTCGAAGCTCTCCAGGGCGGCCTCGAGCATCTCCTGGGCGGGGATGTCCAGGTGGTTGGTCGGCTCGTCGAGCAGCAGCAGGTTGGCGCCTTCCTGGACCAGGATGGCCAGGGCCAGCCGGCCGCGCTCGCCGCCGGAGAGGGTCGAGACCTGCTTCTCGACCTCGTCGCCCGAGAAGAGGAAGCGGCCCAGGTAGCCGCGGGCCTCGGCCACCAGCATGCCGGTGGCCCGCATGATGGTCTCCAGCACCGTGTGCTCGGGCTCGAGGTTCTCGTGGGCCTGCGAGAAGTAGCCGATCACCTGCCCGCCGCCCGGGCGCAGCTGGCCGGCCACCGGCTCCAATTCGCCCAAGAGGGTGCGCAGGAAGGTCGTCTTGCCGGTGCCGTTGCCGCCGATCAGCGCCGCCCGCTCGCCGCGCTCCAGCTCGATGTCGTCGATGTCCAGAATCGCCTGCCCGTCGTAGCCCACCGCCAGGTCCTGGCTGCGCAGCGCGAAGTCGCCGCCGCGCGGGCTGCCTGCGAAGCGGAGATCGAACTCGGGCGGTCCGCCCTGGGGCGCGCGCAATTCTCCGATCCGCCGGGCCACCTCGTTGGGGCGGTCGGAGGGGCGCTCCAGCTTGAGGTCGGCCGTGGCCTGCATCCAGCCCTTGGAGCGGATCTGGTCGAGCACGGCCAGGCCGCCGGCGTGCACCGCCTCGACCTCGCGCGAGAGCCGGCTGAGCTTGCCCTTGGCCTGGTTGGTGTTCTGGCTGGCGATGTGGCGCCGGATGTAGTCCAGCTCCTTCTCGAAGCGGGCCATCATGTCGTCGTAGGCCCGCTGGCGCAGGGCCCAGCGCTCTACGCGCTGCTGCACGTAGGCGCTGTAGTTGCCGCGGTAGGTCTCGATGCCGCCGCCGAACATCTCCCAGATGGTGTTGGCCACCTTGTCCAGGAAGTAGCGGTCGTGGCTGACCACCAGCAGCGCCCCCGGCCAGCCCGACAGCGCGCCTTCCAGCCATTCCACCGCCTGGATGTCCAGGTGGTTGGTCGGCTCGTCGAGGATCAAGAGATCCGGCGACTCCAGCAGCAGCCGCGCCAGCTGCAGGCGGGTCTTCTGGCCGCCGCTGAGCTGCTCGATGGGCTGCTCCCAGCGATCCTCGGGGAAGCCCAGACCGGTGAGAGTGCGGCGGATGCGCTGGGGGTAGTCGTAGCCGCCGGCCAACTCGAAGCGTGCCTGCATCTCGCCGTAGCGCTCGACCGCCTCGTCCCCGCCCTCGCCGCGGCTGATGGTCGCCTCCATCTCGGCCAGCCTCCGCTCCTCGGCGCGCAGGGGCTCGAAGACCTTCAGCATCTCGGTGTAGACGTCGCGCGCGCCCGCCCCGAAGGCATGCGCCGACTCCTGGGTCAGGTAGCCGATGCCCGCGCCGCGGGAGATGTCCAGCCGGCCGGCCGAGGCCGAGCTGCGGCCGGCCAGGATGCGCAGCAGCGTCGTCTTGCCCACCCCGTTGGGTCCCACCAGCCCGATGCGCGCCTCCGGCGGCACGCTGACCGTGACCCCGCTGAAGAGGTCGATGTCGCCAAAGGACTGAGCCAGGCCCTGGGTCGAGAGGACCGTCATGCCGGCGCCTCCTCCAGCGCCACCCGTGCGGCCCCGGCGTAGACGTTGAAGCGTTCCTGGCGCAGGAAGCCCACCAGGGTCATTCCGAAGCGCCGCGCCACGTCCACCGCCAGGCTGCTGGGTGCCGAGACGGCGCAGAGCATGGGCAGGCCGGCCGCCAAGGCCTTCTGCATCAGCTCGTAGCTGGCCCGGCCGCTGACCAGGACGATGTGCTCGGAGAGCGGCAGCCGATCCTCCATCAGGGCCCAGCCGATCAGCTTGTCCAGGGCGTTGTGGCGCCCCACGTCCTCGCGCAGCGCGATCAGCTGCCCCTGGCGGTCGAAGAGCCCGGCCGCGTGCAGCCCGCCGGTGCGCTCGAAGAGCCCCTGGGCCTCGCGCAGTCGCCCCGGCAGGGCGGTCAGGATCTCGGGCGTCACCTGGAGCTCACCTTCCACCGGCTCGAGACCTCGCAGATCCAGTTGCTCCAAGCTGGCCTTGCCGCAAACGCCACAGGCGCTGGTGGTGAAGAAGTGCCGCTCGAGCTTGCGCAGGTCGACGGTCAGACCTTGGCGCAGCGTGACCGTGACGACGTTGTCGCGCTCCTCCTCGGTCAGATCCGCGTCGGCGCAGTAGGCCAGGCGCCGGATGTCGCCTTTACCGGTCACGATGCCTTCGCCATAGAGGAATCCGGCCGCCAGATCGAAGTCCTGGCCTGGCGTGCGCATGGTGATCGCCAGCCGAAAGGCCTTGCCACCAGGATCGATGCGGATCTCCAAGGGCTCCTCGGTCGCCAGGCTGTCGGGCCGCGCGTGGGCGGCGCCGGCCTCGACCGTCAGCACGCGGGCGGGCGTCCGTCCGCCGGGTCGCTGGCTCATGGCTTGAGGATCGGGCCTCGACCGCTAGAGGTCGTAGAGCCCGTCGTCGCGCGTCGGCGCGCCGAGCGCTCCGCCCATGCCCATCGCGCCGCCGGCATCGTCCAGGTCCTCGCCCATGTCCTCCTCGATGCGCTCCGGGTCTTCGCCGGCCTCCATGCGCCGCACGGCCTCCTCCATGCCGGCGTCGAAGGGCTCGCCGGAGACCTCGCTCATCTTGCGCATCAAGCGCGCCAGCTGGCGCGGGTCGTTCTCGTCCATGTGCTCGGCATCGCGCATCAGCTTCATCATCTCGCGCTCGACGCGGGGGTCGTCCATCGCCCCCATGTCGCCCATGCCGCCCATCGCATCCATCGGGTCGCCGAGGCCATCGTCACCACCCTCCGCGCCGCTCGATCCGCCGGCCGATTCCGCGCTGCGCTTGAAGGCGAAGCCGGAGACCTGCTTGCGCAGGTCGACCGCGCCGCAGCGGGGGCAGGCCGGCTCGCGCTTCTCCGAGGTCCGGCGCACCAGGAAGCTGTAGATCCGGTTACAGTCCGGACAGAGGTACTCGTAGATGGGCATGGCTCGATGGTAGCATATTCGTGGCCCGATCGACCCTCGGCGCCGGCCCCGCCACCCCCGTGCTGCGTCCACGCAGCAGCAGCCCAGGATGCCCCAGCCATGCGCGCTTCGACCGATCGCCGACGCCGCCGACTCGCCCCGCTGCTCGTCGGTGTTAGCTTGACCTCGACCCTGCTCGGCGCGGTGGTGGTCGCCGCCCCGCTCGAGCCCCAGACTCCGGTCGTGCCGGCCCGGTCGGCCGAGATCGGGAGCCTGCGCCCGGGCCCGGTCGCCCAGTTCCGCGAACCCGCCCGGCGAGGCCCGGCACCACAGGCCCTCGATCAGGGCCCGGACACCATCCCCGAGAACATCCAGGTCAGCCGGGATGGCGACACCGAGGGGTCCACCCGCCCGGTGACCGACTTCAGCGAGGTGCACCTGGCGGCCAGCCCGGTCGATCCGGATCACCTGCTGGGCAGCTCCAAGTTCTTCTTCGCGCCCGAGCGCTATGGCTTCTACACGGGGGTCTTCGAGAGCTTCGACGGCGGGCTGAGCTGGGAGCAGCTGCAACCGGAGGGCATCGAGGTCTACAGCTTGACCAGCGACCCGGTGAACGCCTTCGACGATGAGGGCAGCGGCTACTTCACCCTGCTGACCCGCGGCCCGACAGGCCTGGACATGATGCGCAAGCGGCGCGGCGAGGACTGGGGCCTACCGGTGCCGGTGGATCGCAGCACCAATACCGACAAGCAGTGGATCGCGGCCGACATGAACCCGGCCGGCAGCAGCCCGCATGCCGGCAACCTCTACATGAGCTGGACCGCCGTGGGCGGCGATGGCCTGCCCACCCGCATCGTCTTCAGCCGTTCGACCAACCGCAACGCCACCTGGAGCCAGCCGCCCCTGGAGCTGGATCGCGGTCCCTTGCAGGGCTCCGTGGTGGCCGCCGGCCCCGACGGCACGGTGCACGTGGTCTACGGCCAGCAGATCTTCGGCTCGGCGGTGCGCGGCAGCATCCGCCACGTGCTCTCGACCGACGGCGGCGAGAGCTTCAGCGCGCCCCGCGACATCGCCGCGACGACCAGCGTGCCCTTCCAGCTGCCGGGCAGCGTCTTCCGCACGCCGGCCTCGCTGCCGGCGATGGCCGTCAGCCCGGTCGATGGCCGGATCTTCGTGACCTGGGCCGACTACGCCACCGGCGATGCCGACATCCTCCTGACCCGTTCGACCGACGGGGGTGAGAGCTGGGATCCGCCCCTGCGCCTGAACGACGACCCACTGGCCGGCGGCGCCGATCAGTTCCAACCCCAGGTGTCCGTGGCGCCCGACGGCCGGGTGGCGGTGGCCTGGCTGGACCGGCGCGTGCCCTGCCCGGCCTTCGCGTGGATCCCCGAGGATCACGTCGGCCGCACCAACTTCTGCATCGATACCTACCTGAGCCGCTCCTACGACGGCGGCGAGAGCTGGGGTGCCAACCGCCGCGTCAGCGCCCAGAGCTGGGACCCGAGCATCAATCTGCCGATGGTCAACGACACGACCGGCTTCATCGGCGACTACATCGGGCTGGCCGGCACACCGGACTTCGACTACCCCTTCTTTCCCTCGACGGCCAACCTGGGCCAGAACCCGGACAACCGCCAGCAGGTCTTCGTGGCCCGAGTGCCGGCCGAGGACCCGCCCTTCGACCTGGTGCCTTCGCAGATCCAGTTGAGCCCCGACCACGTGGTCTCCGGCCAAGCCCTGTCGGTGACCCTGCAGATCGTCAACCGCGGCCCGCTGGATGCCGGAGATAGCGAGGCCAGCCTAGTCCTGCCGCCGGGCGTCGATTACATCGAGGGCAGCCTGACGGCCACCGGCGGCAGCGGCACGGCCATCTGGCAGCCCGGCGCGCGCCAGGCCCTGTGGACCGGCGCGCTGACGGCCGGCCAGTCGGTCACCCTGCGCCTGAGCGCCCGGGTGGCCGCGACGGCCGAGGAGGGCAGCTACACCGTCCGGTCGCTGCTACGAGACGACACCGGCCGGCGCTACCTGCGCCGCGCCGAGCTCCTGGTCAGCCAGCCCCCCCACCTAGTCCTGACCTCCCCGCCCGACGCCGCCATCGACGTGGTCCCCACCAGCATCGTCCTGGCCCGTTTCGATAAGCCAATGGAGCCCACCAGCCTTGTCGTGACCAGCGACCCGCCGGTGCCGGGCGGCTTCTTCGAGCCCTCCTGGTCCGCGGACCGCCAGAGCCTCACGCTGCGCCACGCCCGTCCATTCGACTACGGCACCCGCTACACGCTGACCATCGAGGCCAGCGACGAGACCGGCGCGGAGCTGGCACCCGGGCCGATCCCGAACCCCTGGTCCTTCACGACGGAGCCGGCGCCGGTGTATACGACGCACTTACCGTGGTTGGCGCTTCGCGCGGAGCGTGCTGAGCCCTAAACCGGGCGGCGCACCTCTCGTGCAGCCGATGGGACCGGACCTCGGCCCCGAGTGGTCGATCTTCGCCCGGTTCCGCTCGGCCTAGACCGGGTGCTGAGCGCGGTTAGGCTGAGGGCCCATCTTCAGCTCCAAGAGCTCGCTTTTCTGCCAAGGGCTCGGCTCGCCATCTAGCCACTGAACGTTCAGCATTCCGCCCGGAAAGGGTTGGCCCGTCTGCTGGAGGGCAACCTGCGCCATGCATAGGCTCCAGCCTTCTAGCCATGCGCGCAGTTCCGACTTCTGCTCGGTCGATCCATGGAACCGGACGTAGAGATCGACATCGCTAGCCGGCCCGGCATCTCCTCGTGCCGTGCTGCCTCCGATGAAGACCTGGGCGATGCCGAATCTGGTTGGATCCAGCGCATCGGCCAGCGCTTCGGCAAAGCGCTGGCGCCAGGCCCAGTGATTCCTGGTCGACGGCGTTCGCTCCGCGAGCAACTCCGTGTGCTTCCACTCTAGGTACTCTCCGAGCCGTGCCGCGATTCGATGCAGAAGCTCCGACTCCTCCGGCAAGAACGGTTGATGGTTCCGCACCGCCGCGTCACGCTTGTCGCTGACGGTGATCGTCCCCACATCGGTGCCCCAGAGCGAGATCGGCTCCTGTAAGTGCTCCCCATCGGATGCGTAGTTCGAACCGACGTAGCGTCGTCCGAGATAGATGATCGTGGCGCCGGTCGACTCCGGATGCTGCCAACCCGCGGGGATCGCTTCGAGCACGCGGTGAAAGACGCTGGCCGGCGTCTGGCCGCGATCGGCGATGATCGCGTCGATCGCGTAGAGGCAGCGCAGCTCCTTGGCGCGTTCGTTCAGGGCGCGAATGTCCATCGTGACCTCTCCTGCTGCGGATCGCTGGCGGGTCCGGCGCAAGGTTTAAAAGTGTAAAACACCATGAGAAACTTGACAAGGGTATTGGACGCGACTACGGTACGAGGCGAGGAGCACCCACTGATCATGACCCTCGAACCCATCACGATGCCCGAATCCATCTCGAGCCCAGGTCTGGGGGAGAGCCAGAAGTCGATTCTCGAAGGGCTGCTTCGCAGCGGCGAGGCAACACTGGCCGACCTCGAGGCCGAGTTGGACTTGGCGACGGAAACACTGCGGGATCACCTCAAGGCGCTCGAGGCCAAGGATCTGGTGGAGCGGGCTGGGCTTCGTCGACAAGGGCGCGGGCGGCCTCGAGTCGTCTACCGCCTCTCCCGTTCGGGACAAGACCTCTTCCCACGCAGGGAAGGCGAGCTGCTCCGGGAGCTGGCCAGCTTCCTGCAAGACACCGGAAACCACCAGCTTCTGGAGCGCTTCTTCGAGACCCGACTTCAGCGCAAGCGGAAGCAGCTCCTGCATCAGGTCGAGGGCCTTAGCGGGATCGAGCGCATGGAGATGGTGGCTCGGATGCTCTCTGAGGAGGGATTCATGGCCGAAATCGAGGCGACATCCTCGGGCCGGAGACTCCGTCTCTGCCACTGCCCGTTGCGGGATGTCGTCGCGGTGTCACATTTGCCTTGCCGTGCCGAATTGAACCTGGTCGGTGAGCTGCTCGGCGAGCCACTCCAGCGACAGACCTTCATGCCGGACGGCGCCAACAGATGTAGCTACTCCATCGGAGAACCGACGGCGGAGAGCCAGGAGCCTGATGCTCCGGCCTCACGTTCCGCCCAATCGCCCGAGCAGGGCCGGAGATCATTCTCATGAACATCACGTCAAGTGACAAGGTTGGCGAGATCGCCACCCGTCACCCCATGGCCACGCAGGTCTTCTCTCGGCACGGTATCGACTTCTGTTGCCAAGGTGGCGTCGCGTTGCAGGATGCGTGTGAACGGCAGGGTCTGTCGACGCCCGAGGTGCTCGGCGAGATCGAGCAGGCCCTGTCGGTCGGTGATCCCGAGCTAGAGCGATGGGACGCGGTGCCCGCTGCCGATCTCATTCGCCATATCGTTCACGCCTACCATGTACCCCTTCGGGAGGAGCTTCCTCGCCTCGAGTCGATGGCCCGAAAGGTGGCTCGTGTGCACGGCGACAAGGATCCGGAGCGACTTGGCAGCCTCTTGCAGACATTCCTCCGGCTCGAGGCCGAGCTCGAGGACCACATGGCGCGGGAAGAGGAACTCCTCTTTCCCATGATTCTGCAGCGTGGCGACAGCGGCGGTGTGCCGGTCTCCATCTTCATCGATGATCACAGTGAAGCCGGCCGAGCGCTCGCCACGCTGCGCGAGCTCACCGACGACTACCGCGTCCCCGAGGGGGCCTGCAATACCTGGCGTGCGCTCTGGCATGGGCTGGAGGCCTTGGAGCGGTCCCTGCATCTTCACATCCATCTGGAGAACAACGTGCTCTTCCCGCAATGGGGGTCCGCCAGCGAAGTCGAAGCCGCCGGCGCCTCATCGGCGCCATGAGCCGCGCATCCGGACAAGGCGAGCGAGTCGACGGATGATGGTCGATACGGCCCGAACAAAGCATCGTAGTTCGACGGAACCCGTGCGCAAGGTTCGATGACGAAGGAGGGCGACTTGAAGACGTTTCAGCTACTCGAAGACCTCGAGTTCCATGATCACAATCCGAGTGCGGAGCCCCTGCTCGTCAACGAAACGGGCCGGGTGTTACGATTCACATTGCGACCTGGACAGGTCGTCCGAGAACATCGAGCCCCGGACTCACCGGTGTACTTGATCGTGCTCACGGGCAGGGGCATGTTCGCTGGTCCGGATGGGAAGGAGCGCGAGTTCGGCCCAAACGCACTCCTCACCTTCGAGCCTGGTGAAGCCCACTCCGTTCGGGCTCTCGAAGATGGACTGGTCTTCGTGGCGCTCCTGCATGAAGCCCCATCAACCCGACCTGGGGTGCGTTCACCGTGAGTTGGAGTCGTGGTCGTGCCGTTCGTCTCGTGGTGTGGATCCTCGATTCGGTCGGCTTCATTCGAGCGATGGCAACTCGGGCCGGATCGTCGGCTGCCGAGAGCGCATCCAGTCACCGGATTCCCTGATCGCGACCGGAGGTACCTCCTTTGCCGCGCATATCCCGTTGGTTTGCCAGGGCGGGATTGGTTTATCTCTTGGTGGGCCTGGCAGCGAATGCGGCCGCGACATCGCTGGCGGATGCACCGATCATCATCGCGAGCCGACCCGTGCGCACGCACCTCCTGGTGGTGGGGTGGGTCACCCAGCTCATCGTGGCGGTCATGCTCTGGATGTTCCCGAAGTTCTCGAAAGACCAGCCCTATGGCAGGGAGTGGCTCTCCTGGCTGGCCTTTTTCCTACTCAACGCCGGCCTGATCATGCGGGCGGTTGCCGAACCGATGCAGGCGTGGGCGCAGGGGTCAGGATGGGGCCAAATGCTTGCGCTATCCGCGCTCTGTCAACTGATCGCAGCCCTGTCGATTACCCTGAACGTCTGGCCCCGGGTGCGGGCTCGGTAGATGCCCGTCATCAGCATCTGGGTGATTCGCGCGGCACTCCTGTATTTCTGCGCGGGGTTCGGGATCGGTGCCTTGCTGCTATGGCACAAGGGGGCTCCGTCGAGTCCGTTCCTGTGGGTGCTGTTGCCCGCTCACATGGAGTTCCTCTTGGTCGGATGGATCATCCAACTGGCGTTAGGGGTTGCGTACTGGATCCTTCCGCGGCGCAGCAAGAAACCCAGGCGTGGCCCTCCAGTGCTTGTGATCGGCTCCTTGTTGCTGCTGAACGCGGGCATCATCATGGTGGGAGCGGCACCCCTCGTGGCTGGAGGGGGCGAACTTTCGATGGCAGGGCGGGTCCTGGAGCTCCTCGGGGTCGGCGTCTTCGTCTCTACGCTATGGCCACGGATCCGCGCCGCAAGGAGCTGACTCCGTAGTGGTCACGGTGGGGGCATTTCCGCGCGATACTCGATCGTCTCCTCGAATGCCTCGAGTCGCTGTAAGGCCTGCCGCACCAAGCCGGCCAGCTCCCATAGGACGGCCAACATGGCGACGGCAAAGAGGCTGTAGGCCAGTCCATGCAGAAGACCGGTCCGTCCAGTGAGGAAGATGCCGGCCCAGATCAACGAGCTGCCCAGGTTGGCCGTGGTCAGGCTTAACCAGCTGCCACCCAGTCGCGGCACGTCATCCTTCAAGAAGGTGCGCCGGGTAACGAAGGGGATCAGCGCCATGCCGAATTGCAGCACCCAGCCGTAGATCAGCGCTTGGGGTGCATTGGATTCGATGACCGGGCCGGGGAAGCCGGGCACACCCAGGATGATCAGCGGCGCCACCATCACCGGGGCCAGGATCCACAGGTAGGAGGTGATCAGATGCCAGCTTCCTGCCTGGTCCAATAGTCCGCCGGCTCTCAGGCAGCGGATGGTCTGAACCAGCAGAGCCAGGGTGGCCGCCAAGTGCATGAGCAGTCCCGGCACGGTGAACCAGAGATTCCCGCCCAGCCAAGGCCCGATGACCAGGAACAAGGCCCCGACGCTCATCCCCCAGAAAATCCTGCTGACCGTGCGCGACGATGCCAGGTTGCGCCCGGTCAAACCGGGCAGAACATCGATCAGCAGCCCGGCGAAGACCAAGGACATGAAGCCCCAGTTATTGGCGTGGATGTGGGCTTCCAGGGGCACCTGGATGCGCAGGGGGGCGCTCCAGCCCAGCCACAGACCGGTGCCGATCGTGATGCCCAGAAGCAAGAACAGGAGACCGCTGACATAGAATCTGCGACCGCCACGCCCTGACCGCACAGTGACATCGGTTTGGCGCATCTGCCATAGCTGCCTGGTCAGCAGCGTGGTGGCGATGAACACCAGGCTACCACCCACCAAGATCATGGCTTGGTTGATGATGGGAATGCCGACCAGCAGGACGATGATGCCTCCATTCAACGTCAGCCAGACGTCCCAGCGGATGCTGGGTCGTTGCCGGTCTTGGGACAGGGCGACCAAGGCCGGGGTGACACCGAAGATCAACTCGGTCAGGATCCCCAGGGTGATGAAGTGAACGCGAAGCCAGCGCAGCCCGGGAATCCAGGCCAGCAATTCGAAGCTGGTCAGCGAAGCATCCAGGGCGGTCAGGGCGCCCACGGCCAAGTAGAGTAGGGCCATGAGTAGGTATGGGTTAACCATCGGGTGCTTCCTTTGTGTGATTGGCCGTATGGGATCCCTGATGTGTCCTGTCTGGTGCACGATACGGGATCTGACGACAGTGGGCTGTATTCCTGGAGCGCGATCAGCGTGAGCCCAGCCCACGATAACCATCTTGCTCGGGGTTCGCCACGACTTTTGTCGTGTCGGGTCAGTACCCGTAGCGCGGTCGGTCTTCGGTCCAGTTCACGCTGTCGTGAACGTCCCTCGCTTGGCCCGCCGTTCCAACCCGGTTCGATCCAGAATGTGGATCGCCCGACGATCGACCTGGATCAGCTCGGCATCGACCAGGCTGCGCAATGCCCGGCTGAGAACATCGGGGACCGTGCCGAGCCGGGAGGCCATCTCCGCGTATGTTGCCCAGGTCTGCCGATGCATGACTTCGTTCTCGGCCTCGTCCAACAGGAAGCGGGCCAAGCGCACCTCCACGGAGTGGAGGGTGAGCTCCGCCACCAGATTGACCAGACCGGTCATGCGTTTGGCCATGTTCTCGAGCATGGGCATGGCCAAGTCGGGATGGGCAGCGATGGTCTGCTGGATGACTTGGCGGGGGATGATCCAAAGACCCGACGGCTCCAGAGCCATGACCGAGGCTGGACTCGGACCCTGGGATAGCGCACCCACCTCATTGAAGGTCTCCCCCGGCCCGAGGTGGCGTAGCACCTGTTCCCGCCCATCCACAGACGTCTTAAAGACCTTTAGCCAGCCCTGGTAGAGGTGGCAGAGTCCGGGACTGGGAGCTCCTTCGAGGAGGACGATGTCGCCTTGTGGATACTCGCGCCAGATGGCCGCGGTAGCGACTTCTGTCACCCCAGCGGGCCCAAGGCCAGACAAGATGGCCATGTTGTCGATGGCTTGAATCAACAGGCTCTTGTCCGGCCGATGGATGGACATCGGAGATCCCCGGGGTCGGTGTCACTTCGCGGGATTTTATCGGCAGTACGCTGGCCAAGCGAGAGAATCGCATCCACGGATCAAGGATCGATCCAAGCCACGTCCAGGCTGCCGTCGCGGTCCGATTCGCTCTTCCAGGAACCGTGGATTACCGGCTTCCCATCGACAAGGTCGGCAAGCCAGACCTCGCCGCCTGCACGCCAGACCCATGCTGCGTCGTCCCCACGCCAGGCCACGGCCTCGACGGGCTGCGGGGCCGTCGACGTCGAACCCCCGGATTCCGCGGGCCATTCCGCTCGCAGCACGCTGGACCGATCGAACAGCCGCCAGCCGGCCTCCCCATAGAGCAGTCGCCAAGCATTCCCCGGCGATACGCCGACTTCGGTGAGCCCAACTGGCGCATCGATGTCCAGCTCGACGCCCTCCGCGTCGAAGGCCACCGGCGAGCAGCGGTCCTCGGTGTGGGAAGGAAGCCGGAGGAAGGGCAGGTCATCTGCAGCCCAGCCCACGACCTGGCAGGGGCGGTCATGGATCTGTCCGGTCGTAGCGTCCGAGACATCGATCACCTCGATGCCCACGCTCGTCTCCATCGGCGTCGATGCGCTGGAGTCCATCGGACCGAAGCGCCGCCCCGACAACGCGATGGCGCCGCCCTCGGGGTGGATGGCGAAGCTTTGGCCCTCGATGCTGGACGCGAGCGTCCGGGTGATGCCCTTGCCCACGTCGAGGTGCAGGATCTGGCATATGCCGCAGCCATTGGACTCGGTGTGGTAGATGGCGCCGTCGTCATCGAGCCAGGCATCCGGCCAGTCCTCGGCCCAGGAGCCGATGCCGGAGCCAGGACCGATGTGCCGCTGCTGGCTGCCGTCGGCGGCGCTGAGATCCGTGGAGCTGGCGACGGTCGAGCCTGCCGCCCTGCTGGACCAGCGCGCCCCCTCGTGCAGGATCCAGCGACCGTCCGGGCTCCAGGCCAGGCGGAAGGCATGCGTCGGCTCGTCCGACACCCGCGTCACCGCCCCGTCCGCGACCTGGAGCAGGTAGACGTCGGCGCTCGGCCCATCGATGGCGCCGATGAAGGCCAGACGGTCTCCTTCGGGCGACCAGCGGAAGTTGCCCACGGCATCAGCGAAGGCCCACAGAACATCCTCGAGGAAGAACTCGAAACCCTCCGACTCGGCCGCGTCCCAAGCTCCGGACGCCAGATCCGAATCCGAGGCAGACGCTTCTGCAACCTGTGGGGCTTGCGCACGGAGATCCTCGTGCACATCGGATCGCAACAAGGGCAGGCGGTGCGCCTCGCTGCCGCTGCCCAGATCCCAGACGTGCAGGGTCAGGGGGCTCGTGACCGCTTCGTCGAGCGGTATCTCGGGCAGCTGGCCCGAGAGGAAGGCCAGCCAGCGACCGTCGGGTGATACCCCATCGGCCACGGATCGAAGCTCGCTCCCGGGCGGGAGAGCCCAGATGGCCGCTAGTGCGCCTTGGGCGTCGCGCAGGTACAGGCTCGTGTCTGCTTGGCCGCCTTGATCGGCCACCGCTTCCTCGCCATCCGCGCCACTCTCCTGCCGGGCCGGGCCGCGGTGCAGGAGCCAGGGTGCGTCGGCGTCCGGCAGTGCGGATCGATCGGGCAGCGTAGCCGTGAGTAGGTCTTGTCTTCGCTCCGGGGTCCGTGATGCCGCCTCGGTTGCCGGTGGCGCCGCGAACTCGGTGACCGGCTCGCTTGGAGCCGGTGTGTCCGCGTCTCTGCAGCCGGTCATCGAGGCGACCAGCAGGATGACCAGCGTGCAAGCGGCCGTGTGGAATCGCATGCCCCCTCTCATTCGAGCACAGGCCCTTCCCCAACTTGGTGGTGCGCTGATCGGCGCTCGTCGCGATCTCGCTTCAAGATCGAGCCCGGCGGCTCACCCCTCCCGCCGCAGCTCGCAGAGATAGGCACGGTGGGGCACCGAGCCGCTGACCGGGTCCACCGCGTCGTCGGCGATCAGCAGGTTGTAGTTGGCTCCCGTCGGGCCCAATGGATCGTAGCCCGGTGCGCCGATCTCCTCGCAGGCCTCCCACCAGCCGTGCTGCCCGCAGACGACGTTCTCCTCGAGCATGTCGTCCAGCCGGGCGCGGGCGCGGACGCTGCCCTCCGGCGTCTCGATGACCACCCAGTCGCCGGCCTCGATGCCCCGCGCGGCGGCGGCGGTCGGGTGGAGCTCCACCTCGGGCTCCATCGCCTTCCGGCGCAAGCTCTCGATTCCTCGGTGCTGACTCTCGCAGAATAGCGCATGCTTGGCGCAGGTGAGCACGAGCGGGTAGCGGACGGCCAGGTCGGGACGCGTCTCGGCGCTGACGAGCGGAGGTTCGTAGTCGGGCAGCGGCGGCGCGCCGCCATCGAGCAGCGTCTCGGAATAGAGCTCGATCCGGCCCGTCGGGGTGCGGAAGCCCGTGACCCTGCCGTCGACCGGCTCGGCGTACTTGCGGTAGCGGGTCTCGAGCGGCAGCCGAACACCGCCCGGCTCCGCACGCAAGTCCTCGGGCGTCAGACCGGTAGGCGCCAGTTGATGGCGGTAGGCGGCCTCGAGGTCGCCGTCCCAAAACTGCTCTCCCAGCCCCAGGCGCCCTGCGAGCTCGAAGATGATGGCTGCGTCCGGCCGCGCCTCGCCGGGCGGCTCGGCGACGCGCGGGCGCAGCTGCACGTGCGCCTGCGCCGCCGCGCTCACCTCGAAGCCGATTCGCAGGCCCTCGCGTTCGAAAGCCCCCGCCACCGGCAGCACCACGTCGGCCAGCTCGGCCGTCGGGTTCATGAAGAGGTCGGCGTGCACGTAGAAGTCGAGGGCCGCAAGCGCCTCGCGTCCTCTGCGACCGTCCGCGTGCGAGAGCAGCAGGTTCGAGCCGAAGTCGACGAGGCCGCGCACGGGATAGGGCTCGCGCTCCAGGATCGCGCGGTATACGTCGTGGGTGGTCACGAAGCGCCAACGCGCAGGGCCCATCGGGCGCTCGGACAAGCCGAGGGTCTTCGAGGCCTGCGCCTCGGTCAGGAGTTCGGCGCCGTTCACGGCGGGGGTCGGCGGGGCGGCGAAGCGCACGTTGCCGCCCTTCCGGTCCAGGCTGCCGGTCAGCGCATAGAGCTGTCCGATCGCGCGCGAGATCTGGCTGGCTGATGACTGCATCTCCACGCCGCTCCAAGCGTAGTACGCGACCGGCCGCGATTCGTACAGCATCCGCGCCGCGGCCTCCACCTGTGCGGACCCGACGCCGGTGATCGCCTCGACGCGCTCGGGCGGGTAGCGCCGGCAGAGCTCGGCGACATGATCGAAGGCCGGGCGGCAGGCCACCTTCCCGTCCGCGGTCTGGAGCTCGTAGCGCCCGAAGAGCGCGGGCTGTGGATCCCCCGCCTCGAAGCGACGGCTCGACGGATCGTAGAGGGCCGGCCGGCCCTCCGCCTCGTCCCACGCGACATAGCGCCGGGTGACGGTCCGGTCATCAGCCGCCTCGCCCGGGTCCAACAGGTCGGATGCCGACAGCAGGCGGCCATCGTCCTCGCGCACGAGCAGCGGTCCGTTCGTCCAGTCGCGGACGAAGTCATGATCGTACCAACCGCGCTCGATCATCACCCCCGCGATGCCGAGCGCGAGCGCGCCATCGGTACCCGGCCTCACGCGCAGCCACAGATCGGCGCGTTTCGCGGGACCCGTGCCTCGCGGGTCGACCACGATCAATCGCGCCCCGCGCCGCTGCGCCTCGGCGGTAGCGGTGGCATGGGCCAGGCGGGCCAGATTCGGGTTGTAGCCCCAGAACAGGATGCAGCCCGCGTGCTCGAGGTCGGGCATGTAGGCGCCCGGAACGGGGGCTCCATAGGTGTAGAGCGGCGCGAGGTAGCGGCCCCAACCGCAGAGTTCCATCGCGGCGCAGAGGTTGGGGCTTCCGAAGGCGTTCATCAGCCGCTCGATCCAGTCCACCACGTCGTCCACGGCCGAGGTGGAGGGCGACACCGAGCTGAAGACCACGCTCTCCGGCCCGTTCTCGTCCGCGAGGCGCAGGAGGCTCTCGGCGGTTTGTTCGAGGGCCTCGTCCCAGCCGATCCGCTCCCAGCCCGGATCGGGATCCCCTTTCGGGCGGGTGCGGCGCAGGGGGTGGGTCAGCCGCGCCCGATGCTCCACCAACTCGGGCGCCGCGCGGCCCTTCGCGCAGAGGGCCTTGCCGGTGGGGTGCGATGGATCCGGCTCGAGGGCGACGAAGCGGCCGTTCTCGCGCACCGCGATCGCACCGCAGCGGGAGACGCAGAGGGCGCAGTAGCAGGGGGTTCGAGACCGTGATTCCTCGGAAGTCGGGGGCATGGAGGTCCCTCCTGATCCGGCCGTCCGCGCGGGGCACGGTTCATTCCTGGATGAACGACCAACCCCAGGCTGTCCGCATTCAACTCATGCTATGCGCACCCGCATGTCGGGATGGGGTTCCGTGGGCGAAGGATCAACGTGGGTCGGGCCATGCCTCCGGGCCGTAGACTGGGGGCTGAACGGCCGGCGCAGGCAGCGAGCGCAGCAGCGGGTCGCTCGCGGTCTCGTCCGAACGCACGACCGCGGGATCCAGCCGATCGCCCAGCGCGCCCGGTCCACCGGATCGGAGGCTGCCTACATGCGGCTCGACGCCAATCGGCCGGGCCGGTGCGTGGCGCAGTCCGTCCATCCGCCGCGGCAGCAGCGGCAACCAGGCGGTGCCGGGGCCGGCGGGATTCACGCCCAGCGCGGGCGCGGGGCCCGGCGCGGCGTCCAGGGTGAGAAGGCCGGCCGGCCCGTAGAGCTCCAACTCGTGCAGCTGCACGCGGCCCGAAGGTCCCAGTGCCTCGGTGTAGACGTAGAAGGCATCGCTCTGGATGGGCGTGCCCCAGGCCAGGCGCTGACGGGCGTTGGTCGACTCGAAGGCTTGGCTCCAGAGCTTGATCTCACCGTCCTGGTAGAAGCCGACGCGGAAGGTGGCCGGCATGGCGCCCTGCTCCCAGAGCAGACGAAACTCGGTCAGGGCCGCGCCGAAGGGGATGCGGGCGTAGATCCAGGGGTTGATGTCGTCACCCGGCAGCGAGGACCAGGCCGACTGCTCGCTGCCGTCCACCGCATGCCAAGCCGGCATCTCGGCCACCGCGCTGGAGGCCTGGACCTGGCTACCCAGCGCCAGGTTCTGGGTGCTCACGCCGTAGAGCTCGATCTCGCGCAGCGCGAAGCCGCCCTCGGCCGCGCTGGAGCGGGCCAGCTGCAAGAGCACGTAGCGGCCCAGGGCGCGGGGGAAGCTGATGCGCTCGTCGACCGTGCCCTCGCTCTTCTGGTAGATGCGCATCCAGCGGCCCTCGACCTGGTCGAAGACGTAGACGCCGTACTGCACCGCGTGGCGCTCGCCCCAGCGCAGGCGGGCCTCGTTGAAGGTCACCGCCGAGGGCTGACCGTCGCCATCCGGGTCGATGTTGGGACCCAAGTCGACGTAGATCCAGGCATCGCGGCCCGGCGCGTACCAGTAGGTCAGCGGATCACCGTCGGTGGCGTTCTGCATCACGTTGGGCTGCACATGGGTGTTGGCCACCACCGGCGCGCGCAGGGCCAGGTTGTCCGGCACCGGCTCGGCCGTGGCCTGCGGCTCGCAGCGCTGGGTCTGCTGGATGCTGTTGAGCGCGATGTAGCGCTCGCCGGCGGGGCATTCGAGCAGGCTGCCGCGGATGGCCACGCTCTGGCCGAAGAAGCGGCGCAGGTTGGCGCCCGGGCCGGCCTGGACGAAGAGCGTCTCGGCGCCGTCGCAGAAGACCAGGATGGCATCCTCGGCTCCGGCGCAGCCGGCTTGACCATTCTGCAACCGACCGTAGAAGACCTCTTCCTGGTCTTGCTCGGTTCGATCCTGCTCGGCCTGCTCGGCCTGCGCTGCCGGCGCCGCCTTGGTGTCCAGGCCGCCCCAAGCCAGGCCCGCCGCCAGCAATCCCAGCCAGGTGGCCACCAAGAGGGTGCCGAGGCTACGGGATGTCGCCAGTTGCGAATTCATGCTCTGCTCTCCTCGCGCACGCCGCGGGATTTTCCGGGCCGGTGGGGCGGGCCGGCAAGCGGCGGGCGGATCATCATCGACTCGTACCATGCTTAACTGCCAAGGCCGGTCGAACGATACGCACGATTTGGAGGGCAGGGGCGCGTCTTCGAACGATATCACCGCGCGGGGCTCGATGGTAGCCCCCGTGCGGGCGCTCAGTCGCGGGACAAATCTCCAGGGTGCGACTGTGCGATGGGCATCACCTCGACCGTGGTCTCGGCCGTCACCTGCTGGCCGTCGGCATCGGTCACTTCGATGGTGATGATCACGTCTTGCTTGAAGCCGGAGCCGTTGAAGGTGGCCAGGTAGCTCGCTTGCTGCTGATCCTCGTCGATCATCTGGCCCTGGTAGGGAGCGACCCACCACGAGTAGCGAAGACCTTCACCGGACGGGTCGTCCGGGTCTCGGGCCTCGACCAGGCACTTGGCCTCGCCGGCCTCGAAAATCGTCTGTGGGTAGCAGCCCACCTTGACGATCTCCGGCGCGATCACCGGCACCGCCGTCGGCGTCTGCGTGGCCGGCCGGTTCGTGGCCGTCGGCGGCACCTGCGTCGGTGGCGGCGGCGTGGGGCTGGGCAGCACGAGCTCCAGCGTGGCCGGCGGCGGCGGGCTGGCAGGCTCCACGACCCTGGAATCGCCGGAGCGCTCGTCCTCTTCGTCGTCCCCGTCATCTCCGCCCTGCTGCGGCGGGCCGCCGGGCGCTGCGGCGATCGGATCGATCGGCGCGGGTTGAACCGGCGGTGCGGGGTTCGAGCCGACGCCTGGAACCTGCGCGACCGGTCGGGCCGCGATGGGTCCCGGATCGGACTGGCGCGGCTGGGGCTCGACGCGCGCATCGGCGCGGGGCGCGCGTCGGATGCGGCCGGCCGGCCGCGCGGAGACCACGCGGAGCTGATCGTCGCGATCGAAGAGCCGGGGCACCGGCGCCGAGAGCGGCTGGCCGGTCTGCAGGGCCAGGATGGCCTCGTCGACCAGGGCCAGCGAAGCGCGCCAGGCGATGGCCGGCAGCTGCGGCCGGCCGAGCACCAGGCGGCCGCGCGCGTCCAGCAGCCAGACCGAGAGCGGCTGGGCCACCTGCTGGCGGGGCCGGCCGGCGTCCATGGCCGCATCGGCGGCCACCAGGGCGGAGGTTACCTCGCGGTTGAAGTCGGCCAGGCGCTCGCCGGCGGCACCCGGCACCGCCAGGGCCTCGCCGAGGCGCTGGTCGGCCAGCGCCATGTGCAGCCCGATGCGGGCATCGGGCGCCGAGAGCCAGACGCGGGCCGACTCGGCCGCGCGCTTGACCGGATAGAGCAGCTGGCCCGGCAGGGCATCGGCCGAGGCGTAGGTGACGCCGGCGGCCAGGAAGATCAGGACGGTGGCGGCCGCCGCCGCGGTGAAGGCGGTGCTGCGCCAGAGGCGGCGGACCAAGCCCATGCCGGAGCGGGCCGCGCGCCGGCGGAGCAGGGAACTGGGTTCGGGCGCGAAGGCCAGGGAGGTTGCCAACTCGTCGCGGAAGTTCTCGGTGGGCCGTGGCGGGGCGGGCAGGTCGCGCAGCGCGCCGGCCAGCGCCAAGAGCGGCGCCAGATCGCGGGCCACGCGGGGATCTTGGCCCTGGATGGCGGCGCCGAGGCCGGCTTCGCGCAGGGCCTCGAGTCCGTGTTCCAGGGCATGCACCATGCCCAATGTGGAATCGACGGCCGGTCCGGCGGTCGATGCGGTCTCGATCTCGATCCTCTGCGGCGACGGTGCTTCGGCCAGGCTGCGGGCGAGCTCGGCCACGAAGCCGTCGGAGGGGTTCTCGGCCTTGGGCAGGCGCTCGAGCGCTCCGGCCAGGCCGGCCAGCTCCAAGAGGGCATCCGAGCGTTCGGAGGAGGGATCGAATGCCGCATCGCCAGCGGGCTGTCCGTTGCTCGCAAAGGCCGCTTCGCCGTCCAGCGTGGCGTCCAGGGCCTCGATGGCCTCCTCGCCAGGAGCCAGGCGCGTCGGATCCGGCGCCTGGGCCAAGGCTTCGGCCAGGTGTTCGAGGAAGGCCGGCTCGGGATCGGGAGCCGGCGGCAAGCGGTCGAGGGCCTCTCTCAGCTCGAGCAGCCGGACCAGGGCATCGGCCGGTAGATCCGTCGGAAAGCAGGCAGCCAGCGCCGCCTCGGCCGATAGGCCGTGGCTGCTCATCTGCTCCAGGCAGGCGTCCAGCGCCTGCGCGAGACGGTCCGTCCGGTTCATCTCAGGTCACTTCTCGTCCGTGGTCACGTGCGTCTTCTCGCCACGCGATCGTCCGCGTGATCCTCGCTGGTCTGCTACGTCCTGGCGCTAGCTGACCGCATCCTGCTCGCGGTAGAGCAGCTCGCGCAGGGCCGAGAGGGCCCGGAACTGCAGGCCGCGGATGGCCCCCCGGCGCTTGCCCATCAAATCGGCCACCTCGCCGGTCGACAGGCCCTCGAAGAAGCGCAGGATGAGCACCTGCTGCTGCTCCTCGGTCAGCCGGCCGATGGCATGGCGGACGCGATCCATCGTGATCATCTCGCCCAGGATCTGCTCGGGTCGGATCTCGTCGCGGCTGGCCCTCTGCTCCAGCTGCGGCGTGGCGTCGGTGAGCGAGACGTTCTCGCGCCGCGCCCGGTGATAATCGACCACCAGGTTGTGCGCGATCCGGAAGAGCCAGGCGCCGAAGGGATGGTTGCGCCATTCGTAGTCTCCGATGGCGTCCCAGGCCTTCATGAAGGTCTGGCTGCAGAGGTCCTCCGTCTCGTCGCGACGACCGACCTTGTAGTAGATGTAGCGATAGATCTTGTCGACGTAGCGTTGGTAGAGTTCGGCGTAGGCCTCGCGATCCCCGCCCGATGCTCGCGATGCGAGCAAGCGTTCGGCGTCCAGGCCGGCCACCTCCGGATCATCGGAGGCGTCCGACATAACGCGCGAACCGGCCGATGTGTTACGGATGCTATCCAGGCTGTTCAAATGGCTACCTCCCCGAGCCGCGCACAGAGCGCGGCGTTGCCGAGCAGCCCGCGCGCCAACTCATCGAGGCCGATCCGCTCCTCGGTGGTGTGCGCAAGGCTGTCGTCGCCGGGTCCGAATCCCACGGTGGGGATGCCGGCCGACATGAAGTGTCCGCCATCGGTCGCAAAGCGCCAAATGCGGACAGGGACAGGATCTTCGTAAACCGACTCCAGGATCCCCCGCGCGCCCTGGACCAGGGTGTCGTCTTCGGCCAGCTCGAAGGCCGGGAAGACGGCGGGCATGCGGTGAACGAGCCCGGTGTAGGTGCGCCAATCGGTGCCGGGGATGCGCGCTTCGGCGCTGACGCCCTCCCCGCAGGCTTCTTCGGCCAAGGCCGCCACCCGCTCGAGCACCGCCTTGGGGCCCTCCTCGGGCACCATGCGCCAGTCGAGCGTGACCGTCACCTGCTCGGGGGTGACGTTGCGGCTCTTCTGATCGCTGACGTAGAGCGTCGGCGACACGGTGGCCGCTCCGAGGCCCTCGCTCTCGGCCATCTCCAAGTCCTCGACGGCTGACAGCAGCCGGGCGGCCGAGTAATGCGGGTTGGCCAGCAGGTGCGGCATGCTGGCATGCCCGCCGCGGCCGGTGAATCGAACCTCGACCTCGACCCGCCCGCGATGGCCTCGGGCCACCTGGCAATCGCTGGCCTCGCCGACCACGGCCAGATCGGGCTTCAGGCTGCGGGAGAGCAGCGCGGCGCCGATGCCGCCGACCTCTTCCATGACCGTGGCGGTGACGTAGAGGTCGCCAGGCGGCGTGATGCCGGCCACGCGCAGGACGGCCGGCGCGTAGACCTGGCAGGCCAGGGGTCCCTTGATGTCCATCGCGCCCCGCCCCCAGACCGCGTCGTCGATCACGGCGCCCTCGAAGGGCGGCGAGGCCCATCGCTCCGGGTCGCCGGCATCGACATGATCCAGGTGGGTGTTGAGCATCAAGCTGGGGCCCGTGCCTCCACGTACCATCCCGATGACGTTGCCGGCCGCATCCGTATCGACCCGGTCGTAGCCCAGCCGCCGCATCTCGTCCATCACCAGCGCGGCGATATCGCCCTCCTGCCCGGAGGGACTGTGCGTTCGGATGAGCCGTTGACAGAAGTCGACGACGGCGTCCACCAAGCCGCTGGAGGCTTCGCGGAGGCGGGTTTCCAGCATCGGTCGGGACCTTTCCGTGCTGCGATGACCAGGATGATGTTGACGATCGACCTGCGTCGGCTCGACCGGTTGGCGCGCCAAGACCTTACGGAGGGAACAGCCGTGTCAGTCCTTCCGACGCGCCACGATGACCAAAGGATGCGACCAAATCACCAAATTCGCCTCGCATCAAGCCGGGACGGGCCACGAGACCCCGCGAGTTTAACCGATGCCCGCCGGCCTGGCAAGGCCCGAGCCCGACGATCGGCTGACGCTTGACCGTCGCTAGCGCGGGCCAAAGCCCGGTCACGTGTCCCGAGCGGCGTTGGGACTGCGTCGGTATACGACCACATAGACCATCATGCAGAAGCTGAGAACGATCGCGACGGTGACCGCGTCGCGGTAGCGATCGATCCAGCCGACAGCCCAGGCAACGAATGGGCCCATCGCGGTGGTCAGGCCGAGCATGCCCGAGATCACGCCGCTGCGAAGCCAACGATATCGTGCGGGCATCTCGACTCGCCAGCGCCCGAACCGTGATGCGCTCTGCAGAATGATCTTGAGCAGCGCAAGGCTCATCAGCAGCAGGAAGACGATGCTGACCAGACGCTCGACCCATGTCCCGTTTCGAGCGAGTTCGATGAGGATCAGCGGGAAGAACGCGAGATAGATCCAATGCCCGAGCGCGAAGGCCAGCATGACCCCGATGGGAGCGAGGAGCCAGATCCAGATCGGGGCGCGGGGCCGGGAATCCGGATCTTCGTTCGGTCTCGATTCCGCTCGAGCTGTCGCCGGCCAATGCAGAGCCAGCGTCACGGTCATGAGGAGGCCCGTGAAGAAGCCTGCGGTCAGGGTCTCAGGGATGAGCGTAACTGGGAGCAGGTGGAGCTCGCCGGCCCTGGACACTCGGAGCGGCATGGGCTGCAAGGAGCCCACACCGTGCTGGGTCCATCGACCATTCATGTCGCGCAGAACCACACCTTCGGATCCGTTCGCGACGATCAGGTGATGCGAGCTGTCGTCGCCGATCACGATCATCGAGTCCGGGCCGGGATCGAAGGATGAGAAGGACAGACCGAAGAACCATGGGGGAGAGAGAATGCGGTCTCGATAACCTTGGCGCGACTCCGGGATCGACCAGGCCAGGTTCCAAGTTCTTCCGCCATCCTGTGTAACCTCGATGCGTTCCTCACCCGCGGCTCGATAGCAGACCCGGTCATCCGGCGGCACGCAGGCCATCGCCACCGGAGGCTGCATTCTCGAGTATTCCGGAGGCTCGACATCATCTGCCGGCTGCCAGCTCCGCCCGCCATCCGCGCTGCATGCAACGGAGTAGAGGTCGTTCTCGAACTCCACCGCATTGGTGCAGACTCGATCTCCGACCTCGAAGAGCTGCTGCACTCGAGGTTCGTAAGGAGGGCTGGTGGCCAGGGTAGCGAAGGCGGCCAGGACCAGCGCCAGGCTTCCGAGCAGCGGCCGAAGCCTCGATGGAGGCTTGCGATGTAACCAGGTGATGGCTCGAGCGCCGCTGGTGGAGCCGATCTCATCCTCCGCGTACCAGATCCGCCAGGCCGGCCAGAGCATCGCCAGCGCCACCAGGTCGGTCGCGTCACGGACGTTGACCCCATCACCGCCGGTGATCATGCCGACCAGGCGCATGGTGGCGGCTTCGACCAGCGGGCTGAGCTGGAGGCCGGCGAACCAGAGGGCGGTGATGGCGATGGATAGCCGGCCCAGGCGTACTTCGTCCCGCCCGAGCCCGGGCAACCAGGCCAGGCAGAAGGCCATGAGGAAGGGGAAGAAGAGCAGGCCGGCCAGGTCGCTGAGCTTGCCGGTGAGTGCAGAGGGGTGGGCCTGCTTGAGCCCGTGGTCGTTGGCCAGTAGCAGGACGATGGCCGCCAGCGAGGCCGGATGGGCCAAGCAGCGCAGGGCGCGGCGGTGGGCCGCGAGCGGCGCGGGGCTTCGTTGGGACATCGGTTTTCTCCTCGTGGGCATCATACACGGGGAATCACCGCTCGGTTCATGAGAATTCGAGCAGGACCGGGCAAGGCCTTGCGCTCGATCACGACATGTGATATTCTTATCACATATGAACGCGAACGATGATGCGGCCATCTGGAAGGCCCTGGCCAATCCCACCCGACGCCAGCTGCTGGATGCCCTGCGCGACGGCCCGCGGACGACCGGCGAGCTGGCCGAGGCACAGCCCGAGCTGAGCCGCTTTGCGGTGATGCAGCACCTGGGCGTGCTGACGGATGCGGGGCTGATCCTGGTGCGCCGGCAGGGTCGTGAGCGCTTCAACCACCTCAACGCGGCGCCGGTTCAGCGCGTCTACGAGCGCTGGGTCTCGCGGCTGGCCGGCGATGCGGCCGGCGAGGCCCTATCCATCGGGCGCCTGGCCGAGGCGTCCTCCGAGCAGGAATCCACGCAGGAGCAAGGGAACAGCATGTCGGATCGAGATACCTACCGCGTCGTCCGAATCGAGAACGAGCTGCGCTTCAGCGCCGCGCCCGAAACCGTCTTCGAGGTGCTCACGCGCCGCAGTCAGGAATGGTTCCGCCTGACCTACGGTGGCGAGCGCACCCGCGCCGTGGTGCTCGAGGAGCGGGTCGGCGGCGCGCTCTACGAGGACTGGGGAGACGGCAGCGGTCATCACTACGGCCACGTGACGCACTGGGACCCACCGGCCAAGGTGACCATGCGGACCCAGCTCGGGCCGGCCACGGTCATGGATACAACCTACGACCTAACGGCCGAGGGCGAAGAGACGGTCTTTGCCATGTCGCGCGTGGTGGCCGGCCCGATCAGCGAGGAAGAGGCCGAGGGCATCCACCAGCACGGTGACTTCCGCAACTTCGAGGCCGCGCTGCGGGAGCTGATCGAGGGGGAGTGATCCTGGCCGGCATCAAGGCGCCGAGTCGTTCCTCATGCCGGCACCGGCTCCGGCAGCGGTCGGCGCAACAATCGCATGCCCAGCAGGGTCACCAGCACCGTCGCGCCGACGTCGGCCAGCACCGCCATCCACATGGTGCCCAGGCCGGCCAGCACCAGGAGCACGAAGGCAAACTTGATCGCCAAGGCCAGCACCACGTTGAAGATGACGCCCCGGCGGCCGGCACGGGCCACCCGGAAGGCGAAGGGCAGCTGGTGCAGGTCGCCGGCCATCAGGGTGATGTCGGCGGTCTCCATGGCCTGTGCCGTGCCCTCGGGGCCGGCCACCGCGATGCCGACGTCGGCCGCGGCCAGGGCCGGCGCGTCGTTCATGCCGTCGCCGACCATGGCCACCGGGCCGTGCTGTCGGCGCAAGTCGTCGATGGCCTTCAGCTTCTCCTCCGGCAAGAGCTCGGCCCGCACGCGCTCCGCGTCCAGACCGACGGTGCGGGCCACGCGCTCGGCGCCCGGGCGGACGTCGCCGGTGAGCATCACCTGCTCGCCCAGGCCGAGCTCGCGCAGGCGATCCAGCGACTGCCGGCTGCTCTCGCGCACCCGGTCGGCGATGGTGATGCGGCCCAGGTAGGTCTGGCCGGCGCTGACCAGGATGGGCGAGTTGCCGGCCTGGATCTCGCGATCGGCCGCCGCGCAATGCTCGTCGTCGTGGGGCAGGCCCTGGTCGAAGTAGCGATGGCTGGCCACCGTCACCGGCCGGCCGGCCACCGCGCCGCGCACCCCCATGCCGGTCAGCGACTCCACCGACTCGGCCGGCGCGAAGCGATCCTCGACCCCGCGCCGATGCGCCTCGGCCACCACCGCCCGGGCGGCCGGATGCTGGCTGCGGCGCTCCACGGCGCCGGCCATGCCCAAGAGCATGTCGCAGGGCTCGCAGGCCAGCGCCAGGGTGGCCGGTGAGGCGCTCGTGTCGGCGACCCGGCCACCGGCCGCTATCCGATCAGCGACCGTGAACCGTCCATCCGCCGCCATCGAGTCGCCGTTCTCGACCAACCCGTGACCACCGACCGGGCAGCCGACCGATTGCAGCGCGACGACGGTCGGCTTGCCCAGCGTCAGCGTGCCGGTCTTGTCGAAGGCCAGCGCGCGCACCTCAGCCAAGCGCTCGAGCACCGCGCCGCCCTTGAAGAGCACGCCATGGCGCGCCGCGTTGGCGATGGCGCTGATGGTGGCCACCGGCGCGCCGATGACCAGCGCGCAGGGGCAGGCCACGACCAAGAGCGCCAGCCCGCGATAGAGCCAGCCGCGGCCGCCATCGGGCGGATCGAGCAGGGGCTGGCCGAAGACCAGCGGCGGCAGCAGCACCGTCGCCGCCGCCAGGACCACCACGGCCGGTGTGTAGACGGCCGCGAAGCGGTCGATGATGCGCTGGCTGGGCGCCTCGCGGGCCTGGGCCTGCTCGACCATGGCCACGATGCGGGCCAGCGTGCTCTCGGAGGCCGGCCGCAGCACCTCGACCTCCAGCGCGCCTTCGCCGTTGACCGTGCCGGCCCGCAGCGCATCGCCCTCGCCGCGGGTCACGGGCAAGGGCTCGCCGGTCAGCGCGGCCTCGTCGACCGCCGAGGCGCCGGCCAGGATCCGCCCGTCGACCGGGATGCGCCCGCCGGGCCGCACCAGGATCACGTCGCCCGGCACCAAGTCGTCGATGTCGACGTCTTCCTCGATCATGCTCAATTCGAGCGCGCCCTGCCCGGCCCGCCGGATGCGCGTGGCATCGCTGGGCGCCGCCTCCAAGAGCGATTGGACCGCCTGCCGCGCCCGATCGGCCGTGTAACCCTCGAGGGCCTCGCCGATGGCGAAGAGGGTCATCAGCATGCCGGCCTCGACCCAGGCTCCGATGGCCACCGCGCCCAGGCCGGCGATGCTCATCAGCACGCTCATGTCGATGGCGCGCCCGAAGCGCAGGCTGCGCCAGCCGGCCCGAACCACCGGTCCGCCGGTGAGCACCGCGGCAAGGAGGGCCAGCGCCGAGGCCCATAGCGGTGCTTCGCGTCCCGTCAGTTCGCCCAACAGCAGGCCGGGAACGATCAGCGGTAAGCCGATTGCCGCCAGCCGGCCCTCGGGCCGCGAGGCCAAGTAGGCCCAGAGACCACCGCGAGCGGCTGCGCTGGCGCTGGACACTCCCGCGCCCGGCTCGACCAGCTCGTAGCCCAGGGCCTTCACCCGTTCGGCGATGGCCTCGCGCGCTGCATCGCCCTCGAGCTCCATCTTGCGCGTGCCGTAGTTCACGCGGCAGCTGGTCACGCCATCCAGCCGGCCGAGGCCGGCCTCCAGGTTGCGCGCGCAGCTGGGGCAATCCATGCCGACGACGTCGAAGAAGCGGGGATTCGGGTCCTTTTCGCTCATGCCTGGGATGATAGCATGGGCCTTGGTCTAGCGATCCGCCGTCCCACCCGGCGACTGCACCTCCACGTTGGTCGCCAGGTCCTGCCGCAGCCGCTCGGCCAGCGCGTCGTCGGCCACACCCGCCAGCGCCGCGCGGACCCGGCGCATGCCGCCCTGGGGATGGGCCAGATTGCAGATGGGTTCGCCCGGGGTGACGGCCGGCATGGTGGTCAAGCCCAGGACCAGGCCGCCGCGAGGGGCTCGAAGTAAGTGGCGCGAGCGGCCGAGCAGGTCGGTGACGGTGGCCAGGGCCTGGTGGCGGTCGACCGGCTCGCCGGGGGCGACGTGGAATTGGAGCAGGCCGCCGGCCTCGGCACGCAGCCAGGTGCTGCGCAGGACGTTGGCCTGGAAGGGCGGGAGTCGGGGCTTGCCCTCGGCCATGCCCAGGGCGATGGCCACGTTGCGCAGGCCGCGCAGGCCGATCTCGACCACCGAGGGCTCGATCTTCCAGATCTCGCCGGCCTCCAGGATGATGGTCGGGCAGCCGGCCTTGGTCGCGGCGCGGCGGAAGGAGCCGCGCGGCCCCTTGCCGTGGATGGTCAATTCGCAACCGAAAGCGCGGGCCAAGCGGCGGGTGCCGGCATCGTTCAAGTCGGCGCGCAGGTTGGGAAAGTTGGTCCGCCGGATCGCCGCCGAATGCAGGTCGATGCCGTAGTCGCAGATGGGTATCAGGGCCTCGAAGAGCGTGGCCGCGTAGCGGCTGGCCAAGTTGCCGGTGGCCCGGCCCGGGAACTGGCGGTTCAGGTCGCGCCGGTCGGGCAGGTAGCGCGAATGGCGCTCGAAGGCCGGCAGGTTGACCACCGGGAGCATCACCAGGCTGCCGCGGACCAAGTCGAAGGGCGGGTCGCTGGCCAGGGCCCGGACGATGCCCGTGCCGTTGAGCTCGTCGCCGTGGATGGCCGCCGTCACCAGGAGCGTCGGCCCCGGCGCCTCGGCGCGCCAGACGCGGATGGGCAGCTCCACCGGCTGGCCGCTGTACTGCTGGCTGATCGGCAAGAGCAGGTCGCGGGTCTCGCCCAACGCGATCGACTCGCCGGCCAATTCGAGCAGGCCGGCGCCGACCTTGGAATCAGCCACGTTTGGGGCTCTTGCGCCGCCGACGCCGCTTGGGCTTGGGCGGCAAGAGGCCGCGCATGGTCTCCAGCCGGCCGTAACAGAGCAGCCGATCGCCCTTTTGCAGCACGCGGCCACCGCGCGGGTTGGGGATCACCGTGCCCTCGCGGTGCAGGCTGAGCGCCGCGATGTCCTGCTCGCGCAGCCCTTCCTCGATGCTCTGGCCGATCAAGGGCGAGCCCTTGGGCACCGGCAGCTCACAGACCCCGTAGCCGCGGCTGACCGTCAGGCGCTGGCGGATGTCCAGATCCGGGAAGAGCACGTGCTCCTCGCCGTGCTCGACGATCGCGCCGGCCACATCCACCCCGGTCGCGCCCTCGATGCCCTCCAGGCCCGGCGAGGAGTTGACCTCGATGACCTGCGGCCCGCTCTCGCTCTCCAGCATGTCCACGCCGGCCACCCGAAGGCCCATGATCTGCGCCGCTCGCACCGCCACCCGCGCCGCTTCGGGGTCCAGATCGACCGCCTCGGTGCTGGCGCCCAGGTGCACGTTGCTGCGGAACTCGCCCTCGCGGGCCACGCGGCGCATGGCCGCCACCACCTCGTCGCCCACCACCAGGGCGCGGATGTCGCGGCCGCGGCTCTCGGCCACGAACTTCTGCACCAGCACATTTTGTTGCGCGCTGTGCAGCGCCTGCACGATGGCCGAGGCGATCTGGGTCGTCTCGGCCAGCACCACCCCCGAGCCCTGCGTACCCTCGAGCAGCTTGATGATCACCGGCGCGCCGCCCACCCGCCCGATGGCCGGCAGCACGTCGGCCTTGTCGCGCACGAAGCTGGTGGCCGGGATGCCGATGTCGTGCCGGGCCAGGATCTGCAGGCCGCGCAGCTTGTCGCGCGCGTTGGCGATGCCCAGCGAGCCGTTGAGGCAGAAGACCTCCATCTGCTCCAGCTGGCGCACCACCGCCGTGCCGAAATGGGTGATCGAGACCCCGATGCGCGGGATGGCGGCGTCCACGTGCAGCACGTGCCGGCCGCGGTAGTAGAGATCCGGCTGCCCGGTCTCGACCGAGATGTTGAAGCGATCGGTGCGCATCACGCGGATCGTGTGCCCGCGCGCGCGGGCCGCCTCGCGCAGGCGCTTGGCGGTGTAGCTGCGGCCGTTGAGCGTCAAGAGGGCGATCTTCATGCTTCTGCATCCTCCAAAGGTCCTGCGCTCGAGCCCGGATCCTCGATCAGGCCCCGGACCACCATGCGGCTGAAGTCGGCAGCGGCAAAGCGCTCGGCGTCGCGTAGCCCGCCGGTGCTGAAGACGTTGAGCTCGATCACCCGCGGGCCGATCAAGTCCACGCCCACCAGGCGCAGCCCGTCGGCGACCAGACGCGGCGCGATGGCCGCCAGCGTCGCCTGCTGCTCGGCCGTCGGCTCGGCCGGCTCGGCCCGCCCGCCGGCGTGCAGGTTGCTGCGAAAATCGCCCGCCGCCGGTCGGCGCCGGATCGCCGCCCAGCCGCCCGGCGCGGTCAAGGTCCGGCCGTCGAGCAGGAGCACGCGCAGATCTCCCTCCTCGGCACCCGGCAGCCAATCCTGCGCCATCACCGGCCCGCTGGCCAGCAGCGATTCGAGGATGCTGCCCAGATTGGGCTCGCCGGCTTGGACGCGGAAGACGCCGGCGCCGCGGGTGCCGGCCAGGGGCTTGAGCACCACCGGACCCTCCGCCGCGGCGACGAATTCGCGCAGCCGCTCCGCCTCGCCCGCCACGATCCCCCGCGGCACCGTCGCCTCCGGCAGCCTTGCCAGGTAGAGTTTGCTGGCCGCCAGGGTCAGTCCCCGCGGGTCGTTGGCCACCGCAACGCCGCGCTCCGCGGCCAGGCCGGCCAAGTCCAAGGCGAGGCGGTGACTTCCCGCACGGGCCGCGTCCCGCGCTGGATTGGTCCGAATCCACAAGCGGTCACCGGGCTCGAGTGCCCAAACTTCCGGCTGGCTCGAGGCCAATGCCATCAGCCATTGCACCCTCGCACCGTCGTCGTCCCGCGCCGCTGGAAGGCCGGAGGGTCGGTGGGTCTTGGCCGAGATGCTCCCATCCGCGTCCAGCCACAGCCCGTCGACCGCCGCGACCCGCGGCTCCAGCCCCTCGCGCGCTGCCGCCTCGATCAGCATGGCGGTGGTCATCTTGGGCTGTAGCTCGTCGAGCCGGTTGACCAGGAAGATCAGACGCATCGCGATCAGCCCCGCTCGTCGTCGAGTTCGTCGGACGGCGCAGTGGCCGCAGCGTTCGCCAGCTCGGCGACCACCGTCTCCAGCACCGGCAGCTCGCCGGGCTCCGACTCGACCCCCAGATGGATCACGCGGCCGCCCGAGCGCAGGATAGGTGAATGCGCGCGGCCGATGACGACGCCGGCCTCGGGGGCCAGCAGGCGGTCGACCGGCCGGCCGAAGACGTCGCGCAGCTCGGCCAGCAGGTGGCCGGACTCCAGGCGCTGGGCCAGTTCGGGATAGACGCGGGCCAGTCCGCCGCGCTCGCTGCGGATCCAGCTGGAGCGGGTGCAGACGGCCGGCTCGGGCGTCGCGGCCAGGCGCTCGAGTGCATCGACCGCGGCGGGGAGGTCGGGATCGACCATGTCCAAGCCGATCAGGTTGGCCAGCAGTCCGTCCGTAGCCGCTTGGACCAGGCGGGGTTGCCAGGCCCGCGGGTCGCCGATCTCCAGCGTGATCGCCGGCCGGCCCAAGCCTTCCACGTGGCCGCGCAGGCTGGTCGGGCCGGCCGGCGCATGCAGCAGGATCTGCGGCCGTTGGCGCCAGGCCAGCCGCGCCGATTCGGCCCGCTGCAGGTCGGCACGGACGTAGTAGCTGTTGACCCGGTCGAGGCTGGCGGTGTGCAGGTCGATCAGGATCTCGGCCGGCGCGATCACCCGCTCGAGCAGGCGGTGGACGAACTGCTCGGACTCCTTGCCGGCCGGATCGCCCGGGAAGAGGTGGTTGAGGTCGAAGTGGTCCGGGTAACGCCGCGTGCCGGCCAGGTAGGCCGGTGGGTTGGCCACCAGCACCGCCGCGATCGTGCCGCGCAGGCGCTCCGGATCCAGCCGCGCCAGCAGCCGGTGCAGGACGGCGATGCCGTTGAGCTCGTCGCCGTGCAGGGCGGCTGTCAGGCCCAGGACCGGTCCATCGCTCTGGCCGCGCAGGACGGCGACCGGCAATGCGACGGGCGCGCCGAGTCCATCCTGACCCAGCTCGACCCACTGGTCTTGACGCGCGCCCGGACGGGGCCCGGCCAGGTCGATGGCCGTGACACGCCGAGCCGGCGCGATCTCGGACGCGCTCGGTGCCCGCGATCCCGGGCTGGAGCTCATCGGAGGATCTCGGAAGCCAGCGCGGGGTCGGGCGTGAGCGAGGCGAAGAGTTTGTGGCGGAAGGCGCCACGCTGGGTGACCAGGCGTTGGGCCATGCGGTCGATGGCCGTCACCGCCAGGACCGTCTGCAAATAGGCTTCGATCAGGTCGTCCAGGCCCAGGCCCAGGCGGTTGTAGTCGCGGGTGTCGACCATGAGGAGGCGCTCGCTCTCGGTGTCCCAGCTGCCGTCCGGCCGGCGCACGGAGAGGTTGGTGCCCAGCATGTCCCAGCTGGAGCGGCCGCTCTCGAGGCGTTCGGCCAGGGGCCGGCGGGCGCGGCGGGCGTAGAGGGCTAGCGGGTAGAAGCCCGACTCGTCCGCGCCCACCATCAGGCGCAGGTCGGCCACGTGGATGCGCAGGCGGCGGTCGGGCAGGGTGCCGACGTGATACAGGCTGCCGGCCGCGCTCTGCGAGCTCCAGCCCGAGTTACCGACCAGAGCCTGCACGATGAAGCGATCGTAGCGCGCCGAGGACTGCATGAAGGCCTCCAGCTCCTCGGGGCTGGTGATGGTGTAGATGCCCTGGCCTGCGTTGGCGTAGGGCACCTTGACCACCGCCCGGCCGCCCATGCGCGCCACCCACAAGGGAACCTCTTGGCGCGTCACATCCCAGATGGTCTCGGGGGTGCGGATGCGCAGGCCGGCCGGCTCGAGGCTGGCGTTGTGAAAGTCGTAGGCCTTGGCCGCCAGGGCTTTGTTGCGGCCGCCCGCCAGGCAGACCAGGACCGGGTTGCAGAGCGCGGTGCGCGTGACCGGCGGGATGCGGTTCCAGGGCCGTTGGGTGACGTAGCGCATGGCGGCGCGGATGGGCTGCCAGGCACCCTTCTCGTCGCGCACCTCCAGAATGCCCGATCCGTCGAATCGGGCCGCCGGATCCTCCGTGCCCTCCGGCATCGGCACCAGCCAGACCGGCTCGCCGGCCGCCTCGCCGATGGCCGCCGCGTAGCCGCCGCATTCCATCTCGTTCTTGTCGTAGAGCACGGCCAGGCCGCCGGCCGGTAGGCCCCGCCGGCGCGAGAGGCGCAGGAAGGTCCTCGCCGCCAGCTGGGCGTAGCCGCCCTGCTCCCGGGTGTCGTCGTAGAGCGGCATCGACTTCTGACCCGAGGGCGAGCTGTTGGTCTCGATGACCACCATGCGCCGCTGCCCGCGGCCCGTGGCCACCGGGAAGAGGTCGGCCCCGCCCCAGACGAAGTGCTTGGGCCGCTCGGCCAGGGCCTGGCCGATGGCCTCCGGGTCGACCTCCGGGTGCAGGTGGGCGTAGCGCACCGCGATGCGCGCGTTGTCCAAGGACAAGAAGGCTCGCACCAAGGGGTGTAGCTGGGCGTTGAGCGCGCGGGGATAGAAGTGAAGCTGCGGCTCGAAACTGCCCGGTTCGACCGATCGGGCGGACGGGCGGCTCATCATCGCCTCCTTCTCGGGCCGGCGGGGCTGTTCGTGCCGACCGAAGCAGGCGCCGGCGGAGCGAATCGGGCTCGAGGAGACGCAATACAACACGGGCTCGGCTTGGCGACGAGCCCGCGTCGTCGATTCGGTTCTCGTGGGGTCGACCGGTTGAGCGGATCGATCCGGTCAGCCGGGATCAGTCGTCGTCCCAGTCCCCATCGTCGTCGTCGAAGTCGTCGTCCCAATCGTCGTCGATGGCCCACTCCAGCTCGAGCGGGTTGATCCCGACCACCTCGAGCTCGGCGTCGCAGGTCGAGCAGGTGATCTTCTGCCCGATGCGCGGCGTGGTGCGCGGGCGGATGGTCTCGTCGCAGTCGGGGCAACGAGCGGCGGTGCGGCTGTCCTTTACGGTCATCTGCATTCCTCACAGATCCAGCGATTCGATGCGGCTGCGATCCACCTTGGATCGCGGCATCATTTTCGGGACTCGGGATGCAATTGGCGTGACATAAGCGTTGCAAGGGCGTGGTAGAATTCCTCTCCTGCGTGACAGGCTTGTCATGGCGGCTCATTCCAGGATCGATTCCGACTCGTCGCCGCCAAAGGTATAGCCGGTGCCGGGGATGGTGCGAACGTAGCGCGGCTGGCTGCGATCGGGCTCGATCTTGGCCCGCAGGCGCGCCAGCAGGCTGCGGACGAGCTCGCGGTTGCCCTCGCCGGTGTAGCCCCAGACCTGTTCGACCAAGAGGTCGACCGGCAGGACCTGGCCGCGGTGGACCATCAGGGTATAGAGCATGCGGAACTCCAGCTGGGTCAGGCGCTTGGCCTTCTCGCCCTTGACGCGCACGAGGCGGCCGGCCGGGTCCAAGGTCAGCCCGCCGACGCTGAGCGTGGGCAGGCTGAAGGCCGGCATTCCACCGACCCGACGCAGCAAGGCGCCCAGCTGGTGGAAGAGCAGCCGGCTGCTGTAGGGCCGGCCCAGCACCAGGTCCGCGCCTGCTTCGAGCAAGGCCACGTGCCCGGCCTCGTCCAGATCGTCGACCAGGGTCACGATGGGTACCGCCGCCAGGCCGCGAAAACGGCGCACGACCTCGATGCTGGCCTCGGCGCCGGCGAGGGCCAAGAGGATCAGCTCGCCCGGTCCGGCCGGCCAGGCATCCAGGGCGTGATCGACCTGCGCGTCCAGCTGGGCGTCGAGCCCCAGGCGCTGCAGGATCAGCGTCAAGAGGCTGCGCTCGAGCTCGTCGCTGGCCACCAACAAGGCGGGACCGCTCATCACCGCTCCATCTGCCCGACCGCGTAGCGATCCGGGCTCGCCCGGGACTGGGATCGCGTCGCCCGGCGGGATCCGCCGCCCGGCAGCGGCATTGTAGTCGGCGGGCTGGGAAAAATCGAGCGCCCGGCTAGACGATCCAGCGACTCCACCGCCGCGCCAGGCCCGCGTCGGGGGCTTGCGTCGTCGACCTGTGGCACAATCTCGGATCCGGGGCCGGCACGGATCCGAGCCATCACGAAAGGCAATCACCGCATGCACCTGCAATTCTGGGGCGCCGCGCGCACCGTCACGGGATCGATGCATCTGCTGGAGGTCCAGGGCCGTCGCATCCTGCTGGACTGCGGGCTCTACCAGGGCCGGCGCAAGGAAGCCTTCTCGCGCAACCGGGACCTGCCCTTCGATGCCGCCAGCATCGACGCCGTGATCCTCTCGCATGCCCACATCGACCACAGCGGCAACCTGCCGACCCTGGTCCGACAGGGCTATCGGGGTCATATCTACTGCACCTCGGCCACGCGCGACCTCTGCGCCTACATGCTCCTGGATTCGGCCCATATCCAGGAGAGCGACGTGCGCTACGTCAACCGCCGCCGCCGCGAGCAGGGCAAGACGCCCTTCGAGCCGCTCTACGTGCAGCAGGACGCCGTCGAGGCCCTGCGGGCCTTTCGCACGGTCGACTTCGACCGCGAGTTCTCGCCCTTGCCCGGGGTGACGGTGCGTTTCATCAACGCCGGCCACATCCTGGGTGCGGCCAGCGTCGTGCTGGATCTGGAGGAGGAAGGGCGCCACGAGCGCCTGGTCTTCAGCGGCGACATCGGCCGCAAGGGCCAGCCCATCCTGCGCGACCCGGAGGTGGCCGATGGCGCCGACTACCTGATCATGGAGAGCACCTACGGCGACCGCAGCCACGAGGACTCCGGCGAGGCGCGCGATAAGCTCAGGCAGAACGTCGAGGCCATCTGCGACTCCGGCGGCAAGCTGATCATCCCCAGCTTTGCCGTGGGCCGGACCCAGGAGTTGGTCTACCGGCTCAACCAACTCTGGGAGGCCGGCGATCTGCCGCCGGTGGCGGTCTACGTCGACAGCCCGCTGGCGGTGAATGCCACCGAGGTCTTCCGGCTGCATCCCGAATGCTACGACGAGGAGATGCGCGCCACCCTGCAGCGTGACGACGACCACGATCCGCTGGGCTACCGGCACCTGACCTACATCCGTGAGGCCGAGCGTTCGATGGAGCTCAATACCTTGGAGGCGCCGGCGGTGATCATCAGCGCCTCGGGCATGTGCGAGGGCGGGCGCATCCTGCACCACATCAAGAACCACGCCGACGAGGCGGGCAGCATCATCCTCTTCGTGGGCTTCCAGGCGGAGCACACCCTGGGCCGGCGCATCCTGGAGGGCCAGAATCCGGTGCGGATCTACGGCGAGGAGCGCGAGATCGAGGCCCGCATCGAGAAGATCAACGGCTACAGCGCCCACGCCGACCGCGAGGAACTGCTGGACTGGGCGGCGCGCACGAACGAGCGGGGCGATCTCCGGCGGACCTTTCTGGTCCACGGCGAGCCCAGCCCCATGTACAGCCTGTCGGCCGCCCTGCGCGAGGCCGGCCTGGTCCACGTCGAGATCCCCGAGCGCAGCCAGATCTTCGATCTATAGGACGAATGCCATGAGCGACCCGCGATCACCCGAGTCCTTCGACGCGGCCTGCGTGCACGGCGGCGCCGGGCCGGAGGTGCCCGGCCTGGGCATGGAGACGCCGCCGCTCTCGCCGCCCATCTTCCAATCGGCCGTCTTCCACGTGCCCACGCTGGATGCGATGCGCCGCGCCTTCGAGGGCGATCCGGACATCTACGCCTACTCGCGCGCCACCAACCCGACGGTGCGCGCGCTGGAGATGGCCATCGCGCCCCTGGAGGGCGCCGAGGCGGCCATGGCGGCGGCCTCGGGCATGGGCGCCATCTCGAGCGTCCTGCTCTCGCTGCTCTCGGCCGGCGACCGGATCGTGACCACCAGCCAGCTCTACGGCAACACCCGCACGCTGCTCGACCAGCACCTGAGCCGTCTGGGCATCGAGGTGTCGCACCAGCGCGCCGAGCAGATCGAGCAGGGGCTGCCGGAGGGCACGCGCCTGCTCTACACCGAGCCGATCTCCAACCCGCTCTTGGTGGCGGCCGACCTGCCGCGTCTGGCCGAGATCGCCCACGCGGCCGGCGCGCTGCTGGTGGTCGACAGCACCTTCACCACGCCCTACCATTGCCGGCCCCTGGACTTGGGCGCCGATCTGGTCGTGCACAGCGCCACCAAGTACTTCGGCGGCCACGGCGACCTGATCGCCGGGCTGGCCGCCGGCGCGGCGGAGCACATCGAGGCCGCCCGCGGCGTGATGCGGGCGATGGGCAGCAACCTGGCACCGCAGGAGGCCTGGCTGGTGCAGCGGGGTCTGCGCACCTTGCACCTGCGGATGGCCCGCCACAGCGAGAACGGAAACCGGGTGGCCGAATGGCTGGAGGCGCATCCCAAGGTGGCCCGGGTCCACTATCCGGGCCTCTCCAGCCACCCGACCCATGCCATCGCCCGGCGCATCCTGCGGCGCGGCTTCGGCGGCATGATCGCCTTCGACCTGCCCGAGGACGGTCCGGGCGCGGGGCGCGGTGCCTTCGAGCGCTTCGTCGGCGGCCTGGGCATGATCCGGATGGCGCCCAGTCTGGCCGACGTGGGCACGACGGTCTCGGCGCCGGCCTTCACCTCGCACCGGGGCCTGGATCCCGAGGAGCGCCGAGCCCAGGGCATCGGCGACGGCCTGGTGCGGCTCTCCTGCGGCATCGAGGCGGCCGAGGACATCATCGCCGACTTGGAGCGGGGCCTGGCGGCAGTCTGAGCGCCCGGGTCGGATCCGACCCGGGCGCTCGAGAGATCGTCGATGTGGGCGCCGGCCGTCGGCCAGCATGCCCTTTGGAGATCAGCCGTCTCCGCTGGCGTCCTCGCCACCGGCCGGGGCCGGAGCCTCTTGCTCGACGGGCGCCGGCACGGCCGTTCCGACCACCTCGGGCATGGCCAGGGTCGGCATCGCCTGGCTGCTGCCGGTGATCTGGTTGTAGGCGTTGACGAACCAGTCGGGCTCGGCCGGCACCTTGTCCTCGTAGGCAAAGCGCTGGATGTCGGCCGTCAGGCGTCGTTCCTCGAGCCAATCGTCGACGGCCGTCGAGCGGAGGGTATCCAACTCTCCCTCCTCGAGTTGCCGGGCCTCCTCCCGATCCACCGCGCGGAAGACGTAGAAGCCGCGGCTGCCCTGGATGGCTTCCGAGGAGGCATCCGTCTCCAGGCCCATCACCGTATCGGCGGTGGCCTCGTTGAGGCCCAGGCGCTGCAAGGCCTGCTGCCGGCTGTACCAGCGACGCTCGCCGGTCTCGAAGGCAAAGGGCTCGGCGGTCGGCGCGGGGATCGGCGAGGGCGAAGCGGTCGGTTCGGCCTCTTCCTCGTCGGCGTCCTCGTCAACCGTCTCGTCGTCGGCAGCCTCATCGTCGGCAGCCTCATCGTCGGCAGCCTCGTCATCGGCAGCCTCGTCGTCGGCAGCCTCGTCATCGGCAGCCTCGTCATCGGCAGCCGTCTCGTCCTCTGCGTCCGCTTCCATCGAGTCCTCGTCCTCGGAGGTCTCGTCTTCCGCTTCCGCATCGGCGTCGGGCTCGTCGGCAGGCTCGTCGGCGTCTTCGTCCTCGGCCGTCTCGTCGATGGCATCGGCCTCGTCCGCCGTCGCCTCGTCTTCCGACAGTTCGTCCTCCGAGACAGCGCCCTCCGAGACCTCGTCGGCCGTGCTCGCGTCGGCTTCGTCGGCGGCCGCCTCGTCGTCGGCGGTCGCCTCATCTTCCGTGGCCTCGTCCTCGGAGGCCTCGTCCTCGGAGGCTTCGTCCTCGCCAGCTTCCTCGGTGTCGTCCTCGGCAGGCGCGCCGTATTCCTCGACCACCTCGTTCCAAGACTGGCCGGCATCCAGGGCTGCGGCCGCCGCGTCGGCGGTGGCCTTGTCGCGGAAGAGCAGGTAGTCGAGCTCGATCTGCGGCGCGGTGGTCTCGATCTCCTCGCCCAGGGCGCGGTTGAGCTTCTCGCGGTAGACGGCCTGGCGTTGGATCTCGAAGTAGTCGTCGCGGGTGATGCCGGCGGTGGTGAACTGGCCCGCGAGGTAGTTCTCGATCGCGTTGTCGAAGTCCTCGTCGCTCACCTCGTCCGGATCGGTGGGCTTGTCCGGCAGCGAGGAGGTCTCGTCTTCGGCATCTTCGGCATCTTCGGACTCGGCATCCTCGTCGGCAGCGGCCTCGTCTTCGGCGGTCTCGTCCGCGACTGTATCATCTTCGGTTGCGGTCTCTTCGCCGTTCTCGTCCGCGGAGCCGGTCATGGTGTCGCCTTCGGACGCCTGCTCGGAAGACTCGCCTTCATCGGCCGCTTCGTCGGCGTCCCCGGCTTCGGCGACGGCGTCCTCCGCGGCCTCGTCATCCTCCGACGATGCGTCGGGATCATCCGCCGGCTCGTCCTCGGCCTCTTCGGAGCTGGCGTCATCCGCCGCCTCGTCAACGGCCGGATCGTCGGCGGCGTCCTCGGCGGCTGCATCGTCTGCCGCGTCGAGCTCCTCGTCGATGGGCGTCATCGGCTCCTCATCGACCGGCTCGGGGGTGGCCAGGAGGATGCTGGCGAGGGTGGTGCTGATGATGTGGTTGCGGACCTCGCGTTCGGTGACCGAGATGCCGCGCGCCTCGGCTTCCTGGCGGATCAGGGCCTCGTCGATCATCTGGTCGACGGTGCTCTGGGCCAGGCCGGAGCGTTGCTGAGCGGCCATGTTGTTGATGAAGCTGGGGTCGGTGCTCAGCGCCAGCGAGCGCAGACTTTCCAGGCTGTTGATCAGCTGCACCCGTTCCCAACCGATGCGCTCCTGGAAGCGGCCGGCGTTGATGGTCTCGCCTTCCACGCGGGCGATGGGCGCACGGGGCTCCCGCCAGAGCTCGGCGTAGGCGCCGTAGGCCAGGAAGGCCACCAAGAGCACGAGCACCGGCACCAAGATGCCGAGCACGGCCCGCTGTTCCTCGCGCTGCTTGCGCTCGACGAGCATCTTGCGGCGCAGCTCGGTGGGCGAGAGCACCTTTTCCTGCTTACGCTTGGATACGCGCTTGGCCATGAGAGCAGCTCCGGGCTAGTTCCGCCCGCCGTAGAGGCGCACGTGATCGTGGGTGTAGGGCAAGAGGGCCATGTAGCGGGCGTGCTTGACGGCCCGGGTGATGCGGCGCTGGCTCTTGGCGTCGATGCGCGAGCGCCGGCGCGAGGTGATGCGGCCGCCGTTGTCCAAGAAGCGCTCGAGCAGGTCGATGTTCCGGTAGTTGATCTCTTTGGGGTCCTTGGGGACGCTGGCTCCGCGGCCTCGGCCCCCTCCTCCTCCTCCTCGACGACCTCGATACATGGTTTTTGTGTCTCCTAAGCGATCGCTCGATGGCGAATGGTTGAACGGTGGATCATCGTCAGTCGTGGCTGGCCGGCGTGCTTTCGACCGGCGGGTTCTCGAGGGCCAGGACCTGGGCGGCAACGATCTCGGCCTGTTGGTGTCGCCGGCCGTCGCCATCGTCCCAGCTGCGGATCTGGATGCGGCCCTCGACGTAGGCGCGGTCGCCCTCGGCCAGCATCTCGGCGCAGTGTTCGGCCAGATCGCCCCAGGCCACCACGTTGAACCAGTCGACGCTGCCCTGCGGCCTGCCCTCGGCATCCTGCCAGCTGCGGGCGACGCCGATGCTGAAGGTGCCGACGGCCTTGCCGGCCGGGGTGAAGCGCGTCTCGGGGGCCCGGCCGATCCGGCCGATGAGCATGACCTTGTTCAAGCCTGGCGTCATGACTGCCCCTCCGATCGTCGCGCGGATCCGATCAGTCCTCGTCGGTACGCAGGACGAGATGGCGCACGACGTCGTCATCGTAGCGCACGGCGTAGTCCAGCTTCTCCAGCAGCTCCGATGAGCCCGA